>CAZIDN010000005.1:0-121702 GCA_964537875.1 uncultured Eubacteriales bacterium
TCATAACTGCGGTGGTTTCTCATGTCAATAATCAAAAAAAGGTGATGGAGGAGAGTATTCAAGTTAATAAGTCACAAAGTCACCCACCGTCCCCATTTTTTTACACGAGTTCACGCAGGAATGACAGCGCCGGGCGGACGCGGATTCCCTCGCGGGACAGAAAATCCTTCTTGCCTGTGGCGCTGATCTGCAACGCTTCCACCGCAGGAAATCTTTTTTTCAGATAGCAAAGAGCAGGCGATACCGCCGCGTCGTCCCATTTTACCTCGATGAAACGCAGCGGCTTTCGGTTTTCACAAATAACAAAGTCAACTTCGCGGCCATCCACGTCACGAAAATACCTGAGATCGAAATCACGGCCATGCACATCCTGCTCGAAGTGCACCCATTTGAGCAAGTGCGATGCCACCAGGTTTTCAAATCTCCTGGGCATATCAGGGACCTGGCTCCAGTCATAATGGTAATGCTTGGCTTCCTTTTTCACGGCCCGGATAGCGGGAGCGCCGAAGGGAGCGAGGCGGAAAAGGAAATAAAACCGCTCCAAAACCAGCAGCCAGCGGCTCACGGTCTTGTGACTCACGTGCAGGTCCTCGCGCAAAGCGTTTACTGAAAGAGGCGAACCGACCAGATCGGGCAACCTTAGGGTCAGTAGCTCCAGATTGCCGAGATCGAGAATATGTTCCAAGGAGGTGACCTCCTCCCGGAGCACGCGACTGCGGTAAGATCGCGCCCAGCGGCGGGCCGCTGTCTGCGAGCCAGACAGATATGGTTCCGGAAAGCCGCCCAGGGTCAGCAGGTCTAGCAATTCCTGCGGCCGCTGCAACTTGAGTTCGGCCGCAGAAAACGGATGCAGGCGCAGAAAATAGTAGCGGCCTTGTAGCGAATCGCCGCCGAAACGGTAAATATCAAGGCGGGCGCTACCGACGACCAGGATATGCAACTTCCGTTCCGGCTGGTCCACCAGCCCTTTCAGATAATTGCGCCAGGAACGGTATTTGTGGATCTCGTCAAGGATGAGACCTCCCGAAGCCGGCAATTCCCGGCGTAGGATGGTTTCACGGTGTTCGGGCACATCCCAGTTGAGATAGAGACCAGAGCCACCGATGATCTGCCTCGCCATGGTGGTCTTACCGACCTGTCGGGGCCCGGCCACAAAAACCATTTTCCGGCGCAAGTCAGCGCGCACTTGTCCGGCCAGGTAACGTATTTTCATGAGTCATAAATTACTATTTTTTTAACCAGCTGTCAAATTTACTCGCGAGTTTTTTTGCCAGCCGGTAAAATATACAGCGTTTAATCTAGATCTTTTGGGTTCTTGTTTTTGCCTAAATTACCCCTTGCCAAAAATTTGACCAGACTCTAGTCTGGAACTTGGCCGCTTGATCCTGGTCTGAACCGGGACTCATTCAGCCTTGGACAAGTGAGAAGAGGGATTTTTGCGTTCGGAGCGCTGAGTCGTCACGCCGCGAAAAAAGGAACGTCCTATCCCCTGTTTGCAGTTTCGTTTCCAGGAATAGATCAACCGGTCTCTTTCTTGAGCTCGTTCCACAGCATCATGGCCCTGCAGCCCCCGAAAGCCGTGGCGAGCGCCGCGGCTTCCTCTAGCTCTTCGTTGCCGATCCCCATGTCCCGGGCTTTTTTGATATGGATCTTCGAACAGGGCACGCAGTTGACCGCCAGCCCAAGGGCTACGGCGATTAGCTCTTTGGTCACCACGTCAAGAGCGCCGGGTTTCAACACCGTGCCCATGAAATTCTGGAACATGTCCAGGGCCTGGTCCGGAGTTCCGGAGCCCTCGGCACAACATTCTTCCGGGTGATTGCTGTCGTGTTCAGTCATCGCTGCCTCCCTAATGGGTTTAGGTTCTTCATCCTCGTCCGGTTCTTGACCGTGTCTTGACGGCCTTTCCCTATGCCAGTCGTTATCGGTTGGGCTTTTCTCAACGCGTATTTTTCCCTTTGAGGAGCCGATAATCCTGCCGACCACCGCTGCCTGATGCACGCCCGATCTTTTCATTTCTTCGAGCGCCCCGTCGGCTTTTTCCCGCGGAAAGGCAATGAGCAGGCCGCCGGAGGTCTGGGCATCGTACAGAATCGCCTTTGTTTCCTCGGAGATATCGCCGGCGAATTCGGTCAGCGGCGCGCTGTAATCGGCATTGCGCTCGTTGGCCCCCGAGTACATGCCCTGGCGGACGTAGTCCGACACGCCGGGAAAAAGCGGCAGCCGGTCGCACCATATTTCCGCGGTGACCTTGCTTTCAATGACCATTTGGGCAAGGTGCCCCAGCAGGCCGAATCCGGTCACATCGGTGCAGGCGGTCGCGCCGTGCTTGACCATGATCTCGGCAGCCCTCCGGTTGAGCGCGGTCATCGATTGCCCCATGGCATCGATCGCTTCCTGCGAGGCGCGGCCGATCTGGGCGGCCAGCGAGACGATGCCGGTACCCAGCGGCTTGGTCAGGATGAGAACGTCGCCGGGTTTCGCGCCGGCATTGGTGATGATTTCCGAGGCGCCGACAAGCCCGGTGACGGCGAAGCCGAACTTGACCTCCTCGTCATTGATGCTGTGGCCGCCCAGCAGGATGGTGTCTGCTTCGGCCAGCACGTCCATGCCTCCGCGGATGATTTCGGCCATGACCTCGTGGGGGAGCCGCTCGATGGGGAACCCGATGATCGAAAGCGCCGTGACAGGCCGTCCGCCCATGGCATACACGTCGCTGAGCGAGTTGCAGGCGGCAATCCGGCCGAACGTGTAGGGGTCGTCCACGCCGGGTGTGAAAACATCCACTGTCTGGACGATCGTAATGTCCGGCGTGAGCTCGAAAACGCCGGCGTCATCCGCCGTTGCCGTACCCACGATCAGCCGGGGATCGTTCACGGCCGGCAATTTTTTCAACACCTCGTGCAGGTCTTTCTGGCTCACCTTGCTCGCGCACCCTGCATGCCTGACATATTCGGTCAGACGGACCTTTTTTCCCGGTTCATCGAGCGGCACCCGCTCGCCCGCGCAGGTACAGACGTTCTTTTCTTTGAACAGGGCGCACGGGCATGGTTGGCGCGGATCACAGACGCAATGACCGAGCTTGATGGATCGGGCCATGACCCGTTTGCGTTTTTCTCTGGGATCGATGGGACTGCTCCTTTCCCGAGTTTCGTCTTGAGTCTTACGGGTTTATTCTACCATATCTCGCCTAGCGAGTATTGCCGCTCCAAGGGCACCCGTGATCTGAGGACTCTGCGGTATGAGGATCTCCCGGATTGAAGACTCCTGTTTCAGGACTTGGACAATCCCCGGATTCAGCGCCACGCCGCCCGTGAACACGACGTCTTCTTCGAGGCTGAACTTCCCCCGGCCATGCCCAGGGTCCTGCGGGCAATGGAGCGGAAGACGCCGCGTAGGATTACTTCCCGGGCCCTGGCCGATTCTCTCTACCGGAAAAACTATCCCTAGAAAAAGAATTATCTCCTGCCATTCCTCCCACGCACTCCTCCTAAGCTGCCGGCGGGCAGAGAGCAGGCTGTGCCGCCCCCATCTCTCTTGACCTCAGTCGCCTCCTCATATATAAAGAGGGAGAGGATTGACCGAAGGACAAAACATGACAAAACGCAACAAGGAAATTATAGCGCTTTTATCCGTCTTGATCGTGCTGGCGGTCGCCGCCTATATATTTCTGACGGAAAAACCCGCGGAAAGGACTGACTCCACGACCGCTGAAAAAGCGCGGCCGGCAGTTCCCGGGCCTAAGGAAATCACGATCCGCAACGTCACCAAGGAAGCCATCCCGTACTCTCTCAAGCCAAACGGCTCGACGGCTGAGCCCGTGGAGAAAAGCCTGGCCGTCGGCGCCGTCGACCGCATTCCGACCACCCAAACCATGGTGATCACGTACAAGAAATGGGGACGCAATGTGACCTATTCCCTGTCTCCCGGGAGGCCGTATTCCTTCCGCAACGACAGCGACGACAATATCGATATCTGGCTGGGCTCGCATGGGCTCGAAGATGCCGAAGACCTGGCGCCGTTCGTTCCCACGCCGATGGAAGTCGTGGAGAAGATGCTCGAGCTGGCCAAGGTGACCAAGAACGACGTCGTCTATGACATCGGCTGCGGCGACGGCCGGATCGTGATATCCGCGGCGGAAAAATACGGCGCCCACGGCGTCGGCATCGACATCGACCCTGCCCGGATCCAGGAATCCAAGGAGAATGCCAAAAAATCCGGCGTCGAAAAGCTCGTCAAATTCCGCCTCGAAGATGCGACCAAGACCGACATCTCCGACGCCACCGTCGTCACCATCTATCTCCTCCCGGAATCCAATGAACTCCTCCGGCCGAAATTCGAGAAAGAGCTGAAGCCGGGAACGCCCGTTGTTTCGCACAACTACATCATCCCCGGATGGGAGGACAAAGAAGCCGGATTTCTCTCGATCAAAGACCAGGACGGCACGGAGCACAGCATATTTTTGTACCGGCGCTGATAGCGCGCAGCCGGACCATCTAAGACTTTTTCCTGAAATTTAATGTTAACGCGATAAAAAATGTTACATCGTCGTTGCGAGCCGTTCTTGCGGCGTGGCAATCTCATCGAGAAAAAGGTGAGATCGCCACGTCGCTTCGCTCCTCGCGATGACATTCTATTTAATGCGTCTACAATAATAAAGACATTGCCCCCCCTCCCCCATTGGCCAAAGCGGAATGAGCGGCGACCTTTTAATTCTCCCCTTCATTCTCAAAGCGAGTATGACAACTGATACCATGAATTAAAATCTTTTCTGCAAGCTTAGCCTTTCTTTGCAAAAAGGAGGAGTCTGGGGGGAGATTTCTTTCATTGTTTTTTGGGCAAGCGCTGGATGCTTGTGCCCGCGATTTCAAACGATCCGCCTGGATAATCGACTTTCTTGGAAATGGGATTCATGTTTAAGGCCAGGATGTCGTCGGCCGTTTCCACAAGAAACACTCCCGGCACCGCGAGATTCAGGCTGAGCGGTATTTTTCTCAACACGTCTTCGCCGATGCAGTCCTGGATGCCGTCCTTCAAAAAGCGCATGGGCAAATTGTGGGCGACCATCCAACTCTCCTCCTCCGGCCTCAGGTCCATGGGGCCGAAATAGGCAAAGACCCGGCCTTTGCCCAGACGGCGCATCCAGGCGACCTTGCCTTTGGCGGCATAGCGCATGGAGAGAAGCGGTTCCGCATCCGCGGATAGCGCGGTGAACGCCCGCGTCACAAAAACAGATTGAAGCGAAGCGATCGAGGGAAGACGCTTCGCCGCATCGACGGATATTTCCGTGATGCCCTGGATTTCATCCGAACCCGCCGTCAGGCCGACGAGACGGTTAAAGGCCCGCAGGTCGCCGTCCCAATCCGACGGCCGGCAGCTGAGGGCAAAGAGAACGCCGCCGTTTTCGACCCAGGCTTGAATCGCGGCCAGGGTCCGGCTCTCCAGGGTGCTCACTCCGGCCAAAACCAGGACCGCCTTTCCTGCAAGGGCTCCTTCCTGGACGAGACGATCGTCAAGAAAATCGTAATCGACGAAGCGGCGGATATCGGCGGTCAGGTCGCCGAACGCTTCCCGCTCTCGAACCGCCTCTCGGGAAGTCGGAGTCGGGAAAAATAAGCCCACATCAATCACGGGCGTCGTCGTCTTCTGCATCTCCCCGTAAGAGACGTGGTGGCGGCCGCCTTCCCCGATTACAGGCTTTCCTTCTTTGAGGCCGATCAATTCAGGCGTATGATATAAAAACAACTGCCGCGCGCCGGACGCGACGGCATTGAACAGCCGTCCCAGCATTCCCACCGGAGTCACGGCTGAGGCGGGCTCATGCCCGAAATACGCCCCATAGAATCGGCAGGCCGACCCGACCAGCCGCGTCAGGCGGACATTGTGCGGGAAGGAACTGGATTCATTCGTGATGCGAATCCCGCCGCCATATTTGGCCGCGATTTTCGCCTGGGCGCTGAAGTCCGAGCCGTGCTCGGGCGACATATCGCCGCCGGTACAGAGATAGATCTCGGTGCTGGGAAAAAATTCGCGGGCCGCCGACATCCAGAAGTCGGCGAAATCGGTCATGGAATCACGGTACCAGCGAAGGAGCTCCTGCCAAGCTCGCTCCGAGTGCGCCTGCTGAGGGAGAAAAGGCGTTATCTCCTCGAAAGACGAATAACGGCTTATCCAAGCGCTGTTCAAGGCTTGGAGGTCTTCGTTATAGAGCTCTCTCAAGGCCCGGCGAAAATCTGCGGCGGCCAGCCGGTCACCGCACCAGTAACCTCCGTGGGAATGATATTCACCGGGCCAATTCCCGAGCACGGAGTAGATGGCTTCTCCATAATCGCCCGAGATCCCTAGGTTGATGGATTCCAGGACATCCATCGGCAGATAGTGCTCGGCGAACTTTTGAAGATAGCCGCGCACATAATCGCGGAGGCGCGGACTCCAGATCGAAGGGATGGCGCTGTCGCGGCCGTGCTCGAGACAGCGGAGCATGACGATCTGCGGATCGCGGCGGACAAATTCCGGCGTGACGTACCAGGGACCGGCAATAATGAACGGGACCCACTTGATGCCGTGCTTTTTGAACAGGGACGCGTCCGCATCATACTCGGACCAGTCCAGTATGCCCGGATCCTTCTCGACTTTGTTCCAAAAGATATATGTCTGGATGCTCGTCACGCCCATTTGCTTAAAAAGCTCGAGCCGCTCATCGGCATCTTTATCCGTATGGCTGATGGTGCAGACCGTGACCTCCATGGGTTGAGACGCGGGTTGAGAGAAGGCGGGGCTTGAAGGCATCAGCATAAAAGCCAGAAAAAGACACGGGATTGCCTTGAAAATAAAGTCAAAAATTCCCTCTCTCCCCCTTCTTTCAAAAGGGAATACGGGTGATTTTATTTTCATCATCTGACTCCAATTAATGTCACCGATGATTGATTTGTGTGCTTTATGATTCTCGCTCATGATTTTTGCGCCTCCTGAAACAAATGATTGACGGCGGACTTAAGAGCCAACTTGGCCAAGAGATATGATCTGCGATGAAGGAGCATGATTTGCGTTAATCTTAGTTTTAAGAAACGCGGGCTGTCAAGCAAGCGGGCCGCTGAACGCCTGCCCCGGATCGCCTCGATAGGCTGATAGAATCTGTTTGAAAAAAAGAACGGGCTCTGGTAGGTTAAAAGGAACAATGCGGACACAAACCTGGGTTTGTCTGACTCTCCTGGTGTTAGCGGCAATAGCCGCGTCCTGCAGAGTCGATCACCCGACGCAGCCTTTGACCAAGATCGTGGAGCTCCATAGCAATGAAGCCGAGCTCTATCCACAGCGGGAAGACGTGGCGATCGAATCTTTGGAGAGAACACCGACAGGCATCGGTGTGAGTTTGAAATTCCGCTCAGACCTCGAAGATTTCGGCTATTTTCTATATTCGATCAACGGGACCGACACTCAAAAATCAGAATCAGGAATCCTGACCATCACGTTCGAGGACAATCACAAGCCGGAATCCCAAAGAACTGCACTCCGCATCCACGCCGTGGCCGCCTCGGGAAAGACCTCCAAAGACTATGAACTGATCATCGGCTATTTCCCCAAAGAGCTCTATGCAAAAAGCGGCCAGACAGCACCCGGATATGTCATCGTCCAAAAATCGGACATTCCCTTCGTTTCCAGCCGTGTGGAAGACTGGATCGTCGATAGGCCCGACGAGAAAGACAAAGAGTTTGCCGAAAAGACCTGGGGCTCGGTCGTTCAGAATCTTGCCTCGCCGCGTGAAAAAGCTCGGGCGTTAGCCCGCTTACTTCTGGAATCGCTCAATCCTCATCGCGGCATCCCTTCCGACCAAATGAAAACGACGCCTTTTGAGCAATACCGGCGGGCCGTCGCCGGCCTCGATCATGTCTGGTGCGGAAACCTGGCCGAGATTTTTGTCCGCGCGGCCAATTCGCTCGGCATTCCGGCCCGCATGATCGAGATGCACAGAATCTGGTCCCAGGGGAAAAATTTCGAACTGCGAACGGCGGAGGGCCATGCGACAACGGAGATCTTTGATGAACAATTGAACAGATGGGTCTGGATCGACCTGACCTTCAGCCTGCTGGGGATGGAGCTTGAAGGATATGGGCCGATTCATATGGCCGAGCTCCATCGCTCGCTCAACGACCCGGAGAAAATCAAGTTGCTCTACGGCATCGAATATGACACCGCTGCGAAAACCGAGAAAAGGATGAATGTCCCTGCCAGTGATAAGAAGAGCTCACTCTTGAATTTCTTCAAAAAGGACCAGACGTTCAGGTATACAAAACGAAAGGAGCCTTTCCAATGAAACAGCAAAAAAATCTTGTTCTGGGCTTGCTCATTTTTGTTTTGGTGAGCTCGCTTCCGGCGATGGCCGCCGCACAAGGCGGCCGCTGCATCCCGACAATCGACGACCTCCTGTTGGTTAAGTCTGCGGGCGGGGCCACGATCTCGCCTGACGGCAAGTGGGTGGCTTATGCCGTCACGGAAACGGACTTCAAGCAGGATGCCTATGTCACGCAAATCTGGCTGGCCGATGCGGTGACCGGAAGCTTGTTCCAACTAACGCGGGGCGAGAAATCCTCGTCGAGTCCCGACTGGTCGCCCGACGGCAAATGGCTGGCCTTCACCAGCAGCCGTGTCGGCGATAAAAGCCAGCTCTTTCTCATCAGCCCGGCCGGCGGTGAGGCCATCCAACTCACGAAATCCGAAACCGGCGTTTCAGGATTTGAATGGTCACCCGACGGCAAGAGCATCGCTTACGCGGCATCGGACGCCGTTACAAAAGCGATGAAGGACCGCAAAGAATACATGGGCGATTATGAAGCCGTCCGGCGGGAATATAATCACGCCCACATCTGGACATGCAACGTCGCCGAGGCCCTCAAAGAGCCGCAGGCCGGCCGGCAGCGGACAAAAGGAAAGGACTTTACCGTCGGCTCTTTTTCCTGGTCGCCCGACGGGAGCAAGATCGCCTTCAGCGCGACGATCAATCCCGACCTTATCAACGGCGCGACGTCGGACATCTATGTCCTGTACTTGGCGGATGATTCAGTCAAAAAAATTGTGGCCCAGCCGGGGCCCGACTCCTCCCCTCAGTGGTCGCCGGACGGGAAAGAGATCCTTTTTTCCACCTACATGGGCAACCCAAAATATAATGCCAACGACACCCGCCTAGCCCTTGTCCCGGCCGAAGGCGGGCCGATCCGCTCTCTGACAGACAGCTTTGATGAAAATCCGGGCTTTGTGGCCTGGACAGACGACGGCATTTATTTTTCGGCCCTCCAAAAAACGGCCTCTCATCTTTTCCGGCTTGACCCCGCCACGTTGAAAATCACCCGGATCACGAGTCCGGACAACTTGATGGCCGGCTCTTTCTCATTCACCCGGGACGGAAAGCGGATGGCTTTGAGCGCCGCCTCCCCGACCTCGCTCAACGAAATATGCGTCTCGGATCTTCCCTTCCAGCCTCGCCCGCTGACAAAGATGACAGACCAGGCGAACGCTTTCATCCTGGGAAAGAGAGAAGTGATCTCCTGGAAGAGCCAGGACGGGACGGAGATCGAAGGCGTTTTGATCAAGCCGGCGGACTTCAACCCGTCCAGGAAATATACCCTGTTGTGCATCATCCATGGCGGGCCGACGGGTGTCGACCGCCCGGCGCTCCTCTCCCCCGATGCGCGCTACTATCCTTCGGACATCTGGGCGGCGCGCGGGGCGCTCATCCTCAAGGTCAATTACCGCGGCAGTGCGGGATACGGCGAAAAATTCCGCAAGCTCAATTACCGCAACCTCGGCGTCGGCGACGCCTGGGACGTCGTCTCTGGAGTGGATTTCTTGATTAAGAAAGGTTGGGTGGATGCCGCCCGGGTCGGCTGCATGGGCTGGAGCCAGGGCGGCTATATCTCCGCTTTCTTGACGACATCATCCGACCGCTTTAAAGCCATCTCCGTCGGAGCCGGGATCTCCAACTGGGCCACCTATTACTACAACACCGATATCACCCCGTTCACGATCAACTACCTGGGCGATGATCCGGCCGACGATCCGCAGGTCTATCAAAAGACTTCACCCATGTCCTACATCAAAAAGGCCAAGACGCCGACCCTGATCCAGCACGGCGAGCTGGACAAGCGGGTGCCCATCCCAAATGCTTACGAGCTGAGGCAGGGGCTCGAGGACCGGGGCGTTCCGGTCGAGATGATCGTCTACAAAGGCTTCGGACACGGCATCATCAAGCCCAAGTCCATGCGAGCCGTCATGCAGTACAACCTGGCTTGGTTCAACCACTATCTCTTCGGCGACCCAAAACCGAATCTGACAGCGCCAGCTGTGCCTGCCGCACCCGAAAAAGAGGGGAAGTAGCGTCCGCCGCGTTCAATCGAGAAAGGAAGCCCATCTGTTTCCATGATCGAAAGAAGGGATAGGTCGCGCTCGGCTTTCGCAAAAATGGAATTTCTGGAAGCGTGATGTATAATGACGGGAGAACGTCCACATGCAGGCGCCGAGAGAAGAGCCGAAAACCGCAGACATTTTCCTTTCTATCGTCATTCCGGCCTACAACGAAGAAGAGCGGATCGGGCAAACCCTCCGGACGATCCGTGAATATCTCGCCCGCCAGGATTATGCCGCCGAAATCATCGTCGTCGATGACGGAAGCCGGGACAGGACCGCCGAGAAGGCCGCGGAAGCGCTCCGGGGGATGAAAAATGTGCGTATCATTAGTCGGCGAGTGAACGCCGGGAAAGGCTATTCCGTCAGGGAAGGCATTCTGCATTCTCGAGGCGAGCTAGTCTTATTTTCGGATGCGGACCTTTCCACGCCGATCGAGGAATTGAAAAAATTTCTGCCTTGGCTCCAAGAGGGCTATGATGTCGTCCTCGGCTCCCGAGCCTTCCCCGGTTCCGATATCCAAATCCGCCAGAATTTTTTCCGTGAGCTCATGGGCAAAACCTTTAACGTGTTAGTCCGCCTCTGGCTCATCAAGGGCATCCCAGACACGCAGTGCGGCTTCAAGCTGTTTCGGGGGGATGTGGCGCGTGAGATCTTTCGGCTCGTCAGGACGAAGGGTTTCAGCTTTGATGTCGAAGCGCTTTATCTCTGCCTCCGGTCCGGTTACAAAATCAAGCAGATCCCGGTCTGCTGGCGGAATTCTCCCCCGAGCAAAGTCCGTATTTTTAAGAGCTCGGTTCAAATGCTCCTGGAGCTCGCCATGGTCAAGCTCGCCCACAGAAAAAAAGCCGGGATCAACGGACAACCAGCCGCGTGAACGGAAAGACATATGCCTGGAGCAGGATGAGTACCCCCACCAGGGCGGCCAGGGCCAGGCTGTGGAAAAAGACATAGCGCAGAATCTCGCCTTCGTGGCCGTACCACTTGGTGGCCGTGCTGGCCACGACGATGCTCTGGGCATCGATCATCTTGCCCATGACGCCGCCCGAGCTGTTGGCCGAGGCCATCAGGACCGGGCTGACGCCGATCTGCTCTGCCGAGATTTTCTGCAGGCTGCCGAAGAGAACGTTGGAAGATGTATCCGAGCCGGTCAACGCCACACCCAGCCAGCCGAGCATCGTCCCGAAAAACGGATAGAGGACGCCTGTCCGGGCAAAGGCCAGGCCCATGGTCGCGTCCAGCCCTGAATAGCGGGTTGTATAGCCCAGCGCCAGCATGGCAGCCACGGTCAGGAGGGAAAACCGGACCCTTTTGAGAGTCCTCCACCAGGCCAAGGCCATCTCGCGCGGCTTGAATCCCATGATCACGGCCGAAATGAGAGCGGCGATGAAGATGCCTGTTCCTGTAAAAGAAATCCAGTTGAACATGTAAACGGCGGGCTCCGGCGTCGGCTTTAGAACAACCGGGGGCACACGGTTGATCAGCTGATCCACGCCAGGAACAGGGATTTTGACAACAGAGATGCCGTCGAGGTAGGCCTTGACTTGGGGAATGCCCCAGATGAAGACCAGAACGCTGAGAACGAGCCATGGTGTCCAGGCCTTGATTACCTCCGGCCGGCCATAGCCGTGAGCCCTGCGGGCTTCTCTCCCCTCTTCCGAGCCGTTCAGCCCCCAGATTTTCCGGGGGTGCCAAAGACGAAGGAAGACAATGAGCGCGAAGATCGAAACGACCGAGGCAGCGACGTCGACGAGCCAGGGGCCGTGAAGGTTCGAGACCAGGAATTGGGGGACGGCAAAGAAAGCGCCGGCCACGAGCAGCGCCGGCCAGACTTCGAGCATGCCTCCGAAGCCGGCAAAGGCCCAGACTAGCCAGAAGGGCACGATGATCGAGAAAAAGGGCAGCTGGCGGCCGACCATGGCGCTCAAATCGCGAATGTCCAACCCGGTGACGCCCGCGAGTGCGATGATCGGAGTGCCAAGCGCGCCGAACGCCACAGGCGCGGTATTCGCGATCAAGGAGAGCCCGGATGCAGCGAGCGGGCTGAATCCGAGGCCGATCAGGATGGCCGCCGTCACGGCCACGGGCGTCCCGAAACCGGCCGCCCCTTCAAAGAACGCACCGAAGGAAAAGGCGATCAAGAGAAGCTGCAGCCGCCGGTCTTGAGAAATTCCCGTCAGGCTTTCCTGAAGGACCTTGAAATATCCCTTTTCATTGGCCAGGGTGTAAAGAAAGATCACGTTGAGGATGATCCAGCCGATGGGAAAGAGGCCGTAGGCAGCGCCGTACGCCGCCACGGCCAGGCCTTTGCCGGCCGGCATGCCGAAGACACATATGGAGATGAGAAGCGCGGCGGTCAGGCCGAGCAGGGCCGCCCAGTGGGCTTTGAGGTGAAGAAAGGCCAGCGTCCCGAGCAAAATAAAAATGGGGAGCGTAGCCAGCAGCGTCGAGAAGGCCCAAAGGCCCACCGGATCGTAAACTTGATTCCAGGTCATCCAGAATCCTTTCGCTCATTATATAAATACACGGCATCGGGGGCAAACGATCTGTTTTCCCTCCCATATCGGGCCCTGCCTGCTTCGACCCGGACCCGCTCCTGTGGCATAAAATCCTTTAATTTTTTGCTCGAACAGCGGGCCAGCCAAGGACATCGAGAAAAATGAGATGGGGCGGCGTCCTATCTCTATGAATGAAAGGTGAACCATGGCCAAACGAAAAAGGCTGGGCGAAGTCCTGATGGAGGTCGGGCTCATCAGCCCCAGTCAGCTGGAAAACTCCCTCATCCTCCAGTCGACCAAGGATAAGCCCCTGGGGAAAATCCTGATCGAGCTCGGCTATGTCAACGAGGGCCAAGTCGCGGAAGCCATCTCCAGACAATTCTCCATCCCCCTCGTCGACTGCAACAGGTACGAGCTTACCAAAGAGCTGCTGGCGCTCATCCCGAAAGAGATTGCCGAGACGAAAGTCGTGCTTCCCGTGGAGCTCCTGGATAAAAAGCTCGTCGTGGCCATGGCCTACCCTCTCGACTGGCAGACGGTGGACGATATCGCCTTCATCACCGGCCGGAGGATCCAGGTCGTCGTTGCCTCTGAAAACTGCATCCGGAACGCCGTCGAGAAATATTACACCTCCCCCGAAAACCTCCTGGACCTGATCCGGGAGATTCCCATCCAGGAAAAAGTCGAATTTATCAGGGGCCGGGAATCGGAAAAGGTCGAAGAGGAAAAGATCAACATCCAGACCGTCGACAAGCTGAGCGAGGCGCCCATCATCGTCAAGCTCGTGACCATGATCCTGGTCGATGCCGCCAAAGCCAGGGCCAGCGACATTCACATCGAGCCGGGGGAAAAGGACATCCGGGTCCGCTACCGGGTCGACGGCGAGCTCAAGAACATGCTCAAATACCCCCTCCACATCCATGAATCCGTGGTCACTCGGATCAAGGTCATCTCCGACCTGGATATCACCAACAAAAGGCTTCCCCAGGACGGGCGGACCTTGCTCCGGCTCGAGGGGAAGGACATCGATATCCGGATTTCGACGCTCCCCTCGGTATATGGAGAAAAGGTCGTCCTAAGGCTGCTCGACCACACAACGGGGCTCGTCCCCCTCAGCAAGCTCGGCATCCCCGAGAACACCCTCAAGATCCTGCTGACCTTGATCAGCCAGCCTCAGGGCATGATCCTCGTCACCGGCCCGACGGGAAGCGGCAAGACGACGACCCTCTATGCCGTGTTGCAGCAGCTGCAGTCCGAGACGAAAAATATCATCACCATCGAAGATCCGGTGGAATACCGGGTTCACGGCACGACCCAGGTCGGCATCAACGAAGCCGTCGGCCTGACCTTTCCCACGATCCTGCGCCATGTTCTTAGGCAAGATCCCGACACGATCCTGGTCGGCGAAATCCGGGACCTCGACACGGCGGAGATCGCTACGCGGGCGGCCCTGACCGGCCATCTCGTCCTGAGCACGGTCCATACCAATAACACGACCGCCACGATCACCAGGCTCATCGACATCGGGCTCGAACCGTATCTCGTGGCCTCGTCCATAACGGGGATCCTGGCCCAACGCCTCGTCCGCAGGATCTGCGAAAATTGTAAAGTGGAGATGATCCCACCGGAGATCATCCTGGAGCTGGAGGTCCCGAAGATCAAGAAGTTCTTCAAAGGCCGCGGCTGCCGGGAGTGTAAATACACAGGCTTCAAGGGGCGCGTCGGCGCTTACGAGTTTCTTGTCCTGAACCAGGAGATCAAGAGGCTGATCGCTCGAGGCGGCTCGGAAGAAGAGCTCTGGAGCGCGGCCCGCAGCGCCGGCATGGTCACCCTCTTTGAAGACGGCTGGTCGAAAATCGAGGTAGGCATCACCACGGTCGACGAAATCATCTCCAAGATCCCCTATGAAAAGCCGGCCGCCCTGAAAGGCTGGAAACCGGCCTCCGGCAAGGAACCGCCACCCCACAAACATTAGCTCTTTTCGCTCGCCCATGCCGTCTTGCATTCGCCCGGGAGGCTCTATCAGAGAGGGATTCCTCCCAAATTTGCCGATAGGGACAGCTCATTAACCAAAAGTGCTTGGTTTTCCATTGAATCAACATAAAGGGCCCTAGCCCGAAGGGTGGCGTGGTTCGGGGGCCCCCCGCCGACCCGAGCGTTTGGTGCCGCTCAGCTTCCTGCCTGAGAATAAACAAGATAGACCGCGAAGGGGCGCCGGGGGTGAACCGCGACAGGACCCGTCGGGCATTTCTATCGGCAAATTTGGGTTCCTATCCCTGTTTGACAGAATGGTGATAAGAGCATATACTATAATTTACATAAGATTAGTGTAAATTAGGGTTCAAGAGGAGCATTCTATGAGTCAAAAATTCATGATATCCAGGTTTCTCTTCCTGGGATTTCCCATCCTGCTCGCGGCGGCCTGGAGTTTTGCCGCGCTCTCCGATGGCGGCCCGCGGCGTCCGCCATGCGGCCAGGCCGGGGCGGCCAAAGAGGAGATCGTCTACAAGCCGCTCCCGGGTCCGGGGAAGAAATGCTGGATCAACGAGGAGCTCTATTTCACCTATAAATTCAGCGAAAAGCCCAAAATGGGGACGGTCATCCTCGTCGTCCGGGTCTTCAATAAAAACGGGGATAAGCTAACGCCCTTCCTGATCAAAGGCCGGTCCGACATGCCCTCGATGAAGGGCGCCCACGATTCCGGCGACCAGGAATTCAAGCTGAACAAAAAAAACGATTACTTGCTGCCCGTCAATATCGTCATGCCCGGCGGCTGGGAAGTCCGGCTGACTTTTCTCAAAGACGGCAAGCCGCTCTTTTACGGGAGCCTGACCTTCGATGTTTAAAAAGCGCATGATCTCCGGATTCCTGATCCTGGCCGGGGCCGGCGGGTCTGCCTTTTCCGCCAATTATCTGTTTTTTCTCGAAGCCCAGGCCATCGCCGGCTATTCTACGGCCCTGAAAAAAGCCGTCTTTTTTTCTATGAGCCAGCTGGAGGCCATGCAGAAGCCCAGCCTCGGCTTTGATTATGTCCAGAGGTTTTCCGGAGAATCCGGCGACTTTGCCGTCCTGGCCGTTCAGGGGCGCCTGGCAGTCAACGCCGAAGGAGAAAAGACCCTCGAGCCCCAACTCTATAATGCCTATCTCAAGATCAAGACGCGGCCGGCGGATATTTGGATAGGACACAACCGCCCCAAATTCGGCCTGGCTTCCTCCCTTGACAGCCACGCCCTGCTTCTCCAGCCCCTGTCCATGAACGGTTTCGGCTTTGACCGGGATTGGGGAATCGGCCTCGAACGCGATTATGCCTGGGGGAACGCCGGGATTTCCGTGACCACCGGGTCGGGGATGCCCCTTTACTTTAAAGGAAATTATTTTCTGGCCGGACGGTTCTCCAAGGGAATCCTCAACCAGGACAACTACAGCGTCGGTTTCTCGGCAGGCTACGGCAAAGTCCTGGACGTCATGGGATATCATTTGATGTCCGATGAGCCTATGGAATTCTCTATGGCCGGCCTTGACTTCACCTGGCTCAAGAACAACCTGGAACATCGCCTCGAATTCTTGGGCGGGGGGTTGAACGGCCAGGGCGTGTTCGCCCTTTTTTGGCGGACGGGCATGGGGCTGTTCGAGGAGAGCCGGCTGAAGCTCGAGGCCCAGCCGGTGATCGTCTTTGCCCGGGAAAAGACCCAAATCCAATTCGCCGTGGGCGCAACCTACCTGGCGACAGCGGATTGGACCCTGCGGGCGATGGTCCAGTATGACAAAGACATGAAAGATGTTCGCTTCGTTATCCAAGCTTATTTTTACAAGGGCATCAGGTTTTAAATGCCATCGTTAAACAAAGAAGCGGCAGGTCCCGTCGCGGCCCGTTCCCATCCGTCGACCTCTTTTATCCGTTTTGATTTCCAAGGGGGCAGGGAGATTTATGTCACTCATCGATAATTTTTTTCAAGCCATTTCTCCCACCCGCCACTCAGGAGCTGCGGACGGACGGAAACACGCCGCGCCGTCCGGGTCCTTTTTGCTGCCCTGGTATTCCCAGGTAAACATCATGCATAAATCAATATTAGGGATTCTTGTCCTATTTTTTTTCCGAGCCCTCTTGTTTGCCGCGGTCGGTTGCGACCTCAACGATCCCGACCGCGACGTCAAGCGCCTCTTCCCAGAATCAACGGGCTATAAGACTCTTTATGTCTCGATGGCCCAGAAAGGCGGCGAGGCGCTGCTCCGCAAAATTGAAGAGCGGCTCGGGGATAAATTCAAAGGGCTCTTTGAAACCGCCGATGTCCCTTATACCATGTACCAGATCTTCAAAGGCAAGGAGCTCATCGGCTATATCCATGGCGTCAATCAGAAAGGCCAGTTCGGCGGTATCCAGGTTTTCCTGGCCCTGGACCTTGAAGGAAACATCCGGGCGTTCTATTTTCAGAAGCTGACCAATCAGTACGCCAAGCTTCTCCGAGACCCTTCCTTCGGCCGGCAGTTCGTCGGGCTCAATTTGAAAGACTTCCAGAATTACGACGTTATGACGGGACAAGTGAAAGGCGAAAGCCGCGTCTCAAGAATTAAAAACCCGGCGCCCCAGGCCGAGGCCGATTATCGGTCCGCGTTGCGCGCCACAAAGAAAAACCTGATCCTCTGCGACGAGTTTTTGCTGGGAAACCGGTATCTGAAATAACTAATACAAACGTAATAAATAAAGTGACAATGTATAGGCGGCGCTTAGGCCGCCCTAAAGCCCTCGTAGCGGAGGGGGGCCCCGTCGGCTTTTCCGACGGGGGGAACCGACGGGACTGGTTCCCGGGGCCCGGGGGCTACGGGCGGCCTAAGCGCCGCCCGAACGGAGATGTCATTTTAATTATTGCGTTGATATTAAATCATCAGAAAGGAAATCGCGCATGCCGAAAAAAATCAATGTCTATCAGGTTGCCTATAAGAACCTGCTCCGGAAAAAAACGCGGAGCGCGCTGACCATCCTGGGCATCGGCCTTTCGGCCTGGGTGCTGGTCAGCCTGCTCGGCTTTAACAAGGGCTACGAGTCGGCCTTGAACAAGGACATCGACAACATGGGCTTCCAAGTCCTAGTCACGGCCAAAGGCTGCCCTTACGAGGCCGCGACATTGATGCTCAAGGGCGGCACCGGCCTCCGCTACATGAAAGAAGAGGTCATCGCCGACATCATCAAACATTCCGAGGTGGAGAAGGTCACACCCCAGCTCATGGCCGCGATCTTCGACCCCAACAGGGGCGAAACCGGCGGCATCAACGCCTACCTCGGGGTCGACCCGACTACATTTCCCGCCATGAAGGCCTATCTTAAGTTCAAGCAGGGCGGCTGGTTCACCGATACCAGCGCCATGGAGGCCGTCGTCGGCTACGAGGCGGCCGAGCTCGAGCAGCGCGAGGTCGGGGACAAGCTCCTCATTCCGGAAAAGAACGTCGAGCTCAAGGTCGTCGGCATCCTGTCCCGGTCCGGGACCGCGGACGACGGCACGATCTTTGTCCCCCTGCGGACCGTCCAGAAGATCTTCGGGAAGGAAGGCCTGATCACGGCCGCCGGCATCAAGGTCAACAAAAACGCCAACATGAACGAGCTCGAAAACAAGCTCTATGACCTGCCGGACGTCCAGGTCGTATCCATGGCCCAGGTTAAGACGACCATCATGAGCCTGGTCTCCACGGCCAAGGTGATGGTGTTTTCGATCGCGCTAATTGCCATTCTCATCGCCATGCTGGGCGTCGTCAACACCATCCTCATGTCGGTCTTCGAGAGGTTCCAGGAGATCGGCATCATCAAGAGCATGGGCGCCATGCCCTGGGACGTGTTTCGGATGATCTGGACCGAGACGGTCATCCTCTGCCTGCTCGGGGGCGCCATCGGGGTCGCTTTTTCCTTCGCCCTCTCGAAAATCACGGACATCCTCATTCGCCGGCTTCTCCCCTACACGCCGACGGGAAGCCTAGTCATCATCAATGCGCGGTTAGGCCTTCTCACGCTGGGCGTTGTGGTCGCCATCGGGCTTGTCAGCGGCGTGTACCCGGCTTGGAGGGCCGCGCGAGTTAGGCCGCTCGAATCCATCCGCAGCGAAGGAGAATAACATGGCAGGCAATGAGATCGCCCTTGAAGCCCATCATCTAAAGAAAATTTATAAACGCGGCAGCGAGGACATCCTGGCCGTTGATGATGTCTCTCTGACCATAAGAAAAGGCGAATTCGTGTCCTTTATCGGGCCTTCGGGATCAGGCAAGACAACCTTGATCAATATCCTGGGCTGCCTGGACAACGCCACCGCCGGGAGTCTAAAAATCAGCGGAGAAACGGTTTTCGCGGAAAACTGCAAACTTTCGGAGAGCGATTTAACCCGGATCCGCCGCCGCGTCTTCGGCTACATCTTTCAAAAATTCTACCTGGTCCCCACGTTGACGGTCTACGAAAACGTGCTTCTGCCGTTTGCTTTTTTCAAGAAGCCGGAAGCGAAGTCCGACCCCATGGAAATCTTGACATTTCTAGGACTCGAGAAAAGGGTCGATCACCGGCCGTCCGAGCTGTCCGGCGGCGAAATGCAAAGAGTGGCCATTGCCCGGGCGCTCGTCAACAAGCCGGAAATCCTCTTGGCCGACGAGCCGACGGGGAACTTGGATACCAAGCGGAGCGAGGAGATCGGACAGGTCCTGAAGACTCTCAATCAAAAAGAAGGCCTGACCGTCCTGCTCGTTACCCACAATCCCAACCTGGCGAAAATCGCCGACAGGACGGTCTCGCTCCGTGACGGCCGGATTGCCGTCTAACCTTTCGGGGTCAAACCTACTCGTTACGCACAATTCTCCAGGGAAGACTGCGTAATGAGTAGGTTTGACCCCGGACTTTATTAAAATTTGGATTTTAGCGAAAGGCCCAGATTTCGGCCTGCCGCCGGAAACCCGAAGCGTTCCTGATAGGAAACGTCGAAAAGATTCCTGACGAAGACGCCCGTCTCAAGCCACGCCGTTAGAGGATATCTCCCTTCGAAGTCAAACCTCACATAAGCGGCCTGCGTCCGGAGCCGCAAGTCGGTGTTGTAGAGGATGTTATTGTTGTAGATGACCTTCTGGCTTGAGACCATCTGGGCGAAGAGCGCGGCCGAAAGGCCCTTTCCCGCCCGGTATTGCAGCCCGAAGTTCGCCTTGTGCGCCGGAAGTCCCGGGATCTCGCTGAAACCCCGTTTCTCGGGATCCACGAACAGGCTGACGAAGGGGTCGCCCTGAGTTCGGCTCATCTGGTACGAATAATTGGCGAAGGCCGACCAGCCCTTTCCAAACGTCTGGCTAACCTCGAACTCCAGGCCGTAGAGTTCGGCCCAGTCGATGTTGTAGGCTACGAAATTGATCAGGTCGAACTGGATGTAGTGCGAAATCCGGTAATAATACGGCGCTATCTCGATTTTCGTCCCGGTCGGCAGGACGGAGCGCCAGCCGGCCTGGAGCATCAGGCCATCTTCCTCGTGAAAGGGCAAGTCGCTTGTGTCTACGCCGGAGTCGTAATCATAATGCCAGAAATGCTCGGGCGCGGTGGGCATGCGCAGGGCGCGGGCTACGCTCACATAGACCATAGCCTCGGCCGCATATTCATAAGCAAGCTTCAGCGACGGCGCCCATCCCTTACGCCGAAGATCGGGGATGCCTTCGATCTTGCCCTGGGGCCCGGCGACGCCATGATAGGCGAGATAGCGGACCCCGGGAAGCACGGACAACCGGTCCCGGAAAAGCCGGATCTCGTCCATAATGTAGAACTCCAGGTTTTTGGTGGAGACATAGGACCCGTTGCGGAACGGCGCCCGGGAATCGTCCGGGAAGTTCTCATCGCCGTCATCCTTGAGATGACTGAAATCTAGGCCGAGGGCCACGGTCTGGCCGGCCCAGAAGTGCTTATAGGATGCCGAAAATCCCAGCGACCGGTCATCGAAGAACTTTTTGTGAAAAACCTTGTTGGCCGCCGCCTTGGTATTGTAGGCCTCCCGGTCGCCGTGGTTCTGCCAGTAGCGAAGGTCCAACAGGCCCCATTCGCCGAAGGCCTGCTCGTAATTTGTATCCACGGTCCATCTCTTCTTTTTCCACCAGCTTCCGGGCTCGGCGGTGGCACCCATTGCCCCGTACATGATTTCGCCGTCGGAAGCGGGAAAGCCCACATCCAGCGCCGTTCCATAAGCCGGATCGCCGAATGTTTTTGAAACCCGGTTGGCGACCGCGAATTCCTTTTTAATCGCCGAGTAGCCGACATCGGCCATAAGCCGGCCCTTGAAAGAAAAATCATAGCCGAGATGGAGATCGAAGCTGCCGAGGCTCATCGTCCCGTTCCTCAAGTATCCGTCGCTCCGCGTGGCCCCCGCGGCCAGGGAGTATTCAAAGGCGCCCGGCTTATAGCCATGGAACAGGTTGAATGTCGCCGTGCCGAAGCTGGCGGCCGCGGCCTGGAACTCCGTGCTGGGGGATTCGGTCCGCAGCCGTTTGGGGACAAGATTGATGACGCCGCCGAGGACGTTCCCGTACCGGGGATCTCCCACGCCCTTCACGACCTCCACCCGGTCGGCGGCGGCAAGCGGGATCATCGTCCAGTCGATGAAATAGCCGCCGGCCACGCCCGAAGAGTTGAGCGGCCGGCCGTCTTTCAGGACTTTGATCCGCCGCGACCCCATGCCCCGGATCTTGATCGAGTCATCGTCCGCGGCCGTCCCTACCTCCTGGATCCGCTGGACATCGACGCCGGGCAGCCGCTCCAGGGCCGTGTCGAGCGTCACCCCGATGGTCATGGGAAAAAGCTCTGTTTTGACGACGGTCATATTAGGGATTTCTTTGTCCCTGAGATATTCCACGACATCGATGAAGATGGGGTTGAGCTGGAAGAGCTTGGTCTTCTCGACCTTTTCCTGCTTGTCCTTTTTTTCTTTCTCGGCCTTTTGGCCCTTGGCTTTCTCCTGGTTTTTCGCGGCAGCCGGCTGGGCCAGTGCCAACCCGGCCACGGCCAGGACGGCCTCCAGGAAAAGGATGCAACGGGCAAGCTTGGTCATGTTCGTCGATGCCACCGATCAGTGAAATGGTAGCACCAAAGACCGCGCTTGTTCAATAAAAAAGACAGAGCTTTCGTAGGGGTTAAACCTACTCGTTACGCACAATTCTCCAGGGAAGACTGCGTAATGAGTAGGTTTGACCCCGGTTTTTACAGCTGGACTATAATTTTCCCTTGATGATGTCGACGAGGGCCTGGATGGCGGCCGGATCGTTCATGTCGCCCAGAGAATAGATGGCCGCTTTGCGGACCTCCCGGTTGGCATGGGTTTTCGCGACGCGAATGAGATAGGGAAGCCCTTCTTTGGAAGGGAGGTCGGCGAGGGCATGGACGGCCTGCGTTTGCACCTCGGTCTCTTTATCGTTGAAAACGATCTGCTCCAATGTCCTGACGGCTGGTTTTGTGGCTTTCTCGGCAAGTCCCTCGATAGCTTCCGTCCGGATATCCTTCTCGGGGCAATTCCGGGCGAAATCAATCAGGGCATCGACGGCTGCCGGAAGCTCCATTTCCGTCAATCCCCAGACCGCGTTTTTTCTGACCTCGAATGAAGCATCCGTCCGTATAGTCCGAATCAAGATCTCCAGAGCCCGACCGTCGTTCTGCTCCCCTAAAAAGGCGGCCGCATCGGCCCGAATTTTCACGGATTCTCGGCCTTTCAGGATACTCTCCAAAAAAGGAACGACGAGCACCGCGTTCTGGTGGAGAGCGACGGCCTGCAACAGGTTCTTCTTCATCCTATCGGTTGCCGCTTTTTCATAATATTTTTTGATCAGGGAAAAGCTGTCCGCATCCTCCGCAGGACCCAGCCAGAGCAAGGGCAGACTCTGGAGAGAGGCCGAAAGCGAAAGGTTGCTGATGGTCACCATCTCCGGCTGCCGCGCCGAGGCTGCAGCAAATTTCATCAGGATCGCGATATCCTTGGCCACTTTTTGTTCAGGCTTTCCACGGTCGGCTGAGGTCAAAGCCTTTTCGGCGGCCTCCCTGATCGCTTGTTCTTCGGAAATCTTTTTCTCGGCAGCCGTCTTCCTGCCGTAGATGAGCTCCTCAAGAGACAGTTTACGATCGTCCGATCCCCTAAAATAGGAACCTATGTAGGAGTGTTCGCCCATCAGTCTCCGGATGCTGAACCCGACCCAGAAACCTTTCCCAAATTGGACTTTCCCGGCCTCTTGAAAAGCCCAGTCAGCGCGCTCAGCCAAAGGGCTGTTCGGCCGGGGATGATGGATTACCTGGGCGGCGGCAAGGGACGCTGCCGCGGCCGTAACCAGGCCGCAGGCCAGGATCATGGTAAGGACTTTCTTAATGCCGGCCATAGCCCGCTCCTCAGCGTACTTCCCCGACCTCGCCCTTCTTCTTCAGGATTTCCATCAAGGCCTCGCGAGCCTTGGGCGTCCCGATTTCGCCCAGCGCCGAGACGGCGTCTGTCCTGACCCGGATCTCAGCGTCGGACTTGGCTGTGTCGAGAAGGATGGGAACGGCCTCGTCGCTCTTCGTCTCGCCCAGGGCATCGACGATGTCCGATCGCATCTCCGGATCCTTCTCCTCTTTCAAGAGCTGGCCCAAGGTCTTGATCGTCTGGCTTCCCTTCTGTTCGGCAAGAGAAGACAAAGCCGATCTCCTGACCTCGCGGAATTTGGCTTTCCGCATGATCTCAAGAAAAATATCGGGCCGTCCGTCTTTGACGACATCGGACAAGGCTTCCACGGCTGTAACCGCCAGCTCTTCGTTCTGGCCGGCCACGGCGGTTGAGACAAGGATGCTCTGAGCCTCCGGCCCTCCGAATTCTCCAATGGCGAAAAGGGCCGCTTCCTGGACCTCACGGTCTTTTGCCGACGACAGGATTTCCTTCAGGGTGGCGAGAGCATCTTTAGTCTTTATTTCAGCGATACGATTCGTCGCCGTCCGGCGGAGCTCAAGGTCGGGATCGCTCAAGGCCAGGTTGCGGAGAAGGGGAAGAGAAGCAATGTCCTTCCGGTCGGCCAGGATATCGATGGCGCTCTCCCTGATCTCGGAAGACTTGGATTGCTTGAGGATATCCTGAAGGGCGTCCGCAGCCTCCCGGGCCTTGATATCACCCAAGCTGTGGACCGCCGTCCGGGCCAGATCGGCATTCGCTTCGCTCAGCGCGATCTGCTTCAAAAACGGAATAAGGGCCGGATCGTTCATTTCCCCCAATGCCTCCAGGGCCGATCGCCGGGCTTCCAGGCTCGGCTCTTTTTGAACGATGTCCTTGAGGACACGAACCGATTCCGGAGACTCCTTTTCGGCGATGGCCTCCAGGGCTTCACGGCGGACTTCCAGGGACGGATCTTTGCGAACGATCTCCGTCAGCTTCTGGAAGGCCTTGGCAGACTCGAAGTCCCCGAGAAGGCCGGCGATCCTGGAACGGAGTTTGGAGCTTTTGCTCTGGTCATAGAGGTCGATCAGGGATTGGAGGGCATTTTCGCCGCCGCTGTCACGCAACGCGTGCAGCGCGGCCATGGTCACTTCCTCATCCGACGATTTTTCCATAGATTTGATGATCGCCTCATACTCCCGCTTGCCATCCTCGACCAACTCCCGGCCGAGCTGAATCATGTTCGACCGGGCTTCCTCGGCCCATTCGCTTGTCGGATAGGCTTTGACGAACTCCTGATAGCATTTGAACGCCAGCTCCTGAGAATCTTCGGATTTCTCCCTGACATAGCATCTCCAAAAGCGGGCATCGACAACCCATGAGCTCTTCGGATAGCTCTGGATAAACGCATCCAGGGCCTTGGCGGCCTCGGCCCACTTTTCTTCAAGGACAAGAAGGTAGGCCGCTTTGTATTTCTTGGCGTCTTCAGTCTGTTCCTCGTTGCCGGAGTTCGGCTGGACGAGGGGACGAAACCCGGCCCATCCCATGGCCGTTATGAGGCCGAGGCAAATCATAAAGCCGATGACTATTTTCATTTTTTTCATGAGAGGACTCCTTTATTCATATCTTGGAAGCCGTTGGGGCGGCTGAATCCGACTTGCGGGCATGAGGCCCCTGAACACGGCTCTTCTTTTCAGTTCGACGCATCTCGTTCAAGCTGGTCTTAAACAGCACGTCCTTTTGTTCGACACCCGCCTTGATGATTTCGACGGTGGGAAGGTCATATTCAGACTTGAGGTTGGCGATCTGCATGAGGATCACTTCAAGATCGCCGACGAGCTTCTCGAGCTGCCGTTCTTTGGCGTTTTTAAGATCGCCTTTCAGCGCCGACGCCTCTTTCACCAGCTCGTTGGAAACCTCCTTCTGCCGGGGAAGGTTGAGCCCGTAGACATCTTGTTTTTCAGGATCGAAATTGACCAGGGCGAGAAGGATGACTTTGGAGCGCTCGAAGTACCTGGACGTCCTGAGGGCTAGATCTCCCGCGCTTGAAGCCGGAAGAACCGAAGGGGTACCTGTTGGGGCTGGACGGCTGATGATTACGGGCCGGCTGAAGAACAGCCGGCCAATCAAAATACCCACTGCTAAAAAGGCGACGGCACCGGCCGCTCCATAGGCCCAGCGGGGAAAAAGCCCGAAGCGGAACCGAGGTCTCTTTTGGGCTTTGGCCTCCAGGGGCTCAAAGAAGCCCTCCTTCTTCATCCTCAGCTCGAGCTTATCCCAATAGCCGTCCCAAAACTCCCGGCCGGGATCCGGCACCGCTTTTTTACTCATCGTCCTGAGAGTCTGGGCCATCTTTTCGTATTCCTCCGAGCACTCCCGGCATCCGGCCAAATGGCGTTTCAAAGATTCTTTCCTGTCCATATCAAGCTCCCCGTAAAGAGATTCCAAAAAAAAGCTTTTCATTTTCCGGCATTCAGCCATGGTCATCCTCCAGGCTCGAGCGGAGTTTGGGAGACGCCCAACTCCTTCTGAATTTTCTTGATCGAGCGAAAGAGATAGCTCTTCACGGACCCGAGGGAGATCCCCAGCGCTCCGGCGATTTCCTTTAGGTTGAGGTCGTGATAATGGCGCAGCAGGAAGACGGTCTTCTCGCGTTGGGATATTTGGCCCAAGGCATTCTCGATTTTCTTTTGCATCAAGGCCGACTCGGCCTGGTGCTGCGGATCGCCGGATCGGTCTGTCACCGGCTGGATCCCGTCATCCGCGAACCGTCCGGGCACAGCCTCCGTTTTATCCGCGGGGAAAAAGGGCCTTTTCCGGGTGTGATCGATCGCGGTATTGACGACAATCCGGTAAAGCCAGGAGTTGAGGCTGGCGTTCTTTTGGAATGTCCCGATCGACTTATGGACTTTCATAAACGCCACCTGGGAGACATCCTCGGCATCCGCATGATTTTTGGTCAATTCATAGGCCAGCCCGTAGACTTTCCTTTTATAGGTTTCTACAAACTCCCGGAACGCCCCTGATTCGCCCCTGATCAGGCGTCCGGCAAGGCGGTTTTCCTCCTCGAGGCTCATTGTCTCTCCAGAATTAAGACGCGGCACTCGGCCGTCAGGTTGGCAAAACTTCCAAAATCGGGGTCAAACCTACTCATTACGCATTCTCCCCTGGAGAATTGTGCGTAATGAGTAGGTTTGACCCCGGACCTAGCCCAGACCTTATTTCAGCTGACCTTTGTCCGGGTGATCTTGGCCACTAGGTTGGCCGTGGGATCGGGGCAGCGGATGAACTCCGTGGTTACGCCGTTGGGATCGATGACCTTCTGGTAGGGCGTATTTTCGTACTTCCAGGGCAAAATCACCCCTTGCGCCAAAAGGATAAGGGCGTCATGCATGCTGCTCAGCAGCCAGGGGCAGATCTTGCCGATGTCCTGGGGATAATTGAATTTGTCCCCTTTCTTGTGGCACCACGTATCCGGCCGGGCTTCGTAGATCTCGATCTCCAGCTTATACTTCGGCCGAGGGGGCGGCGGCGTCTGCTCCTGGTCCGCCAAGGCCGACTCAAAGACCAGCGGCGAAGCCATCAGGGCCGCAAAACTGCATCCGGCTTTGGACATGAAATCGCGTCTATCCATGTGACCTCCATTGGGATTATCATACTAAAAAGATAAGCGGAATGAAAAGCAGAAGCGCATCGGCGAAGGTGCCGGCATCGATGGAGCAAAGGCCGGGGCCATCAGCGTTGTCTAAGAGGACAGGAGGACCCTAATGAGCGCCAAAACAAGACCCCGCTTTTCCAGCTTGGCTGTTGGCCTCGTCGGCCTGCTCGTCACCGGCCTGAATCTCACCGGCCACTGCCGCCCCGTGCTGTCCCCGCCCGATTCTGAGGGAAAGACATATAAACAGGCTCCCGGTCCGCTCAAAATCGAAACCGTTCTGTTCGACTGGACCGACTCGAAGCGCGGCCGGGCGGTGCCCGTGAAAATCTACTACCCCTTGGGCGGTGAAGGTCCCTCTCCCCTCATCATTTTTTCCCACGGGCTCGGTGGCTCCCGCGAGGGATACGAATACCTCGGCAGGCACTGGGCAAGCTACGGCTACATCTCGCTTCACATCCAGCATGCCGGAAGCGACGAGGAGGTCTGGCGCGGCCAAGCGCGTCCGCTGCAGTCCATGAAACGGGCCGCGGCGAATCCCCAGAACGCCCTCGACCGGGCCCGCGACGTCCGCTTCGTTATCGATCAAATGGCGAGGATCAATCGCGAGGTGGGCCTGTTCAATAAGCGCGTCGATTTGGATAGAATCGGCGCCGCCGGCCATTCTTTAGGAGCGCACACGACACTCGTCGCAGTCGGCGAGCTGTTCATCCTCCCGGGCGGCAAGGAGCTCGGCTTCGCCGACACCCGGATCAAGGCCGCCGTCCCCATGAGCGCGCCCGTGCCTCGGAACAGGGACGAGCTCGGCCGCGTCTTCGGTAGAATCTCCGTCCCCTGCCTCCACATGACGGGGACGCTCGACGACAGCCCGATCGGAGAGACGGCCGCCGCGGACCGCCGTCTGCCGTTCGATAACATCGCCGGCGCGGACCAGTATCTCGTCGTATTCGAGGGCGGCGACCACATGATTTTTTCGGGGCGCTCACGGTCGGCGGCGGCCGCGGGACGCGGCGAGAAGGACGCCCTCTTCCAGGACCTGATCCGCCAGAGCACGACGGCCTTCTGGGACGCCTATCTCAAGGGTTACGTCGAGGCGAGGGCCTGGTTGGCGGACTGAGGTTTCGCCTCCATCCTTGGCGCGGACGGTAGATTCGAAAAAAAGGGCCGTCCGTAAATCAATCCAATGAGGCCAACAAGAGCACGAGCTGTTTCTGGGCCGTGAACAGGCCCCCGATGTCCGCTTCTTCTTCCAAGCTGTGCTTCTGGACCCCGAAGGTTCTCCCGATATTGACCGAGGGGATGCCGCGCTCGATTCCCGCGTTGGCTTCCGTCGAACCGCAGGGGTCGACCTCGATACCGGGCACGGCCAGGTACCGCAGGATATCAACGAGCGTCTTCACAAGGCTGGAATCTGGGGCGCCGGGGAGTTGCGATGCCTTCCCCTCTTCATTGAGTTCGAATGAAACCGTGGTCCCCGTTTCCCGGGCCGCGGCTTCGCAGGCCGCTCGAATGGCGGCGCGCGCCTTGAGAAGCTCCTCCTGGCTGGCCGACCGCAGGTCGACGGCGAGGGAAGACTCCTGCGAGACGGCGTTGCGGACCTTGCCGCCGCCGATCAGGCCCACGTTGATGACCGTCCACCGCTCGGGCGGAGAGTCGGGCACGGAAATGTCATAGATGCGCTGGACGGCCTTGGCCACGGCCAAGTTCGGGTTGGCCACGCCCTTGCTCTGCATGGTGTGCGCACCGGGGCCGCGGAACACGACTCGGCCGCCCCCGAATCCGAGGGCCCCGTAGTGGACCTTCCCCAGGTCGTCGTCGAGGGCCAGGACCATATCGATGGGTTCGGGCGGGGACTCGAGGAACTCGCGCATCCCTTTGAAGCCCGTTTCCTCGCCGACCGTCGCCAGGAAATAGTAGGTGTTCTCGGGCCTGAATCCGGCCGCCTTGAGGGCCCGCACCGTGCTTAGAAGGTTGATCAAGCTGGCCGTATCGTCGCCGATCCCCGGCGCTTTGAGGCGGCCGCCTTCCCGGACGACCTTGATGGAGGTGACGCCCTGGAAGACCGTGTCCATGTGGGCCGAGACCGCGACGCGCTTGCCGCGGCCCGACCCCGGCCAAACGCCAATGACGTTTCCGGACGCGTCGATTCTCACGTTCTCCAGGCCGGCCGCCGCGAACTTATCCCGCAATACCGCGGCGCGCTTCTCCTCCTTCCCGGACGGGGCCGGGATTTCGGTGAGCGAGATCCACTCGGCGATAGCGGCTTCCCGTTTTTTTTCGATGAAGGCGAACGCGTCCCTGACGAGCTTGGACTCGGCGACCCGGAGCGAGAAACGACTCTGCTCGGCGGGGCGTTCAAAGGAAAGAGTTTGGTACTGCGCCATGATAAGAAGCCCGGCGCACGCGGCCATGGCTGCGATTTTCATGTTGTCCTCTCAGGCCCGTCTCGAAGAGACCTTTTGACCGATGGCAAATATTCTCTCATTTTTTATCTCAAATCGGCCTGCCCCGCGTCAATATACCACCGCTCAAGCGAGGCATTCAAGCCTTGCCGACCTGCCCCGAGGGGAGCGCCGGGGGCTAAACGAGGGTCCGCTCAACGAATATCGGGAATTTATAGTCAATCCTCTTTCAGCCGCGGCCGCCGCCGAAGCCGCCTCTTTGGATCCATATAAATGATCTCCCAAATTAGCTTTACTGCTCTGAACGGACTTGCCTCCCCGTAGGCTCGGAACCTATGTTTCCCATCACGAAATGATGATTTTGCCGGCCGCGGCTATTCGTAATGCGTCCAGAGCCGGATGATCTTAACGGTTTTTTCTTTTTCGAGGACCTGATAAACCAGCCGGTGCTGGACGTTGATCCGTCTCGAGCAGGCGCCTGTCAGGTCGCCCTTCAGCTTCTCATAAGGAGGAGGAGTCTCGTACGGATTGCGTACGAGTATTTCGAGAAGCTCGACGGCCTTGTCCTGGAGGCCCGCCGCTGCCAGTTTTTTAGCGTCCTTTTGCGCCTGTCGCGTGTAGACCAGCTTCCAGGTCACCAGGCGATCTTCTTGGCGCATTTGGACACAGGCGTCTTGAGACCGTCGATGATGGACTCGCGCATGCCCGGGATCGACACCAGATAAAGAGTCTCCTGGATGGATCTCCAATCCTCTTCGGAGAGAAGGACCGCATTGCGGCGTTTTCCGGAGATAAGCACGGGCTCGTGAGAGAGGGCCGCCTCGTCAATCAGGCGGTACAACCTGGCCCGCGCGTCGCTGGCTTTGAGAACGGTCATGAGAGCCTCCTAGACCTATGGTACGTTATTGCGTACGTTTTGTCAACGGAAAAAGAGCCCGGGGGAAAAAGGGCGGATGGCCCAACCCGGGCATCCGCCCTTGCTTGCGAATAAAGTCAGTTAATCGAATCAGGGGACGGCCCTTGTCGTTGACATCGATCCGAGGCTGGATGTATCCTTTTTCGCGATGGGAAAAGCCGATTCCAAGCTTGACGGGAAGGATCGTCGCCTCGCGCGAAAAAGCAAATCCTTAAATCCTATCTAACGGCTAACCACAACATCATCCAGATACGGTTTATGCCGGAACAAATCATTGGACATCTACGTGAGGCCGAAGTGGTCAGCGCCCAAGGACTGGCGATTGGAGAGGTCTGTCGCTGAAGGCGCGACGACCCCCGATCGTTCCAGCGATGTCGCCCCGTCACTTCTTCTGATCTTGCCCCAGGCGTTTCAGGTCTTCCGTCCAGTTCAACACCACGACGATTTTCGTCGAGCCGTTGTCCTGGTCGCTGTCCTTGACCATCAGGAACCGCTGGCCGTCGGCGGTCACATCGTAGTTGGCCGAGCTGACTCCCGGCGGGCCGCAGGAGGAGCTTAAACCGTGAGAGTAGTGGCCTTCCCACAGCAGGCTGGGCTTGCCGGCCTCGAATCCCCCCGCGGTCTTGATCGGCACCACCATCATCTTGTCGCCGTTGCGATAGACGATCTCGCGATCGTTGCGGCAGAAGAGCGGGTCTGTGCCGCCCTCCGACGACAGCTTGACCTTCCATCCGGGTCCGGGCCACGCTTGAACGTAGACTTCGGGCCGGCCTTCCTCGTTGGAACAATAGGCCACCAATTTGCCATCGGAAGAGAACTTCGGTGACGCCTCGTCGAACTTCTTATTCGCGAACGGCCGGGGCTTGCGGTCGACGCCCTGCAAGGGCAGGACCCAAATGTCGGATCCGGTGCCCATCGCCTCCATCCCGCTCCCTGCGTCCATCTCCTCCATCCCGCGACCGGTGCTCATCTCGCCCATCTGGTTGAAGGCCAGCCACTTGCCGTCGCCTGACACAGAGACGGCGCTCTGCCGCGCACCGACCATCGTGAGGCGTTCCTCCGGTCGGCTTTGGTCCGAAGGCATCGACCACATGGTCATCGTCCCGGCCTTCCAGGAGCGGAAACAGATGTTCTTGCCGTCCGGCATCCACACCGGCGCGTGGCTCAGCCCGTCGGTGGTCAATTTGGTCAGCACGGCGCGTGTAAAGTCCCAGCTGTACAGGTTGTGAGTGGCGCCTTCCACTTCCACAACGAGAGTCTTGGCATCAGGGGAGACTCGCGGGAACAGGTAGGAACGGGGCGGAAGCGGAAGCGCTTCCGGCTTGCCCTGGCGGTCGACCCATACCAGAGTGCGGGCCCCTCCTTCGGCGACGCCCGGGACGTAGGCCAGGGCGCCCGTGCCGGACACATCGAAGTAAGCCGCACCGGTGTTCGTGCTCATCTGCACGCCCTCGACGACTTTGAGGGGAAGGCCGGTCGGTTCCAGTCTTCCTCGATCGAAGGGCAGGGCATAGAGATTCCCGGCGTTGGCATAGACAATGTGGCCTGACGGAGAATAGCGAGGGCAAAAGCCGCCCTGAACCAGGATCTTCCGCTCCTTGGTGCCGAGGACTTGGAGCTCGATGCGGGCATCGTTGTAGGATTCCATGCCGGCATCCACCACCGTGAAGATGATCGCCTTTCCACCCGGCAGGATTTGCGCGTGCCGGTGAGTGAATTCCGCCTTCTGCGGATTCAGGGTCGTCACGGGCTCTTTGGCGCCGCCATTCTCGGGGACGCGCTGGACGGCGCCGGGATAACGATCGGTAAAATAGATATGGCCATCTTTGCCCCAATCGCCGCGCCCGAACATATCCGTTTTCGTGAGCGGCACGGGGGCGCCGCCACCGACGGCGACCTTCTTGAGCGACTGATCCATCGTGTCGACCATGACGACCCAGCGTCCATCGGGCGAAAAAACGGGAGTGCTCAGAAACTTCACTCCCCCCAGAGGTTTTTGTTCCAGTTCGCCGATTGGCCGCTGGAAAGCTGTGGTGATCCCATCCGCCTCGTAGTTGAAGGCCAGGGATTTCCCATCCGGCGAGAACATGACACTCGGGTTCCAACCCGGAGTCATTTGGTGGCCTTGCGGCAACTGATGGGTGAAACGAACGACCTCCGGAGCGGGGGCACGCCGAGCCTGAAACCAGGCCCAGATCCCGGCCGCCATCCCCAAGACGGCGAGGCCGCCCAGCGCGCCTGCCAGCACTCGCCGGGTTCGCGCTCTTAGCGGGACTTCCGCAAAGGTCCTTGTCACCCGCCCGGCGAGCGTTTCTTCCAGCTCGAGACGGGCATCCCCGATATCGCGCAATCTGGACCGCCGGTCTTTCTCCAGACACCGCCGCAGCAGACGTTTCACGTTCTCAGGCACCGTCGCCGGCAGCGCTCCCCAGTCTGGATCTTTGTCCAGGATCGCAACCAACATCTCCGTCACAGTGTCTCCGGCAAACGTCAACTTTCTCGCCAACGTCTGGTACAGCACGCATCCGAACGCCCAGATGTCCGTCCTGCGGTCCACGGGCTTGCCGCAGGCTTGCTCGGGCGACATGTAGGCCGTCGTGCCTATGACTATGCCCGCCTGCGTCATCTCGGCGGCGAACGTGGCCGTCCTGCCCTGGCTGTCGAGCGACGGGGATCCTTCCATCGGCTTCGCCAGTCCGAAGTCCAGCACCTTGACTTTGCCTTCGGGCGTGATCTTGATGTTGGCCGGTTTCAGGTCGCGGTGGATGATGCCCTTTTCGTGCGCCGCGTCGAGCCCTTCGGCGATCTGGCGGCAGATCTCAAGGGCTTCCTTGAGCGGCAGCGGACCTCTGGCCAGGCGCTCGTCCAGCGTTTCACCCGGCACGTATTCCAGGACCAGGAACTTCGTTCCGTCCGATTCCTCGATTCCGTAAATGGCCGCGATGTTGGCGTGGTTGAGAGCCGCCAGCACGCAGGCTTCGCGTTCGAAGCGGGCCATGCGTTCGGCGTCTTGAACGACGGAGGCGTGGAGCAATTTGAGGGCGACCTTGCGCCCGAGGCGGGTATCGGTGCCTTCGTACACAACGCCCATCCCTCCGGCTCCGAGTTCCGACTCCACGCGATACTGGCCCAACGTCCGACCGAGCATGGGCAACCTCCAATCCAATGGCGCTACTTGGCTGCGGGGCTGAGGCGCTTGAGTTCCTCGAACCAGTTCCGGAGGAGGTTCAGTTCCGTCACCGGCGCAAGAGCATAGTCCTTCTTCTCCCCAATGAGAAAACGCCGGCCGTCTGGCGTTATATCGTAGATGCGGATCATCGTTGAGCCGTTGGCGGCGAACTCGAAGAGCATCTTAGGCGTTCCGACGGACAGATTCTGGCCGGGGGAGATATCCACCTTCATCAGCTTCGTGAAATCGATGTTCCAATAGAAGAGTTCCCGCCCATCCCGCGCCCACATCGGGGACATTCCGCCCTCGCTGGAAATCGGCAGCGTCCTCTTGCCGTCTGGAAAGGAACGAACGTAAACCTCGTTGCGTTCCGATTCGTTCGACGCATAGGCCAGCCAGCGGCCGTCGGGGGAGAACTCGGGAAAGGCTTCGATTGACTTGGTGGCGGCGAAGGGGAAGACCTGCCGGTCCGCCATCCGAAGCACCTGGATGTCCAGGCCCGTTCCGCGACCCGAGTCGACAAAAGCGAGGTACTTGCCGTCCGGCGTCCAGGAACTTGCCCGTTGTTCGAATTCGGTCTTTGTCAGTTGCTCCATCTTTCCGCTGCCGTCCCCGGCCGCCCACCAGATCTCCGATGGGCCCGTTTTCGACCAGGAGAAGACCACGCGTTTCCCGTCCGGCGTCCAGAGTGGAGTCCAGGGCTGCCCGTCCGACGTCAACCGGTTCGCCGAGTTTCGCTGGATATCGTAGATCCATACGCCGCGGTTGAGCCCGCCGGTGCTGAACGCCAACTGCCGGCCGTCGGGCGACAGGCGTATCCCCCCCACCGGTCTTGTGCCGAACGCCGTCCATTTATCGGCCCGGCCGCTGCGATCAACCCAATAGAGATCAGCGACCGCCTCCGGGAAGATCCCTCCGGAGACGGAAATCAGCGACCCGGATTCGGACACGCTGTATTGCCCAGCGCCGGAGTTCCTATCGGCCATCCAGGCGTTGAACGCCTGCATGAGCCCCGCGTTGACCGTCACGGCAGGCCCCGTGGTTTCCAGGCGATCCAGACTGAAGGGGGCCGCCATCAACGTGCCTCTCCGGACAAAGATCAGATGCCCCGTAGACACGTACCGTGCGTCGGCCCCGTCTTCCATCAGGACCTTTCGCTTGCCTGTTTCGAGCGACAGCCACTCGATCCGCGCCTCCACACCAAGCTGGGAGGGCATCGAGGTAAACACCAGTGACTTCCCGCCCGGAAGAAGGTGCGGCAGACGGTGCGTCGCGTCCTTGCCGGCATCGACAGTTGTCAGCGTCTCCGGCGTGCCGCCAGCCGCCGACACGTGCCCCAGGCCTGCTCCCCCTGTGCCGAAGATGATTCGGCCATCCGATCCCCAACAGATTCCGAATGGACGAGCCTTGAGATCGCAAATTGGACCAGGCACTCCACCCTTCGCCGCCACCTTGCACAGTTTTCCCTTGGCCCAGAACCCGATCCACTGGCCGTCGGGCGAGAAGAACGGTATACATGCCGCTTCGGTGCCCGGGATCACGGCGGCATCCTCGCGATCCAGGGGACGCCTGAAGAGCATCGCCTTTGCCATAGTCCCATCCGGGGTCGCGCTGAACACGAGGAAGCTGCCGTCGGGAGCCAGTGCCATCTCCGTCCGGGCTGGGCCAAGCATCATTTTATTCAACTGCCAGCCGGGCGGGAGATGAATAACTTCGGAAACCGCCGCGGGCTTCGTCTGATCCAGGCCTGCCGGAACTCCGCTCAGCGCCGTCGCGGTCGCTGTGAATGTCATCCAAAGAACCGGGACCGCCAGAAACACCGTGAGAATTTTCTTCCTGTTCATGTCTGCTCCTCGTTGTTTTTAAAATCGCTTTTTCCGCGACGTGGAGAATTCCCGCTCCGGGCGATGAATCTCCCCTCCAAACCCTGTCGGAAAAATATCGTCCGCCGTGCGGCGATGTCATCATCCCCTGCGAGCCGGGCGGGGCGAGGATTTCGTAAGGGCCGAGCCGAGTGCTTATACATTTTTTATATATTCTATAGATTCTATAGAAATTGTCAAGTAGGGACTGGGACGCCAGTCCTTCAGGAAGGCATGGATGACCTAGAGGACGAGCCGGACGACCCAACTCAGGACGAGCGCGAGCGGCGACTCCACTTCGTAATCTCCGAAGGTTTGTACGGCAATAAAGACGTCCCGATTGGCTGTTTTCCCCCGTTCTAAAGTGTTTAACGATGCTGCGGATATTCCACACAAGAAAAATCGCATATGTAATTTTGCTTGGCTATCCTTTATGTTAATATGTTAAGAGCTTCTATAAAACCATCGAGGAGCTCCAGAAGGAAAAGGAAATCGCCGACAAGACCAGGGGGTTGTGTCCCTCCTGTCATGCCAAAAGGCTTGAGGAATAGAGCGAGTGGATGAAGTGGGAGCCGCTCCGGCGCATTCTCTCCAAAAGCAGGGCCGAGATGATCCGCTTGACCGGGAGGAGAGGTCTGGGTGATGTCCAGTGCTTTTTTGTTCTCCTGCGTCTTCTGAGCTTGATTTCCGCTATTTTGAACTCGACCCGCGATCTATACTCCCTGACGATGGGACGAGGCAAAGTCGGAACATGAACGCTCATCCAGCCGGCGCAGCAAAAAAGGAAATTATTATCCCTTCATTTCAAGGGAGCATTTTTCTCCATATAGCAGCCCAGCTTGGGGGCTTATGATCTGATCTCTTCTCGGTGATTATGTCCCTAAATTCACCACTGTGATCGTCATATAGCCGGAAAAGGATTGAAAAGGGCTCGCCATTGGGGGTAGAATATGCAAAAGCGAAAGGAGTACAGTATATGGGAAATAAAATAGCTGACGGCGTGGCGCCATCATCCGCTTCAGAGACAATGTCGGAGCGCGTCCGAAGCTCGCCTCTGAAACAGAGAAAGTCGTCCGCGAGGACGCGTTGGTGGTGCAGTGATGTAAACCGAATGTAAGGAGAGCAACATATGGCAGCTAAACGTGCCTTCATCAGTTTTGACGCCGAACATGACGAGGACTTGCGGAATCTACTAGTCGGCCAAGCCAAGAATCCAGACACACCTTTCAGCATCGCGGACTTTTCCGTGAAGGAGGAACTGAGTGGCGACTGGAAAAGCAAAGTGAGGACGAGAATCAAGGGATGCGATGTTGTAATTGTGATCTGTGGGGAGCACACGGACACCGCCAGCGGTGTCAGCACCGAAGTGCGGATCGCGCAAGAGGAACGCATACCCTACTTCCTGCTGTGGGGGCGGAGCGACAAGAACTGCGTCAAACCCACTGCGGCCCGTCCTTCAGACAAAATCTACCGGTGGACTTGGGACAACCTGAAAGCTTTGCTTGCGGGAAACCGGTAATGAGACGCGCGCTTGTCGTTGGGATCGATGCCTATCCGGACTACCCGCTTCACGGGTGCGTGAACGATGCACGGAAGGTATCGAAAGTTTTGTCGCGTCACCATGACGGCACGCTGAACTTCCAGTGCGAGACGCTTACCAACCCACCGCACGTGATAAGTCGAGGCATTCTGCGGCGCAAGATTACTGAATTGTTCAAAGATCCCGCAGAAGTTTCTTTTCTTCACTTTTCCGGCCACGGAACGATCAACGGTCTCGGCGGGTATCTGGTCACCCCTGATCATTCCGATTACGATGTCGGCATCGCGATGACTGAGGTGCTCGCCTTGGCAAATCAATCGGATGTCCACGAAATTTTCATCACGCTGGATTGCTGCCATAGCGGGGCTTTCGGCCTCGTTCCCGCCGTCAGCGACGACAAAATAATCCTTTCGGAGGGTGTGTCAGTGATTACCGCCACGCGCTCAGGCCAAGAAGCCATTGAGGAAGGCGGCGCGGGCGTGTTCACCTCGCTTCTCGTGGAGGCCCTCGAGGGAGGAGCTGCCGGGCTTTTAGGCGAAGTCTCCGCAGCCAGTGTATACGCTTACATCGACAGCGCGATGGGTGCTTGGGATCAACGCCCCCTGTTTAAAGCGAACGTCTCTTGCTTTACCCACCTACGCATAGCCGCGCCCCGGATTGAAATGGCCTTGCTACAAAAGCTGATCGTGCATTTCCCATTGCCTGCCGAGCAACTTCCTCTGTCGCCGGCATACGAGCCGGAATCCGAGCCCCATGACCCTGAAAAGGAAGCGGTCTTTCGCGACCTGCAGAAGCTCAGGTACGCTGGTCTTGTTCAGCCCGTTGGGGAAGAGCATATGTATCACGCTGCCATGAACTCAAAGGCGTGCGAGCTGACGAGTCTGGGCCGATACTATTGGCGTCTGCTAAGTGAGAACAAACTTTAGTAGACCAGGAAAGGAATCGCCCGAAACGGCCAGCCTCGCCGACGTGCCCAAGACCTCATCTTCCCCAAGGACGACTCTTGTTATCCGCTCTGCTAGACAGGCTTATGCTGCCTCAATTCTCTTCGTCGAGCGTCGACGCCAGTTGACGTTTTCTCGCCTTGATTCGTCCTTCCGGGCCGGTGCTCTTCCCGTTCTTTCAGGGAGAAGCGGTCCTGTCCGTGGCGATGACCGGATCGCCGAAAATCTCGTTCCATTGGCTGAAGCTACGGTTGGACATCAGGACAAGGGCGCTCTGGATCAGCTATATTTTACGATAGATGTATTCTGTGTAATCCCTGATGACTCGGTGATATACTTCATTCATAAGAGGCGAAGAAATCATGAAATCCGCGGTCGAGCGATTGCATGCGATGGGGATATTATAGACCACAGCGATTCGAAGGAGCGCTTTGACATCAACATCATGCGGATGCGGTTCCATTGGGTCCCAAAAAAATATGACAAAATCGATTCGGCCCTCGGCAATCATTCCCCCGAGCTGCTGATCCCCTCCTAGCGGACCTAACTTCAATTTGGTGATTTCAAAAGCCTCTTTTTTTTATATGATCATGTTCAAATTTTTGGCTGATGATTTCCTCTACCAAGCGGCCCGTGGTCCCAGTGCAGACCAATTTATGCCGAACCAAGGTCCGATAGTTGAACTCGACCCACTCTCCGAGGTCGGATTTTCGATTATCGTGCGCCACAAGAGCAATCGTTTTTATCCTTTCCATAGAAAAGCCTCTAGGTTAATTCAAACGTCTACTGCCGCCGATCTAAGCAGCAGAATTTTATCAGAAAAGGCCTGATCTCGCAAATCCAATATATGATTTCGCCTCGGGTGAACATTACCATCTATCTGAATTCTTCAATAATTATTGGAGAAAAGTGAATCTCCCCCCGCCTTCTCCATTCTCCCCCTCTCCGACTTACCCTGATGGTTATCTGCCAAAAAACTCCGCTTCCGCTTCGGGCTCCAAGGTGAGCTCCTGGTTAGACCATTTTCTCAAGAGGCTAAGAGTTGCCTTTGATGTTGATCGTCGTCGAGTAATGGGAATCAAGGATGGCATTGGCCGGATCGCTAAAAATCTCGTCCCATAGATTGAAGCTGGGATTCGAAGTAAGGATTTCTACTAAATAAATGCGTTTCGACATTCGTTCTTTGTGATAAAATATTTCTAGCTCTCTCGCGCCGGCTGGGGAGAGTCCCCCCTTTTGCTGACAACAGCCGGTATCTCCACTGTTTCACATAGTGTGTCACCTGTTTGCATCCAACAATGTAGACAATACAAACAATGCAGACAGTGCAATACTCTACGATTTTGCCCTAACCACCTAATTTTTCAGTAAGTTGCTGGCAAATATGAGCTTAAAGGAATAAGCTCACTTTTTCTTCCTGGAGGATTTTAAGTCCCTTGCGTCTGCCAATTCCGCCACCCCAGTTCTTCCATAAAGAATATATTTGATTTGCATATTTTAATCAATTCCAGACAGACGACCTGAAACGAAACATCGATAAATCGCTTGACATCTATAAATAACTAGTTTATAGATATATAAACTATGAAACAACTATATGAGCTTCATGCAGAAGTTTGCAAAACCCTGGCTAACCCCAAGCGTATCGAGATCATTAATTTGCTGCGCTCTGGTGAAAAATCGGTTGCCTGGCTGCTCAAAAAAACCGGCCTCTTAAAGGCGAACCTCTCCCAACACCTTTCGGTCATGCGTCAGCGAGGGATCGTTAAGCACAGAAAAGAGGGATTAACTGTTTATTATCGTATCGCCAATCAGAAAATCGTTAAAGCCTGTGATCTCATGAGAGAGGTTTTATTCGAACAGGCAGATGAAAGAAAGGAGACGTTAAAGAGATGGACACGATGACAATTATTATTAATGCTGCACCTTATGGAATCGAAAAGCCATGGAACGCTCTTAGAAAGGATTCTGCCTTGAAATGTAAAAAAGGAGGCGCAAGATGAAGGCGCGAAATATTTTGGCCTTAGGGGTTTTTTTGCTTCCTGCTTTTGCCGCAAGAACATTTTCTTATCCTCCGGCGGTTGGTATTCTTGGGAAAGCAAAATCTTGTTTGGTCTGCCATGCTAACAACGGGCCCTGGACGGATGAGAAGAAAACCATAATCGATCTCCTTGACAAAGAAACGATGAAATCGTTGCGGCAAGCGGATGGAAGTTTTCTTATCGAAGCAAAACGAGGACAACAAAAAACGGTTCTCACAGTGATCGGACGCCCTAAAGATGATGAGGCTCCGCCGCCTTACCGAAACGCCTGGACCTATATTGATCCGACGAGGATTGTTACGGACTCCCTTTCAAAATTCGCCCGAGGCTGGGCCGTAAATCTCCAGATGGCATGCCGTTTGGTCGGCGACAATTTGCCTGGATTTGAGGGAACTAAGATTTCCGTTCTACCCATGACTCTTCAACCGCTCGACGATGCCAAGGATTCTGAACTGCAATTGCAGGTTATGCTGACAAAGGGCGAATCCGTCAAGGCCGATGCAAAAAAAGGAATGCTCGGGAATTATTTCGAACGAAAGGTCGCGTTGAAGATCATTGAGTAAAGGCTGGCTCAAGGCTAAGCAAGGAGTTAATGGATGAACATTCTTTATGATCTATTAAAATTTCTACATATCATGAGTTTTGTCTTTATGTCGGTACCGTTATTTAATCTTATCGTGGTCAACGAGAGGGCTTTGTTTAGCTCATCTTTTAATTATTCCGTTGATCGCTATATGGAGAATATCATAAAGCATGGGGCCTATCGGTGTTTTGTATTCCAGTCCACCGTCTTACTTACCGGAGTCTTGCTTTTAGTCTTTGGGCCATTGGGTATTAAAGCGCTTTGGTCTCATTGGATTATCATTCTCAAGACGATATTGTTATTTACTCTGATGGGGCTGCTTTCATATGTTCATTTCAAATTGCAGCCAAAAATTGAAAAATTACTCGCAAACCATGGTCCTGACGCTCTGATGCCGGACAGCTTCTTCTCTGACCTGAAAATACACCGAGCTCGGCGTAAGCGGATGGCGACGTTCTGTCTGTTCATCGTAATCACCATTATCATTCTGGGGCTTCAGGTTTATTCTGCTTTCAGCCCGGTTCTGACTCTTGGATTGATTGGACTAGCTGGCTTATTCGCTTGGAGAGTAAGTAAAACTGTAATTCGATTCGGTTGGATATAAGGAAAAACTTACAATAGGTGTGAATAATTTGTGAATATTCATGGGGACCTCTTAGGCACTTATCGGAACTTAGAGGATTTTAAGTGCCTCTGATTCACTGGAGCGTAGCCAGCCAAACGTCGGCCTCGGTCACGGGCTTGAGAAAGACGATCAAGCGGTTGTCCCGGGAGAGCGCCGGACCCTGAATGTTATTGGATGGGGCGGACAGAACTTCACGCAGGCGCTTGGATGCGACATCCATTATGTAGAGCATCCCCCGACCGGCGAAAAGCAGCCGGCGACAATCCTCGAGCCAGAGAGGTGAAACGCCGAAGTCCGTCACCTTCTGAAGTTGGCGGGAATTGAAATCGTAGATAAATATACCGGATGATCTTCCGTCGCTGAGGATCTGGTCGACCGCCAGTCGCCCGCCGTCGGACGACCACGACCAGGGTTCATAAGTTCCGCCGGGCGGGCTTGATACCGGAAGGGCCTCGGGCTTTTGTTCGGTTCAAGACTCTGACGGATTCGCCACCAGCAATAGACCCGGAGCATCAGACTGCCCCGGCGTCCGGAAGGCGAACCGGGCGCCGTCCGGCGACCAAACGCCGCCCACGGCTCCGGTAGGCTCATCAGTCATCTGGCGCAGCCCGCTTCCGTCGAGATGGACGGTCCAGATCTGGAACTTGCCGCTCCGGTCCGAGAAGAACGCGATCAGTTTTCCATCGGGCGACCACTGCGGCTTGCGATCCTTGTAGGGATCGTCGGTAAGCTGGCGAATCCCGGTCCCGTCCGTGCGGATGAGGAAGATATCCTCCTGTTTTCCCGACGATTGGAACGCCGCCCATTGTCCGTCCGGAGAGAGATCCGGAGTGAGGTTCAACTTGGAGCCTTGGGTGATGGGAATGGGCTGTCCTAGAACGATTTCCCGGGCCGGGTCGAAAGCCGCTTTAAACAAGTTCGAGGTATCGACTTTCTGGGCGTAAAGCATGCGCCGCCCGTTTTTCTCCGCGACCACGTCGACAGACCGCCCGCCCGGAAGATTATATTCCATAGTGACCTAATATCCTTGCGCCCGGCAGTGGTCCGCGACCCTCGCTTTTGCGACCGCATGCTCGAAGGACTCATTCTTATGGAATGCCTTTTCAACCGGAACGTCAGGGATCGCCCTCTTGCCCGCGTCCGTAAGGACGAGGACCTTCAGCCGTCCGGTCTTCGTCGAGACGGCCCGCCACGAAATGAGTTTTTTCTCAATAAGCCTGTTTTGGATTTGATTGCCTTGGTATCTGTTTATCCCGCGCCAACTGGGGAGAGTCCCACCTTTTGGTTCCCATCAACCCCCCTTTTGCTGACAACAGCCGGCATTTTACAATCACCATCGGTACCACGAGGCCATCGACAACGTGACCCCCGCAGACAAGTATTACGGAAGGGACCGCGTGATCCTGGAAAAGAGGGAAAAGGTCCGCAAGGAGACCATGAAGATGAGGAGGGAGTTTAACCGGATGGCGATGCTTGAAGCCTTGCCAAACGGCGTCAGCTAAATTATCATGAGAGACGGAATCCGTAGCTTAAGAAATCAGCACGTGAATCCGAAACCGCTTGACGACGAACACTATCACCTACGATAGATGCTGGATTCCGAGATAAAATATCCCTCTTGATCCGTGATATGACAGGCGATCTCACGAAAGGATTTTTCCGGGTATTCCCTGGCCACCTCAATCACTCGGCTTTTTTCCCATTCCGGAATCTTATTCCAGATCATGTAGCGATGCATCCTTATTCCAAACCCTTCAAGGTTTTTTTAAGACCCGATTCTTGAGACTCAGCTCTGCTACAAGCTGTTTCAACGCCTCATTCTCTCCTCGGATTTCGTTGACTTCATCGGAACTCGCCTCCCGCAGCGTATCTCCCGTCAGCTGCCTCTTTCCGGCTTCCAGAAACGCCTTGCTCCACTTGTAATACATCGTCGGATGAAGGCCCTCTCTTCGGCAGAGATCCGTGATGCTGGCTTCGCCTCTTAGGCCTTCAAGGACGATCCGAATCTTTTCTTCGGCGTTGAACTTGCGGCGAGTCTGACGCTTGATCTCACGAACGATGGACTCTGAAGAGCTTTCCTTTTTGACACGCATGTTGATCTCCTTGCTCGGTTTTATTATGCGAAAACCGTAGCTTAGGAAAGCTCATGAGTTGTCCAAATCTATTTGACGTCAAGCAGAGCATAAACCCAAGCCGTCACTAATGTAGTTGACAAGGTGGCGGACATATGCTACTATTTCTATCTATTAGATAGGATTTCGGGCAGATCAGGCCGGACGCCCCACGGTGTCCGCCGTGTCTGCCTACACTCAAAGATTAAGGAGAAAAACTATGCAAGGCAAACGTTCAATCCCTCTGGTCATGTTCGCTTTGGCGATCCTGCTTGCCCCTATCGCTGTGCGGGGGCAGGTCGGCTTCACTTCGATCGACTATCCCTCCGCCAACCTCACAGTTGCCATGGGCATCAATTCCCAAGGAGAAATCGTGGGGTGGTACCGCGATATCGCCGGCAAATTCCACGGGTTTCTTCTAGACAGGGGCGGATTCGTTTCCATCGACTACCCACTGGCGACTCGCACCGATGCCTGGGCAATTAACCCGGCCGGTGACATCGCAGGAAGCTACAACGACTCGACCGGCAAGCAGCACGGTTATCTGCTTCAACGGGGCCTTTTCACGACCATCGATGTACCCGGCGCGACGTTTACCGCTGCATTCGGCATCAGCCCAGAAGCCGACATTGTGGGGCACTACGGGGTCCCTCCGACAGGAAAGATGAACGGCTTCCTGCTGCGCAACGGAAAATTCACGACTTATGACCATCCTAATCCCAACCTGATGACCTGTGGAGAGGGGATCAGCCCAGGAGGCCAAATCGTCGGGCACTACCAGGACGGCACGGGGATTCACGGCTTCCTGCTAAACGAGGGAGTCTTCACCACTATCGATATTCCGGGTGGAAAGAACACGCAAGCCTACGGGATCAATCCCGAGGACGAAATTGTAGGCTTCTACACTGAGGTCACTACCAACAAGATTCATGGTTTTCTCCTGGACAAATGGGACATCGTCACCCAGATTGATGTTCCGGGCGCCATGAACACATGGGCGAGGCGAAACAACCCCAGGGGAGACTTGGTGGGGAGCTATGTGGATACCTTCGGAAAGACGCATGGCTTTTTGATACGGCATTAGACGCTTACGGGAAGTACTGATGCAGTTGCCGGCAAGAAATTTTTGACAATCCCATGAAACCCGAGGCTAGAGCGGGTTCCAAGGGTGTAAAGCCATGAAATTCTTCATCAGCCCTTCCTGACGTCCTTTCCTCTTCCCCATTCCGGCTCTTGGAAGTCACTAGAATTTGGAGTCCGCGTCAACGCTTGTTGACGGTTGATGTTCGGATTGGTTACTTCAGAAGGCGAGCCTCAATCCCCTGGTTCTCCGGATGGCCGAGCAGAACCTCCAGCGCCTTCCCTCCAAGGGCTGGGCGGCCATGATCCGGAAGGTTTATGAAGTCGACCCGATGACCTGCCCCAAATGCCGGGGAGTGATGAAGGTCGTCGCCTTTATTACGGATTATCAGGCGGTCGATCGGATCATCGACCACCTGAAGTTGAGGTTCATTGCCGCAAAGCCCCCGCCCTCCCGAGTCTATACCGAGGTCGCCCTGATGGCGGCCGAGGGGCCGGCAGAGTATTTCTAAGGACGTTTGGTGTTGATGGGGCACATAGGTCTATCATTTTTCGGGAGGTTTTGGGGTCTTCTGGGACGATGAAGTGGCCGGCGGGCCAGCTTCACGGCGATTTCCTTGGTCTTGACTTCTATCTGCCGTCGAGGATATCATTTTTTCGCGAGAGGAGTCGCGATTTTTACGCTTATGGGGACATGATCGCAGACAACATGGAAAAGGAAATTACTATCCCTCCAAACGCCGATGACGTTTCCGGAGGCGTCGATTCTCACGTTCTCCAGCCCGGCCGCTGCGAACTTATCCCGCAACACTGCGGCGCGCTTCTCCTCCTTCCCGGACGGGGCCGGAATTTCGGTGAGCGAGATCCACTCGGCGATCGCGGCTTCCCGGTTTTTTTCGATGAAGGCGAAGGCGTTCCTGACGAGCTTGGACTCGGCGACCTGGAGCGAAAAACGACTCTGCTCGGCCCGAGGTTCAGAGGAAAGAGTTTGGTTCTGCGCCATGATAAGAAGCCCGGTGCACAAGGCTATGGCTGCGATCTTCATGTTGTCCTTTCAGGCCCGTCTCGAACAGACCTTTTGACCGATGGCAAATATTCTCTCATTTTTTATCTCGAATCGGCCTGCCCCGCGTCAATATACCACCGCTCAAGCGAGGCAATCAAGCCATGTCGCCGCCTTCCCGCCCTGGAGGACCCCGCCCACGATGTCCACAAACGAACAAATCCTTTCCGGTTTCGGGAATTTATAGTCAATCCTCTTTCAGCAGACGTTAGAAAGTAATTTTTTATACGCTTTGATGAGGCGCTGGGCCGAGACGGGATAGGCCGTGCGAAGCTCGGGAGCGAACAGCGACACCTTGAATTCTTCGATCATCCACCGGAATTCCTCAATCGCCTGCTTCCTTTCGGGCGATGCTTTGGGAGAAACGGTCTGCTCCATTTTCAAAAGGGCCATGGAAAAGCCCTCCACTTGGGCTGCCTTATTCCTGTCTTTCTTGGGATCATTTTTCGCTCTCGTCACCCGCAACTCCTTGGCTTCAATATACCGCTGCAGATGGATAAGTCGATCAAGCCGGTAGACCTCCAAAAAATTTTTGGGGACGAGCCTGTCCAGCTCGAGCCGGATCTCGGCGCAAATCGCCCCGACGGCCTTATTCGCCGGATCGATCTTCTCGATGGCATAGAGCTCGGCGCGAAGCTTTTGATAGGCAGCCAGAACCTTGATGGTTGCCTCCTGGATCTGGTGCCCTTTTTCAAAAAGCCCCTTGACGACTGTCTCGGAATAGGCCCGGAAATCTTCTTGGGAGCGCAGGTCCTTTTGGAAGATCTCGGTCTTGAGGTTTTCGGTCATCGTTTTTCGAACGGCCTCGTCGCCGCCGAAATAGAGGGCCGCTTTCAAATATTCCGCAGGCAGGCCAAGGTATCGCTCCACGAATTTCAGGTCTTTTGAAAACTTCAGGAGGAGAAGGGTCTGCACTCCTTTCTTATGAGAGGCTATCGCCTCTTCGGCCGTCTTGAAGAGCCGGATGCTCACGTGGTTTTCGGCCGCCTCGAGGCCAGGATAGGCGATTGTGGACGGCCCGATGGCGACGAGCTCGGGCAAAGGCTCGAAATCCCAGGATGTGATTCCGATTCTTTCGAATTTTTCTCTCGCTTTTTTCCATACCTCCGGATCCTGGGCCGCGGTTTCCGCGGCCTCCTTTCGCAGCCGCCGCAGCGCCTCCAAGTCCCTGCCTGCCGCTAATTCTTTCCCTTGATGATCTGTGAGGGCTAGGCGCACCTTTAAATGTTTCGGAATTTCCACCCGGGCCCATTCGTCTTCGGGGATTTCCGCCCGGAATCGCCGCTTGACGAATTGAGACAAGGCTGAAAAAAGGGAATCTTCCGACGGCGGCATCTCCTTGGCGATGATCTCGACCGTATCGCTGACCGGCACCAGCAGCTTCCGGTATCGCTTGGGAAGCCCTTTGATGAGGGCCGTGATCTTCTCCTTGAAAAATCCGGGCACGCCCCAATCCAACGGCTCCGGCGGGACGGCTGAAATCACCCGGACCGGGATTCTCAAAGTGACGCCGTCCTCGTCCTCGCCCGGGGCGAATCTATAGGAAGTCTCAAACTGCATGTCGCCGACGGGCAGCGCATCCGGGAACTGCGCTAGCTCATCGTCATCAGGCAGAGAGCGGAGGAGATCTCGTTCGCCCAATTTGAGAAATTCATCACTGCCGCGCTTCCGGATCCTCTCTTTCAACCCCGGGACATCATAAACACCCTGCAGGCGTCTCGAATAAAATTCGGCGATCCCATCGTCGCCGACCAGGATATCGCGGCGCCTTAATTTTTCTTCCATGGTCCTTAGGCGTTTTTGTAAATCCAGGTTGTGCATGAGAAAGTCAAAATGCTCTTTGACCTGCCCCGGGACAAGCGCCGCGCGGACAAATATCCTGTGGGCTTCCTCCAGTTTGATCGGCCCGTAGGCCACCGGTCTGCCGGAAACGATCTCCAGGCCGAACAGGGAGACATGTTCCTCGGCCGAGACCTCTCCCCTGTTCTTGTTCCACAGCGGGTTTGAATAGGAATAACGGCAAAGCTCGCCCCCCAGAGGCTCCAGCCATTCGGCGCTGATCTTCGCCGTGATCCTGGCGAAGAGCCTTGACGTTTTGACCATTTCCGCCGCCACGATCCACGGCGCGGATTTATTGAAAAGCGCGGAGCCCGGGAACATCATGGCCTCCCGGCCCTTGGCCGCGTTATAGAAGTTTTTTTCTTTGTGGGCGGCAAAATTGGAAAGGAATCCGCTCAAGATGGATCGGTGGAGGGCGGCATAAAGAGACTTGGACATCTCCGCATTATGAGTCCTTCCCAGGGGGATCTTCAGCTCTCTCAAAATATCGATGATCTCGGCATGGATATAAACCCATTCCCGCATCCTGGGGAACGAGAGAAAATGTTCCTGGCAAAACTTCCTCTTTTTTTTCTGCGTCGTGAGCTCCTCCCACTGGCTATGATAGCGGTTCCAAATGTTGAGGAGCGTGAGAAAATCGGAATCCGGATCGCGAAAGGCGAGATGCACGGCATCAGCCTGGGCCGCTTTATCCGGAGGCCTCTCCCGGGGATCCCTGGTGCTCAGCGCCGAAGCGATGATGGAGATTTCTCTGAGACAGCCCTCCCGCTGCGCTTCGAGCAGCATGCGCGAGATGCGCGGATCGAGCGGCATCCGGGCCATCTGGCGCCCCCGCCCCGTCAAGATAAAATCCCGGCCACTCCGCTGAATGGCGCCCAGCTCGAGCAGGGTTTCATAGCCATCTTCGATATTCTTCGCCTGCGGCCTGTCGACAAAAGGAAACCTGGAAGGTTGGCCAAGGTTCAAATCCATCATCCGCAGGATGACCTCGGCCAGGTTGGACCGGAGGATCTCGGGCGACGTAAACTGCGGCCGCGACTCGAATTCCTCCTCGGAATAGAGGCGGAGGCAAAGGCCTTTCTGGACGCGGCCGCACCGGCCTTTTCTCTGGTCGGCGCTGCTCATCGAGATGGGCCGGATGGGAAGGCTGTTGATGCGTGAGCCCGGCAGGTACTGGGAGATTCTGGCCAAGCCCGTATCGATGACATATTTGATCCGGGGAATCGTGAGTGATGTCTCCGCGACGTTTGTGGCGACGACGATCTTTGGGCCGATGACGGAATAGATCCGTCCCTGCTGAGCGCCCGGAAGCCTGGCGTACAAAGGAAGAATCGTGACGCCGGGATATCGCCGCCCCTCCAACAGACTGCAGGTTTCGTGGATGTCCTGCTCTGTGGGCATGAAAATGAGGACATCCCCGGCCGGCTTTTCGGACCTGAGATAATCGACGGCCTTGACGGCCATGTCCACATAATCGGCGTCGTCGGCGCCGTCTTCCCGTCCATCCGGCGGCTTATACTCCAAGTCCACGGAGTAGAGGCGGCCGCTCACCTCTAAGACGGGCGGCTTGTCGAAGGCTTCCGAGAATTTTTTGATATCGAGCGTGGCCGAGGTGATGATGAGCTTGAGGTCCGGCCGGACCGGGAGAAGGGTCTTGGCGATGCCCAGCAAAAAATCGATATTCAGGCTTCGCTCATGGGCCTCGTCGATGATGAGGGTATCATAGTCATAGAGCCGGCCGTCGGACTGGGTCTCGGCCAGAAGCATGCCGTCGGTCAGGATCTTGATGAAGGCGTCCCGCGGCGTCTTGTCGTCAAAGCGGATCTTGTACCCGACCGAGCGGCCGAGGGTCTCGCCCAGTTCCTCGGCGATGCGATGGGCGATGGTGATGGCGGCGATCCGCCGGGGCTGGGTGCATCCGACCTTTCCGCGTATGCCCCGCCCGGCTTCGAGGCACATCTTCGGGATCTGGGTGCTCTTGCCGCATCCTGTCTCGCCGGTGATGATGACGACTTGGTGTTTTTGGACCGCCCGGACGATCTCGGCCTTCTTGGCCATGATCGGGAGCTCGGGCGGATAGTTGAGCCGGGGCATGCGCTGGAGCCGCATCCTTTGTTCCTGGGGTGAAAAAATGACAGCCATTCCGCTTTTCTATCCGTTTCTGTTCGAACCATTCCTCAATATCAGCATCCGTCCTCAATTCCCTCAGTTTTCGCTCTGCCAATCAAGAAAACCATTGTACGATACTTTATGGATGTCGCCAAGCGAAGGGACACTCCCTAAATTGTCGATGGGGCTGCCAATTCGCCAAAAGCTCAGAGCACTCCGCTAAATTCACAGAAAGCACCCGTACCCGACGGGTGGCGTGGTTCGGGGGCCCCCCGCCGCCACGAGCGTTTGATGCCGCTGACTTTCTGCCTAAGAATTAACATCATAGACCGCGAGGAGCGCCGGGGGTGAACCGCGACAGGACCCGTCGGGGATTTCTTTGAGCAATTCGGGGAACAAATGAATGTTGACTCAGAAGGGCCTCCGTCGTAAACTGTTTTATAGATAGGGATTTGTCTCATTTTTAGGACAAATCACCGTGAAAAAGGCAATAAATCCAAGGAAATCCAGGGGAATGCGTTTGGCACGAAGTTTGCCTATTTTCATATTGGAAGGAGAACGAAGATGAAAAAACATCTTTTGATGACATCCCTGATCGTCCTTCTGGCGGCCGGCTGCTTGGTCTATGTCCCCGTTGACGACGGCCGCTACCCCCGTCGCGGGTCTTCTTACCAACGGCCTTCAGGGTATTATCCGGATGTCGGGATTTCTTACTTCTATGAACATCTCTCTCCCTATGGAACATGGGTTTCCATGCGACCTCACGGTTATGTCTGGGTCCCCCGTCATATGGGATACCGATGGCGCCCCTACACCCATGGCCGCTGGGTCTGGACCGATTACGGCTGGACCTGGATCTCCGATTATGAGTGGGGCTGGATTCCCTTCCACTACGGCCGATGGGGCTGGGATGAGGACATCGGCTGGTTCTGGGTTCCCGGAACGATCTGGGGGCCGGCCTGGGTGATCTGGCGTTCAAGCGATCTCTATATGGGATGGGCGCCGCTTCCGCCGGGTGCCGAATTCGTGATGGGCGTCGGCCTCTCGGGATATTTCGATATTCCGAACCATCATTGGATCTTCATCGAAGGAAGATATTTCCTGGAATCGGGCCTGTACTCGCATGTGCTTCCCTATGAGAGGAACGTGACGATCATCCGGTACAGCGTGGTCCACAAGAACATCCTCGTCCGCAACAACAGGATTATCAATGAAGGGATCGATACGAATCTCGTCAGAAACGTCACCAGGAAAAACCTCGTCAAATATGACCTCCGGGACGACCAGCAGCCCGGCCTGACCAGGGTGGAAGCCGGATCCGTCCGGATGTATCGCCCGAATGTCAAACAAGATGACCGGGAGAAACCGAAGGAGTTCGTGAACAAGGAAGAGGCGCGGGGCGAGCTCTCAAGGGTCAAAATTTATGATCCCAGCCCTCGAAAGTCGGACCTCGAGGAGGAGGGCTTGATCAAGAAGCGCCATGTCGAAGAAGAACGACTCCTGGAAAGAACCCAGGCCGAAGAGATCCGCCAGCTGCAAAGAAAGTCCGAGGAGCAGGGGCGGCGAGTCAAAGAGTCCTCAGAGAAAGAGAAGATCAAGAGAGAGGTTGACGTGACGGTGCAGGAGTTGAAGAAGAAGCATGAAGCCGAAAAGCAGGAGCTCAAAGAGCGTCAAAAGAAGGATGAGGAAGAGGTCAAAGAAGTGACGAAACGGAAGATCAAAAAAATCGATCAGCCCGGCTGAACAAGACGAATATTTTCAGGATAATCATGGGCGCTCCTTTATCGGGACCATTCTACACGTGACGGAAGCGGGCGGGCAAGAATTTTAGAGAAAAACGACCGTCCATTCGCCGTTTTCGTCCCGTTCAATCTCGACGGTCCCCCGACCGGTCTTGCCTGTAAAAACCTCGCGGATTCGCCCGGATTCGGCATCGCAGATCCTTTTTCTCGAAAGAATTTTTTCGACCGCAATTTCTTTTTCGCCGATCATAATGGCCCGGGGAGTTTCCTCGCCCTTGTATCCGGAATAACAAAGAACCCTCACCTTCTCGGACGGCCTATTCCTTCGGGGACCATCGTCCCTTTTCATGGATATCATTATAACGGCTTTGATCAAGGATAAGCCAATTGGATTTGGGAAGACCAAGTCCTCTCGCCATCGCCGGGCGCCCGGCTCAGCGGAGGCATCGCCGAAGGGGATATCGATCGCAGACAAATCAGCTGGACCGAGGGAACGGAAATGTGGTTTTACAGGAATTGGAACCTCTTGCTCAGGTTTGAGAGAACGCGCCTGGCCAAGAAAAAATTCCTCAGGCTGGAAATCCCCTATCCTCTCTCTGGCGAAGGCAGATACCTCTTCGATATCCTCATGAAAGACCTGTACTCACTCGTCCATTCAAGATCCCGGAGCATCGTCGAAACGAGACGCTGACGGGCAGGTTTGCGGGTTTCGTGGGCGATGGTCAGATCGATCCACTGGCCATTAATGAGGATCATAAGACCTGCCCATATTTCGAAAATGAAAAATAAGAAGGTTCGACGGCTGATTGGGGATTAGAATTCGATCTCACCCACGGTGATTACGTCTTCTTTCTTGGTCAAACGGAGGGTGATGGCCTTTCGCTTCTCGTTGAGCCGCCCGTAGTGAGTGAAGACATCGACCTGGAGGGTCACGGCGCCGACGAGGGCAGGAGCGCTGCTTCCATAGTAGTTTACCTGGATTTTATACACGCCGTGCATGCCTTTTTTGAGGAGGTACTCCTCGGGGCCATAGCCGTCCGTAAAATCCCTGGAGACATACCCGCCGATGGTCGTCAGTCTTTTGCTGTAAAACGCTTTTTCTCCAGAAGGCTCGATCACCCAGAGGTCCATGTCTGTCAGATCCGTATCCCATGTTAGGACGATTCTGACGTCCACATCAAGCAACTTGACAAGCCTGGGATCCACAGAAAATTCCTTGATTCCTTCTCGACCGGCTTTGGCCATAATGTTGTTCATTTCGACAAGAGCGACAAGCTCGACTTCCTGGAAACGGTCCCAATCTTTGAGAACAACTTGGTAGAGCAAATCCACGGCCCGCTTATAATTCTTGAGCCTGGCCAGGACCAAAGCTAGGTCTCGGTAGGATTGCGGTTCCTCGGGCCGAAGTCTGAGGACCACTTCAAAGATCTTAGCGCTGAGGTCGAGCAAGTCAAGCTGTGCCAGCCTGTGGCCGAGGACTCTGAGAAGCGCGGCATTTTCAAGCTCCATTTCGGCGATATTGGAAAGGATACGAAGGCCGGTCTCGTTCTGGCCGTTTTTTAAGAAGAAGTCTGCGCAATCAAGGAAAAAGGCGGGAGAATCACCGTAGGTCTTCTTTTGCTCCAGGTAGACAGAGAACTGGGCCTTTCTCTCAGCCTTCTTCAGCTCATTTATATAGGGTGTAGCCGGGCTCCACTCCTTGATGGCAATGGCAGGCTCTGCTTCCCTGGCCGCAGCCTTCTCTTCCTCCCCTCTGGCCATCTTGGCTGAAGGGGACGGTACAGTTTCCCGTGAGACTTCCATTTTATCCGCTGCTTTGGCCGGCGGACGGCCAGTCACCGGCGGAGGGGTCTCGCGTTTTTGTTCTACTCTTGCCTCTTCTCTTAACACTCTGACTTTCTTTTCCTCGAATCTGAAGCCCTCGGGATATCGGAAGTCTTTGTTCCACCAGTCAATTTTTCCTTTCCATTGCTCAATGACCCGCCCCAGTTTAGACTGTTGGCTCTTCCAGACCTCCTTCTTCTTTTGTTCAATGATTTTCCAGTACTCCTTCCGCATCTCAGGCAGGGACTCCGGAGGGACGATCTCATGCTCTGCATACTGGGCCAGGCTGTCCAGGACGATCAACGATGTATCGGGAGTGACAAGGCCGAATGTCCTTCCTGTTTCCAGTATCTCCGCTTGGTTTTTCTCCTGGAAGATCATCAGACTGTCGATCTTTTTCTGGGCCCAGAAGATTCTCAAGAGATGGCCTTCAGCGGCCTCGACCTTCGAAATTGTGAATTTCACTTTTTTCAGGATTTCGTTCTTCCTCCCATAATTGAGAACAATATCGGCTTTTTCTGATTGGAGCCGGCCGGAAAGCGCGAATCGTTCCTGAACAGGCTGAGGCGTTCCCGGGTAGACATCCAAGATCGTACTCGATTTCGCAGTCACCGAAAGATAGGAAAAGGGACTCCGGCCTATCCGGGCCACAGCTGTTTTTCCCTCCACCTGGGCCAGGTTGAAATACTTCCCTCCCGCTTTCTGGGCCAGGGAGCGGAGATAAACATGGTTGGACCGTGAGTCCTCGGAAAAGATATAGACAGGAGCCTGGAAATCCCCTGGGTCATCGAGGCCGAAATTCGAAAGGCCGTCGGTGAACAACAGGTAAAAATCGGGCGCGGGCTTGCCTTTCGAGGACGCTATAGCGGCCATCTGAGTCCCGCCGTCATACTCCGCCTTCCCGACGGCATCAAGCAGTGCCTGCGCCTGGCCGTTTTTTACCGTAAAGCTCCGCTCTGTTGTTTTTTTGTTGCTGAAAAAAATCAAATCCACGGAGATCGCTTTTGCGGCGTTCCGCTGAAAGAAGTTTTCAAGAATTTGGAGCTCTTTGGCATGCGGAGATCTTGCCCTGGAGCCGGAGTTATCCCAGAGAATGGCGATCTTCTTGGGAGCGGGAGGACTTTCCTTTTCTTCTTGTCCCTCTTCGGGCCTCACGTCCCGGATGAAGAAATAATAATTCCCATCGGTCCCTTTTTGGACCATGACTTTCTGTTTTTCCACGTCTGTAAGGGTGATAACGAGGTCGGCCGTGAGAGCGGCATTTTGGAGCTTCGTCTCCGCCACATAGCTCTCCCGCCATCTGTTAAACTGAAGGCCTTCTGGCCCGCCTTCCCTTATCACCGGCTTAGCCATGGCCTTGACGACCTCGATCCTGAGGGAGAATTCATCGACCTTTCCGGAAAAATTGAGGGGGAGCCGGAAGAAGGTGTTCTTCTCATTCTCGAGAAGCTCCGAAATATATCGGACCATGATTGTCCGCGAGCCTTTGGCTGGAATCGGAAATACCCGCGTCCGGAAATTATTTCCTTTGACCCATTCGACAAGCCCCGGGTCAATGCCCCGGCGGACAATCTTCTCAAAAACCACCCTCCCTTTCTCTTTCTCAACGACAACGCCGTCGACCATAACCCCATTGATGTCCAGCGCATAGCCGCTTATCGTGGCGCCCTCCGGAAGAGGAAAATAAAGGTTCCCGGCAAGCACGCGGTTATAGCGGTTGCGGTATGTCATGGTCATCCTGGTTTCGGCCAGAAATCCATAGATCTGGACATCAACCGTGACTTTGGACAGAGAGAGCCGTTCGTTTTCCTTTTCGCCTTCGGTTACTAGGATGGGCGGGATATCCTGGGCCAAGGCCGATAAAGCAAGAACTAGAAGGAGGGTCAGGCCGATGATTCTTTTCATGTTGACGTCCCTCTTCTTTCCTGTTGGAAATTTTGTTTCTTTGAGACTCTAACACAAAAGGATGGCAGAGTCATAGAGAAGCATTGTATAACATGGTGGTTGGACATGGTGGTTGATGCTAAAAAGACTGGCTCCCGCGTTAACAAAATAGATGGGGGGGGGGCTCGATCCGCCTGCTGGCTCCTTTCCAAGGAGCATTTACCGAAGAATTATCGTGGAGATAAAGAGATCTGCACTAGAATCGAGGCCCGGGCGGAGCATGAAACCCTGCCCCTCGACCAAGGGGGCGGCTCCCCCTTGGATCCCTCTAAGAGCAGGGCTAGGCTTTGCCGAGGACCATCGCCAGAAGGGCCATCCGGACATACAGCCCATACTCCATCTGGCGGAAGTAGGCCGCCCGGGGATCCTGGTCGAATTCCATGCTGATCTCGGTCACGCGCGGCAGGGGGTGCATGACGATCATCTCTTTCTTGGCGGCTTTCATGGCTTCAGGCGTGATGACGAACGCGCTCTTGACCTTGTCGTAAACGGCATGGTCGTCAAACCGCTCTTTTTGGACGCGCGTCACATACAGCACGTCGGTCTCGGGCAGCACCTTATCGAGGGTGGAATATCTGTTCTGGGGGAGGCCTTTCTGGGCGACTTCGTCTGAGACGTCATTGGGCATGGGCAAAATATCGGGGGAAACATAGTTCAGCTTGATGCCGACGAACTGAGTCAGCAGCCGGGCGAGCGAGTGCACGGTACGCCCGTACTTCAGGTCTCCGAGCATGGTGACCGTCAGGTTATCAAGACGCCCCAATTCCTCGCGAATCGTAAAGGCATCGAGCAGGGCCTGCGTCGGGTGCTCGCCGACGCCGTCGCCGGCATTGATGATCGGTTTGCCGGCGTATTTCGCCGCCAGCGCCGCCGCGCCGACATCGGGATGACGCAGGACGATCACATCGGCATAGCATCCCAGCGTCCTCACCGTATCGGGCAGGCTCTCGCCCTTGGCCACCGAAGAATATTTCACCTCGTTGATCGGAATGACCGCGCCGCCCAGCCGCTCCATCGCCGCCATGAATGAGGACGACGTCCGGGTAGAGGGTTCGTAGAACAAGTTCGCCAGAATTTTGCCTTTCAGCAGGTCGAACGTCCCGATCCGCTCGACCATGATCCGCATCTCGTGGGCCACCCGGATGATGTATTCCAGGTCGGCCCGGCTGAATTGCTTGATCGAAAGGATGTCTTTTCCGTACCAGGGCGCCGTTTTATGGTCGCCCAAAGGAAGGTGGGGATTTTTGGCTCTTGTCGGCATGTTCACTCCTTGTCCCTCTTTAAGAGAAAGCTGAAAATCCATATCGGCCTAGAGTCCGTCTTTCGGGCTGACCTATTTTGATTTTCCTTTGGCGGCTTTGACCCGCTCTAGATATTTTGCGTCGAGCAGATCTCTATCCCGCCCGACGGCTTTCTTGTTCTTAATCAGGTCATCGAGAGAAATGAAAAAAACGCAGATATCTCCATATTTCACCGTTATCCTATTTTGCCAGGCCGATTTAAATTCGATCCCCGTGCACGAAGTGATAACGTCAATTTTGATCGGGGCAAACCCGAGCTGGATGATCATGTCGTCCTTTAAAAAATCGACGGCCTGAAGGTCAGGTTCGGTGCCCCAAAAATCGGCGATGGCGGCGATTATTTTTCCCCCATTTCTTTCTGTCGCTTCAACCAGGACATCGATGTCTCTCGTATAACGTGGTTCTGCATGAAAAGAATACGCAAATCCCCCCACAATCAGGTACTTAGCTTTTTTTTCGTTGAGTGACTTTAAGAAATCTCTGAAGTCCTTTTCGACTCTCATGTTTCAAATTATAAACCATTTCTCGGAGGTATTGAAGAGTATCCAATTTCTCGGCCGGTGATTTCTTCAACCAATAATTGAAATCCAGATCATCCGATTTCTTCAGAGGAACCACCCGAACCTCTTTTCTCATTGAGACCAGGTTATCAAATCGACTGGATATTTTCAAGTCAAATGGGAGGGGAAGACCGCTTCCCACGGGCGGTTCCCCGTGGCAGGCCTCGGGGCCTATCAACCGCTCGTCAAGGAAGAAGGGGCAAGATGTCTGTTCGCCTTTAGCCTCCACGATACGATTCTTCGGTTGAAAGCCTTCTTGCCTCGTCAGATTATTTAACGGAAAAAGTGGTGCTCACTTCGGATCTGAATCCGGTCCATGTCTCTTCCGCGTCGAAATAAAGAATATAGTTTCCGGGTTTCAATTGCTGCGATTGAAAAGAGATAAAGGATATTTGGGTATAATTTTCACCATTCTGGTGAAAAACAGAAAAAGGTATCAGGATGATTTTGCCTGTCGATCGCTCCATAAGGCGGGGAGATATTTTCATGTCCGGATACCGGTTTTCAGGAGCATAACTGCGGATCACCGCTGTCAGCCCGGCCACTCCTTGTTCCATGTCCTTGACTAATGGCGCAAATCGATTGAAATTGCAGGGATAGAGGTCTGTCAAGTCGATCGATGTTTTGTCTTGATCCTCCTTGAGGATAGGTTCTCCTTTCAAATAAAACACGCTTTTTTCAGGGACAAGCAGCAGAGGAGAGGAGAGCTTAGCCCGGGAGTTTACAGGCTCCTGAATAGCAACCTGGGCAGAGGATACGGTCGATTTTCCCGTCATCATGTTCCGCAAGACAAGGCGGGATTTGTATCTGCCGGGGGGAAGGAAGGCAAGAGAATAATAAAAAATGTCCTTTTTCGGTAATTTCGTAAAATCGACTCGCCATCCCTTGAAGCTCAGAAGATCGTCCTTCTCATTGAAGATGAGGTTGAGGATTTCGACCTGATTGCCAGAAAGTTCTTGAACCGCGGCAGCAGGGATTTTTGAGAGCGTGATAAGACCTGACATTCCTTCGGTCGTAAAATGCATGGCTTCCACGGGAACATGAAGGGGAACGATAAATTGAGATCTTTCTTCCAGGGCCAATTCAAGAAAATCCATTTTCTTTTCGAGCGCCGTTAGCTCGCGGAATAGCCTTGGATTGAAATATCCTGCTTGAGCTTGGACCTGGCAACCTTTCCGCCTTATTTTTATGGCTATTTCATGATATTTTCCGTCCCATGTCTGCCCGATGTAGTACCCCAGGACATAAAAAGAGTTGGCGGCATTTTGGATCTCTTCCATGATTCTTGGGTAGTCCTGGATATTCCCGAAATATTTCCCCCCTGTCTCTGCAGCCATTCTCTGGAGTGATGATTTTCCAAGCTGCTGTCGGTCTTGAAAGCCGTAGCGCGGATCTGAACTCGTGTTCGTTCCTTCTCCATACAAGGGGTAAACTGAGCTGTCCGAGGCGGCCAACATTTTTATCATGTCATTGTATCGATCGTTTAATCGAATATCGGCAAAGGCGTCCTGAAAGATGAAGTCCCGCATATTCACACCTTTCTTTGATGTATCGCCTTCGAATATCGAGCTCGGAATCCCCGTTGAGAGATAAAGAATATATTTATGGCCCTGGATATGGCTGAGCGCTTGGCCGAATTCTCTCATGATCCTCAAAAAAATGATCACCTGTTGTTTGAAGAGAAGCCGGTCGAATCTGATCTGGTTGAATTCATTGATTTGGAGGAGTTTTTCAGTCTCCTCCAAGCCAGAATTCTCCGGTCGAGCCGTTTCCCCGATCATTCCCCAGTATCTTCGCTCCACGTCCTCCGCCCTTCCCAAGACATCTTTTATGCCGATTCCTTCAACAGCCTCTCTGACTTTTTTATGATGGGTCGTCAAGTTTTCATGCACAGTCAAATACTTGGTTGTGGAATAAGAAAGGACTCCAACCTCATCCGTCGGCCGCAATTGATGATCGAGGAAGTAAAGAGCGGCGTCTTTGGCATTTTTTATCCCTCGTCCGGAATTAAAGGCAAGATCAAAGAAGAGAATAAATTTACGATTGAACTTGGATCGAGGAGGAATTTCTTCTTTGCCCGACGGCTCTGGTTTTTCGGGAAGGCTAAAAAGAATATGCCTTTCGAAATCCGTGATGGACTGGAGCTTTCCATTGTCATAAAGCTCAAAATCTTCTTTCTTGAGATCCGTCACGGCAGAACCGTTGCTATCCACAACATAAACCTGGACCAGCTTGAGAGTGACACCCACTTCATATTTCAAGACATCCTGGTCTGCCTTTTTCTGTGAAAACGCTGAATGGTATCCATCACCAAAGAAAATGAGGGGAAACCACAAGAAGAGAATGATCAAGCAGGCTTTTCTATTCAATACTTAATCTCGGTTTGGACGATAAAAAATTTATAGTCTTTGTAAACAATATCTGTTTTCGATCGGACAAATTTTTGCCCCGCTTTATTGATATAGGCCTCTTCAACGGACAATCGACTCGGGAACCGAATTCCATTCTTTTCGAACTGATATTCCGAAATGATGGAGATCCTGGGCTCAGACTTGTATCTTCTGGCAATCTCTTCGATATTCTGAAAGTCTCTGATAACGATAGGGTTCCATAGGATTTTCAGGATGCTGAAATCCTTTTTTTTCACCCAAATTTTCCCCGAAAGATAAGAAGGATCGACTCCGTAAAGAAATCTGCGTTCATACGCGTTTTTGGGAACGGCTTCAATGACGATCGCTTCTTCTCCATAAAGGGTTTCTTCGCCAATCTGGCGATAATCATTCAGAGTATTTCCGAATTCAGCAAAAAGATCGACCGTTCTCAGCAGAACATGCTGGTGGCGAAAAGCGAGGGTTTCCAGACTGGCGTCTTCTTTGTGGAATCTTCTGCCGTTTCTTTCCAATAATATTCTGCGTTCTTTCACATCAGATCCTTTTTTGATCAGCTGATAGTCATAAAGAAATCTTCTATTAAGTTTTCGGGCAGAAGAAGGATCTCGAGAAAAATCGATTTTTTCCGATATTTCTTCTTTGCAAATAAAATCATAAATGCCGTTTTGCAATCTGCGGCAATATTCTTCGACGTTTTTCAGGATCGTGTTGAGATTCAAGGGGCCAGAACTTTCCTGGGAAGGACCATACGCCGCACTGTTTTGATAAAAAAAAGACAAGAGAAATGTCATGAGGATCGACAAGGAACGGGAAATGACTTTTTCCCCTGCCCGGTCGAAAGCTCCTCGAATCGGCAAATCCCTTCTCCTGATGACATTAAAATTATATCGCAGGCCGACGGCCGGAGTCAATTTGGAGGGGAAGACGGAGGCGAGCCCGTCCGCCTCTCTTTCTCAGCGGTCGAGGCTGATCTCTTCTTTATAGTCGAGAGTGATCTTGGCGCCCTTCTTGGGCCGGAGTAGCTCAACCGCCCGGAGAAACGTCTTGTTGCGCTTCTGCCATGTCCGGTTCAGCTTCCGGGCATAGTGGGCAATGGCCAAGTCGATCCACTTGCCTTTAAAGAACTTTTTCACCGTCTGTTTCATGGAATAAAATTTCTTATGGCTGAAGATCTGGGCTTTTTGAAGATCGAATATGGAAAACCGGGCCGGCCGGAAGACGGCATGGTGGCCGTCATAGAGCGTCCAGTCGCGAAATTGGATCCGGTTCTCTGAAGCGACCTTTTCGTAGAATTCTGAGCCCGGTGCGGGCGTTAAGATCAGAAACTGGGTGGTGTTGAGCTTGGCTTTTTTGGCGAAGCGGACGGTCTTCTTGACGGTTTTCCAGTCGTCCTGGTCAAAACCGTAGACGAACATGCCGTGGATATGGATGCGGTTCTTCCGAAGGACCTTGACGGCTTGGGTGATTTCTTCCACCGTCTGTTTCTTTTTCATCTCCTCCAGGCTGTCCGGGTTCACGGTTTCAAACCCGATATAGAGCGTATGGCAGCCCGCCCGCTTCATAAGCTTGACCAAGCCCACGTCCTTGGCGACATCCGCCCTGACCTGGGTTGTCCAATGGAACTTGAACTTTTCCCGGATCATGCCTTCCAGAAGTTCCTTAGTCCGCTTCCGGTTGGCCGTGAAATTGTCGTCATAAAAGAAGATCATGTTTTTCCGGCTGTTATACTGACGGAGCTCGGCCAGGACGTTTTCCGCCGAGCGGAACCGGTACTTTTTGCCGAACATTCCGGTCACCGAGCAGAAGGAACAGTCGAACGGGCAGCCGCGCGATGTCAGCACGGGAATAGTGCTTCGCCCGCCTTTTTTTGGCTGATCCCGCTTTAGTAGCGAGAGGTCGGGAAAAGGAAGGGAATCGAGGTTGTCCGCCGGCGGCTGTTTGGGATTATGAATGATCTCCCGATCTTTCCTATAGGATAAATTGGATACTTCGGAATAATCGCCGTCTTTCTCTCGAGCATCGATCAACTCCGTGAGGGCCCGCTCCCCTTCTCCGCGGATGACGAAGTCGGCATGCTCCAGGGCCTCCTCGGCCAGATAGGTCACATGGGGACCGCCCATGATCACCGGGATCTCCATTTCCCGGATCCGGTCGGCGATGGCATAGGCGCGGGGCGCTGTGGGCGTGATCGTGGAAATGCCCACCAAATCGGCGTCTTTGATAATTTCATAATCGATCTTCCGCATCTCTTCGACAAAGATCTCCACGTCCCAGCCTCTCTTCTTCATGATCGTGCCCAACAGAATCGTCCCCAGCCGGGGCAGAGGGAATTGGGAAAAGATATGAAGGTTTGAGGCCTTCGGCTCGATCAACACGATTTTTTTCATCTTAGACTCCACCGGATCTCCCCGCTCTCTTCTGGTTCTTCGCCTTCAGGGTGAGGATCTCCTTTTTCTTTTTCTTCATCAGGCTCTCCCAGCGGTCCATGCCCTCCTGGAAAAGCTTCATTTTGTCGAAAAGGGTTTGAATGCTTTCCAGCATGGCCTCGAGCTTCGAGGTCGCGGCGGCTTTGTCAAACGACTCCAACCGCTCTTGAAGGGCCAGGAAGTCCCGGGAATAGTCCGAGATGACTTTGATCTCTTCCAGGGTGTAACCGAAGAGCTGCAGGTCCTGGACGAGCTTGCAGAGATAAACATAAATTTTCGAATACAGCCTGAAACCGCCCTCGCTCCGCATGTCGGGCTCGATGATGCCCTTGTCCTCCCAATGCTTGATCGTCCGGGGGCTGACGCCGGCTTTCTCAGCCAGGCTGCCCACGGTCAAGTATTGATCGAGACCGTTGTTATTGGCGCGGTTTGTCTTGGCCCTGGGCAGGCCGATTTTCTTGATGATCTTCTGGATTTCCTCGAGCCCATAGCCCAATTCCTTGAGCTTGAGGATGTTCTCCAGCCTGGCCAGGGTTTCCTCCGAAAAAAGGGGGGTTTTGTCGTCGGTGAAGCCCGCCGGCTTGACCAGTTTCTCTTTCGTCCATCGGATAAGGACTTCCTCGGAGACGCCGGTTCTCCGGAGCAAATCGTCTTTGTTAAAGACATTTTTATTCATATTATACCTTTACGTATATATTCATATTTAAAAAAATATAAAGTATACGTATAGAGATACTAATTTTGTCGGGAGAGTTTGTCAAGCGTTAGTTTTTTTCGAGCGATAGCATCCCCGCCTGCCCTTTTGGGGCTTCCAGGCGGATTAAAAAGACCATCGGGCAGCCCCCAGCTGCTTAAGAATGGTATCTTCCGTGTATCGGATCTTGGCCTCGATGATCCTGTCAAGGAGTGGGTAAAAGAGCCGGCCGGACAAAGAGATTTTGTTTTTAAGTTTGAGCTTCATCGTGCCGCCCATGGATGCGGCTTTTTCCCAACTATTTTTTATCGGTGGGTTTAGCGGCCGGTTTCTTCTTGGCGGGCTCCAGGTCGACCCAATTCTCCATGAAGCGCTGGCTGCCGGCTGTTCCGCTCTCCGACAGCAGCGACTCAAAAATGGCCTTGAGCTGGGCATAGGGCAGCGTCCCGATGATCATCCGGTTGTTGACGATCAAGGTCGGCGTGGAGCGGATACCGTAGCTGAATTTATCCGAAGTCTTATCATATTCGGCGCCGGTGTTGATGATTTTGAGGACAAGGTCTTTGGTCGACTGGTCGGTCAAGGCCGCTTCCACTCCGTATTTCTTGGCCAGCTGGGCCCTCCACTCCGGGTTCCTGGCCTTTTCAAAATTCTCGAAGATCTCGTCGTGGATCTGGTTGAACTTGGCCGGGTCATGGGCGGCTATGAAAGAAAGGTCACAGGCACCGGGATGCTTGTTGCCCTTTTCCGGGACGACCTGGTTGCATTTGCCGTCGAGCGGGAAAAACTGAAAAGCGATATTGATCTTTCCCTTGTATTCGTCCTTGAGCTGTTTCATTTGTTTGTAAAGGAACAGGCAGTCGGAGCAGAGAAAATCTACGTATTCGACGATCCGGATCGGTGCATCCTCGAAGCGCTCGGTCGCCATGGCCGTCCAATAGGGAGAAACAAGGCTCGGGTTCTTCACCTCGGCCAGGCTGTAATATTCTTTGACGACCCGGGTGGCCACGCCCCCCAGCTGGGCATCCTGCTTGGCCTTATAAAACAAATGAAAGCCATAGGCGCCGGCCAGCAGCACGATCGCATAGACGACCAGGTGCTTGATCGACGGGGCAAGGAAAGCGCGAACGCTCCTCAGCCCGCCGCTCGTCGGGGCAAGGCCGTAGGCCCAGAAGAGGCCGAAGCTGATCAGGGAAAAAAGATAATAGCCGCTGCACAGGAGGCACAGGCTCTTCAAGAAGAAGACGGAATAAAGGAGAAGCCCGATGACACCCAGCGTATTAAACAGCGAAAGCGACTTATTGGTGCGCTCGAAAACCGCCGAAGGGAACAGCGCGCCCAGGAGGACAAGGCCGCCGACGATGAGGCCGAGATACCCCATCGGAACGCCCCGGAACTGGGCGATCGAAGAATAGGCCGAGCTGTCGCAGTTGAAAAAGGAGCTGATATCGCAGAATGAGCCCCTAAAGATGGATTCCGGGAAATTCGCCTTAAAAAAATGCTGGATCGTGAGCACCGAAGCGGCGATCATCCCGGCTCCGGAAACGAAGCTCCAGAACCGCCGCCAACGGCTTCCTTCAAGCGTCAATGACCTCTCCATCCGCAGTCTCCTTTCTTGAAGTGCGGCTATTCTACCACAAAAACCATGCCCTTGCCTCCTCGACCTTCCGCCTATTGACAGGAACATGACTCCAGTCCTATATTGGGGGGGTGAAAGTGAGAAAAACATGATCAAAAAAATCGCTCCGGCTTTGATTCTTCTTTCTTTGTGCCTGACGCCGTACCTTCCGGCCCAGGAAAGGCATCTCGATGTCCCCTATGTTCCCACCAAGTATCCCGTCGTCGATGAGATGCTGAGACTGGCCAACGTCCAGAAGACCGATATTCTCATTGACCTCGGCTGCGGGGACGGCCGGATCGTCGTTGCTGCCGCGCAGAAATGCGGCGCCAGAGCGATCGGCGTCGACATCGATCCCGACCGCATCGAGGAAAGCCAAGAGAATGCGGCAAAAGCCGGCGTGAAGGATCACGTGAAGTTCATCCAAGGTGACCTGTTTCAGGCTGATGTCCGTGAGGCCAGCGTTGTCTCCCTTTACCTGCTCACATCCGTCAACATCAAACTTCGGCCCAGGCTCATCCGGGAATTGCGGCCGGGCACGCGCGTCGTCTCCCACAATTTCGGAATGGACAACTGGAAGCCTGACCAAACCTCGAACGTGATGGTCGACGAGATCAGCCACGACGTTTTTCTGTGGATCATCCCGGCCAATGCCAGCGGGACGTGGAAATGGACTATGGGAGAGCCGAAAGCCAACTGGGAGATGAACCTCGAACAGCTTTTCCAGCAGATCTCCGGAAGCATCTCCGTCAACGGGGCTTCGGCCGCCCTGAAGGACGCGGTGCTCTCTGGTGACAAGATCAAGTTCACCGCGGAAAGACAGATCAATGAAAAAACCGTCTCATTCGTTTTTGAGGGAGTCGTCCGCGGACACACGATCGTCGGAAAAGCCACCCAGAACGGAAAAGAATTCGGGGAGTGGAAAGCCAGCCGCAACCCTGTAACACAAAAAGACATCGACACGGGTAGCGGCACGGACATCCGCTATTAGATCGGGCAAAAGCGTTTCATGATTCCGGCTTAAAGATTTTTTCAAAATCAGCCTGATCCAAGATATGCATCTGGCGCGGATACCCATCGTCTTTGACAAATCCCTGCCGATCGCGTAAAAATAAATCATGATCCGAAGAGAGTTCTACACAAAGCTCCCCTGCGCCGCCTTCGGAACTCTTTCTCTGCTCTCCCTCGGCGGCCAAGTTTTCGGCAAGGAGGCTCCCATGGAGAAAAAGGTCAAGGCGGTCACGGCCAAGGTCATCAGCGTCAAAGGCGCCTGCGGACTGGGCCACAAGGTTGGCGATGTCACGACCTTCACGGAAACGGGCGTCGACGGCAAGATTTGCATTCATGCCCTCTACAGCATGATGCCGGCGGTCTTCGCCATGCTCTACGACGTGAAGTTCCCCTGGCTTCAAAATCCGGACATCAAGACCCACCCCTGCACGGACGCCGCCAATCCCGTTGTCTTCGAGATCACAAAAGTGCGGGAAGCCTAGAACCCGATCATTTCCCTGATGATTTCATCGCCTCATACTCCAGGTCCGGCACTCATCAAGGCTGTAATGGAGAGAGGTCTGAGGGAGGCGGTGGGCGAGAATGATAATGTCGTCCCGCGTCCGCAAAAGGTAGGGGAGGGAAATAAGGGTACTTAACAAGGTCTTTGGAGAAAAATGATTCCGTCGAGAGAAAGTCGATCTAGGCTTTGAACCCCACCGTGGAAAACTTGGCTTTTTCTTTCAATTTGGCCAGGTGCGACTCGAATGCGGTCACCTTTTTCTGCTGCTTGATCTGCTCTTCGAGCTGTGTTTTGACCTGGTCCAGGGGGAGAGTCTCCTTTTTCCGGCCCTCCACTTTGAGGATATGGAAACCGTAAGTGGTTTCGACAATTCCGCTGATCTGGCCGACGGGGACGGAAAAAGCCGCATCTTCAAAAGGCTTGACCATCCGGCCGCGGCCGAATTCCTCAGGGATCAGACCGCCGTTATCTTTCGAACCGGGATCTTCGGAATACTGTTTGGCCAGGGCGGCGAAATCTTCTCCGCTTTTGACTTTGGCCAAAATGTCCTCCATCTTTTTATGGATTTCCGCTTTTCCCGCGTCCGGTTTTCCCTGGGTGAGCAGCAGGATATGCCGGACCGAGGCGGTTTTGTCTTCCGCATAGGCCTTCTGGATCTCCGCATCCGTCGCCGCAATCGTCTTGAAAAGATCCTCCTGCAGATATTTCTGGACCAGGACGTTGTCCTGAATGCTTTTCTTGAAATATTCGAAAGCCACGCCGTTCGTCTTCAGCCTTTCGAGAAATTTTTCTTCGCCGCCGCCCTGACCGTACTGGTCGTTCAGAGCTTTATTCAGTTCATCGGGAGTCACAGAGATTTTCTTCTTGATGGCCTCGGCCAGAAACAACTTTCTCTCTCCCATCTGGACCGCGTTCTGCTCCATGAAGTTTTTCAAGTCCTTGGCATCGATCTCTTTGAGCTGGGCGGTCCGAGTCCCCAGTCGATCCTGGAAGGTCTGGATGATGTCTCCCGTTGTGATCGTGAACTCATTGGTCGAGATCATGACCTCGTTTTTATCCGGGTCGAGGGAAGGCAGTTTCACCGCGAGGTCCTTGGCCAACTGATACGCCGGCGTTCCCTGGACCAGCTTCGCGCTCTCCTTTCTCGAAGAGCAGCCGGCACCAGCGGCGGCGATAAGAAGACAAATGATAAAGATCTTTTTCAATGGCATCTCCTTTAGATTGAGAAACATCCTGATAGTTAACCATAGAACCTGGCGAATTACAAAGAAAATTTCCAGCCTAAAAAACGATGCCATAAGATCTTTAGCTCTTTATCCGTTTCGTGGAAGTAAATTCGTGAGTCCGCGACGCTCGCAGCGACCATCAGCGTTGGACTCCGTGTTTCCTGACCCGGACGAAATGGAAAAGATCCATCTTGTTTTTTGGGGGGACTTTAAAAAAGATAGGCTAGTAATCCAGGACGATGTCGTCCTCGGTATCGAAGGTCTTATCTTTTCCCGCCGAAATCAGGCGGAATGAAGAATCGGAGAGCCTCTCGTACTTGATCGATTTTCCCCATCCGTCCATCGTGCCGCCGACGAGCAGGTTGGAATTCCTGAGGTCCTGGAGTCTTTTGGGGGTTTGGCCCTCGCCGGCAATATAAGACAGGATGATCTTCTGCAGGGATTGCATATTCACCCTGGTCAGGTCCTCTTTAGCCTGGACGAATCGATCGACCTGCCGCTCCAGATGGGTCTTTTCTCCCGACTTGCTGAACCAGATCAGGTAGACGATCGCCACCGCCAGAACCAGGACGATTAAAAGACCTCGCGCTTTCATCCTCTTGGAGTCCAGCTTATAAGAAAGGCGAAAGAATGTCAAAAACCTCTACAGACGTAAGTCCGCCAGGCTTTGGCTCTAATCTTCCCGATACTCCACGATTTCCCCGAAAGCGGCCAGGCTCTGGCCCAACGTCTGCTCTTTTTTGCCCGAAGATTGGAAGCGGAACATGTTTCTCAATCCCTCGTATATTTTATGACATCATCGTTGCCCTGCCTGGACGAGAAAATGCGACCGGACCTATGATAAAATAATCTGTGAGGTAACCTTCATGAAAAAAAGAAGAAGCATCCGCCTATTGTCCTTGACCATAGGGATCGCCGCCGGACTCCTCTTGTCCGGCTCACCTCTGCGGGCGCAGCTGACCGAAGATGAACGGAACACGATCGATATCGTCAAAAAGTCAAAAAACAGCGTCGTGTTCATCACCAACATCCAACTCGTCCGGGACTTCTTTTTCAACCAAGAGCAAGTCCCTCGCGGGAGCGGCTCCGGCTTCCTCTGGGACGACCAGGGCCACATCGTGACCAACTACCATGTCATCGAGGAAGGGGACATTTTCAGCGTCACCCTGCCCAATAAGGAACAGCGGCAGGCCAGGATCGTCGGCAAAGAAGCCAGCAAGGACATCGCCGTCCTTCGCCTTCAAGGAGATTTGAAAAGCCTGACCGCCGTGAAAGTCGGCTCCTCGGAAAACCTCGAGGTGGGACAGAAAGTCATCGCCATCGGTAACCCCTTCGGCTTCGACTATACCGTCACCAAGGGGATCGTCAGCGCCCTGGGAAGAAGGATGTTGGGAGCGGGCGGCGTCTCCATCCGCGACATGATCCAGACCGATGCCTCCATCAATCCCGGCAACTCCGGCGGACCGCTGTTGAATTCGAACGGGGAGCTCATCGGGATGAACACGCTGATCGTTTCTCCGTCGGGCGCCTCGAGCGGCCTTGGATTCGCCGTGCCTGTCGATACCATCAAAAAAATCGTCCCCCAACTCATCCGCTTTGGAAAAGTGACCAAGCCCGGACTTCCCCTGACCTTGCTGACCGATGAACAAGCTCAGCGATTCGGCGTCGACATCAGCGGCGTGGCCATCATCCAGGCCCCGGCCGGAAGCTCGCTGCGCGGCTTCAGCAGGGACAGCCGGGGCTATCGGTATATCGGAGACGTCATTACCGCCATCGACCAGGCCAAAGTCAAATCTTATGATGATCTTTACAACGCCCTGGAAAACTACAAGATCGGGGACACGGTCACCCTGACGGTCGAGAGCGAGGGCAAGTCTCGGCGGGTCCAAATCAAGCTAGTCAGCGATTAGAAACATTCAAAATATCGCGTCTTTCCAATCATCCGGTCCAGAGAACGACAAAAAGAGAGAGACCATGTTACTTCGACTGAACAAAGGCATCAATATTCCAAGAAAATTCCTGGTGGCGGCCCTTATTTCGCTTGTCGCAGCCTCCTCGGTTTTTGGCCAAGGAAACCGGTATTCCAAAGAAGGATTTTTCATCGGGGTGTCCGGCTCAAGCCTTTCCTTCGAAGGCGATTTGAGCAAAGACCTGGTGCTGTGGCATTTCGAAAAAGCCTTTTTCGTTCCCAGGCTGGAAGGAGCCAATGGCCTAGGCTTGGGTTTTGGTTTCAAAAAAGCATCCGCTCTCTGGGAACTCGCCTTACTTCGTTCGTCCCACAAGGCCGATTTGCAGGGCAGGCAGGGTCAAGCGACAGTCTATTCGATCGACGTCAGCGGCAGGTCATTCTTCCTAAAGAACGCCCCCTTCCAGCCGTATTTACTCTTCGGCATCAGCATTCCCTGGATCCGCGTTAAGAACGGAGCGCAAATGGCTGACACGGTCAGCAATGCCACCTATTACGGAATGGGCCTCAGCCTCGGCGGCGGGATCGTGGTCCACCTGATCCCACGGCTGTTTATCAGCGGCGGGGTTGTTTACCGATATCTCGGATTTCTCTATGTGTCCGGCGAAGGCAAAGGGCGAGATATCAATGACCTGCGCGTCGGATACGGTGGACCCGAGTGGGGCAAGCTGCTCCGGACTCAAAGCCTGGGGCTGGCTTTCGGCATAGGCTTCACCTTTTGAAGAGGGACCGGCTAGTCAATTTGGAGGGGAAGACCCCTTCCAACGGGCGTCGAACTTCGTCCGACGCCCTGCCTCCCCTTCTCGGGCGGGGCATGAAACCCCGCCCTGCGACCAAGGGGGCGGCTCCCCCTTGGAACCCTCTACGAGCGGCTCCCCGTGGCAAGCCACGGGGCATATTCGCCGCTCGTAAAATCACGGAAAAACAATAGCGCACCTTATCGGTTTCCCGCCGCTTTCCCTATTGACTTTCATCCGGGAGCTAAAGTAAAGATGAGGAATGAGAAGGAGGAACATAATGTGGCATGCTCATTTTGACCGCACCTGGTTTTTGTTCGTTTTGATCGCGATTCCTTTCATCATCGTTTTTGCGGCTGCGGCCCAAGAGACAAAGGCGGCACTCAACAGCGGCCAGGCCAAGGGAACATTCACGAGAAACGGGAAAACAATCCCTCTTACCTATGCCTTCGTCTATGTCGATCAGAAGGACAACAGGAAGCCCGTCCTCCTGCTGATCGCCGACCGCCAGGTGCCGGCGGAAAGTTGGACGAGCGAGTTCGATTTCATGAGATTCCACGCCGACCATCCTCTGACCGGCGTCTGTTTTTGGCTGGACAAGAACCGTGAGGTGTTCAGGACGGATTACTACTGGGAAGGACGCCAGGGAAGCACCATGGGAATCTTCGAGCTGGAACTGGCGAAGAGCGAACCCAAACGCTTTGTCGGCAAGGCCCTGTCCACGCCAGCCGCCCTCATGGGCAATGATAAATTCAAGCTCGGCGTATCATTCAACGCCGCCCTAAAGTAGGTCAATCTCTATCCTCCATGGAGAAAAGGTCCGCTCCCCAAGAGCTCTTTAAACACATCGAACGAGAAGCGAAAAGATTTTTCCGGAGCGCCCGGGGAAGCCATGACTGGGACCACACCCAAAGGGTCCTCGGCTTGTGCCTGAGGATCGGGAAAAAAGAAGGGGGAAACCTGGAAATCCTGAGATTGGCCGCCCTGCTTCACGATATCGGGCGCGCCGTTGAAGACCGGTCGAACGGTAAAATATGCCATTCCCAAGCGGGCGCCTCGATGGCCGGCAAGATCCTGAAGGCGCACGGCCTAGCCAAGGAAACGATCGAGAGCGTCGTCCATTGTATTCGGACCCATCGGTTCAGGAAACGGGCCGTCCCGATCTCGAAGGAAGCCAAGATTCTGTTCGATTCCGACAAGCTGGATTCCATCGGCGCCGTCGGGATCGGGCGGGCGTTTTTGTTCGCCGGGGAAGTCGGCGCCCGCCTCCATAACAAGGACATCGACATCCGCAGGACGAAGCCCTACACTAAAGAAGACACGGCCTACAGGGAGTATCTGATCAAGCTGGGTAAGATCAAGGACCGCATCTTCACCAAAGAAGGAAAACGGATCGCCCGGGAGCGGCATAGGTTCATGGTCGAATTTTTTGAGCGGCTCAACAAGGAAATCGACGGCGCGCTGTGATTCTTCAAAATAAATAGGCGTGATGGAAGGCGAGCCCGGGCTCGCTATTTTCTGTGGACCAGGGTCGCCGAGGCCTGAGCGGTCGGATAGACGACCAATTCGCTGACGTTGACGTGGGGCGGCCGCGTGGCGCAGAAGACGACGGCATCGGCGATATCGTCCGGCGCGAGTGGGATCAGGCCCTGATAGACTTTGGCGGCGCGATCCCCATCACCATGGAAGCGGACAAGGCTGAACTCCGTTTCGACCATGCCGGGATCCACAAGGCTGACGCGCAAAGGAGTGCCCACGAGATCCAGGCGCAATCCCTTGGACAGAGCGTTGACGGCCGCTTTCGTGGCGCAATAGACGTTCCCGTTCGGATACACTTCGCGGCCGGCGATGGAGCCGATGTTGATAATGTGTCCGCGGCCGCGGCGAACCATTCCTGGGATGACCGCGCGGCTGACATAGAGCAGCCCCTTGACGTTCGTGTCGATCATCTCTTCCCAGTCCGTGATCTTCCCTTCATAGAGCTTGTCCAGGCCGCGGCTCAGTCCGGCGTTGTTGACAAGGACGTCCACCGCCTCCCATTCCGGAGAAAGCGCGGAAACGGCGCGCTCGACGGCGGCCTGATCGCGGACGTCGAGCGCGAAGCCATGCGATTCCGCGCCGAATTCAGCCTTGAGATCTGCAGCGAGCTTTTCCAGGCGGTCCAGCCTCCGTGCCGCCATGAGGACCCTGGCACCCTGGCGGGCGAAGGCGCGAGCACAGGACCGGCCGATGCCCGAGCTCGCCCCGGTGATAAAGACGACCTGATCGCGAAAAGAAGTCATGGTCAGCCTCCAAGGATTTCATTGTACAAGAACTTTGATAAAAAGACAGGCATTTTTTATGGTAAAATTCGTCTGAATTTTATGGATCCGATTTCTGAAGGATAAAACGCATGCCCGCAACCTCTCTCAGAAAAAAGTCCTTTTGTGTCTCACTCTCTCCCTCTTGGCGTCGAAGGCCGCCGGCGAGCTGGCGTTCTTTCTTCACATCGTGACCGGTGGCGACTTCCCCATTGTCCAGGAAGCGGCCGGAGACGGCGGCCGTTTGCTAGTGGGAGAAGGTGCGGTCCGGCTTGCCGACCCGAGCTTCAATGCCGACGGATTAGGGAAAGAAGAGATCATTGTCAGGACCGCCGGTAGCGACCTCATCCTGGCCGGCGGAAGCCCGCGCGCAACGCTCTACGCAGTGTACACCTTCCTCGAAGACGTGGTCGGCTGCCGTTGGTGGACCTCGACGGCCGGCGCCATGCCGTGGAAGCGAACCCTCAAGATCAAACCCGTCACCATCCGGTATGCTCCGCCGCTCGAATACCGAGAGCCGTTCTGGTTTGTGGCCTTTGACCCCATCTGGGACGCCCGAAATAAGGTCAACGGCACCAGGGCAGGCGGTGACGACATCCGGGGTGGAAGGCACGTCTACGAAGGCTTCGTCCACACCTTCTTTCCCCTGATCCCCCCTGAAAAATATTTCCCAGACCATCCGGAATGGTTCAGTGAAATCAAAGGCCAGAGAACGTTCCAAAACGCCCAACTCTGCCTGACCAACGAAGAGATGAGGCGGGAGCTCGTCAAGAACCTCAAAGAACGCCTGCGCCTTCCAGCTTCCTATGGCCTATGCCGTGCTTGTCCGCTGGGATGACCTTCAAAAAGAATCTTTCGAACGGAACCTGGCTCTGGCCGCGGGCGCGCAACGAATGGTTGGACTGGTTTCTTCAGGCCGTCCGCGCGGAGAAGGTCGGCATGATTTCCGAATGGCAAACCCTGGACGACTGGGCCGGCAAAGGGGGCAAATCCCGCTGATCTCGAAAATTCGCCGGCCTCCCCAAATCGGCCCAGCTCAATTTTCGATTTTAATATCCGGGAAAGCCATACGCAGAGACTCATAAACCCATGAGGCAACCTTTTCCTGGAAGTCGGCCATCTCGGCCTCGGCGGGCCTCTGTTTTTCCCACTCGCTCAGCCTGGATGCTGCCTGCTCTAGGATCTGATTCTCGATCTTGAAGAGTCTGCTGAGGACACCCTCGCCGCCATACGTCCTGAGCCTGTTCATGTTCAGGTACTGCTTCATGCGGCCTCGTTGATCGGGATAGAGATAGCATCATGAAACCTCCGAACAGGTTCCTTCACCTATCTTGTCATTTTAATTGAGTGCAGGACGATTTTCAATGGACGGCGTTCTCCCCATGATCCGGTTTTCGGCTCCTTCGTCCGTAAAGAAATACTTGCTTTTCTGGGCGGACAAATTTATCATTTTACGCCTGGGTTAGAGTCAACCCTGAAATGGAGAAGTGAGAAATGGATCTATTCGACAAGTGCCATACGGACGGAGGTTACTTTGGACAGTTCAGGGCTAAAGAAGATCACTACTTCACCCGTCCGGTCCTGGACCCCATCCCCGGCAGGGAGATGATTTTTCACGGCCAGAAAATCATCCAGTGGTCGATCAACAACTACCTGGGTCTGGCCGAGAACCAGGAGATCAAGACGCTGGCCGTGGAAGCCGCGAAAAAATACGGGACGAGCGCGCCGATGGGCGCTCGGATGATGACCGGAAACACCGAGCACCATATCGCCCTCGAGAAGAAGTTCGCCGATTTTCTCCAGAAAGAGGATGCCGTCCTGTTCAATTACGGCTATCTGGGGGTCATCGGAACGATTACCTCCCTTGTCGATACCAACGACACGATCATCGTCGATAAATTATCCCATGCCTCGATGCTGGACGGGGTGTTTATGGCCCAGGGGAAATTCCGTGTCTACAGGCATAACGACATGAACAGCCTGGAGGCCCATCTCAAGCACGTCAACAAGGACCGCAAGGGCGGAATCCTGATCGTGACCGAGGGCGTCTTCGGCATGCGGGGCGACATCGCCGACCTGCCGGCGATCTGCGCGTTGAAGGAGAAATACGACGCCCGGCTATTCGTGGATGACGCCCACGGCTTCGGCGTCATGGGCGAGAACGGCCGCGGCAGCGGGGAATATTTCGGCGTCCATGACAAGCTGGATATCTATTTCGGGACGTTCGCCAAAGCCTTTGCCGCGATCGGCGGCGTCTCCGCCACCTATAAATCCGTGGCCGAATGGATCCGCTACAACGCCCGAACCCAGGTTTTTGCGAAAAGCCTGCCCATGATCTATGTCGAGGTCCTGTCCAAAACACTGGACATCATCCGCGACGACAAGGAGCGGCGGAAGAAAATGTGGGACAACGCCGCCAAACTGAAGAGCGGGCTCAAGGCTCTCGGCTATGAAGTCGGAGATGTGCTTTCGCCCCTGACGTCCGTCTACGTTCCGGCGGGTGACGTCCCCCTCGGCATGGCCATCATTAAAGGGCTCCGCGACATGGGGGTCTTCATTACCGGCGTCACCTATCCCGTCGTCCCCAAAGGCATCCTCCTCTTCCGGATGGTGCCGACGGCATCCCACACGGACGAGGACATCGAGCGGACGATCACGGCCTTCCGCAAGGTTCGTGACGATCTCAAGCTCAACCCTGAGACTGCCAAAAAGACCATGGCCCAGGAACAGGGGGATTGACGACTGCCGTGACCGGCCAAAGAGCCCTCGTGACAGGGGCCTCGCGAGGCATCGGGAAAGCCATTGCGGCTGCCCTAGGGCAGTCGGGCTATCAAGTCATCGGGACCTCGCGCCGCCCCGAGAACATCCGGGATAAGATCTCAGGTATCGAGTACGTTAGGCTCGACCTGCTGGACGACCGGTCCGTCGAAGAGTGCATCAAGAAAGCCTCCCCCATCGACGTCCTTATCAGCAACGCCGGAGGGAGCCACATCTGGCCGGCCGCCGAAGCGCCCCTGGAGAAGGTCAAAGAACAGTTCCAATTAAACCTCTTTGGCCCGATCAAGCTCGCCCAGGGGTTTCTGCCCGGCATGCTACAACGGAAGAAGGGGTTCATCCTTATCGTAGGATCTCTGGCGGGGCGGTTCTCGATCCCTTTCCAGTCCAGCTATGCCGCCTCAAAACTCGCCCTGGCGGGATACGCCTGGGCCCTGAGAAACGAAGTCAAAACATATGGCATCAAGGTCGTCACGCTCGAGCCCAATCATATCCGGACAACCATCAAGCCGGATATTCTCTTGCCCCAGGACTCAAGATTCCAGCACGAGATGGCCAAGGTTATCCGCTGGCGAGAAAAGAATGTGGACCGGGGATCCAACTCGGATATTGTCGCCAAAAAAGCAGTCCAGATATTGAAAAAGAGAAACCCCGGGCCGTTTTACGCCGTGGGCGGAAGCGGACCGCTTCTGTTGTTTTTAAAGAGAATCCTACCCGATAAGTTTATCGAGAAACGGGTCAGGAAAAACCTCGGCCTCTGAACGGGGGAGTCCCCCTCACCCTGTCCTGGGGGTAATTTCCTACATAAATTCACCCCAAAAGATGATTGAAGTCTAGCCTGATAAATGAAATAAATGGTGCGAATCGTTGGAAAGGAAAATAGTTTGAAAAAAACGGATCCAAGCGCCGGAAAAGCTTGATTGAATGGCGCGGGGATAAGACCATGAACAACAAAAAGGTCCTTGTCATCGACTTCGACGCAGATTTCCTGCAGAGCGTCAGCCAGTTCCTCCGGAACGAGGGATTCGAGGTCCTTAATGCCATGGACGGCATGGCCGGCCTAGAAAAGTTCAGGGCGGAGGAACCGGACCTGGTGATCCTGGAGGCCATGCTGCCCAAACTGCACGGTTTCGAGCTCTGCTCGAAAATCACGAAAGAGGAAAGGCGGGTGCCGGTGATCATCATGACCGGCGTGTATAAAGACCCCGTTTATAAAACGGAGGCTTTACGCACGTTCGGCGCCACGGCCTATTTTGAAAAGCCCTTTTCGCTGGACAGCCTTCGGACCACGATCCGCCGCATTTTTTATACCTCCGAAATGGGGAGCAAAAAAGAAGAAAAAAAGAAGGAGGATACAGGACCCTCCATCGTCGAAGCGGTTTCCCCAAAACCTCCGGAAAAACCTTCCGTCATGGATGGGCATCCCCTCGAAAGAAAGAAAGCCATTGCCAAAAATGTCGATGACGATGTCGATCGCATCCTGAAAGACGCCCTCGCCGATTTCGGACTGGGCTCCGAGAAAAAGAAGCCGGCCATCAAGACTACCGATCCATCAAACAAAGAGAAGACCGCCCCGGCTCAGCCCGTTCGGTCGGCCATGTCCGTGACCGAACTGGCACGAATGTCGATCAAAGAAACGCCCGTTAAAGAGATGCCCGTCAAAGAAGCGCCTCATAAAGAAATGCCTGTTAAGGAGCCCCCGTTCAAGGAACCGGTCGTCAAAGAGCCCGTCTTCAAAGAACCTGCCGTCAAAGAGCCTGTCGCCAAAGAACCGATGTTCAAAGAACCGGATGTCCAAGAGCCGGTCAACCACGAGCCCCCCGTGGCGGAATGGAAGCCCGCCGAATTCAAGGAAGATGCCAAATTCCGCAAGGTTGAATCCCACAAGAAAACGGCGCCGAAAAGTCTCTGGGACCCCTTTGTCGAATTTTACCCGGACAAGAAAAGATCATTCTCTCCGCGGATGATCGGAATCGCCGCGGGCGTCCTCATCATCAGCAGCCTGGCTTTTTACTTCCTCAGGCCTCACAAAAATCCTGGGCAGTCCGACCTGTCGGGAAAGCCACAATCCTCGGAATCCATCTTGGAAAATCAGAATGCCCAAAGCACGCTGACATCTCAGCAGTTGCTGAACACCATTGAAAAAATGGGCCAAACACAAGACGAGGCGAAGGCCGCCGCTCCCCAAGACAAACAGACGGCTCAGCCTCCCGACACGCCCGTAGTGGAAAATCCTCGCCCGGAAGACCTGAAACCCATCCCGCCGACACAAAACACTACGCTCCAAGGGCAGATCCCGGTTCCCAACCAAGTTACCGAGGCCAAAACGGAGGGACAAGACCGGACAGCGGCCGGCCAAGTCCAGAATCCGAATCCTGAGGCAAAGCAGAAAGAGCAAGCGGCGGCCGCCAACGAGGCGAATGCCAAAGCCAGCTTGGGCGACCTCGTCCCCCTGGACAAGGTGGACAGCCAGCCGCTCATCATCAGGAGAATCGAACCTTCTTATCCGGCCTACGCCCAGACGCTCAAGGTGGAGGGCCAGGTCACGATGAACGCCCTGATTTCCGAATATGGAGACGTCCTCCAGGTGAACGTGACCCGAGGCATCGCGGGAAATTTCGGGTTCGAAAAAGCCGCCGAAAATGCCGTCAAGCAGTGGAAATTCAAACCCGCCCAAAAGGACGGAGTGAATGTCAGAGTCTGGAAGCCCTTTACGATCGGCTTCAAGCTAAAAAATGAAGGAGGGAGTTCCCTTAAGGAGTGAACCATGCCATTAAGAAGAGACCAAGAAGATCTCTACAGAAAAACCATGGACGAAGTCAAAAAGCAGATCGATGACATCGACGTCCAGATCGAAACGGAAATTCAGAAAGTCCGCGAACGGCTCGCCGACTTCCAGCAGTCAAAAAAATCCCTTCAGCAGGTCTACAAAGGGATGGCCAAGCTCCTCGGCCTGGATTCCGAGCTAGATGACGAAGAGGCCGAGGCCGCGTCTTCGGCCATGCCGAAAATGTAGGCCGTCTCTCCGAGCCCTCTCTCCCGGCCTGCCATCGATTTTTCCCGCCCGGACAAATCGCCAGATTCATTCTCCCCCATTTTCCCCGCCTTTACAGATCGTCTCATCCCATCCTTTCCCTTTTTTCCAAAGATTGACACCCCTGTTTTTCTTATGTTATATTTCTTGCGCAAATTGAAGAGGGATTTCTCTCAAAGCCAGGGATAAATTCGAGCAAATAAAGTGCCCAATGGTGATTTTTCTGAGCGAAAGCCATGGTGTCTCCAGGCGATAAGATAAAGCATTACGAAATCATCCGCCTCATCGGGAAAGGCGGAATGGGCGAAGTCTATCTCGCCCATGACTCGATCCTGGATCGCCGGGTCGCACTGAAGTTCCTTTCCGAAGAACTCCAGGGCGATGCCAAACTCCGCGAGCGTTTCCTCCGGGAGGCCAAATCCGCGGCCGCCCTGGATCACCCTTTTATCTGCAAGATTTTTGAGGCCGGAGATTATGCCGGCAAGGCCTTCATCGTCATGGAGTATGTGGAAGGCCAGGATCTGCAGGAAAAGATGGAAAAAGAACATTTGCCGCTGCGGGAATCTCTCCGCATCATCTCCGAAATCGCCGAAGCTCTGGAGGAGGCCCACAAAAAAAGCATCGTCCATCGTGATTTGAAGCCCGCCAACATCATGATCACGCCCCAAGGGCACACCAAGGTCATGGACTTCGGCCTGGCCAAGCACTTCCAGCCCCTGGGGGGAGAGATCGCCCGCACCCTGACTCAAGCTTCACTCACCAGGCAAGGCGTCATTACGGGAACAATCAATTATATGTCGCCCGAGCAGGCGCGCGGCGACCCCGTCGACCATCGCAGCGACATATTTTCCTTAGGGATTATCTTTTACGAGATGATCGCGGGGAAACATCCATTCTCAAAGCTGACTCCCATCGAGACTCTCACTTCCATCCTGAGAGACCCCACTCCCCCACCCCATATCACGCCGAAATCCGTCAACCCGCTGGTCAATCCGATCCTGAAAAAAGCCCTGGCCAAAGACCTCACGCAGCGCTACCAGAATATCGGTGAATTCCTCACTGACTTAAAAACATTGCAAAGAGAAACGGGAGGGGGAGGTCGGTTTCTCCTCCGTGGATGGCCCGCCGCCGCTGCCGCCGTCCTCCTCGTCGCCATCATGGCTTTCGTCGTCCTGAAACTGATCCGGCCTGCCGCGGTCAAAACGAAAGAGGCCGAAACTAAGTCCGTTTCGCTGATCATCGCCGATATCCAAAATCAGACAGGCGAGGCTGATTTCAACGGACTCCTTGAACAATTGTTGGGGTTCGGCCTGGGCGCCGCAGAAAATGTTTCGCTCTTCGAGCGCAAGCAGGCCATAAGTTTGATCAACCGCATCGTGCCGAACGCCAATGGTGAGCTTTCCGAAAAAAATGCCCGGCTGCTTTGCAAGAGAGAAGGAATAAACGTTATTGTCAATGGCTCAATCGAAAAAAGCAAAACCGGATACCTCATCAAGGCCACGGCAATAGATGTCTTCAACGATAAAAAAATTGCAGATGAGGAACAACCGCTCAATGCCAAAGGCGATATTCTCAAGGCAGCAGACATCCTTTCAAAAAAACTCAAGTCTGCCCTGGGTGTAATTCCTCCTAATTCCGCAGACGCGTTTAAAAATGAGACCTTCACGACGACCTCGTTGGAAGCCATGAAACCCTATGTCGAGGCGCAGATGCTCGATGCCCGCGGCAAGGGAAAGGAAGCTATTGCAGCCTACTTGAGGGCCATCGACAGCGATCCAAATTTAGGACGGGCTTATGCGGGCCTAGCTGCGTCATATTACGAACAGAGAGAATATCAGCTAGCGGAAAAATACTATAAATTGGCCCTGGAGCGGATCGAGCAGATGACCGACAGAGAAAAACATAGGACTCGGGGCGGCTATTATCTCTTCACGCAAAATTATAAAAGAGCGATCCAAGAATACACCGAGCTTCTTCAACAAAACCCAAAGGATATGGCCGGGCATACCAATCTTGCCCTCGCTTATTTCATGGGCTATAAAATGCCCGAAGCCTTCCAGGAAGGGCTTCGCGCCGTGGAACTCGACCCTGAAAATCTCGATTATCGGTATAACCAGAGCTGGTATGCGTTGGCCGCCGGCGATTTCGAGAGAGCAAAGCAAGAAGCGCAAAAGACGCTGCAGATTAAACCCACCTATGAAAAAGCTTTTGTCGTCCTCGCCCTTGTCGAGATGGCTCAAGGCCGGCCCGGAGAGGCGGCTAAAACATATCAAAAACTCGAGGCTGTAAGTCCTTTTGGAGCTTCGCTGGCGGCCGCCGGATCGGCCGACCTTGCCGTCTATGAAGGCAGGGTCGGTGATGCTATTGCGATCCTTAAACAAGGAATATCTGCCGATATCAAAAACAAAATGCCGACTTATGTGACTGCTGACAAATTCGTTATGCTCGCTCGAGCCTATCTTCTTCAGGGAAAGAACACGCTCGCGATTGAGGCTGCAGATCAGGCCCTCAAGACATACAAAGGAGAAGACGTGCTTTTTGCGGCCGCTCAAGCCTATCTCGAAGCCGGCCAGGAGGACAAAGCACGAAATATCGCAGGTGACCTCAGCAAAAAGGTGCAGGATATCCACCTGGCCTATGGCAAACTGATCGGAGGTTATCTATCGTTTAAAAGAGACGACACGGCCAACGCTCGAAAGTTGTTCGATGAAGCCCAAGGCCTCGTCGATACATGGCTGGGGCGGTATGCCTTGGGACGCGCCTATCTCGAAGCAGGAGCCTATCCTGAAGCCGTTGCCGAATTCGAAAAGTGCGAAAAACGCAAGGGCGAGGCGACGTCCATTTTCCTCAATGATTTTCCGACCTATCGCTATTTGGATTCGCTCGATTATTTTATGGGCCGAGCGCAGGAAGGACAGGGAAGCAAGGACGCCGCCAAAAAATCCTACGAGAAATTCTTACAGATCAAGGCCAAGGCGGATGGGGGCCAGGCATTGGTCGCAGATGCCAGAAAGCGTCTGGGAAATCTCTGATCTTCAGGATCTAGATATTTTTCCTTTTACCTTTTCCGGAATTTCTGGATTCGGTAGTTACCGGGATCTGCCACATAAACATACCCGGAACTGTCGACGACAATTCCCCATGTACCGGCAAACTGGCCATCTCCAGTCCCTGGACTTCCCCACTTGAGGATAAAAACTCCGCTTGAATTAAATTTCTGGATTCGCCTGTTACTATTATCTGCCACATAGACATATCCCAAATTGTCCACCGCGATTCCCCGAGGACCATTAAATTGGCCATCTCCGGTCCCCAGAGTTCCCCACTTAGCCACAAGGCTTCCATCGGAGGTGAACTTCTGGATCCGGTTATTATAACTATCTGACACATAAACATACCCAGAACTGTCAACCGCTATTCCATATGGCCAATTAAACTGGCCATTTCCAGTCCCTAGACCTCCCCACTGAGTCACGAAAATCCCATTTATGGTGAATTTCTGGATCCGGCTGTTAACAGTATCAGTGACATAAATATAATCACCCCAGGCCGCGATTCCAAGAGTGGGAGACTGAAACTGGCCATTTCCACTCCCTTGACTTCCCCACTTAAGAAGAAACACACCATCTGAGGTGAATTTCTGGACCCTGTGGTTATAAGTATCCAAAACATAGACATGCCCAGAATTGTCGACTGTTACTCCACTTGGTGAATCAAACTGGCCATCTCCAGTCCCCTGGCTTCCCCATTTTCCCACAAAACCCCCGTTATAAGTGAATTTTTGGATACGGTGGTTACTAGAATCTGCCGCGTAAACATACTTGTCTCCCTCGATCGCTATGCCAAATGGAAGATTAAACTGGCCATCTCCAGTCCCCTGACTTCCGCATTTGAGGACAAATTCGTATGGTTCAACGACTGTTAATAAGCCAGATTCAATGAAGGTTAAACCGCTCTTTGTCGCACGGATCTGTGCACTGCCGAGACCAAGACCAGTGAAGACCGCACTCTTCTTATCTCCCGCCGGAACAAGATCTCCATCAACGACGCCTCCACTCTTGGTGACCAGAGACCAGGATTCAGCAGCCGCATTTTCTATAAAATTTCCTCCAGCATCACGAGTAATGGCGTAGACGGTGATCGAAGAGCCAACAATGATATTTTGACTAGGAACGACTGTCCCCGTCCCATCTGCCTTGGTCTCCACAACTATTTTTCCGGCTGCACCTGCGGTGATACTAAATGCATTGGAGTCAACTCCTGTCAGGCTGCCTGAGTTGGCTCTTAACTTATATCCTGTGCCCACCTTATCGACACTCAGGTCATTGAATGTAGCTATTCCTCCGACTGCTGCCTTGGATTTTGTTCCGCTCAACGTTGCACCCCCAGCATTAAGGAGCGATAGCGTCACGGTGTTTGTGGCAGTTGTTACCAGATTACCGGCTGCATCCTGGATCTCTACTGTCACGGCCGGGATAATCGTCGCACCCCCAGTGGCATTGCTCGGCTGCTGGCTGAAGGCTAGTTTTTGAGGCGGGCCGACAGTGGTGGAATAGTTCTGGTTTGGCAGGTCGGAAGTCACATTGGTGTAGGGAATGCTCGTCGGATTGAAGGTATAGCCGGCCTTCATCGGCGTCACCGTCCCAGACCAACCCGACAAGCCGCTGAGGACGACGCCTTCATAATAGCCCGCGGGATCGGTGACCGGATATCCGGGCAGACCGCCCATCAGCACGCCCGAGACGCCTGCTCCGCTTTGAGTTACGTGTCCGGATATGACGTGCGTGGGGAACGGCACAAGGGGATTCCACATTTCCGTCGTGGCGACGGGCAGGCCTGAGTAATTGTGACCGCCGCCGGAGACGAAGACCAACCCGTCCGCGGTCTCAGCCGCGGCGCAATCCTGCCGGACCCCTTCGTCGACACCTTTCGCGAATTCCCCAGTCAGGCGGAAGCTCAATGTCGCAGGATCATAGATCTCGGCCTGGCCGGCGCCGAAGATCAGCACCGTGCCGTCTCTGAGTAGAAGGGCTTGGTGCGCCGCATGGACATACTTCATGGAGCTGATCTGTGTGAACGAGTTGTCCGCAGGGTTGAAGATCTCTGCGCTGTCTAAATTAGATGCGCCATTGTTGCCTCCGGTGATCAGAACGGTACCGTTGTTTAGGAGGGTGGCCACGTGGTAATATCGCGCGCTGTTCATGCTCCCGATAGAACTGAATGTCCCCGTGCTTGGATCATAGAGCTCCGCGGTGGCCGAAGGCGCACCTCCCCAAGGCTTGCCGCCCGTGATCAGGACCTTACCGTTGGGCAGCCAGGTCGAGGTGTGCCAGTACCGATTCTCGCTCATGGATCCGGTCGGGCTGAACGTGCCCAGGGTGGGATCATAGAGCTCGGCTTTGTCGCCGCTAGGATCAATCCCTCCGGTGATCAGAACCCGGCCGTCCTGGAGGCGCGTCGCCCGATGATCCATCCGGGCATAATTCATCGTTCCCGTCGTCCAGCTGAAAGTTTTTGAGGTCGGATCGAAGAGCTCGGCGGTGGAAGTATTGCCTCCCCCTCCCGTGATCAGAACTCGGCCGTCGAGCAAAGGCGTCGCCGTATGTTCCCCCCGAAGATTTTTCATGGTCAGAACTTCAAAAACTTTGGTCGCCGGATCATAGAGTTCGGCCGTATTGAGGAATCCTGACGTCGGATTCTCGCCGCCGGCAACGAGGATCTTGTCGGTGAATAGGTATGTCGCGGTATGGAATTCCCTGGCGATGCTCATGTTCGCTCGACTGCTGAAACCCTCGATGCTGAAGAGCTCGGATGTCGCCAAGGTAAGACCTGTGGAGGTGGCCTCGAGCGTATAGTTGTATCCGCCCTTATTTATTGAAAGACCGCTGAATGAAGCAACTCCGGCGGACACTTGAAGAGAAGCTAAGCCTGATAAGCTTCCATTGCCAGGATTATTCTTGATGGTCAAAGTGACTTGAGTAGAATTATCAGTAGTGATCCTATCCCCAGCCGCATTTTGAACTTCAACTTTTGGCTGTACGGTCCAAGGAGCCCCTCCGACACCTCCGTTCGGGCTCTGAGTAAAGACAAGCTTACTGGCTGGGCTGACTACCAATGCTGCTGTGTAGTTCCTCGTCTGGTTCGACGTTACATCGGTGTAGGCCTGACTCGGAGGAGTAAAGGTGTAGCCAGTCAACGCAGGCGTCACCGTCCCCGACCAGCCATAAGTTACCGTGGCTGTATAAAAACCATCACCATTGGTCGGCGGATTGCCGGGCAGTCCGCTCATCACAACGCCTTCAAGGCCCGTACTGCCATAGAGCACTGTGCCAGAGATAGTATGGGATGCATATCCAAGATTGTAATCTTGACTGCTTTGACTCGAACCTAAGCTTGTATAGGTTCGGCTGCTAGGAGAAAAGGTATGTCCAGCCTTGAAGGGAATGACTGTTCCAGACCAGAGGTAAGGAACGGTATCCTCATAATAGCCGGGCGTACCGTTTGCACCGGTTATGGGCGTATTCGGAAGACCCCGCATCACGACTCCATCAAGAGGATTTCCGCCGCTGCTATAAACCGTACCGGATATTGTTACATAGTCTCCGGTCCATAAGTTGATCTCAATGCTCAGATTCTTGGGGAGTGTCGGTGTGCCATTCTTATCTGTAACGACAACAGAAAAATTGTACGTCGTTGGATACTCTTGGCCTTTTTCTTTCTGGACGGTGCCAGTAATGACACCCCCGCTATCTAGCATCAGTCCAGGCGGCAATGACCCAGAAGTCAGCTTCCATGTCCTCGGCCAGACTCCACCTATGGCCTCAAGAGTGGCCCCATAGTAGAAGCCCAGAACCCCACTGGGGAGAGATGCCGTAGTTATTGTGAGAGTATCAGGTGTGGAATCAGAATCTATATAAATACTATATTGCTGTGTATCAAATTGGCGGGGAACGCTCCAATCATCAACCCGGAGAATGAAATGATAAAAGCCGGGCGGCGAGGTCTGGCTGACCGTCCCACTGATGACACCTCCGCTTCCGAGGATTAATCCCAGAGGCAATTCCCCGGAATTTAATGACCAACCATAAGGTGCGGTTCCTCCGTATGCATTTAAGGTTGCTGAATAAGTTTTCCCAACAACTCCATCAGGCAGAGAGGCTGTCCCGATCACAAGTTTTGACGCTGCCGCCGGAGGCGTGTAATTGCCGAGTTTTGCATCAGCCGTATTTACGGCATGAGCCGTGGCCGCAAATCCGATGCTATCGACAAATGTTTGCAGGCTGAAAACCTGTCCGGTTGCCAGCATCTTTGTCGCTGTCGGGTTAACCTCGATCACCCGCAAGTTCACCGTGGCTTCTTCATTCGGAGCCAAAGAAAAAGTCGCATTTTCGATGGCCGCATTGACAATATTGGGATTGACGATATTGGGATTGACGATATTCGGGTTGACGATATTGGGGTTTGTTACATTTAAAAGGAGATCATGGTGGCGCTCTTCTTTCAATTTGCAGTTATCGCCGGTTATGTCGACACCTCCCGACGGTGTAGTCGAGATCTTATAAACGAGCAACTGAAGGTAGATTCCCTCCGGGAAGGCTTCTTTTGAAAAAGTCTTAAGCGTGTAGGCAGAAACCGTGTTGCCTGCATTTTTCACTGTGCAAACGACGTCTTTGACGGCGGCACTCGCCAATTCTCCCGGTGTGACGTTAACGATATTGGGGTTGACAATATTGGGGTTGACGATATTCGGGTTGACAATATTGGGGTTGACAATGTTGGGATTGACAATGTTCGGGTTCACAATATTCGGGTTGACAATGTTGGGATTGACGATATTCGGATTCACAATATTGGGGTTGACAATATTCGGATTGGCATAATTGACGATATTGGGATTGACGATATTCGGGTTGACAATATTCGGGTTGACAATATTGGGATTCGCCCAATTGACGATGCCCGAATTGACGATATTCGGGTTATGAATTTCCTGTACACCAAGGCCACTTCCGGGCGCGGGATTTGTAGGATCCGGGTTTAAAACAATTACGCCCAAGGACGTGTTGCCCTCAAAGACTTCAACTTTTGCCGTATCATAATTATTTGGCGACCAAACAAAAACCGTCCGGGCAATAGTAGAATAGGGAGCCGCCTGTACATCGAGGGCATGTAATGTTTCAAATTCTAAGAATGAAGCCCCTCCAGACGACGGCCAAGAAATGATCTGCAGGTTAAGATTTTTCGCAACGTCGGTTGTATTCTTGATATAAATGGCGAATGCCCGACGGATCTGGCGCCCATCGGCATCGTTACCTAATGCCGTCCCCAGCGACTTAGCATTTCCAGGCGCAGCCACCACGACCTCAGACGTCAAGCGCGAAGTGTAGATATTCTGATTCCGCATCCCCACAGTGTTGGGAAGACAGGAGGTTTTATTGCCATAGTCGCCCTGGTTTGAGGCGGGCGGTGTATAGTTCGTCCAATCATAATTATTAGAGGCATCGGGAGGCAGCACATCCCGGTTGTCAGTCCAGACAACATGGAAAACAGGAGGTGCCGGAGTCGTGGATGGATCCGTGTTAAAACGCCATCCGTTCGGGCCCAGCACAAACAATGGCGACGGTGTCATTTCGACATAATCGCCATGGAAAGGAACCGTCCCTCCCTTAAAAAGGGGATAGTTGGGCGGGTTGAACTGCGCTTGTTCGGCGGTATAGGCATCCCCTTCTTTTTTTAAAATAAAATAGTATCTCGAAACCTGAATAGACGGCTCAAAGGAAGGCAATATGCCGGGAGCAGTCTGGGCCGCGCGAATATCAACAGTCTGCCGAACTGGCATGCCATCGCTGACCCAATTATCGAAGTTATACGTATTTGCTCCAACGCTGTTGCGCTGATCGTACCAAACCATCATCAGTTTGCCCGCGACAAAAGTCAGGTACGGCATGAACTGGTGACCCTGATGGCTGGACTCCTGAGCACTTTCCACTAATGCCGGCGCTGTCCAGCCTGATCCTCCTTGGGAAGTTGCCATGACAATACGCGCCGCTCCGGCAGGCCCCCTTCCTCTCTCGGCCCAAGCAACATAAACAATTCCGGAATTGTCGATAGCCATTGTCGGGTAGCTGTTGGTTCGAAAAGACGTGCCAAGAGGATCGCTTCCTCCATCTCCCCCGGAATCAGTCACCGGTTGGTCGAAAGGATTTATATTCGCAATGACAGTCGGCGATGAGAACGTCTGGCCGAAATCCGCTGACTTCACGATGACGATCGAATTGGTTTGACTTGGATGGAGGAAGCGCCTGTAGGCGACATAGACTGCGCCGCTGTTTGGATCAATAGCGATTATTGCGCCTTGGATGATATGCTGGCTTTCGCTAATTTTTATGGCCGAGCTCCAGGTAGCGCCGCAATCCGTGGATCTTCTGAAAACAATCCTGCTGCGAATGTTCTGGTCCAGGTTGCCAAGAAAAACAGTATATGCGCAATAAATATTGCTGCGAGGAATGGTTTGCCCATCGATAGAGACTGTTCCCGAACCTCTCGGAATATCAACAGCGATCCGGGGCATATCGATAAATTGTCCCGATGTGCCCAGGTCGATGACCTTGGTGTCTAGGTACTTGATTGGGTCGCCTCCCTCGGCATTGTTGTTATCGATATAACGGGCCACGAATACAGAGCCTCCACCTTTCATTTGAGAGCGGTTAAAGCCCATGCCGCTATAGTAAAAAAGCCCGTTGGTGCCGGCCCGCACGATTGGGTCGGCAGCCGTGCTAAATTGCTTGAGAGGAGAGGCCATCTCTTCCGCCGATTTGTCCTGAGGAAAGCCAGGGACAAGAGTTGTCACCCAAGATTCTCCCCCATCAAAGGATTTATATAGCCCCACCCAGGCATCACCGGCCATTGCCCCTTGAGCTTGTCCAGGCAATTCTCCTTCGCTGGCAGGTATATCGACAGTGCGGTAGTCATTGGCGCCCGCCAAAAGATGGAGTGGGTTGCGGGTTGAAACCGCTACCGATGGTTCGTTCTGCCGCTGAAGCCACGGGTCGCCGCCCGGCAACTGGGTTCCGGAAACCATGTTAACGTTCCGGCCGGCAATGAGGATGGTCTCTTGTTGAGTTGCAGCCTGGTTCTTCGGCCTAAAAAATTGCGATTTTGTCGGAAATCCGACGAGAATCGCGGCCAAAATAACGGGCAAAAAATAGATCGAAAGACGACGTAGGGACATGTTACCCCCCTTAATAGAATTTTTTATCTGAAATTTTCAGCTCTGAAATAGCAGGAAGAAGGGAGCGAAGGATAAATAAAGAAAATAAAAATTGAAGAAAAATAACAGCAAGAAATGCGGGAATTTCGCCCCTCCCTTCCCTTTATCTGCCCTGAGAGAGATCAAAGCGCCTTAAACTTTGATCAATTTTTTTCTCACCTTGGATACCTATTAAGCTAAGCGCTTTTTATCTCTTTGTCAAGTTTTTTTCAATTTTTTAATTTTTTATTTATATGGGTTAAAAATCATCCTATCCTACTGAAATCATTAAAGTTTCGAGATGTTTCGGCAAGGGCGCGGCGACGTCGATATTCCTGGTTAATGATCTTCCAACCTATCGCTATCTGGATTCGCTCTGTTATTATTTGGGCCGGGCGCAGGAGGGGCAGGGGAAGAGTGCGGCGGCCAAAGAGTCCTACCAGAAATTCTTAGACATCAAAATGAATGCCGACGACAGCCCCCTTATCAGAGACGCCCGCTCCCGCCTGGATAATCTCTAACTTCAAGACTAAATCCCTGAACTCCTGTTTCTATAAGTCAGAGCTACCTTTGATTATACAATTAGTATTTTATAGTGAGCTTCCCTTATTACCTAGTTATCTCCCACTTTACGTATGCGGTGGTTAAGTAAATCCGCGATGAAGATATTCCCGGCACTGCCCACAGCCACACTATGGGGCATGTTCAAGCTGGCTAAGGTGGCAGGGATGCCATCGCCGTTATAGCCTAGAGCTCCGGAACCAGCGACAGTGATAATATTATGCGAATAAGCATCTACCTTTCGGATCCGGCAATTGTTGTGATCCACGATGAAAATATTCCCGGCACTGTCCACCGCAACATCTACAGGCCAATTCAAGCTGGCTAGGATTGCGGGGCCACCATCGCCGCCAAAGCCTTGATTCCCGTCCCCAGCTACAGTGTTGATATTGCCGGAAGTATCCACCTTACGGACCCGGTTGTGATAGAAATCCGCGATGAAAATATTCCCGGCACTGTCCACTGCTACATCAAAGGGTCGCCACAGACTAGCTAGGATTGCAAGGCCACCATCGCCCTTAAAGTCTGTGGTTCCGTCTCCTGCCACGGTGTTGATATTGCCGGAGGTATCCACCTTTCGGATCCGGTGGTTATCCGTATCTGCGATGAAAATATTCCCGGCACTATCCACTTCAATACCTAAAGGCCGATTCAATTTAGCTTGGGTTGCGGGGCCGCCGTCGCCGCCAAAGCCCATAGTTCCATTTCCAGCTACGGTGGTGATAGTACCACCAGTATCCACCTTTCGGATCCGGTGGTTATCAGAATCTGCGATGTATATATTCCCCGCACTATCCACTGCCACACCCTCAGGATAATTCAAATTGGCTGAGGTTGCAGGGCCGCCGTCGCCGCCAAAGCCCCTAGTTCCATTTCCAGCTACGGTGGTGATAGTACCACCAGTATCCACCTTTCGGATCCGGTGGTTAAAGAAATCCGCGATGAAAATATTCCCATCACTGTCTACCGTAATCCTTATGGGGTTTTGCAAGCTGGCTAAGGTTGCGGGGCCGCCATCGCCGCTATAACCTGCGGTTCCATTCCCAGCCACTGTATGAATAAGAGGATTGAAGAGACCCAGATAGATGTCGTCATAGGCGGCGGTGACGGTGCCGTTAATGTTATAACAATTATAACAAGCGCACACTTCACCTAGATCTAACGGTGGGGTATTCACAAATGCTAAACCTGCATAGACTGGATCATCGGCAAACCCGTTCATTTCGTTATCAATGACAACGGACCATTTCTGAGTATCCAAATTAATATTTTCCCGGACACGGAATGGGACGTTGGCTTGGTAAGTGCCCACCGTTGTTCCTCCTGCACTAATAATGCCGTTAGGATCGACCCATAATCTCGTTACAACTTTTGTTCCAGACGTAATGGTTTGAAGAAAGAAACCATACTGGCCGACAGGCAGCACCTTGTCAAAAGATACCGTCGCTTCGAGAATCAGGCTTCCCGAACTAATTGGGGAGCTAAGAAAATAGTTAGCGGATCCCATATAGCCGTTATACGATAGGCTGCTAATTTCCATAGGTTGGGTCGTAATCCCATCTGCAGCGGCCCTGACCTTAATTGTTCCATCAACTGGGCTTCCGGGCAGTCCACCTTGTCTTTGATAAAGTTCTGTTGGATGGTTTGGAGGCCCACCTAACACGGGAGCCTGGTCAACCGGATCCTGATCAAAGGTGCTAAAAATCAATCCCGTGGTGCAGTTTCCGATGATGGGTATTTCATAAAAGCTTCTGTTGGGGTCGCTGCTAGGCACGGATATCTTTGCCGTTTTGGAACCTAGAGAAGTGGGGCTAAACTGAATCCGAAATGTCGTGCTTTGTCCCGGAGAAACGGGCGTTGTTGGCAAAGCTGTAACCTGGAATTGGTCGGCGTTCGCGCCGGATATCGTGACAGGGGGATTGCCGGGCAGCCCTAGATTTCCGATCCCGGTGTTTGCAATCGTGAAAGCGACTTCTGTATGAGAGTCGTTGGCTCGCGAACCAAAATCATACGTTTGTCCCGTTGGAATAGCTATGGGACCCTGACTAACATGCATCTCGCCACTCGGCGGCACCCCCCCAGATGGAGTAAATGTAAATTGCGTCCTTGTTGTGCCTACATGATGAGAGCTCGAATCATCTGCGTCGACTTGCCAAGTGTAGCCTGTTCCATAGGTTAGGGCTGTTCCCACGGTATAGCTATTTGTGTAGACCGTTGTCTGTTCGACGAGCTCCCAACCATCCGTTACATTGATCTGGACGACGTATCTTGACGCTTCCGGATTAGGCGTCCAAGTCAATGTAGGGTGTTGGGTATAGACAGTGGCGCCGTTGGGCGGAGTCAGCAAATCGAGGAGTTTCGGCAAATCCATATCTTGTGTGACATTCGCATTGGTGACTTCAACTGATCTGGCTGTCCAACCGCCACCTTCTGCAGGCGGACGATTAACTTTAACATTATACGAGCCCGGGGCGACAGAAGAAAAACTATAGGAGCCGCCGTTCGCGGATGTTGTTGTCTGCAGAGGATTATTCCAATCACTTCCCAAAATAAGATCAACTTTTATCCCATCCAGCGTAGTCGTCGAATAATAGACTTTGCCCGATACGATATACCCCCCAGAAGGGACATTATAATCTTGGTTTGGCTGGTTCTGGCCTATGTTTGTATACGATATGCTCGCCGGGCTAAAAGTAACGTTGGCAAAGAAAGGAATGACCGTTCCTGTCCAATGCTCAGGGACCGTATCCTGGTAATAGCCGTTGGCATCTGTCACAGGCGTATTGGGCAGGCCGCGCATGACAGCTCCCAAGAGAGGCTGACCCTGGCCATCATACACTTTTCCAGAGATCGTGAAAAACGTACCGGTGAATTCATCAATTGTAAGATTTAGGGCTTGGGTGACGGCAGAGTTAGCTCCATCAGTCACTCGGACCGTGAAGTTTGACGTTCCGGTAGATGTCGGAGTGCCGCTGATCACGCCGCCGCTGTCGAGGCTTAAACCAGGGGGCAATGAACCGGAGGCAAGACTCCAGGTCCTGGGCCAGACCCCTCCCGTAGCCTCAAGTGTAGCCCCATAAAAATGCTCCTTGACGCCATTGGGCAGCGAAGTCGTAGTTATGGCCAAAGCCGCGGGTGCCGTTTGATAAACGTAGATGCTGTAGCGCTGAGTATCGAAATCGCCTGCGCTATCATCTACCCGAACTATGAAATAAGAAGTTCCCACGGTTGTTGGCGTTCCGTAAATCTGCCCCGTCAAACTGTCTAGATGCAAGCCGTCTGGCAACTCGCCGGAAGTGAGAGACCAGCCGTAAGGAGAGGTCCCCCCGTAGGCGCTCAACTGACCGGGATAGCTATCGCCGACCTTGCCATCGGGCAGGGACGATGTTCCGATCACGAGTTTGGAGGCGTCCGCCTTGGGAGCGAGCTTTTCCTTTACTACAGTCCTGGCATCTTCCGAATTCACGGCATGGGCTGTCGTCGCAAACCCGACGCTGTCGAGGAAGCTTGTCATATTGAAGATTTGGCCGGTTCGTAAAGTCATGACCGCGTTTGGAGTGGGGTTAATGACGCGCAGGCAGACCTCTGCTTCTTCTCCCGGGCCCAAAGAGAAGGATGCATTCTCGATGGCCGCATTGACGATGTTCGGGTTGACGATGTTCGGGTTTACAATATTGGGGTTGACGATATTGGGATTGACCACATTCAAAAGGAGTTCCTGGTGCTGCTCTTGTTTGAGATCGCATTCCGTCCCATTTATGGCCGGGGTAAGGGAGGTTTTATAAACAAGAAGCTGGAGATAAATCCCCTCCGGGAATGCTTCTTTGGAAAAAGTCTTGAGCGTATAAGCTGAAATCGTGTTGCCTTCGTTTCTCACTGTACATTTGACATCATTCACTGACCCACTTTCGCTCATACCTTCGACACTGGAATTGACGATGTTAGGATTGACGATGTTGGGATTGACGATGTTCGGGTTGACGATATTGGGGTTGACGATATTGGGATTGACGATATTAGGGTTGACGATGTTGGGATTGACGATGTTCGGGTTGACAATATTGGGATTGACAATATTAGGATTGACGATGTTGGGATTGACGATGTTCGGGTTGACGACCGTCCAGTTGACGATATTAGGATTGACGATATTGGGATTGTGAATCTCGGTCGAACTAAGGTCAGATCCCTGCGGAAGCCCTGGGTAAGAAGGATCGGCATTCAAAACGACTGTGCCGGAAAGACCTCCTGGTAGGGTGTTTCCGTTATAATCGAGTTCATAATATTCAATCGTTGCCGAGTCATTGGGATTCGTCGATTTCACAAAGACAGTCCGAGCGACCGTCGAGTAGGGGGCAATAACCGTATCGATCTGAGATACGGCATTGAACTCCATAAATGAAGCTGTGCCCGATGCCGGCGCCGCGAGAATATGAAAACGCAAAACCCTGATCACGTCAGACGTGTTCTTTACATAAACGACGAATGCCCGCGGAATTTGCTCGGAAGTCCCAAGATAAGAGCCCAGGCCGGTCAGAGGCTTGGCATTTCCTGGGATATCGACAACCAGCTCGTTTGTCAGGCGGGAAGAATAGATATTCTGATTCCGCATGCCGGTGTTTGCCGGATTAATACAGTTGCCGGAGCCATTCAAATTGGGTGGATTGTAGGTTGTCCAGTCGTTACTGGTCGGCGGACGGACATCCCGGTTATCGGTCCAGACGGCATGGAATACGGGGTTCGCCGCATCCGTGTTGTACCGCCATGATCCATTTGCATCCCGAATAAACGTCGGGGCGGAAGTGAGCTCGACATAATCGCCGTGGAAAGGAACGGTCCCGCCCTTGAAAAGAGGATAGTTCGGAGGATTCCATTGTCCTTGATAAAGTTGCTTGGTCGGCTCATCATAAACCCAAAGATATCTGGAAACCTGAATAGACTGAAATTGTGGGAACAAGCCGGGCGCCGCCTGTGCAGCCCGAATATCTACTGTCTGGCGAATGCTCGAGCTGTCGCTGATCCAATTATCAATCGTAGCCCCGGTATTGCGCTGATCATACCAGACCGCCATCACCTTACCCGACGCATATGTCAGGAACGGCATGACCTGGTGGCCGAAGACGCCAATGTCGTCGATAGCTGTCGGATCAGTCCAACCGGCTCCTCCAAAAGAAGTCGCGACGACAATCCGGGCAAAGCTGGATGCCTTTCGATCAGCCCAGGCGATATAGACGTTCGATTGATTATCAACCGCGATCGCAGGATAGCTGTTGGTCCGGAAAGATGTTCCTAAAGGATCGCCTACTCCCCACCCGGAATCGGTCGCCGGCTGGTCAAAAGGAGTGATGTTAGCAATCAGAGTGGGCTTCGTAAAGGTGAGTCCGCCGTCCGTGGATTTGCAGATGAGGATCGCATCGGTTTCCGAAGAACTCTTGAAACGTCGAAATACGACATAGACGTATCCATAAGTGGGATCGATGGCGATGGCAGATCCCTGGATGATGTGTTGGCTTTCGCTTATTTTGATGGGCGCGCCCCAGGTGACGCCGCAGTCGGTCGATCTCGTAACCATGATTTTGCTGTGGACATTTTGATCGAGATTGCCAAGGAATACGGTATAGGCCGCATAAACATTGCCGGCTTGGATAGTTTGCCCATCTACCGTGACGGTCTTGGCCCCGAGGCGAGGGACGTCCACGCCGATGCGCGGCATATCGATAAATTGCCCGGATGTGCCCTGGCTTATGATTTTCGTGTCGAGATATTTGATGGCATCGCCGCCCTCGGCGTTATTGTTGTCAATGAACCGGGCGACAAAAAATGCGCCTCCCCCTTTGACCCCGCGATTGAAGGCGATTCCGCTGTAATAGAAAAGCCCGTTGGTGCCGGCCCGCACGATCGGGTCGGCGGCCGTCGTAAAACCTTTGATTGGAGATGCCGTGCTCGGAGGTGTGCTGTCCAGAGGAGATCCCGGCAGGAGCGTCGTCTTCCAGGATTCTCCGCCATCGAACGATTTGAAAATACCCAGCCAGGCGTCGCCTCCCGCCGCGCCCGATATCCCGGGCAGCTCACCTTCAGACGCCGCCATATCGACAGTGCGGTAGTCGTTGGCGCCCGCCAGAAGATGGAGCGGGTTGCGGGATGAAACGGCCACAGATGGCTCGTTCTGTCTCTGAAGCCAAGGGTCGCCGCCCGGCAGTGTTGTGCCCGACACCATGTTGACATTCCGGCCGGCGGTCAGGACAGTCTCTTGCTGATTTGCAGCCTGGTTCTGCGGCCTAAAAAATTGCGATTTTGCCGGAAGTCCGACGAGAATCGCTGCTAAAAGAATCGGCAAAAAATAAAAGGCCATGCGACGAATAGACATGTTAGCACCCCAAGAAAATATTTTTTTTTGGCTCTCTCAATCCCTCTAGGGCAGGAAAAATGAGGCGATGGATTAATAAAATAGACGAAAATTGGGAAAAAATAGCGGCCGACAACGCTGACTTCAAGCCTCTCCCTTCCCTTTTACAGCTAATTCAGCAAAAGAAAGATCAAACAACAATACGCTCTGATCATTATTTTTCCTTAGCCTTGGATGCATATTATTAGGAGCATTTAATCTATTTGTCAAGTTATTTATCACCCCCTGACCTAAAAAATTGTTTATCTTATTGATTTTATTAATATTAGCTACGAAAAAACAGAAAATCATCTCTTCCTCACCCTCCCGCGGCTCCCCCCACGCCCCAACTTATTGAGTAATTACCGAAAAAATCTATCACCCCTAAAGGCTAATCAGCTTTCTATTTCAATCTTATTTCTATAATTGACTTCTACCGCTCTCCAGCGATATATTGAGGGCAAGGAGCAACCATGATTCTTCGAATCGAAGGAGGGGGACCATGAATTTCGTTATAGAAGAAAAGGGCGATATCTTTATTCTGAGGATGCAGGGCGAGCTCAGGCTGACGGAAGCGCCGGTCCACTCGATCACGATGCAAAAACTGGTGAAAGAACAGCTCGAACTCGGGAAAGCCAAGTTCATCCTCGATTTCAAAAGAGTCGATTTCATCGACAGCTACGGCATCGGCGATCTTGTCGCCAGCTACGTCTCGGCCCAGAACAAAGGCGCCAAGCTGAAAATCGCCAACCTCTCCCTGAAAGTCCGTCTTGTCCTCAACTATTGCGGGATCCCGAAAATCATCGAAATTTTCGACGACGAAGAATCCGCCGTCAAGAGCTTTCACTGAGGCCGGCTGCCACCGGCCTGAAAACGGCCCCCCGCAAGCCCCTCCCCGACCCGATGTGTTATCTCCAAAGACAATCGAAACCGCCGATTGACAATCCGCATTTCCGCCATTATCATCCTTGAATATGTCGCCAAATATCTGGACGATCAAAAAGGCCATGGCCGAAGAAATAAAATAAGACGTTTTAAGGAGAAAGAATCATAACTCAGCTTCCAGAAGAAGAAACACTTAAGGTTTACAGCTATCGTTGGCTGGTCCTGCTGGCCTTTGTCCCGATTGCCTGCATGACCCAGGTGTTTTGGATCACGTTCGCCCCGATCACAAGCGTAGCGGCCCAGTTCTACCACAAGTCCGACCTGATGATCGGCCTGCTGTCCATGAGCTTCATGATCGTCTATGTCCTCGTCGCCCTGCCCGCAGCTTGGGCGATCGACACCTGGGGTTTTCGGACCGCGGTCGGTATTGGCGCCGTCCTGACGGCCGTCTTCGGCCTCACGCGCGGGATATTCGCCTCGAATTTCACCATGGTCTTCCTATCTCAAATCGGCCTCGCCATCGGCCAGCCCTTTGTCATCGGCGCTATCACCAAGATTGCCGCCCGCTGGTTTCCGGACAAAGAACGGGCCACGGCTTCGGGGCTCGGGACACTGGCCCTCTACTTGGGCCCCCTGGTAGCGATGCTCCTCACACCGTTCCTGGTGCTGCGCGTCGGCATCAGCCGGATGCTGCTGGACTACGGAATCGCTGCGGCCGCAGCGGCCGTCATCTTCCTTCTTATCGCCCGCGAATATCCCCCCACTCCGTCCGGACAGGATGAGCGTGTTTTGATGTTCGCCGGCCTTAAGTCCATGCTTCGTCAACGCGATTTTATCTTCCTCCTCATCCTGTTCTTTGTCGGCCTGGGCATGTTCAATGGCGTTTCAACCTGGATCGAAGACATCATCCGTCCGCGCGGCTTCACCATATCCCAGGCCGGATTGTTAGGCGGACTGATGCTCATCGGCGGTATCCTCGGCGCGATCGTCATCCCCCTGATTTCCGACAAACTGCGACGCCGGAAGCCTTTCCTCCTCCTGGCACTGATCGGACTGATTCCCGGTCTGATCGGCATGACCTATTCCACCGGCTACTGGCTATTGCTCGCTTCGGGCTTTATCTTCGGCTTCTTCCTGCTCAGCGCCGGCCCGATCGGTTTCCAGTACGGGGCCGAGATCACCCGCCCGGCTCCGGAAGGCACCTCGAACAGCCTGTTGATCGTGATGGGGCAGATCTCAGGCATCGTTTTTATTTTTGGCATGGATGCGCTCAAATCTCCGGCGACCAAAGCCATGACGGTTTCGCTCCTCGCCCTTGCCGCTCTGACATTCATCACCGTCATTCTCGCCACATTTCTCCGCGAATCGCCGGTGCATAGGACTCCATAGGATAAAACCCCGCTTTCGCCTCCAGACATAACGGGGTCAAACCTACTCGTTACGCAGCCCTTTCCCCTGGAATATGAGCAAGGAGTAGCTTTGACCCCGATTCTACTCTTCTCCTTGACATGCCCTCCCGTCTGGCGATATATTTTTTCATGGGAAAACGAATCATTTTGTGCTTTTAAGGGAAGATCTTTCTTGCGTCAAAAAAGGAACGCCCGTCTATCCCCCCGCGGGCTACGTTCGAAGACGCCAATCGAAAGGAGGTCGTCATGAAGAAGGTATTGATAGGGCTCGTTATTGTTTTGGTGGTGATCGGGGCCATCATTCTTTTCGTTTTCTACATAACAAGCGGCTTGACTCGATCAGCGGATCAGTTTTTCACGTTGATACGCGAAGGGAAAGCTAAGGATGCTTACCTATCAGCCAGCCGCGAGTTTCAGGCGTCAGCACCCGAAGAGAACTTCATGGCTTTCTTAAAAAACTCCACAATCGCCGATTACGAAAGTGCGACCTGGAGCTCCCGGTCCGTCGCCAATAAAATCGGCGAACTGGAAGGATCCATCAAGACTCGGGCCGGCGGCATCATTCCGGTTAAGCTCCGGCTGATCAAAGAGGATGGCCGATGGAAGATTCATGCCATTGAAAAAGCAGCGGCCGGTCTGGTCACAACTTCGACGGAGCCAAGCGTGCCCGCCGTGGATGATCTGAAGGCCATGACGAGCAGCTCCGTGCTGCTTTTGGCCCGAGCCATCAACAACAAGGACTTCTCGGAATTCTACAATGCGACGTCCAAAGTCTGGCAAAGCCAAACGACCCCGGAAGCCTTGAAAGAGGCGTTCATAAAATACATCGAACAAAATATCGATTTGACGTTTGTTGAAGGCCATTCTCCAGAATTCACCGAGAAACCTTCTCTTGATGAGAGCGGAAGGCTCATTTTGAAGGGCTATTATCCGACTCAACCTTCTCGGTTGACCTTTACGGCTAAATTTATTCGCCAGGAATCGGAGTGGAAGCTGGTGGGCCTTTATGTTTCGCTGGAGGAAGCGTCCGGCAGCTCGCGAGCGGCGGCAGACAAGAAAGAAATTCCGGCCGAGGACGAACTCGTTGCTCTGGTGAACCGGACTATGATGCTTCTCGCTCAGGCCGTCAGCCGCGACGATTTCTCGGAGTTTTACGCGTCGATCGCGACGGAGTGGCAACGGCAAATAACTCAGGATAAGCTGCGCGAGCAATTGGTAAGCTTCATCGAAAAGAAGATCCCGCTGACCATCATCGACGGTGTCTCTCCGGTATTTTCAGAGAAGCCCTATTTCGACAAAGACGGACTCCTCTTTGTAAAAGGTCAATATCCGACAACGTCCTATCGGGTCGAATTCGAGCTGTATTTTTTTAACGAGGAGTCGCAGTGGAAACTGTTCGGCTTTCATGTCGCCAGCCGGGACCAGAAATAAGAAGAGGGAATTTTCCTGAAACGGCCGTCTTGACTTCACTTTTGGCTAAGATTATTATCTTTTGCCTAATCAGAAGCTTGGATCATTTGACTTAAAGGGCAATGCGGTGCCAGAGAAAATAAAAAAATTATCGCTCATGATCCCTTTCCGCCTTGTTGTCCTGGCCGTTTTATTGGCGACGGCAACGGAGACCCTAACGGCCGCCGACAATGATTCCCCCGAAGCTCTGATCGAAACAGAGCATTGGAAAAGGGCCCGTGACATCGTCGAGCCGCGACTGAAATCCGACCCCAACAATCTCCAGGCTCTTTTTATCATGGCCCGCTATAAGGAAGCTGCCGGGAAATTCGAGGCGGCTCTCGCTCTCACGCAGAAACTGCTTACCCTGGATCCAAAAAATGCCGACTACCATTGTCTGCTGGCTTATGTTTATGGACGACAAGTTGTCAGGGCCGGCCTTTTCCGTAAGCTCGGCTTGGCCCGCCGTATCAAAAAAGAAGCCGAGACAGCCCTTAGGCTCAATCCTAAACATGTCGAGGCCCGACTCATCCTGATCGAGTACTATCGCTTGGCGCCGGGAATCGTCGGTGGCGACAAAAAAAAGGCACGGGCCATGGCCGAGGAAGTCGTCAGGCTTGATCCGGTGCGCGGCTATATCGCCCAGGCGAACTTCGCCCACGAGCAAGAACAAGCCGGCCGGATGGAAGAATTGTACAAGAAGGCGGTCGAAGCGAACCCGCAATCCTACCATGCCTTGATAACTCTGGCCCGTTTCTATACCTACGGGTCGCAAAGGAACTTCGAACTCGCGGAAAAATATGCCGCGGAAGCCATGAGACTCGATCCCGGCCGAGCCGCCGCCTACAGTCTGCTCGCCCAGAGCTTCGCGCGTCAGGAGCGCTGGCAGGACCTTGACGATATTCTTGACCGGGCCGAGCAGAACGTCCCGGACAACCTGAACCCATATTTTCAGGCCGGACGCGTCGTCTTCCAACAGGGCAAGGATTTTGCCCGGGCCGAGGGCTATTTCCACAAATACCTTACCCAGGAGCCCGAGCCGACGTCCGCATCCCACGCCCAGGCCTATTGGAGGCTGGGGCAGACGCTGGAAAAAATGAATCGCAAGGCCGAGGCCGTCGAAGTGATCAAAACCGCCCTGAAGCTCGACCCCGGCCTGGAAAGCGCAAAAAAAGACCTAAAACGCCTCCGCTGAACACCCGGCGAATCTTCAGACCAGCCTTTAGGTTCTATCGCCTGTTTTGAGAAGAATCGAGGGTCAAGCCTTCTTATCCGCCAAAAGATTCGGGGGATAAACGAATCATGACTAAGTTTGATCCCAGGGCTCTTGTTCCCAAAGTTGCCGATAGGGGCTAATCATCAGTTAAAAGCTCAGAGCATTCCATTAAATACAATGGGAGTGACGACACCCGACGGGTGGCGTGGTTCGGGGGCCCCCCGCCGCCCCGAGCGGATAACAATCCTGCTTCCCTATCAAGAAGCGCCCTCTAATATATTCATCGTCAAAGGCTCCTTGGAAAGGAGGCAGAGAGCGAAGCGATCGTTGGAGGGAAACCCGGAATAAGGGTTTCCCTCCAAGAGTATCCGACAGGACCCATCGGGCGTTTCTATCGGCGATTTTGAGTTGTTGCATTTTCTCTTTTTCGTGTTAGAATAAGATCATCCTAGGGGAAGAGAGAAGATATGTCGCCTCTATCGCTCTCCGCTTTCTTTAAAAGCAAGGGACCGGAAAAAACCAAAGATCCCGTGCCTGAGATGGTCGAATGCCCGCGCTGCGGCCGTTTTTTCCGCAGGCGCGGCCACGAGCATGAACCGCTCTGTAAGGACTGTTGGAAACTGATGAAATTCGCCGGAACGGCTTGAGGCGAGACGGTCGGGATCTCCCCGTGGGTCCACTTTCGGGGAAAATGAAAACAATCCGGGGTCAAACCTACTCGTTACGCAGGTTCCCCTAGAAAAAGGCGCGTAACGAGTAGGTTTGACCCCAATCCTAGGCCGGCTAGTCCTTGATCTCGATGGCCGGCAGGGTCGCCGCCTTCAATTGAGCGTTCACATTCAGCAAATCCTGCGTTTTGAGCGCGTTCCACTTCGACATAAGGTTAGAGAGGGCCTGCCTGCGTTCCGTGACTGCTGCGAGCGCCTGGCTTGTTGGCGCGGCGTCAGCGCCCTGCAATAGCCCCATCAGCGAGCTTATCGATCCGCTGATGCCGGCGAGCGTATCCTGTCCGCCTCCCGCGCCCGGCCCGAAGCCGCCTCCTCCTCCACCGCGTTGGCCTATCCCGCCACCGCCTCCCTCCAGCGCTGCTGCCTTTTTGTCGAACTCAGCCAGCGCCTGTGAAATAGCGCCCTGGCCGGCGCGTTCTTGAAGCGTCTTCACTTGGGCACGGACCGCCCGGAGCTGGCGCAGCGCCGCCTGCGTTTCGAGCACGCCGTCGTACAGCGCCTTTGTGAGATTGGACTGCTCCGCGATGGCGGCCGGTGGCGTCTTGACGCGCGGATCCATCTTGACCGTAATCGGTTGCGTATAGCTCTTACCGTTGATCGTTAGCTTGACTATGTATTGCCCCGGCGCCACCCAGGGCGAGTTCGGCGAGGGGGCGGTGTTATGAGCGATGGCCGCGATGGGAAGCCCGCCCCGTCCTCCCGCTCCGCTCAGAGGCTGATAGTGCATATCCCATAAAAAACGATGCATGCCGGCGGCCGTCGAGAGCACCTGCGGGGGCCGGTACCAATACAGCGGGACCGGTGCGGTCGCCGAATCCGGTATCTCGAAGGCGTCCGTGCTTGAATAGCGCCGAACGAGCTTGCCCGCGCTATCAAGGATCTCCAGCGCCGCCGGCCCCGACACGTCCGACTTCAGCGCATAATTGATGATGGCGCCGTCCGGCGGGTTCTCCCCGGCCGGCTCATCGGGCGGCAGGGGCGTGTCGGTGTTCATGTTCCACCGCACACGAATTGCAGTCTGCGGCTTGAACAAAACAGCGTCGGCTGCGACGGCGTCTTGATTGAGCTGACGGAGCGGCGTGATATCATCAAGGATCCAGAAACCGCGACCGTGCGTCGCGACCGCCAGGTCGTCGTCTTTAATGATAAGGTCGCGCATCGATGTCGCCGGCATGTTCAGCCGGAGCGACTGCCAGTGATCGCCGTCATCGAAAGAAACGTAAATCTCGCGCTCCGTGCCCGCGAACAAGAGACCTTTGCGCTTGGGATCCTCGCGGACGACGTTGACAGGAGCGCCGTCCGGAATCCCGTTGGTGATATGGGCCCACGTCTTGCCGCCGTCGTGCGTCCGGTAGATATGCGGCCGCATATCGTCAAGGCGGAGAGTGTTGATGGCCGCGTAGGCAGTCTGCACGTCGAAGCGGCCAGCGTCCATGATAGACACTTTGGCCCATGGTGTGAGCTGCGGCGGCGTTACGTCCTTCCAATTCTTTCCGCCGTCCACCGTCACATGGATCAGTCCGTCGTCGGTGCCGACCCAGATGCGGTTGACATCGACATAGAACGGGGCGATCGTATAGATGACCCCTCGCCGGGAGGGCTTTGCGGTATCGGTGCTTCGGTACTTTCCGACGCTCGCCGGCACGTCCCAGGTCTTCCTGGTCAGGTCGGGACTGATCTGCTGCCAGCTCTGGCCGCCGTTCGTTGTCTTCCACAGCGTGTTTGCCGCGAAATAGAGGATGTGAGGATCGACCGGCGAAAAGAGAACCGGCTGGGTGCGGACGGTCCGGAAATCGGCGGACCGGATTGGCTTCGGCCCGACGTTTTGGACTTGGCCCGTCCGGCGATCGAAGCGCGTCACACTCCGGCCGCCATAGATAATATCCGGGTCGAGGGGGTCCGGCGCTGCGTACCCGTACTCGTCGACTCCAACCGGATGCCATTCGCGGAACGTGATCTGGCCGTGATTGCCGCGGCTGGCTACGCCGGCCGACCCGCTCTCCTGCTGCCCGCTGTACAAGCGGTAAGGGAAGGCATTATCGGCCGCGACGTGATACAGTTGCGCGGTCGGCTGGTTGTACCACGAACTCCATGTCTGGCCGCCGTTGACAGTGATGATGGCGCCCTGGTCGGCAACAAACAACATAATGTCAGGATTGTTCGGGTTGATCCAGATATTCTGATAATCATCGCCGCCCGGGGCGCCGCGAAAGCCTGTCCATGTCTTCCCGCCGTCTACCGACTTCCACGCCACCGTACTATCGCTGAAGACGATATCGGGATTCTTCGGATGAACCGCCATCCTGGGAAGATCTCCGCCTCCGATGCGGCTGGCCGGGCGCCCGTCGGTTGTAATGCGCGTCCAGTTCTCGCCCGCGTCGTCCGAGCGATAGATGCCGGTGGCCCGCGTCATAGCAATGGCCGCATAGATGCGGTTCGGGTTGCTCGGAGCGATGGCCAGGTTGGCCTGGACGACGGCGTCCGTACCCGTCGTCAGGCCGTTCGTGAGCTGCCGCCAGGTCGTGCCGCCGTCGATCGATTTGAAGATGCCGCCCCCGGTGCCGCTCCAGGCTGCATTCTCCCAGGGACCCTGCCGTGATTCCCAAAGGCCGGCATAGACGATGTCCGGATTGACGGGATCGAACTCAAGCTCGGAGCCGCCCGTGTTTTCGTCCTTGTAGAGCACTTTCTGAAAGGTCTGGCCGCCGTCCGTCGAGCGGAAGATGCCGCGCTCTTCGTTCGGGCCATAGGGATGGCCGAGAACGGCCGCGAACAGCCGGTCTGGATTGCGCGGGTCGACGATGATCTGCGGGATCTGCTGTCCATCGCGCAGGCCGAGATGCGTCCAGGTCTTGCCGGCATCGGTCGACTTGTAGATACCGTCGCCTGTCGAAAGGTCGGGCCGCTGCAGCCCCTCGCCGGTCGAAACATAGACGATGTTCGGGTCCGAAGGAGCTACAGCGATAGCGCCGATCGAGCCGGTAGGCTGGCTGTCGAAGATCGGCTTCCATGTCACGCCGTAGTCGGTCGTCTTCCATACGCCGCCGTTGCAGACACCCATGTAGAAAACATTGGGTTGGGCCGGGACCCCGGCGACAGCCCTCGTCCGGCCGCCCCGATAAGGTCCGATCGAGCGCCAGCGCATCCCGGCGAAGTACTTTGCGTCGAACGGCTGGGCGACGCCTGTCGAAACGGCAGCGACTAATAGCAACAGCGCTAAAGCGCTTCGGAAAAGCTTGTTCTGTAAATCCATGATTGATTCTCCTTTGAGATCAAGGTCAACGATCAGTGGTCTGAAGATGAATGTATTCCAGCCGCGAATCCCTGTCAACAGGATGATGGAAAAGAATCCGGGGTCAAAGCTACTCTTTACGCAAAAATCAGATTAGAAATATGCGTAATGAGTAGGTTTGACTCCATGATTCCTGCTATGGCCGGAGCCGGCCCAATTTGTGTAAAATAGAGAGAGAGGCATCGGAGAAAAGATCGGCAATGAAAAACGAGGTCATCATCCGGCCGCTGCAAAGGCATGAAATCCCGCTGTTGGAAGGGATGGCGCCTGCTGATTGGAACTCGGACCTTCCGGCTTTTATGATCAGCCACTTTGGCGAACCTTATTTTTATCCCATCATCGCCGACATGAGAGGCGCCATCATTGGCGTGGCCAACGCCATCCAGAACGGCGAAACAGGCTGGCTGGGCAACATCATCGTCCGGCCCGAACACCGGAACCAAGGCATGGGTACGCAGCTGACGCGCAGCCTGGTCCAGCATTTTGCCGCCTTGGGTTGTCGCCGACAGCTGCTCATCGCCACGCCCTTGGGCGAACCAATCTATCGCAAGCTGGATTTCCGGATGAGCTCCCAATATAAATTTTTCAAGGGACCGTGGCTAACAGGGCCAACCGATTTTTCTACGCTGCGGGGCATCGGGCCCCAGGATTCCGGGCCGATTCTTGACTTGGACCGTCAGGCTTCCGGGGAAGATCGCGGCCGGATGCTCGGAAAGTTCTTCTCCGGCGGCTGGGTGCATCAAGACCGTTCGTCCTGGAAAGTCGACGGCTTTTTTCTGCCCGCTTTCGGCGCCGGGCTGATCGTTGCTGCGAACAAAGATGCCGGCTTGGCCTTGCTGCGATTAAAACACTCCCAAGCGGAGCGGACGGCGGTGGTTCCCGAAGCCAACCGGGACGCCGCTGACTTCCTGGTTCGGAACGGATTCGAAGAATATATGACAGCGCCAAGGATGTTCCTAGGCGAGGAAGCGGACTGGAAGCCGCAATGCATATATGCCCGAGGCTCCGGCTACTCCGGCTGAGGAAATGGATCCTGGGGTCAAACCTACTCGTTACGCATTAGCCAAGATTCTCCAGGGCAGCTAGCGTAAGGAGTAGGTTTGACCCCGTGCTTCCTACCTTCTCAGGAGCGGAACTTGACCTTCATTTGGACGATCTCGGAGGTGGTTCCGATCCTGATCGGAGGCGACCAGACTCCCACACCCACGGTGACGTAATATTGGGTGTTTATCTTGCGGCCATATCCCCGGCCGATCTCGTAGAGGCGGTCGTTGACCAGCGTGATAGGAAAGGCCGCTCCGCCATGGGTATGGCCTGACAACTGGAGATCGACCCCGGCTTCGGCCGCCTCTTCAAGATGAACGGGTTGGTGGTCCATGAGAATGACCGGCAGATTCATGTTGATGTCTTTAAGGATCTCCTTGAGAGGCGTTCGCCGTTCGTTGTGGGCGATGTAGGATCTGTTGCTGCGGCCGACGAGATAAAAGGAACCGGCTGCAAGAACAGCCTGGTTTTGAAGCCCGGTAATCCGGCTCCTCCGGAGCAACTCCAGGCTGTTCTTGATCCCGGCAAAGTATTCGTGGTTTCCCATGCAGGCATAGACGCCGAACGGGGCACGGATCTTTGCCAGCGTATCCGGCAACCGCTCCTTTTCGGAAGTCAGCGCTTCCTCATTGACAATATCGCCCAAGATGAGCACGACATCAGGGTCGAGGCTGTTGATCATCCCAACGATTTTTTCTAAGCGCGAAATGTGCAGGTACGGGCCGAGATGAATGTCCGAAAAGAAAACCAGGTTCAGGCTTTCCATCCCGGCCGCCTTTTTGTCAATCGCGATCTCCAAGGTATGGACACGGACATGGCGGGCGTAGAACATCCCGGCGAAAAGAATTGCGAAGGTGATTCCCACAACTGTAAAAAACGCTCCCCGCCCCGCCCTTCGGCGATTCTCCCGGATCCAGCTCGGGAAAAAAGGGAAAAAATGGTCGATCAAACGCAGAAGGTCGACAAGCACCGTGAAAAGGACGAGATAAAGCAAAACGCCCGGATAAAAGGATCCCAGGGCGCAGATTGTCTCCTTGAAAACAGAAGGCTCTCCCCTCTCCAAGCGGTGCCACAGGAAAAAAGTATAGGAAAATGGGAGATAGAGAATGAATATGATAATCCGGAATAAGCCCGTTCCGGTCAATGCTTTCCAGGCCCGCCAGAGCAGATACGCATTCCCCGACAAGTAGAGAATATACGAGATCTCGAAGAACATCGCGGTCAGCCTGCCAAGGCAAAAGGATTTTATGAAAAAAATGAACGGAGGTCAAACCTAATCGTAATCGCAAGCTCCCCTGGAAAATTGTGCGTAACGAGTAGGTTTGAACCCAGTCTTCCATTGAAAAAATTTTCGGTTCAGTATATAAAGGCCCTAATATTGAAAAGTTTGGGAGGACGACTAATGCGAAGATGGACATTTGTTATCGCTATTCTTTTTCTCTGTCAAATAGCAAAGTTATTGCCTGCGGCGGATCTCAAATCGGATCTGCTCAAAATCCTCGAAATCCAAAAGGTCGCTTGGAACAAACAGGACGTCCTGGGGTTCATGGCCTATTATTGGAAATCAGAAGAATTTACTTTTCAATCCGGAGCGAACAGGCTTCGGGGTTGGAATGCCCTTCTCGAGCGCTACCAAAAAAGCTATTCCGGCGAAAATTGGGGGATTTTGGATTTTACCGACCTCGAGGTCAAAGTTCTCAGCAGCGATTACGCCTACGTCCTGGGCCGTTGGAACCTGACGATCAAAGACACAAAAAAAGAGGGCGTTTTCACGATCATCTTCAAGCGTTTCCCCGAGGGCTGGCGCATCATCCACGACCACTCGTCTTGAAGCGGGGTCAAACCTACTCGTTACGCGCAATTTTCCAGGGGAGGGTGCGTAACAAGTAGGTTTGACCCCGTTCGTTACTTTGGCCCCCTCTGCAATTACTGCGCTTCTGGATATCGGAGCGGCGCTTACCTTCCTCTGAAGGCAGCGATCGTCTCCAAGAGAATGCGGATATGATTCTGATCTCCCTTTGTCAGAGCCTGAAAGAGGCTAATCAGAGAAGGCTCGCGAACCTCCACGGATGCGCCCAAGTGGATGCGTTCAAATTCCGTTTCAAGTTGAAGGATTCTGTTCAGTCCCTCACGGAAGCTCAGCCCTGTATCAAACTCGGCCAGCAATGCTCCGGCGTCTTTTAAACCCTTCTGCATCTCCTCGTCTTTAAGGCGGACTCCGACAAACAAATCCGGCATTTCGCCCAAATAGTTTTTCCCGGTTCGCAAAATATTGGCGTGGTTGATCTCTTCCCGGGAAAGAGAAATAAGCCGTTTGGATAACGACTCGTCGCCTGCCAATCCGGAAAGTTTTTCATAAACCTTCGAAACCCGCATTTCCAGTTCGGCCCCAAAATCAAGGAATTTTGCAATGTCCAAATTCACCCTCCCTCGCCCGAACTGTCAAGCTTCGGACGCCATGGCGTTGAGCCCGATACGCACATAAAAAGCATACGGAGATCGCATTAGCTTTTCAGTACGAGGATCATTTTTCTCCCTTTGGCTGCCGAATGCCATATGCCGACATCCTCATTGCCATAATACACGCCCTCCAAACCGCTGTCAACGAATTAAGAATCCGACGGCCGATTAACAACAAAACTACCTCAACATAGAATAGAAAAATTCCTTTCTCTGAAACAAAAATCGACGGCAGTTGAATCTTCCGGCTTTTTCACTCTGTTTTCTAGCTCATCATATTCTAAAAACCTACTTGACGATGATCTCGTCGAAATTCATCATCGCGGCGGCGTTCGGGGCCGCGGCGTTCGGGTGCCACTTGGGCAGCGCTCCGATGTTCTTGGCCCTTATGTGAATATACTGGCCCTGCGTCTTTTTCAGGTCGTAGGTTAGATTCTTGCTGGCCGGACCCTGCGCTCTCTCCGGCACGGCCAAGCTGTCCGTGGCGACAATCTTATAATCCTTATTATCCATCGAAACCGAGATCTCGACGGAGGCCGGCAAAAAGACCCTGGCGCCGTTGTTCTCTAAGCAGCCCAACATTATTTCCTGGAGCGTCTTGACCTGCCCCATATCCAGGATTACGTCGAGGTCCTTATCGAACGCCTGCCAATTGCGGTCGCCAGCTTCAGCAGTCCCCCTGACCAGATCGATCAGCGCAGTGCTCGCGACCGGCCCTGCCGGCCCGCCTCGTCTTTGAGCGGGAGGGATCACATACTGGACGCTCTTGACCGGCAACGATTTGCTGAAATAAGCGGTCGCCATCACGCTCGGCAACTTAACTTTATCGAAGGAGATCGCGTTTAGAACGGCCGATTGGTTCAAGCTGATCGGCGCCGTGTACCTGGCCGAGTTCATCGTCGGGACGCTGCCATCCAGTGTGTAGTGGATCTCGGCGTTATCATCCGTGGCGACCAAGGCCACGACGAGAGGCCGGCTGTAATCGATATAGGCCTTCTCAGGCGAGATCAGCGGCTTTGGGCAAGCCTGGAATCTCGCATAGTCGCTTCGATCCCTGATCAGGGTATCGGAAAGAGGTTGGGCTGGAGTCGCATCCTCATTTTCGTTATGGGCGGCCGTGATGGCGAAGATCTTGATTCGTTCGTTCGCCGGAAAAGTAATCTGCGTGGCCCCCTGCGGCCGATCGATTTTATATTGATAGATATACGCATACATATAGGGGTCGTTAGCCCCGTTTCGCAAATGCCGATGAGTCGTAAAAAAGGCGACACGGTCTTTTCGGACATAACCGGGGGCAACGCCGATATAATTGATATTGCCGCGGTCGAAGCTGGTTGCGGCGCTGTCGCCGTCCCACAGACGCTTGTCCCATTGACCATAAAATCCTGACCAGACCTCAACCGGGATTTCCACGGCGACGCCGCCGATCTTGAAGACGGCCCTGCTCCCTGTCCCGGCGCCCCCCGCATCCATCCCGCGGAAAGCCATTGATTCCCCGGCGGCAGCGAGGATATAGAGCTTGTTAAAATTTCCAACCGGCAGGTTAATCGTCTGGCCGCTGCAGGCGACCGCATTATTGGCGCCGTCGGCCTTGGGACCCAATCGAAAATGGATGCTCCCGCTCGTGATCGTGTCCGGGAGCATCTCCGCCGGGAAAGACTTTCCACTCCCGTCGAAATCGCCGTCGGCTTTGTGTTTGTCGTTGCTGATGACATCGACGTTATAGGGCAATTCCATCGGCGTGCTTTGAGGCAGGGGAAGGGCCTTTTCGAACGGCTTGAGTCGCAGGGCGAACGTCTTCAGATGATAGGGCGTCACATCAAAGACGATCTTTCCATTTTTCACGACGGCGTTCGCCAGATCCTGTTCCTGGCCGTTCACTTCTCTCGCCGAAACGACCGGAGCGGCAAAAGCCAGCTCGATATTTTTCGCGGCTTTGCCTTTGGCCTCGACGATCCGGACGATCAAATCATCGCCGATCTCCGCTTTCTTGACGGCCGACACGACGATATCCCGATTATTGACTTTGAGGAACGAGAAGGTTTTTCCCAAGGGGCCCGGATGCGGCACAGCCTGGAAAGCGACAAGGGGCTGATTGAGCCGTGCGGCCTGGATGTTCGAATCGGCGGCGCGCCAATCGCCGGGATGGCCATAGAGGGAATAGAGGATCTTATGTTTGCCAAAATCTTGGACTCCCTGCTCGCGATAGGAATTTCTCACGCCGGGCGTGTACAACAGGGTCGATCTCAAGATATTGTCGGCCGGTTTATCGGAACCGTATTTGCAGTCTTCCAGGACCGATACGCCATAGCGGCCGTCTTTATTCGTCAGGTCGAACCATTGGTGCGACGGCACCTCGAACTTGACGGGATCGTTATTGCCGCGCTCGATCGTGCCGACGCCCCAATTGTACGTCGCCATAGGGTTGGAAACCGTCAAGGGGAACGTGGCTTTCAAGGACGACTCTTTGGTCGCCCAGTCGATGACCGTGTTGAACTCGATCCTGTCGCGGCTTCCGTTGGCCGCCAGGCGGATGACCTGGACGAATTTTGAATGACGGGACTCCCGCTCGACGGCCAGGGCGGCCCGGGCCGGCCCGTTTTCGACAACCGCGATCTTAGCCGGGCCTTCGACAAAGCCGGCCGCCGGTTTGTTTCGATCTTCCCAATCCATGTTCCAGGCCGGCCATTGCTGAGGCCGCTCATAGTGAAAGGCCAGCCTGATCGGCGATGACAACAGTTCTTTGTTCGCGGTTTTATCGAAAATGCTGACGACATCCCCAGCTGGATCTAGCTTAACGACATATTTTGAATTTTCGAGCGACGTCGGAGTTGCCTTCAATCCCGTCGCCATGGCGCACGGCGCATCCGACGGTCTGACATCGAACGCGACATAGTTTAACGACGGAGTCTTGGCCAGGAAGAGGACCGCGATCTTGTTCCCCTCGACCTTGGAGATCTGTGAAGGCACTTCTCTATTATCGCCATCGAAGATTCTGACGGCCTTTGGCCCATCCTTCGGAAAAGCGACCGTCGCCTCAACGATGTCTTCCCGTTCGACGGCCAGAGGATTGAATACGATGAGCGGGATCCCCTGGACCCGAGTATCCAGGGCACGAATGACCGAACCCGAAGCGTCCGCGAAAATATGGCCAAATTGGCTCAAAGCCAGCAGCTCATCGTTCTGAGAGAATTCATAGGCCCGGGGGATGCTGGTCCCGGGAAGAATATCGTGGAATTGTCCTCCGAGGACGAGCCGCCAGGCTTCATTCGTTTGATCTTTGTTATAAGACATTCCACCGAGCCACTCCCCGATCGCTGACGCTGCTTCGGCCTTATAAGCCAGCATCTCGTTCTTTCTGTTCCAGCGCTTCATGGCGGCCTGCGAGGTGATGGAGCCGGCCGAGTGATTCGTCAATAAGAATTCCCCTTTGTAGGTCGGAAGCATCGTTTTTTGGGCTGGTGTGAGATCGGAAAAAAGTTGATCGGCCCGGGCCGAGACGATCTTGAAATCATAGCCGGTCTTTAAGCTTTTCTCGATCCATTGAACGGAATCTTCCGTGGGAGAACCTCCGACGTCGCCCGTCCCGTAGTACATATAGTCGGCATAAACTCCGGTCGAGCCTCCGAGATCGTATATTCTTTTTTTCCAATTCGCGTTGATGCTCAAATCCTCTTGAACTCTCGAACCATAGCTGCCCGGGTTCAAGGCGGCCGTGACAGATTCTCCGTCGGGGCCGATCCAGGTGCCGACATTAAAGGGAATGCCGACGGCGGAGCCCCATGATAATTTCTGCGTCGAAAATCCTTTGAGGCCGCAGTGGGCCAGGATCGAGGGAAGCGAGGCGGGGAATCCGAAGCAGTCCGGAATCATGAATTCCTGACTGGTCACGCCGAGCTCTTTTCGGAAGTAATTAGCGCCTAGAAGGATTTGCCGGATGATGGATTCGTGGGACGGCGCCAGAACGTCATTTTCTTCCATAGAGGAGCCGGAGGGAAACCAGCGGCCAGCAGCCACATATTTTTTGAGTTTTTCATATTCTTCCGGATAATACTCCTTCATCATCTTGTAACGGTTGGCACCGCTGAAATTGAACACGTAATCGGGGTATTTCTCGAAGAGCCTGAAATTAAAGACTATCGTGTTCCAGATGTATTCGTTGATGGTCGTTTGGTAATCCCACCGCCACTGCGTATCCAGATGGGCATACCCGACCGTGTACAAAACCTTTTCCTTGGACAGGTCATTTTGCTGGGAAAAAACGGTCAACGAAGAAAGGATGAAAGCGACAAGGCAGAGCCTCAAGAATATTTTCATTGGATCACTTCGCAAGAAATACAATTGGCGCGAAAATATTTCTGATTCTCTTCTATTTTGTGGCCCCTCTCGTTTTAATCTTACTTCTGCGCCGGCGCCGGGGGAGGCGGTGGGTTTAGGTTCTTGAAGTTCAGCATGGCGTTGAACACCAGGAAGAAGGAGCCATGGGTCTGGTGGCGCCACATGGGATTGAAGCTGAACATGACCACATGGCCGCTGCCCAACGGGGCGTCGACGAGCGCGGGCGTGTTGGCCAGCTCTTCGCCGCCGGCCAGGCCGCCGCTGATCAGGAGATCATTGACGGCAGAGGCGAAACGGATGATCGTCCTTGCCCGGATGGCCGCAGGCCCAGGCCCTCTTCCTTCGGGCTGAGCGCTCTCCTTCTGGGTCTTCCGAAATTCCTCGACGGATGCCTTGCCGATGTCCCGGGGCCTGCCCTGAGGGATATCGGCATCATTGACCCCGCCGCGTCCTGACGGCCGACCCTGAGCGCCGCCCTGGGGCCCCATCATTCCGCCGCCGCCACCGCCGCGTCCGCCGAACCCGAACCCTCCCATGCCGAACACCGGTGACTGGCTGAAATAGATGCCCAGCGTGTCGTCGTATCCATAGACGATGGGGCTCGTCTTATCGGAGACTTCGGTTTTGTACACACCGCCGCGCGCCCAGAGGTTCGTTGTTGTCCGGATGGAGGTACCCCCGGCCAGTCCGAACTGGATCGGCAGCGAGGAGCTGTTGGCAATCGTGATGAACAGACCGCCATCCTTGATGAAATCGCGCAGATGGAGAACGCCCTCGAGATCGATACCGCCGCGCATGTCTTCGGTGGAATCTTCAACCCCGATGTTGGGGGTAAGTGGTGTTTTCTTCCATGGGATCGGCTTGTCGCCGGTGAGTCCCGAAACAACACTTAGGGCGTCTCCGGATGCGGGGCCGAACAGGATCACGTCGTATTTGTCGCGGAGCCGGGCGTTATCGCGGACGGCGTGGACCGAGACATATTCGTACGGGATTTGGAGATCATCAAGGGCGATGCGCACCCATCCCTCGGTCTGGGTAGTCTGCCAAGTATGCATGACGGCGATGCGAGGCACGGCCACCTCGTGAAGGGGAACGTCCGGCACCGCCGGAACGGCATAAATTGTGAGGCCATACTGCTTTCCAGCCTCATCCAGCAGGCTTTCGAGGTTCCCGGAATTCTCGCCGGCTTTGATGATGAAAGTCCCGGCATTGAATTTTCTGCCGCTCGACTCGAAGGCTTTTTCCGCGGCTTTGATCTTCAGGTCTTTGTATTTGAACCGGAACGAGGCGATGGCGTTGTCCGCATTGTGGTTGAGAAGGAAAGCCTGGGCGGCCCCGGTTCCGATGCGGGCTACACCTCCAGGAGCCTTGACCTCGCCCTTGACTAAGGTCATGGGAGCCGAGAGCACGGAGATGTCCTCGACGCGCACCGTCTTCACGTTGAAAAGCGGCCCGAGGGTCCAGCCGACGTCGTCGTAGGGACGCGGATCATTGACATTGAAGTATTGCTTGTCGAGAAGCATGTCGGCCATCCGGGAATAGGGCTGGTCCATACGGACGACATAGCTCCCCACGGGATATTCGACGTCTCCCACCTTGAAAGCTTTGTCCGCCCTATTCACTTCCACACCTTGAGCCTGCAGAAGTTGAAGGAGGCGGGCCTGCTGACCCGGCCTCGGATCGCTTCCGGGGAAGATGTAGGCGGCCGGACCTTCATTCTTGGCCTTGGCCACGGAGCGCTTGCTCTTGAGGTAAAAATTTTCCAGGAACCGCTCGCGGTTGGTCGCAATGTAGTTCATGCCGATGAGGAGAGCGCTCTGCTGCATATTGACGTTGTTGCGAATCGACCACACCGTGGATGCCACGGGAGGGTTCGGACGGAACCAGGCCCGGTCGGGGCTGGCGCTGATGATCCGCGTGCTGGCGTCGCCCGCGCCTTGGGTCTCGTAGAAACGGCCGATGGCATTATGCCCGTTGGCCGCGTAAAAAGCGTAATTCGGCGCCCAGCCGTCATAGAAGCCGTGTGTCCAGACACCGGGCACGCCTTCCCGGGTCATGCCGTCGATTTCCTGGTAGGCCAGCTGGTGCCACTCATCGATGACGATCGGGTCCAGCCAGGCATTATAGGGACCCGTCCCGGTGGAAATGTACAGGAATGAGACGGATTCATGAAGATCGTGCATCACCTGGGGATGATAGCCGAGCTCGACTTTCATGATGTTTTTCGACAAAGCCAGGGCGAGGCCGATGTTGTCGCGGTTGTCGTCATGAGCGACGTACTTTCCCCACCAAAGAGGGCTTCTGGGCACCGTAGCTTTTGGATCCTTACGGGGAGCCATGGCCAAGTCCACGTATTTGTCGCGGCCGTCGACCTCGAGGATCGGGGTGATCATGACGATCGAGTTCTCGCGGATGGTCTTGATGAACGGCGAATCGTCTACGGCGATGCGGTAGGCAAGCTCCATCAGCATCTCGACCGAGCCGGTTTCCCCAGAATGCATGCCGCCCGTCGCCCAGTAAATGGGCTTGCCCTGCTTGATCAGGCTCTGGGCAACGGCATCGGTGATCTTCCTAGGATCGGCCAGCTTGGCCGTGATTTCTTTATAGCGGTCCAGGTTTTTGATCGTGGCATCGTCGGCGATGACGGCCAGGATCCAATCCCTCCCCTCTTCGGTCTTGCCGATCGTGAACACCTTCACTCTCGGCGAGGCATTGGCAAGAGCCCTCAAATATTTATAGACATCCTGGGAATAGCTGAGGATATTGGGCGCTCCCACGATGTGCCCCAGGACTTCAAGCGGCGTGGGCACTCCCGCCTTGTAAGGCAGATAGTTCACATATTTCGTGGAGAAATGCGGATCCGTCGTGTACTCGCGGATCTTCTTGGTATATTCCTCATGATTTCTCTGAGGAAAGGCGGTGGAAAAGACAAGCAGCAGCGCTAGGCCGAGCGCCAGCGGCGCCCTGACCGTCCTCGCCCGCCGTAGGAAACAAACGATTGCCCGTCGATAGGATGCCATGGATCTCCTCCTCTCAAAAAGATGATAAAGAATTGCCTAATACTTATCATTCGGGACAAAACGCTGTCAATAGCCAAGCCTGAGCGGAGCGGCAGCCGCGCTTCCCATGTAAAATTCGGGGGAAAAATATTGTGACCCGACCTATTGAAATTTAGGACAGTTTCTTCGGGTCGAGGACGACGTGCATGATCCGCTGCCGCTTCCAGGTGTAGGTGATGTGGACCTTGCCGTCGCCGGCTTGGATGACGGCGGGATAGGAATACTCACCGGGCTTGCTTTCGATGATGACGGCGGTTTTCCATGATCTGCCGTCTCCAGAAATTCCGACCACGAGCGGTGTGCGACCCCGGGTGACAGGGTTGTAGACGAGCAGTTGCCGGCCGTCCTTAAGCGTTATGCCGTCAATGCCGGCGTTGGGATTCGGCAGTGGTGTGGCCTTCATCCCGCTCCAGGTTTTCCCGCCATCCTCCGACCAGCACTCGGTGATCCGGCCCTGCCGGCTGCGGCAAAGGAGCTGCAGGCGGTTCGCCGGATGAAAAAGGACCGTCGGCTGAATGGCGCCGAATTCCTTGCCGTCATTGAGCGGTCCGATCGTTGTCCAGGTTCGGCCGAGGTCGGTCGTTCCCTCCAAATGAATCCGCCAACTCCCCTCCTCTGTGCTGGACAGGCATAAAAGGGCGCCATCCGGCATCTCTACCGGCTTGTTCTTGATGGGCCCCAGAATGCCGTCCGGCAGGGGGCGCGGTTTCGACCAGGTCGTCCCGCAGTCGTCAGAAGCCATGATCATCCCCCACCATCGAGACGGGCTTGGCCCTACCTTGTAGAATAGCAGCAGCGGGCCACGCTTTGATTGGAACAGCACCGGGTTCCAGCAGGGAAACCGCTTTTTCCCGTCTTCCTGAACGCCGTTGGCGATTTCGACCGGCGCTGACCAGCTTTTGCCGTCATGTCGGGCAAGCCAGATGCCCACGTCGGGGTGCCCTTCTTGCGTCCCGCCAAACCAGGCCGCAACCAGGCCGCTCTTGGTTTCAGCGATCGTCGAGGCGTGGCAGGAGGGAAAAGGAGCGACATCAAAAATAAATTCGGTTTTTTCCAAGGCCCCTGGTTTTATTTCGATACTGCTCCACTCGCCGCATCCCTCGGTGAGGAGGACGGTGATGAATAGGACGACCCAAGGAAAACGGCCCGATAGGATGTTCTTTTTATCCATCATTGTGCTTTCTCCATTCATATCAAAAGAGCGACGGCAAAGCAAATCCCCGGTGATCCTTGCCGATGACTACGAAAATGATGGACACGGAGTATCGCCAGGAAACCGGCCTCGAGGCCATTTTCGGCTACCTGGAGGTCTTAAAAAAGGCTGGGCTGATTACCTTTTGATTCGTAAACGTGTCTGCCAAACCATCTAGTGTAGCGTCTCATTATTTCCTTTCATAAATTCCGGCCTAATTTCGCCTGAAAAACATGTAAAGATATTTGTGAGACAGTACACTAGATGCCGGGGAAACAACCCGGGACCCGCACCATCAAGACGGGCACACAAACGGAGCGGAGGATTCGATCCGCTACACTCCCCCAATACCAACGGCTGAGGCCCGATCGCCCATGGGTAGCTAATACGATGAGGTCCACCTCATTTTTTTTGGTGTACTCGGCGATAGCCTCCGCGGCCTTTCCTTCCAGAATCTCCGACCGGACGATGAGGCCTTTCTCTTTGAGCCGACCCGCGACTTGCTTGAGGTATTTCTCCGCCTCAGATCTTTGCTCCGTTTCCATCTGATGCCGGTCATCCTTGCTAAAGGCCATGCCGCCTCGAGTGGGGATTTCGAGAGGCTCGATGACCCGGATCAATATGACATCCTTTACCTCACATCCTTTACCGACGGCCTCGACATGGGGAAGCACACATTCGGCCAGCTTGGAACCATCCAAAGGGGCTACGATTTTTTGGTACACATCTCCTCCTTGGGCTAAAAAATCCTTTTCCACGACAAAATCTAAGTCTTGTAGTGCGTCTTGCCTCCATTTCTTAGAAAGGCTGAATCCGCACTTGCTATCTCAAATTAATCTTATCTCGGCGTGGTCGATCAAGTCAATAATTGCTTGACAATTCCGGATGTTTCAATAAAGACTATACGAAAAAGGAGATTGTCATGAAAAAACCGTTTCTTGGGCTGCTCATCCTTTTGGCCTTCTCTCTTACCGCGCTCGCCCAGAACGAATTTTTGCCCAGGTTCGAACTCCATGCCGTGGGCGGGTATGGGCTATCCCAGTTCAAGGGCGACTCCATCTATTCCTACGAATGGAGCTACGAGCTTCTCCAGTCGGTGAAGGAAGACACCCTCGTCTCGATGAAGGCGGAGGGCGGTCTTTTCTTGACGGGAGGCGCTTCTTTTTTCTTTCATCCGAATTTTGGAATCCAGATCGGCGGCGGCTATTTCTCTTCAAATGTCCCCAACACCGGGTCGTTTACATTCGCTTGGCAGTCGATGCTCTCTCCGACTGTGACCACTGAGGAGGCCACATGGAACGGCGACGGGAAAATGACCACGATTCCTCTCTTCCTGAACATCGTCGGAAAATTCAGGCTGGGCATGGTGAATGTCTTTTTGACCGCCGGGCCGACGCTCTACCTCAACAGCTTCGAGTCCAATTCCTTTGTCGGATTCGGAGATTCCTATTACACGATCATTTTGCCCTATGAATATCAATGGGTGGATGCATTCCAGATCCCCGTCAGCATTCCCAAGACATCCTGGAAATCGTTCGGCGCAAACTTCGGCTTAGGCATCGATATTGAGGTCTCTCCCGGAGTGGCCATCACGGCGGAAGGCCGCTATTTCCTGATACCAATGAAAAACCTGACCTGGCAGTGGATACCCGGAACCTACGACAGCATTTTCTACGACAATTTTGCAGGATGGGAATACACCGAGGATGATTTTGCCGATTTTCAACAGGAGATAAAGCCGTTGGAGGTCAAGCCTTCGTTCTTCTCTTTTGCTCTTGGTCTCCGGCTCACCTTCGGGCAGAAATAGCCGGACATGAGACCTCCTTTAAAAAAATATCATTGATTCTCTTCCATTTTATGTGGGAAAAATCGTCTGGCCCACGATCCGGAAACGGCCTCGTTCTCCATCCGGGTTTTCGACGCCGTTTCCGGATCGTTGCCCTTTTCTACCCAGCCTAAATCGAAAAGAACCTTTTCGTATAGGTTAGCGCCTTTCTATGGATTTCACTCATAAAATAGGCAGAATGCGAAGTCAAGCTGCAATTCTCTGCGTGACAGTAGGTAGGAAGCTGATGACTGATAAAAAGGGAACGGTCCTGGGATCGTCCCCTGTCTTTGACGAAGCCGCTAGGATCGGGCTATTTATTCGCCGCTAATTGGACATCCAGCCAGAAGTCATATTGTTTAGGGCTGCCTCCCCCTTGCGACCCGCCGCCCCCGGACACTCCCGACCTCGTGCCGCCGCCACCTCCCCCGCCGCCCGATCGATCGTCCGACCCCCCGGTCCAATCAGATGCACCTATGGTTGCGGGAGGAGCGCCCCCACGCTTCGCCGCGGCCTTTTTCATCTCCTCGGTCAGGCCGCCCCATTGGAACCCGATCTTGATCGCCTGGCCGGCTCCGGCGCCGATGCCAAGCGGCTGGGTTTCATTCTTGGCCAGAGGAATCTTGAATTCATAGGTCCAGGCATTCTCGATCATTTTGCCTTTGAATAAGGGATAATCAGGGGGTGTTCCGGAGGATGCCGGAAGGATAGCCCCTGTGTTTTTGCCGATCGGCTGCCAGTCATATAAATAAAAAATCTTTTGGCCTTGAAGGCTGGCCCTGTCCTGATCCGTAAGCGGCTCGCCCCTCTTCTCCATGATGGCGATCACTTCATCCCCCGTGACTTTCCTTTTGTAGAACCGAAGGCCTTGGTCCGTTTTCTTTTTGCCCTCGGTATTAAAATAGATGTTGATGCCCGTAGCCTCGATGTTACTCAAGTATTTGGGGTCCTTAAAAGCCAAAAAGATATACAAATGACTGCCATCGTTCATGAAGGCATAATCCACTTTGACCCCTTTCTCGGTCAGGAACGCCGCCCCTGTCCAATCCCCACTGACCCCATCGATGACCGGGGGAGCGACTGTCCAACTGCTTTTAACGATGTCCTTGGAAATCGCCCATCCCCAAAGCAGACACACTGCGAAAGAGATCAGCGCCCAGCTAAAAACTTTTTTATGTTTCATGACGACCTCCAATATCTTTCTTAACCTCTTAAAATTATAGCTCTTTTTAACGAATAACACAAAAACAAGCGCGGGGCGGGGGATCCACGGCATTGACAAATAGAGCCCATTAAAATAGGCTTTTCTATCCCCCGGAGGAAAGCTTAAAAGATATTTTCTTGATTGTCTTTGAGGCCAATTCGAAAGAAGTCGGGGAGGGCCTTCGCTCCGCCCACCGATTCCCTCCGAAGTGAGGTCAACATGAAACAGATCATGACCCGCCGCGATTTTATCCGAGGCACAACCTTCGCCGTTCTTGGGACGGCCGCGGCTGTCGGTGCCTCTCAAGACTCCCCGCTCCCGGCGAAGAAGTCACGTGTGATCCTGATCCGCCATCCGGAAGCCCTGGATGAAAATTCTCAGTTCAACCAAGAGGTCATCCAGAAGATGCTGGACGAAGCCGTCATGAAGCTCCTCGACCAAAACGATCCGGCGGCGGCTTTCCGAGTGTTGGTCAAGCCCGATGACATCGTCGGCATCAAAAGCAACGTCTGGTCCTATCTTCCGACGCCGCCGCAGGTGGAACAGGCCATCAAGCGCCGTTTAATGGATGCCGGCGTGAAGGAAGAAAACATCAGCATCGATGACCACAATGTCAGGACCAACCCGATCTTCGTGAAATCCACGGCATTGATCAACACCCGTCCTGTCAGGACCCATTATCTGGCCGGAATGTCCGGCTGCATCAAGAACTACATCATGTTCGGGGAGTCGCAGCCGGAATATCACCCCGACAACTGCGCCGCCCTGGGCTCTCTCTTCAACCTTCCCCAGGTCAAAGGAAAGACGCGGCTCAACGTCCTCTGCGCTCTGACGCCGCAGTACCACGGACTCGGGCCCCACAATTTCAGCCGCCGCTATGTCTGGAATTACAAAGGCTTGATCGTCGGCCAAGACCCGGTGGCCGTGGATACGATCGGCCTCCGGTTGATCATGGCCAAGCGCCGCCAAGAGTTGGGCCCCGGGCGAGAGCTTCCACCCGTTCCCAAGCACATCCAGATCGCAGACACCAAATATGGAATCGGCACAAGCGATCCCCAACAGATCGAGTTGATCAAGCTGGGCTGGTCCGATGAGGTCATGATATAAACCGGGACGGAGGCGAAGAACATGCCCAAATCAAAACTCGGCCTCTTGGGAATATTCCTGCCACTGTTTCTGGGCGCTCTCCGCGGGTTTCCTCTTTGCGCCCAGGACGGTCGAACGCTTGGCTACGTCGGCTCGGCCTTGTGGACAAAGGCCCATGACATTGAAATTCAAGGGACACTTGCCTATTGCGCCTTTATGAACGGCCTGGTCGTGCTTGACGTCTCCGACATCAAAAATCCGGTCCGGATAGCCCAGCTCTATCTCGGCGGAGGTTTTGCCCTCGAAGTCAGCCGGGGCCTGGCCTACGTGGCCGCTGGAGAAAAAGGCTTGAATATCATCGACGTCTCCGACCCGAAATCCCCGGTCCTCAAGGGAAAACTGGACACCGGAGGCGAGGCCAGGGATGTCGTGGTGGACGGAAACTACGCCTTCTTGGCGGACGGCCCCAAGGGACTGCGTGTTATCGATATCCGAAATCCGGCGGTTCCAAAATCAGCCGGAGTGTGGGACTCATCCGGAGAGTCGAACGGAATCGTCCTGCGGGGAGACCTCCTCTATATCGCGGACGGAAGCGCCGGGCTTCGGATCGTGAATGTCAAAAATCCGGCAAAACCTGCGCCGGTCGGAGCTTTCGATACCGATGGCACGGCCGAAGCGGTCGCCCTCTCCGGAAACTGCGCTTTCATCGCGGACGGCGCGTCGGGATTCAAGGTCATTGATATCGGCAATCCCTCCAGCCCGAAACAGGCGGCTTCTTTGACCGCCTCCGGCTATGCCCACAGCGTGTCCGTCGACGGGAAATATCTCTGCGCCGGCAACCTCTACGATGGCGGCTTCCAGGTCCTCGACATCGCCAATCCCGCCGCCCCCGTCGTCGTGTCCACGAATAAATACACGATGTATAACGAAAGCTGGAGGGTCATGCTGAAGGGGAATCTCGCTTATATCATGGACTATTTCTCCGGCATTTTTTTCATGGACATCTCCGTCCCTCAAAAACCCGTGACGGCCGGAATGTTTTTCACGCCGAGCTCCATCGTCGCCGCCTCCGTTCAAGGCGGCCACGCCTATGCCGTCGGCGAATTGTCGGGCCTGCAGGTTCTGGACCTCGCCGATCCGGCCCAACCCAAATCCGTCGGATCGACCAGCATTTTCAGGGGAGTCCAAGGCTTGGCCGTGAGCGGCCGCTATGCCTATGTCACCGACCGCTGGTCCGTCAGGATCTTTGATGTCGCCGAACCGGCCAAGCCAAGGCCGGTCAAAACCATGAACTCTCCCGGCGGCGTGCCCCGAACAATCGTTGTCCAAGAAAACTACGCCTACCTCACGGCCGACCATGCCGGACTCCATGTGATCGACGTCACGAATCCTCTGGCGCCTTCGGTTGTCGGCTCCTATAAAATGCCCGGCTTCACCTATGGCTTGGCTGTCGAAGGGGATTACGCCTACCTGGCCAACAGCGATACGGGACTTCACATCCTGGACATTCGGAAGCCGTCGGCACCCGTCCTGGTCAGCTCGCTCAAGCTAAAGGGCGAACCCTACGGCGTGGCGGTCCGCGGGAATATGGCGTACGTAGCCTCGGGCCCGTCCGGCCTGCTCATAATTGACATCAGCCGGCCTGCCGCGCCTAAGATCGTAGGCTCTTCCCCCGTCCAGGATTTTGCCAATTCCGTCGCCATCAGCGGCGATTATGCCTATGTTTCGGACGGAAACGCGGGGATCAAGAAGATCAACATCGCCAAACCCGCCGCGCCGAAGCTCGAGGCCTCCTTCGATACGCCGGGCGAAGCGCAGGGCGTCGTCTTGAGCGGCGCGTTGATCCTCGTCCCCGATACATACTCCCTGATTATTCTTAAATAGAGACATCCCGCCACCCCGTCCCTTTGTGACGACTTCCCAACGGCCCGAATAGAAGAATCTCCAAGTATGTGATTTCTATGAGGTGTCGGAATCGCCCTCGATGCCCCCATAGCGGAGGGGGGCCCCGGACACTCTTGGAGGAGGACCCTTTCACAGGGTCCCCCTCCA
>CAZIDN010000006.1:0-108346 GCA_964537875.1 uncultured Eubacteriales bacterium
GCCCTTTTTTCATTTTACGTCAACGTCCATCACGTAACTTTGGAACAAGCTCTAATTTTAAGTCAATATTTTTGTTCTTTGCTTTTGATTCAAACACATCAATTATCAATTTTATTTTTTCCTTTATATCGATATCTTGATTTTTTATTTTCTTATCTATTTGCCCCATAATTCTTTTTAGATCTGCCAAATTTAAAAGATTCACAGCCATACAGTAAAAGCTTTTTTTTCTTCCATCATTATAGTTATTGATAAGAAATTCAAGAATATTGACTTTCTCATTCAGTTCCATTTGGTATTTATGAATGCCAATTTTATTTGCTTTTTTGAAATCAGAGATGACATTTCGATAAGAAATAAAAGAATCTGCTTTGCTTGGCTCACAATATCTTTGACAGGGATAGGAAGAGCACTGAAAGCAATATTCAACATGATCATGTTTTTTATTACACGTCATAACAGCGCAAGTCGGATGTTTCACATGAAAATCTGGTCCACCGCATCCAGGGCACTTTGAAATGCCATCAGTTTGATACCGTGGACAAAGGCCACAATTAAGTCCACATAATGAGAATAAAGGATATTTTCGCTTGAATTCCATCTTATTCAGGAATAGGAATTTGTCTTTCGGTCGCGCGGCTGCTCCGCCGAAGCTCCCTGGCCCTACATGTTTTCGAAACCCCACAATTGTTGTTCATAGACAGGCAGCTCAACCTTGACGCCGGCAAAGGTGCCGGTCACTTTGCCCTCTTCAAGAAAGCCCTTGATGCTGTCGTATTTCCAAAAATAGGCGGCTTCGCCGCCGAAGAGCGTCGCTTCGGCCTTGACTCCGACTCCGACTTTCACGCCCCAGCCGCGCTCGCTCATGCTGATTCCGAAGATGAGCCCCTCGCCGATCTCCATTTCGATTTCTCGATTCTTGGGGTTGATCGTAAAGCTGACGGCGTCGATGCCCACGGAAATCGGGGGAAATTGCGTGCCCGGGCCGCCCAGCCCTTCGGCCGGGTTGTAATCTTTGGGCCGCCGTGGGCTTTTGGCAAAAGCGCTCGCGACATTATATTCCGCCTCGTCCCAGGATCCCGTCATCTCGGCGATGTAGCCTTGGCAGAGAAAGGCCAAAAGTGTATAACCTTTCTCGCCAACCTTATGCTCCGCTTTGAGCGTCCCGCCCTCTTGGGCGGCCTTTTGGCCATGCCATTCGGCTTCTCTCAGAAATGCCGCCGCGGCTTGGGACAATCCCGGGACGAATTGCTGCAAGATTTTCATGTCCGAATCGTAATCGGAGCCCATTTTTGATGCCGCTTGTTTCGTGTTTTCTCCGGTCTGAGCCGTTTCCTGATCGGGCTTAGGAGTGGGTTCTGTTTTTCCTCCGGCCCGGCCGCTCTTTTCCGTCTTTTGAGCGGTCTCTTTAGCCATCTTCAGGATGCTATTGAGCATATTCAAGGCCGTCTCCGTTTTCTCCTGCTCTGTAGGTTTTTTCTCGGGCTCGGATTCATAGACGTCTTTGAGCAATTGCTTGTAATCCTCGATTTCCGGGTTCAAGCCGATGGCCATCTGATAGGCTTTTTTAGCTGCCTCGATTTTCTTTAAGTTCTTGCTGGCATAGCCGATGTTAATCCAGGCAGAGGCAAACGTCGGGTCGCGACCGATGGCATAGTTGAGCAGGACAAGGGCATCTTCGTATTCGCCGAATATGTTGAAGGTGAAGGCCGCGTTGGACAGGTAAACGGTACAGTCGGAGTTGATCCTGAGGGCCTGCAGGTAACACCATTCCGCCTCTTTGAACTTGCCCTTGATAACGGCCTCGAATCCGGTTTGGAAAAAGGCCCCGGCCTTGCTGGTGGTCAGGACGTGGGTTTGCGTTTTTTTGAACAGGAATCCCGGACACCCCGAATCCGCCGCGGGAAAGGTGTCGACGAAGCTGAAGATATTCCTCTTTTGCGCGGTTGAAATTTCTTTGTCGACCGCGATGAAATGTTGATTGACGACCCGGATGACATCGGCCTTGGTCGGCATCGCTGCCAAAGCCATGAAAGGGATCCATAGAAGAAGCAGAAACAGGCAAAAAATTCTCTTCATGTCATTTCTCATTATGATAGTAATCGGAACGATAAGGATTTGCTTTTCTGCGTTGCACGACCATCCCTCCCATTAAGCCCGGAATCGCTGTCGCCGTTCACGAAAAAATGATATTCCCGACCTCGGCTCGAAGTCAAGAACAAGAAAATTGTCGTGAGACGAGCCCGCCGGTCTGCGGTCACAGTGAAATTGAAATCCGTAGACCGGAGGAATAGCGCTGGTCGTCATTCGCATGGTTCGATAACGCCCAGGCGGGAGTCTATCTGGGCGCAATTTTTCGATCAAGCCGCGGGACGTTTGATTTTTTCAGTGGATATGAAGCTCGTATATCTCCTTGGCGTCGTTGTAGGCGAACCAGACGAATCTGTTCTCTTCGACGTCATAGAGAAAGCTTTTCCTCGCGGGCATTTCAAAATCCGGCTTAAGCGGAAACCGGAAGCTTCTTTCGAGGATCTGGCCCTTGAGGTCCAGGACGACGACTTCGTATAGGCCGTCCTTCTCCGCGGGCCGGACGGCGTAGATCCGGCCCGCGTCGATCTTGAAGCCGACGAAATCGGGAAAATAATCCGGCACGATGGGATTTTGATGGGCGTAAATGGAATTCCAGTATTTCGACGCCTGGCGTTCTTTGATCAAGGCATCGAGATAGCCCTTGGGGACCTTGACTTTCCCCAGGGAATGGCGGATTTCGTAAAGCAGATCCCCGTTTTCATTGAAGACGGAAATTTTTAGCCCTTTTCTGGAATCGGCGACATAGATTTTTCCGCCATCCACGATGGCGTCCGCGAAATCCCGGACCATGAGGACATCTGTTTTGCCGGAGGAGATGGACCCGGGCGGGGGAGGAGGCGGAGGGCCCATGGGAAGATCTGCATAGAATTTTTTTTGGGGCTTGAGGGTCTGATCATAAATCCAGCCGGCCGGAGGGGACAGGGAGCCGTCGTCCAGCAATTCCATAGGGAATCCGACGTAATTTTTTCCGACAGGAAGAAAAGGCAAAAAACCCTGGAATCCGGGTTCAACGATTCCGTTGATATAGTCTCCGTCAAGAGAAAAAAACTCTAGTCTCTCGGAGTTTTCAACCGACAATCGACCGGAAAGCACGGTCATGCGGCTGGGCCTCGAGCTAAACTCGCCGGGCCCCTGGCCCTTTTTTCCGATCCTTCTCAAGAAACGGCCTTCCCGGAAATCATAGACTAGGATGTCGTTTGCATCCGCGATATAGACGTTTCCGTTTTCCACGCAAATTTGATGGGGCCGTTCAACCTCGGGCAAAGGAAAAATTCGGGACGGGTTATCCTGGGGCCGCAGAGCCCAGGCCGATTCGATAGGTCCGAAATCGATTAGGCAAATCGTCGCAAATACAAATAGGAGTCCATTTTTATGATTTCTCATCCCATCCTCCGGCATAGTTATATTAATTTCCTTTCCACGTTGTCTGTGATCCTGTCCTCATGAGTATAAGAATCGCGCCTCCCCTCGTTAAAAAATGATATTCCCCATCGCGGATAGAAGTCAAGCCAAGGAAATTCCTCTGAACCAGGCCCGTCGACTGCCTCATCGTTCTAGACGACCCGAACGTCAACTTCAGATGTTCAATGATCCGGTCGACAGCCCGATAGTCCGTGATGAAGGCGAAGACCCCTAATTCTCATACTGCCACTTCCCTTCTTTGAGCATCTTCAGAGCTTCATCGACCGCAGTTTTCAGCTCCCGGTCAAAACCTTTGAGCTCGTCCTCAGGGGTATTCTTGACAAAGACGTCCGGGGCCACGCCGTAGTTCTCGAGATTGATCCCGTAGTTATTCGGCTTGGTCGGATCATAAGTCACGACAAGCGAGCCGGGAGTCCGGATGCTTCCGCCGTTGATGAGGCCGTAGCCCCCCGTAGCAATGACTGAAGCATTCGTCGGGTTGCCCACGATTCTCCCCAAGCCAAGGTCCCGGAATCCCATCGGCGTGACTTCGCTGTCGGAGGCCGACCGCCAGTTGATGAGCATGACCTTCGGCCCGGCGATGGCCTGGCTCGGCCGCCGGCCCCATTGGCGCGAACCCCAGCGGCTGTTCCAGAATTCATACGGCCGGCGCTCCAGAATGTCGAGGATTTCCTGGTCGATATTGCCCCCGCCGTTGTACCGGATATCGACGACAATCCCCTTCTTGTTGGCAAACTGGCTGATCTCGTTCTGGAAGCGGGCCAAGGAAGGCTGGTTCATCGAGCGGATGTGGACGTAGGCGATTTTTCCTTCGGAGATTTTATCCACATAGTCTCGGTTTCCCTCCACCCACTCTTCGTATTTGATATCCATGAGCGAAGGAATGGTCTTCATCCGGAGGCTGCGCACGGTCTTACCCTCGGGATCGGGCTCCGAGCCGACGCTCACCGTCACGAATTCATTCAGGGTCCGGTTCAGGATCTGCCAATAATTATCGCCGGCCTTGATCGTCGTTCCGTCCAGGGCAAAGACATAGTCGCCCTCCTTGATGTTCAGCCATTCCTTGTCGGCCGGGCCCTTGCGGTAGATATGGCTTATGCGATAAAGGCCAGAGCTCTTATCCGGATCCATCTCGAAGCCGAGATAGCGGGTGCGGTAGGTCGGGGGAGCCTCGCGCGCTGGGCCGCTCACACCTGTATGGGAGGCATTCAATTCGCCGATCATTTCGTTGCAGATGTCATAGATATCCTGGCTATCACCGACGTATTTGAGCAGCGGCTTGTAGACGAGCTTGATGGCGTCCCAGTCTCTGCCGTGCATTTTCGGGTCGTAGAACCGGTACTTCATGACCCGCCACGATTCCTCGAAAATTTGCTCCCATTCGGCCCGACGGTCCACGGTCACCGTGAAATTGAAATTGACCTTCTCCTTTTTCTTGTTGGCCAGGTCCATCTTGAAGAGGTTGTTGTCCTGCCTGTAGAAAACCATCTTCCGGTCGGCCGTCGGCGTCAGGTCGCGGAACGTGCCCTCGACCACTTTTTTCCTGTCCTTGCCGTCGACGGTGATGGAAAACAGCGCCGGCCCCTGCTCATCGCTACTGGTGAAATATAGGATCTGCCCGTCCTTGGAGAGGAAGTATGTGCCTACTGCATTCGTGCCCGTCGTGATCTGTGCGGCGCGGCGTTCGATTCCCTCCAGGTTGACCGTAATTGAAGGAGGGGGCGCGGCAGCGTCCTTGGCCTCTTTTCGCTGAGGCTTTTCCTCTTTCTTCAGCCGCTCTTTCACTAGAGGATCATCCGGGTCCTCGTTGAGCTTGGCCAACGCGACCTTGAAAAGATGGTTGACGCCGTTGTTTCGGGCAGAGCTAAAAATTAAATATTTGGCGTCGGGCGTGAGTGTGCCTCCCGAATCACGGAAAGGGCTTGGCGTCACGTCGTAGGCCTTTTTCGCCGCGATGTCATAGAGATAGACATCAGCGTTCGCGTCGTTGTCGCGCATGGTCAGGACCAACCATTTTCCGTCGGGCGAAAATTCATGGAGGGAGAACCCGCCTGCTTCATGAGAATCGATTTCTTTCATCTGGCCGGCGGCGACGTCGATCGTGAAAAGCTTGTTGGCCGCGGAAAAGGCGATCTGTTTCGAGTCCTTGGACCAGACGAACGAGTTCTTCGTCGAGGGATGCGTCGTCAATTTTTTGCGTTCCTTGGAATCGAGCGAATACAGCCAGATCTCCTCTTCCAGGGACTGGTCGCTGATATAGGCCAGGGATTTTCCATCCGGTGAAAAATCCTGAAATCGATCCCGCCACGGCGACGCGGTCACCTGCTTCATTTCGCCGATGCCCTGTTCCGTCGGGACGATGAAAATCTCGCCGTGGTAATCGACGGCGGCATAATCGCCGGTTTCGGTCAGCCCAAACCCGTCGGCCTTTCCCTCGGCGGGAAGGAACTCCACCATGTTCTCCTTTGGATCGAAGGCGAGGTCGAGAGAAATCTTTTCCGGCTTTCCATCGGGGATGCGCAGCTTCCAGAGCTCGAACTCATTCTCATAGATCATGACTTTTCCATCGGGACTCATGCCCGGATATTGAACGCCATCCTTTTTATGGAAAGTCACCTGGACGGGGTTCCCGCCGCTGGGCGAGATCCTCCAAATATTGAAGATGTCATCCCGCTCGGACATGAAATAGATCTGGCCGTCCGCGCCCCACATAGGGTTGGCGTCCTGACGGAAATTGCGGAACTGCTGGAGGTCGGTGTCGGTGAGCTGGGTGATTTTCTTGGTCTTCAGGTCCTGGACGGAAATATCGGTGTTGGCATTGCCCTTGTAGCCTTTTCTCCAATAACGGAAGCCGAACCTGTTGAAGGCCACCATCGACCCGTCCTGCTTGATCATGCCGGCCGAGCCGAAGTCCATTTCCATGGGCATCGGAAGCCCGCCGCCGATCGAGACGATATAGAGAGGCGTTCCCCAAGTTCGCTGGCCCCGGCTGGTCGCAAAGATGATTCTTTTGCCGTCGGGGGTCCAGTAGAGGACATCGTCGTTCGTTGTGGCGAATGTCAGTTGGCGCGGCTCGCCCCCTTCGACAGGAATAACAAAGACATCGTTATTTCCCATCCGGTCGCTGGAAAAGGCGATCCATTTGCCGTCCGGGGAAAAGCGAGGATAGATGTCGCGGGCGACATGCGCGGTCAGCCGCTGCGGATTGCTTCCATTTTCGTTGGCGATCCAGATGTCGCTGAAGTAAGAAAATGCGATTTTCCCGTTCGCGATATGCGGATAGCGGGCGAACTTGATCGGCTCCGCCTGGGCCGAAACAACGACGAGAAACAGAGCTGCCATAAAGGAAAAAAGACAAATCCCGCTTAGCTTAGAAAACATTCGCTCCTCCTTTGTTAATATAGGAGATTTTTACCGAATTCATTCCATCTTGAGTTTTCTCAGAATTTCGACCGGATCCACATTTTCAGCAGGCGAGCCGGCTTGAGCTTGCCCCTGGCCCGGGCCAGCTTTATATAGGTTTTGGTCATCGTCGGAGGCACGTCCGGCTGTTCGGCGGCAGGTTTGCGGACAAGGACCATAGATCCGGTCGGACAGGTGGAAACGCAAAGGCCGCAGCCGATGCAGCGGTTCATATCGACAATAACGCGGCCGCCGTCAAGACTCAGGGCTTCCATCTGGCAGCGGTCCAGGCAGACGCCGCATCCGTCGCATGCCGCTTCGCGGTAAGACACGCGGAAGGGCGAAGAGACGATGCTGGCGGGTTGAGGATGCTGCTTGATCGTGCGCAGGACGCCGCAGCAGCAGCCGCAGCAGCAGCATATGTTGCCCGCTCTTTGTGAATTGCTCGGCTGCAGGACCAATCCCGTCTTATCGGCCTCTTTGAGGATGCGAAGAGCTTCTTCCTGGTCGATCATCCGGCCAAGGCCGTTTTTCAGGTAATAATCGGTACCGGACCCGAAGACCAAGCAGGCCTCTTCCGGCTTATGGCAGCCTTGTCCGGCAATCTTTCTTTCCTTGCGGCAGATGCAGGGGGCCACCAAAATACTTCGATGGGAACGGACGATTTCCTCGGCCATTTCATGGGGCAAAATCTTGTGCTCGATGGGGATCGTTTGCCCGATCGGAATCGTCCGCAGTTGAGGGACCTTCTTCCAGGTTTTAAAATTGAGCAAGGAAGGGATATATTCATCCATATCTCGAACAAGGTCTTTATCGAGAGAATTGACATGAAATTCCCATATGCCGATGACGAACTGCCAAGCCAAGTATTTCGGCGTGCCATCTTTTGGCTGGACGCGGTAGATTAGCCCCTTTTTGGCCATGGCCTCGAGCTTCTCGGCTATTTCTTTGGGGGGAAGAGGAAGGCTTTTAGCAATTTTCGCCGGCTCTTCGGGAAAGAGTGTAAGCCGCAGCCACAATCGCGCTTCCTCGGGTGTAAACAAACGGCGGAGGATTCGCAGCTCAACGCCGCTCTCCGTCGAGGGAAATCCTCCCGGCATATCGTCGAGACGCTTGGCCAGTCGTTTATAGATATCTTTGGTCATTTTTGGGAGAGAAGGATTTTTTTGGATCGATGAGTGAGAATTTGTTTCTGTCTCTATCATTTCCATATCCATGAACCGAAATCATATATTTGGCTGAAGCCCGGAGTCAAGGCGCAGGCAAAAAATGCCGAAAAACGAGGTTGGGGATTATGAAACCGCGGCCTCCGCCATGGCGGCGACGTTTTGGGGCGGCACGTTGGGGAGGAGCGCTTCATGGCTGGGACTCACGATCCAAAGGGGGCCGAAGAGGTCCTTCAGCCGCCGAACTTCGTCCTTAACCACATCAGGCGTGGCGTGGATGAGGAGTTGTTGGGTATCGACGCCCCCGAGAAAAGCGATCTTTCCTCCGAACTCGCGCGAAAGGAGCTCGGCGTCCATATTCTTAGCGCGGGCTTGGAGTGGATGGAGGCAGTTGACGCCGGCCTCGATCAATCGTGGGATCACCCGGTAAATCGAACCGCATGAGTGCAGGATGACCTGAAAGCCCTGGCCATGGGCTTGATCGGTGAATTTCCGGAACCAGGGAAGGACGAATTCCTCGAAATGGGCCGGGCTGATGATGAGGTCAAGCTGGGTGCCGAAGTCATTCCCAAAAAAATACCCGTCGATGAAATCTTTGGCCATGGCAAAAAAGCGGCGGTTGGCTTCGAGGTAAAATTCACAGACGCGGGCAGTCACCGCATGAACAACCTCGGGATTTGAATGCATTTTGACGAAATAGCTCTCCATGCCGAACAAGTCCATGACATCATGGAAGAACGGGGCCCAAAAACCGCTGGCCCGATAAAAAGGGCCGGCGTTTCGAAGGGCTTGGAGGCATTCTGTGAAATCCAAATAGTCCGGATTGGGCCAGTTGAATGCCTCGACGTCGCGCAGCGTCTCCGCTTCGGCCAGCGGACCCGGCTGGCCGTGGGATTGCTTCTCCTTTCCCAGATCGAAAATCTTTTTCCTTTCCGGGTGCCTGTAAGTCGAATCAATTAAGGATGGCGAGATCCAGCGATAATCGTCGCCGAGCTTCCGGCGCAGCTCCTCTTCGGTCGATGTCCCAAAATACTGATGATAGATCGGCCAGGTGTCGGGGTAAGGATTCCCCAGCCAGAACCCGCAGCGGGCGGCCGGCTTAAGGGCGATAATGCTTTTGATGAGTTCTCGACTTTCCACGAGTCAGGCCTATCTATCGATATTTTTTGACCGCATCGTACATGGCCACAATGTTTTGGGGCGGGACGTGAGGCATGATGTTGTGGACTTGGGTGAAGACGAAGCCGCCGCCCGGCTCAAAAACATTGATCCGCTCCTTGACATGCGCTTCGATCTCTTTAGGCGATGCGAGCGGAAGGACGCGCTGCGTGTCGCAGCCGCCTCCCCAGAACGTGAGGTCTTTGCCGAATTCCTGCTTTAATCTTTGCGGGTCCATACCACGGGCGCTTGTCTGGACGGGGTTGATGATCTCGACACCGATCTCGATGAGGTCGGGCAGGATATCGACGATCGAACCGCAGGAATGGAGGAAGAGATGGAGGTTGGAGCGTTTTTTTATGGCCTCGAAGATCAGGCGCTGACGCGGCTTGAAGACCTCCCTGTAAATTTTAGGGGAGATTTCCAGGGCGAGCTGCGTTCCTAGGTCATCGCCCATCTGGATGATCTGGACATAGCCATCGACGGCGGGCAAAAGCTTTCCCAGGTTTTCAAGATGCATCTCGACCAGCTTGTCGAGAAGGGTAGCGACTTTTTTCGGATTTTCGATCATATCCATCAAGAACTGATCGAACCGGCAGAGATACTGGCCCCATTCGAGCAGATTGCCGCCGAACGCGACCATAATCGCATAATCGGTCGTTTCGTAAAGGCGCTTGGCTCGGTTTCGTATGTCAGCAATATGCGCAGACGTCAAAAGCTTGTGATAAGGCGCCGTCGGCAACGCCGACCACGTCACTTTCCCCATCTGTTCGGGGAGACGATCGAGGACGGATAAATCCGAGCCGTCCCAGTCTTTCAGAGGAAAATTCGTTTGGCTGAGATAATAAGCGCCTTTCGGCATGGCTCCGATGATTTCGCCGTCTTTGTTTTTTGCCAGCCAGCCTCCTTCGTGCGGAACAAAATCGGCATAGGCAGGGATTTTAGCCGGCGATCCATCCGGCAGCACGAACTCTTTCCAGTCACCCGCCTCGGTCAGAAATGCGCGGCCCAGGTCTATGACGTCGGATTCAACGTAATCGAGGATGGGCTGTTCGGGCTGGGCGAGCTGCTGGACGACATCATAGACATACGTGTGCCCTTCCCGCATTCCCAGATGCTCTTTCAGCCGGCTGTAGGCGACGGCCGTTATGCCCGTGGAGCGCATGGCGCCCAAGTCGACCGGGACTCTGTCTGGTTCTTTGTGCTGAATCGTGCGCAGCACTCGTTCTCGTTTCGTCACGGTCGATTCCTCTTGTCGATCATACCGAATTTAATAAAGAGGAGGCAAATTCAATCAAGGAAAAATCTTTTTGTTATGAGCCGCCTTGCGGACGATCTCGCCGATGCGCTTGTCCTTGGTCTCCGGACGTTTTGCGAGATTCACCCAATAGATCGCCATGAGCTGCTGAGAATTCGGAAATGTGTTGAAATTTTTCCAGGCGGCCCCGTTCCTCAGGAGGCCCTTCTTAAGATCTTCGGACATGGCGGGTTTTTCTCTGGATGTATAGGCGGAATCCCATCGACCATTCTTTTTCGCTTCCTCGATCGCCCTCATTCCGGCCGGCGTCATTTTCGCGGCCTGAATCATCGCCTCAGCTTTTTTTCTATTGGCCATCGACCATAGAGAGCCAATTTTCCGGGGAGAAAATCTTTGGACGAATTTCTCATCGTCCCAAAATCTCATCAGGCTGTCGATCCATCCGAAACAGAGGGCCTCTTCCACGGCTTCGGGGTAGGTCAGTGTTTTTTTCCCCGTATGTTTTTTATAAATGAAAAGCCAGGCTTCTTTTGCCGAAGCTTGATGGACCTCCAACCACTTCCGCCATCGATCTCTATCGGAAAAAAGAGGGGATTCCCGATGGATGTCTTAGCCATGGTCTTATGATTTGGCTCCTCTCATGCCGGCTTGATCTCCCTCCGGTACCAGGTGAAATAAAGAACGATAGAGAAGGTCACGGCGATCCCGGCGAACACAGCCGCCCGCCCATAGGCGCGGGCAACTAAATACATCGGCGATACCCAAAGCGAAAAAAGCCAGGGAATGCCGACGGCGACGTTGAGCAAGCTGATCCGGAACGATTCTTTCTTGAATTCCGGAAAGAGTTTTTTAACCTGCCTTTTGACGGGGCCCCACAGCCCGGCCGGCTGGATCGTTTTATAGAAATTTACTAGGACGTTTTCATCGGTCGGAGGAGTTACATAAGATACGATCACCGAGGCGACGAGCCCGATGCCTGCGATGACGGGGAAATAAATGTAGAGCGGCGCGCTCGAAAAAAATACAGCCTGGACAAGCGAGGCTGCTATTCCGACGAGGACGCCAGCGGTGAATCCCCAGCCGTTGAGCCGCCACCAGTACCAGCGCAGAAAATTAGGAAGCAGCACGCCCGCCCCAAGTGCGGCCATGATCCATTGAAAGACCTTATGAATCGACTGGGCCGTAGCGCCGATGGCGATGCCGGTAGCGATCAGTAGAAAGGAAGAAACATATCCGGCATAGACGAGCTGTTTCTGCGTGGCGCGCGGATTGAGGAATTTTTTGTAAATATCCACCACGATGTAGGATGCCCCGGCATTGACCGTGGAGTTGAACGTGGACATGAAAGCTGCCAGCAACGCCGCCAGGACCAGCCCGCGAACACCGACGGGCAGGAACTGGTTGATGACGGCGGGCAGCACACTCTCATAATCCTTGACGCCCATAAAGCCGCTCAGAAAAAGCAACGCGATACCCATGGCCATCGGCCAGCGGAGCGTGTGCAGCGCGCCCCAGAGCAGGCCCAGCTTGGAAGCGTCTTTCTCGTTTTTGGCCGACAGAAAACGCTGAAAGTCATAGAGCTGTTCCGGACCGCCGAAGCAGAGCAGCAGTCCTTTACCGATCCAGACGATCGCCAGGGCGCCGAAAAGAAAAAATTCGGTTTCCCCGAGCGCCGGCTCTTTCCAGTGGACGGACAGGCTGAAAAAAGCGCCTCCCATCTTCTGGCTGAGCGCGGCCAGGTCGACCTTGGCGAAACCGATGACGGCGATGATTACCGCCCCGATGCTCATCAAGATCGTCTGGACGACTTCGGTAATGATCAAAGAGTGAAATCCGCCGAAGATGATGTAAATGCCCGTGATTCCCAGAATCAGGACCGAACAGAGGCCTTTGGAAAAGGGAAGGAACTGGGTCCCGAATTTGCCCATACCTACGGCATCGTAGGCGAGAAATCCGGTCACCGTGACGATGGCCAGGGCAGCGTAGGCCGAACGGGCCGAACTGCCGGCGCTGTCTTCGCCAAAGCGTGTCTTCATCCATTCGGCCGCGGTCAAGACCTTGGATTTGTTAATCCACTTGCCCATGAAGAAGGCGAAAAAGACGGGCAGAGGCCAGCCCCAGATCCACTGGTGCCACATGGCCTTCATGCCCATGATGCAGATGAGCGAGACGATCCACATCGTACCGGTGATATCCCAATAGGAGGACGATCCCGACATGGCCAGCATCCACCAGCGCATGCTCCGCTCGCCCAAAAAATAGGACTCGATGCCGCGCTCGGCCCGCTTTTTCGCCCACAGCCCGATCCAGACGAGCACAAGGATGTACGCGGCGACGATAAAAATGTCGATGAAGCCCAGCCCGCTCATGCTGCACCTGTTAATATAAACGCAATCATAATTGTTGCATTGTCATGCGAGCCGCTCTTGCTGCGTGGCAATCGGACGCAGTCGTTTCGAGACAGCGAAGCTGTCGTGGCGATCTTCTCTTACTCTTCTTCAATGACCTGCACCTCGCGCCACTTCCTCGATTTTTCGATCCGGACGGTCTTGATTTCGAACGGCCGGAAGGCGAGTTTTACGGAAATTTCCGGCGCACCGGATTTGCCGTATTTTGCGGCCTTCAGAAGAGCCTTTGTCTTGAGGCCGGCTGCTTCATGAAGACGCACGATCAGCGCTTTTTTGTCCCAAGACTGCTTGCAGGCAGTCATACGAATATTCGCCGGACGCAAAGAAAGCAAATTATGGAATCCGATAGCCAAACTCGCCTGCTCCTCATCCTTACGAAATGAATCCTTTATATTTCCCCCTTTTAGTAAGGTGAATGCGGAGGGATTTTCAGTTGCTTTACTGCCCATGCCGATCGGCAAATGCGCATAAGCAGCGGGAGGCGCGCTTATCCAGTCGGCGAGGCCGGAAAGCATCGCACGTACTGCGCTCGGATTTCCGGCCGTCACAAGGAGCCTAAAGTCATGCACGCCCAGGTCGGCGAACTTTGGCTGCGGCGATTTCCTTATCTTAAAGCCCTGTTCATGGCAGTAGACTGAGCTTCGCAGAACAGACAGCCAGATCTCGCCGTCTGCAAAGTCGAAGCCGTGTTGCCCGGAGTTGACGATGCCCAAGGCCGTCTCTTTCCCATCAGAATCTCCCGCAGCCAAAATCCATCGGCCGTGGACGTGCTCCTGGCCGTCAGCCGGCCGGGCGATAGCGCCGCCCGGAATTTCACACAGCACATGGTCCGGCTTAAAAGCCGCGGGGATAGAAAGTTTCAGCCGCCTGCGCTCCTCGTTCCAGAGCGCCCTGAACCGGAATTCCAGGACAGGCCAGGAAGGATAGGAGATGGTGTGAAGCACGATCCGGCTTTTTTTATAAGCGAGAATGGTCTCGGCAATTGTCCGGATGGGGCCTATCTCGATGAGTCGAGGACGTCCCATGGACTGAAAAGCGCCTTCTACTTGCCGATAGTTCCAGCGGTTCGTCCCCCAGGAATCACCGTCGTCTATGACCACAAGGGGTAGGAAAAGTGGACCGGCCAGGCATTCGCGGCCGTGGGCTCGGAGAGATGTCAATAATCCGATTTTTTTATCCAGCTTAGATAATAAATCGTATTTGGCGCCCGGAGAATTCTTCAGGTCTTTTTCCGCTATGGCATCGTCTCCATTGGCCTGAAATATGAAACAAGAATCGTTCTTGGCCGCACCCTCTGTTGAAAGGCGCGGACCATCGCCCTTGTCAACTCGGATTTCGTAATGCGAAACTCCCAATCCGGGAAAGTCGGCCATGAAGCTCACTTTCCGGCGCCAGCGGTTGAACGGGAGAAGCGACTCCGGCTGCTCCTCCTGACAGGGAATTTCTGCGCCGTCGAGCTTGAACAGCCTCAGGTGCCATCGGCCTTTCCAGAAAGGCCTGTAATCCGCCATGCATTCAACTTCGACGGGAGCTTTCGTAAACGACGGATTGGCATTCAAGACCGTGATGGGTATGGACAATTTTCTTGTCGCTCCCCTATTAAAAGCCGCCGCCGCTTCCAAGCGCAACCGGCGCCCGGAATCTGACACTTTTCCGTAGAGCTCAAGGGCATCCTGTTCAGCGGGCTCCGTACAGGAGCCTGTCAGGATGTCGTGAAAATCATTGAAGAGATGGCCTTGCCAGGCTTTGCGGAGTTCATCCGAGGGAAAGTCTTGTCCGCACCCCCACCAAGAAGCCGCCCTAAGGGCTTCTACCTGGATAAGCCCGCCTAAGCTCTTGAGGGCCGCCCGTTTGATCCTCGATAAAGACGTGTAACAGCCCGTGAAAACTCTCTGTAAATCGCCTTCGAAGACCGGAACATTTTTTACCGTCCGTTTGAGCGCCGCGTAGAGTTGGTCGGGTGTGCTGTGAATGATCCGGACCCGCTTTTCCTTCTCCATCAATTCGTCGATGATGCGGAGGTCGTCGCGAGTCGCGCCTCCCCCGTGATTCCCCAATCCCCAGAAGACCGGGACATCGCGGTTGAGCTTGAGGGCGAGCTCGATACCTTCGCTGATCTTTTGTTCGATATTATCGCGCTCGGAATGATAAAGGCCGGCGGCGATTCTGTAGGTCAGGATCTCTGAGCCGTCCACGCCGCGCCACCGGTAGAGATCGGACGGCAGTTCGAGCTCATGGCTCTGCGGCCGCATGTGGATATACATCTTGTAGCCCGAACGCACCAAGACCTGCGGTAGTCCGCCGCTGTGGCCGAACGAATCAAAGTTATAAGCGACCTTGGGCGCGGTGCCGAATTTCTCTCGGAAATACTTCCGTCCCTCCGCAATCTGCCTGATGAGGGATTCCAGGCCCGGCATGTTGACATCAGGCTGGAGATACCAGCCGCCGCTCGTCGCCCATCTTCCTCTCCGAACGAGCTTCCGGATTTCTTTAAAAAGGGCAGGGTCGTAGCACTCGACCCACTGATAGAGGACGGCTTCGTTATGGCAAAAGACCAACCGTCTGTGCTCGTGGAGAAGCTCGACGGAGGTGCGGAACGTCGCCAAGGCCTCGGACGCACCCTCCTCCCACCGCCACTGCCAGACGGGGTCGAGATGGGCATTGCAGATGAGGTGGACGGCCGGCTTACTTCTGGGGTCAAACCTACTCGTTACGCACAATTCTCTCGGGGAAGATGCGTAACGAGTAGGTTTGACCCCGATCACGGTCATTTAAATTTCGTCCTTCGAGGGGAGGTTTTTATACCAAGTAAAATACAAGACGATGGAAAGCGCGATGGCGACGCCCGCCCAGATCCCCAGCTGGGTCCAGTTGCGCAAAAACGCATAAAACGGGAGCAGCGCCAGGGAAAACTGAAATACGGCCGTGATCAGCCCGTTCAGGGCGTCGATGGCCGGCATTTTGTCATGGGCGGGCACAAGGCCGCGCTTCACTGCCTCCCGCCTCACCGGCCCCCAGAGCCCAAAGGGCCGGATCCGGGAGTAAAACTTGACCAAGATCTCCATATCCGTGGGCTTCGTCAGAAGCGTAACGATGATCGTCGTGACCAAACAAAGTCCCATGTCTGTCGCCAGCGAGGCCGCGGAATGGAGCTTGCCGAAGAAACTGATTCGGGCGAGGATGAGCACGGCAGAAACCCCCATGCTCCAGACAAATCCTTTGGCGCTGAACCGCCAGTAAAACCAGCGAAGCGTCGCAGGGACGAGAATGACCGTCACGACGACAAAAACCATGGTCTCCCAGGCCGTGACGATGTTGGTGAAAGAAAGACTGAAGATGAAGCCGATCAAGATGGCCGCGACGGAAGCCAGCTGGCCGTATTGAACAAGCCTTTTCTGTGACAAGGTCTTGCCGAAATAGCGCTTGATGAAGTCATTGATGATGACCGAGCTCGTGACATTGATCATAGCGCTGATCGTGGACATCAGGGCCGCCAGCAAGATGGCCATAAAAAAGCCGCGCATGCCGATCGGAAATTTCTGGAGGACAAGGGGCATGATCTTTTCGGCGTCGAAACCGGCCTGCGAGCCCAGGTAAAAAATCCCGAGCACCATGAAGGCGCACCCTAAAATCCAGCGCAGGGTGTAGCCCACCGTCCACATACCGCCGGCGAGTGCCGCATCGCGCGGCGTCCGCGTCGTCAGGAAGAACTGGAAATCCCAGACGTTCGGGCCGCTCAACACCCGGAAAACCATCCAGAAAAATCCGGCCATCAGGATGGGGCCGAAAAGATTAAAGTGCTGGTAGGCCGGCGGCGTGTCCGCCATATACGAAGGCCAGAGCTTCCCGGCGGGGGCGAGTGAGAACCAGCTCGGATCCTTGGCGATAAAACTCGTCGCGGGCGCTTTCTGGAAAACCATCACGGCCATGATGACAGCCCCGATGGCGATCAGCATCGTCTGAAAAACATCCGTCAAGATGACGCCGAAAAATCCCCCCAGGGTGACATAGATCCCGACCACGGCCAGCACAATCAGCGTTGCCTCCCAGCGGGGAAAAGGCAGGAATTCCTCGGCAAATTTGCCCGTTCCCACCGAAATGAACATCAAGTTGCAGATCATGAGGACGAGCAGAAAAATCGCCGCGGCGAGCCGGGCCGCCTCGGCATCCTTCGTCGCCCCGAACCGGGTCTCATTCCACTCGGCGAAAGTCATGACCCCCGAGCGGCGGATCCATTTGGCCTGGAAGGCCATGTAAAAGCAGATGATGAACCAGCCCCAGAAAATATGGGTGGCCCAGAGGGATTTGAGGCCCAGATAAAAAATGGCCCCGATCATGGACATCGTGCCGCCGATGTCGATATAGCTCGAGCAGCCGGATAGGCCCAGCATCCACCAGGGGACGTTGCGATCGGCCAGATAGAACGAGTCTAATTTTTTCGTCGCCCGCTTTTTGACGACAAAACCGATCGCGGCGACCGCAACGAGATAGACGGCGATAATGACCAGGTCAATCCAGTGAAGCTTCATGTCGCTCCCCCTGGGGTCCAAATGCGGACGGCTCTATTTTTTGGAGGTTGATTTCCGCAGAAAAATCGGCCCGTCCCCATTTTTTTTATAGAGTAATCGTTTATATCAATTGGGAAGTTATTGTCAACAAAAAAAGCAAGCATCTCCGTTTGTGTGATTTTCTATCGGTGCCGGAATCGCCCCCGGGCCCCTGGGGAACCAGTCCCGTCGGATACTCTTGGAGGGAAACCCTTGCTCTGGGTTTCCCTCCAACGCTCGCTTCGCTCTCTGCCTCCTTTCCAAGGAGCATTTGACGATGCACCAATTAGAGGGCTCTTCTTGATGGGAAAGCAGGATTCTTGACAGCTTCGTGCGGCGGGGACCCTCGGGGGCGATTCCGACACCTCTTTGAAATCACATATTTGGAGATGTATCCAAAAAAAAGAATTCTGGACCTCCTGCCCAATTTCAAAAAAAATGGCAAGAAACTTGATTTTAGTGAGCTGAATTCTTCTTCCCCTTTGAGAGCCAAGGAGGCCACAAAAAAAGCCGGTTTCCGATTTTTTTGAAATTCACCGATTTTTGGCCGATTTTTCACCATTTTTAGCCCATTTTCCCGGTTTTCTTATGGAATTTCTCAAAATTTATTATTAACAGCCGGACGAAAACGTGTTAAAATATCTCTGTATAAAGGAACACTCAATGGCCACGAAAAAACCTAAGCCTATGAAAAATATCGTCTTCTGGGCGGCCGCGGGCATCATCATCATCCTGCTCTGGAGCCTGCTTCAGACGCCCAACATCATCAAGAACGAAGTCCCCTTCAGCCAATTCCTCAACGAAGTCGAAGGAAACAAGGTTGAAGAAGTGACGATCACGGGAACCCAGGTCAAGGGGAAATATCAGGACGCCACAACCTTTAAGACCGTCCTGCCGCCCCAATATAATGACCTCGTCAAAGTCCTGCGCGATAATAAGGTCAACATCATCGTCAAGGACGCGAACCGGAGCCCTTGGTTTTCCTACATCTTTACGTGGTTTTTCCCCGTCATCCTCATCGTCCTCTTCTGGGTCTTCTTCATGAGGCAGATGCAGTCCGGCGGCAACAAGGCGCTGTCCTTCGGCAAGAGCCGGGCCAAGCTCTTTTCCGGCATCCAGAAAAAGATGACGTTCAAGGACGTCGCCGGCATCGAAGAAGCCAAGGAAGAGCTCCATGAAATCGTCGGGTTTCTCAAAGACCCACAGAAATTCCAGAAACTCGGCGGCCGCATACCGAAGGGCGTCATCCTGATCGGAGCCCCGGGCACAGGGAAAACTCTACTGGCCCGCGCCGTTGCCGGCGAAGCGGACGTGCCGTTTTTCTCCATCAGCGGCTCGGATTTCGTCGAGATGTTCGTCGGCGTCGGCGCATCGCGGGTTCGCGACCTGTTCGAGCAGGGCAAAAAGCATGCGCCCTGCCTGATCTTCATCGACGAGATTGATGCGGTCGGCCGCCAAAGAGGCGCCGGCCTGGGCGGCGGCCATGATGAACGCGAGCAGACGCTCAACCAGCTCCTCGTCGAAATGGACGGATTTGATTCGAACGAGGGGGTCATCCTGATCGCCGCCACCAACCGTCCCGACATCCTCGACAGCGCTCTGCTCCGGCCGGGACGCTTCGACCGCCGCATCATCGTCAACATGCCCGACGTCAAAGGCCGCGAGGAGATTCTCAAGGTCCACACGCGCAAGATCCCGCTCGACAAGGACGTCGACCTGAAAGTCCTGGCCCGCTCAACGCCCGGATTTTCGGGAGCCGACCTGGCCAACCTGATCAACGAGGCCGCCCTCAACGGCGCCCGTCTCATCCAAGATAAAGTCTATATGAAGGACATGGAATACGCCAAGGACAAAGTGCTCATGGGTGTGGAAAGAAAGAGCATGATCATCAGCGACGAGGAAAAAAAGAGCACGGCCTTTCATGAGGCCGGCCACGCCCTCATCGCGGCGCTCATTCCCGAAGCCGACCCCATCCACAAAGTCACGATCATCCCCAGGGGTCTCGCTCTGGGCCAGACCCAGCAGCTGCCCCTGGACGACCGCTATACATACAGCACAGAATATCTCGAAGCCCAGCTTTCCGTGCTCATGGCCGGCCGCGTCGCAGAGATCATTTTTCTGGAAAAAACGACCACCGGCGCCGCCAATGACTTCGAGAAAGCCACGGAGATCGCCCGCAAGATGGTCTGCCAGTGGGGCATGTCGGACCTGGGCCCTCTGACGTTCGGCGAGCACGACGACCTGATCTTCCTCGGCCGGGACCTGGCCATAAACAAGAACTTCAGCGAAAAAACCGCGGAGCGGATCGACGAGGAAGTCAAAAAGATCGTCTGCCGGAATTATGAGCGGACTCAGCAGCTTCTCGAAAAGAACAAGGCCAAGCTCAAAAAAATCGCCAAGCTTCTCCTGGAAAAAGAGGTCCTGACCTCGGAAGAGATCGAGGCCGTCGTGGGGATCCGACGGTCCAAAAAGGCCGTCGAGAAACAACCGGACGTGAAAACGATCAAACCTTTGGATAAACCGGATTTAGCAAAAGTGTAAGAGGTGAGGAAAGAACACACCTTCCAGGTCAAAAACCAAACATACTGTCTCGGCCGCCAGACCTGGATCATAGGCGTTGTGAACGTCACGCCCGATTCTTTTTATGACGGCGGCCTCTACCAGGAGCCCGAGAAGGCCATTGATCACGGCCTGGGACTTCTCGCCGACGGCGCGGACATCATCGACGTCGGCGGAGAGAGCTCAAGGCCCGGTTCCGATCCCGTACCCGCCGAAGAGGAGATCCGGCGCGTCATCCCGGTGATATCCGGGCTGCGGAAAACGACCAAAGTCTTGATCTCCGTCGACACGACAAAATTCGAGGTCGCCCAGGCCGCCCTCGACCACGGCGCCGATATCATCAACGACATCAGCTCCTTCAGCCTGGACCCCCGGCTTCTGAGCCTGGCCGCCCAGAACAATGCGGGCTTCATCCTGATGCATATGCAGGGAAATCCCAAAATCATGCAGGTCCATCCTTTCTATGAAGATGTCTTGAAAGAGATCCGGCTGTTTCTCGCCGAAAAAATGGAGATCGCCCTGGCCTACGGGCTCAAGAAGGAGAACATCATCATCGATCCCGGGATCGGTTTCGGGAAAAGGACCGAGGACAATCTCCGGCTGCTCAACCGGCTCGATTTCTTCGAGGAGCTCGACCGGCCCATCCTGGTCGGCATCTCACGTAAGTCCTTCATCGGGAAAATTTTGAACGCGCCGCCCCAGGACAGGCTGGAGGGGTCGATCGCCGCGGCCGTGGTCAGCATCCTCAGGGGAGCCAGCCTCCTCCGGGTCCACGATGTGAAGGCCGTCAAGCGGGCGGCGCTCGTGGCCGAAGCCATCATCAACGACGGCCGGGACAAGACTTTTGGGGAAGAGAATAAGAACCGCTATGTTCACTAACATCACGACCACCCTCTCGCATTTCACTCTGACCGACGCGCTGGATATCCTCCTGGTCGCTTTCATCCTCTACTCCTTCTTCCTGTTGATCAAAGAATCCGGGGCTTACCAAATGGCCATCGGCGTCGGGGTGATCGTCCTGCTCTTGCTCATCGCCCGGTGGGGAAAATTCGTGGTGACGAACTGGTTGATCCGGAACTTTATCACCTATTTGATCATCGCCGTCATCATCCTCTTCCAGGGCGAGATCCGGAGATTCATGGCCGGGATCGGGTCCCGGTCGTTCCGCAAACCGCTGGCCTTAAGGTCTTTCCAAGAAAAAATCGAAGACCTTTTTCTGGCAGTCGACTATCTCTCGCAGAAAAAGATCGGGGCCCTGATCGCTATCGAGAAGGAAATTTCCCTGGCCAACTACGCCGACCGGGGCACCAAGATCGATGCCGTCCTCTCCAAAGATCTCGTCGTCAGCCTGTTCTTTCCCCATTCTCCCCTCCACGACGGGGCCGTCATCGTCCAGGGCAACAAGATCATGGCCGCCGGCTGCCTTCTCCCCCTGCCGGCTTCTCACAACCTGGGGATCGAATTCTTGGCCAGGACGCGGCATCTGGCCGCAGTCGGGCTTTCTCAGGAAACGGACGCCGCCGTCATCGTCGTCTCCGAAGAGACGGGCGGAATCTCGCTGTCCACCCGGGGCGTCCTCAAGGGAATGCAGGACAAAGACCAACTCAAAGAGTACCTGCTTGAGTATCTAAAACAATGATCAGATTCATCATCCACCTCTTGACAAGGAACTGGGCGCTGAAGCTTCTGGCCTTGGTCCTGGCCTTTATTCTCTGGCTGACCTTGATCCCCGAAGAAAAAATATTCTCCGAAAAAATTCTGAGCGTGCCTCTGGAAACCCGCAACATCCCCTCCGATGTGGAGCTCGTGGAAAAGCCTTCCTCCATGATTGAGGTCACCCTCCGGGCGCCCAACCGGCTCTTGGGAGAGATCTCCTCAACAGACGTCCAGGCCATATTGAACCTGGAAAGGGCCACCGTCAACCAGGAAGATTATCCCCTCAATCCTTCGATGGTCCGCGTTCCGCCCGATGCCAAGGTCAGCCGGATCTTCCCGAACAAAGTCCACCTCAAGCTTGAAAAGAGCAAGGCCGTGTGGATGGAAGTCTTCCCGGTCATCATCGGCAAGGCCAAGGAAGGATTTACCATCGACAAGATCGAGCTCGTTCCCGCCAAGGTTTTTGTTAGGGGGCCGGAAAGCAAATTCAGTCCCAAGGACAGGGTCCAGACAAGCCCTGTCGATATCACGGACCTTTCCCAGACCGGACAATTCGAAGCCGACCTGATCCTTCCCAAGCCGGATTTGAGGCTGGGCACAACTCAGACCAAGGTCCGGGTTAAGGTCTTCCTCTCCAAGCTGAAATAGGCTCGGTTTGACCCCATTTTATTAATCCGTTACAATTTAAAGCCGAATTAGGGTCTAAGGAGGTCCATGAAAAAGCTGTTCGGAACGGACGGAATCCGGGCTGTGGCTGGCGAATTCCCGTTGGATCCAGACTCCATCTTTGCCCTCGGCATAGCCCTTGTTGAACTCCTCGAGGCAGAGAAGCTCGATCCGAAGATCCTCATCGGGCGAGACACTCGGGAATCGGGAGCCTGGATGGAGGAGGCACTCCTCCAGGCCATCCGCCATGCCCATGGGGAAGGAATTTCGGCAGGCATCATCCCGACCTCGGCCGTTTCCTTTCTCACCAAGAAGCATGTCTTCTCGGCGGGAATCGTGATTTCCGCCTCGCACAACCCCTATCAGGACAACGGCATCAAGATCTTTTCCTCCCAGGGCTTTAAAATCTCGGATGCCTGGGAAGCCCGGCTGGAAAAAGACATCCTCGCCTCCAAAAAGGCTTTTCGGAAGAAAAAAACCAAAATTCGACCCGAATCCGTATATCTTAAAGACTATAAGGGCTTTTTAAAAAGCCAGCTAGCCCATATCCGGCTTCCCAAGAGATTTAAAGTGGTCCTCGACTGTTCCAACGGCGCCAGCTCTCATGTCGCTCCTGAAGTCTTCAAGGATTTGGGCTTTGAGGTCGTGGCCATCAGCCGATCGCCGAACGGCAAGAATATCAATGACGGCTGCGGTTCTCTCCATCCGGAAAACTTGGCCAAAACCGTGGTCAAGGTCGGGGGCGACATCGGCATTGCCTATGACGGGGACGCCGACCGCGTGGTCTGGGTCGATGAAAAAGGGAGGATCCTCAACGGAGACCATACGCTCTTTGTCCTCGCCGGGTTCATGAAAGACAAGGGACGGCTGAAATCGGACATGGTGGTCGCGACAAGCATGAGCAACATGGGCCTCGAGCTTGCCTTGGACAAGATGGGGCTGAAACTCGTCCGGACGAAAGTCGGCGATAAATATGTCCTCGAAAAAATGATCGACATCCGGACGAACCTGGGCGGAGAGCAATCCGGGCACACGATTTTTCTGGACGACTGTCCTACAGGCGACGGCATCCTGACCAGCCTGAAAATGTTGGAAGTCCTGGCTTTGAAAAATCGCCCCTTTTCGAAGCTCATGGAAGGGCTCCAGGAATACCCGCAGCTTTTGCTGAACGTTCCGGTAGCCAAGAAAGTCGAGTTTCAGAAAATTCCCGAGATCGGCCAGGCCATCGAAGATGTCCAGCGCCAGCTCGTGGGCGGGGGGCGCTTGGACGTCCGCTACTCGGGGACGGAACTGCTGGCCAGGGTGATGGTCGAAGCCCAAGACAGCGACCAAGTAACACGCTGCGCCCGGCAGGTTGCGGACGTGATTGCCAAACATTTGGGGAAGCGAACATAAAGAAAAAGATTCCGGGATGGGGACATGAACCTTTGACACGTGTCCCCAAACGGGAGTTTATATTAATCCCTCTCCCCCCTGAGAAAATTAAGGGAGGTAACGAGGTCGGAGGCAAACGATGAGACTATCCGTCAATATCGATCATTTTGCCACATTGCGTGAGGCTCGGGGCGCCACGGAACCGGAGCCTGCCCTTTTCGCGCTGCTGGCCGAACAGGCCGGAGCGATGGGAATAACCACCCACTTGAGAACCGACCGCCGCCACATCAAAGAGCGGGACTTGGAGATCATCAGAAAAGTCATCAAGACCAAGCTCACCCTGGAGATGGCCGCCACCGAGGAAATGAAGAAAGTCGCTTTGAAGATCAAGCCCGATGTCGTCTGCCTGGTCCCCGAGAGGCCGGAGGAGCTCACGACCACCGGCGGGCTCGACGTCGTGGCGAACCGCAAAGCCTTAGCTCCTTACATTAAAGACCTGGCGAAAGGAGGGATCCGCGTCTCTATTTTTGTCGATCCAGAGCTCAAACAGATCCAAGCCTGCCGCGACCTCGGGGCGCCCCAGATCGAGATCCATACGGGCATTTACGCGGACCTCAAGCCGGGCAAGGCATGGGACAAAGCCCTCGCCGATGTCCGGAAAGCGGCGGAATTCGGGGATAAGCTGGGTATCGAGGTCACGGCCGGCCACGGTCTCGATTACCGGAATGTCGGCCCGATCGTGGCGATTCCCCAGATCACCGAGCTCAGCATCGGGTTTTTCATCGTGGCCAGGACGGCGGTCGTCGGGTTCACCCAGGCTGTTCGGGAGATGGTCGCTTTACTAAGAGGATAAGTCATGCCGGTGCGAAATGCTCTCCGAGGGCCCGCCCTGACCCAGAGGGCCTTCTGGACGATGACGGATATTTCCCTCTGCCATAGAAAGATTTTAAGAGGAGATCACCACACCCAGAGGTTTGCAGCGGCTCCGCCGAATGGCCATGGTAAAAAGCATTGCCATGACAAAATAAAAGACGATTTATTCATCAGGAAAAGAATTTGGGGACACAGCACGGTGTCCCCTTTATGAAATAAGGCCATGACACTCCAAGTAAATTTTGACCGACTCAAAAAGGAAGTTGAGGAATTGGGCCGGATCGGCCGAGATCCGAAGGGAGGCATCACCCGGCCTTCGTTCAGCAAAGCCGACCTTGAAGCCAGGGTCTGGTTGAAAAAGAAAATCGAGGAAGCCGGACTTTCTTACCGCGTCGACGGGGCAGGCAATATTTTCGGGCGGCTCGGAGAAGGACCGGAAAAAACCGTTATGGTCGGCTCCCACATCGATACCGTCGTCAACGGCGGGATGTTCGACGGATCGGTCGGCGTCCTTTCGGGCCTGGAATGCCTGAGAAGAATTCAGGAGGAAGGCTACCGTCTCCGAAAGCCCCTCGAGCTCGTTTCTTTTACGGACGAAGAAGGAAACCTTGTCGGCGATTTTCTAGGGAGCCGGGCCTTTGTCGGGGAGCTGAACAAGGATCTGCTGGAAAAAGGGATGACCGCATTCGGCCGCCCCTTGAAGGAGATTCTGGCCGGGACGGAATTCACGATCGAAAGCATCCTCAAAGCCCAAAACAGCGCCCCTGAAATTGAAGCTTATCTTGAGCTTCACATCGAACAGGGGCCGGTTCTGGAAACGGAGGATGTTCCGATCGGCATCGTCGATCTCATCACCGGCAAGCACTACCGCTGGTGCTCTTATATTGGAAACGCCAGCCATTCCGGCACGACGCCGCTCGAGCTCCGCCAGGACGCTTTTCTCGGGCTGGCCGATTTCGCTTTGAAAAGCACCCAATATGTGGCCACAAAATATTACGGAAGCATGGTGACGATCGGCAAAGTGAATGTCGCGCCCGGCGCGTTCAGCGTGGTGCCCGGCCAGGCGGATTTTTCCTTCGAATTCAGGAGCGGCTCCAAAGAGACGATGAGCGTCTTAGAAAGCGCGCTTTTTTCGCTGGCCGAAGATATCGCTTCGACGCGCGGCCTGGCGTTTGTTTCGAAGATCATTGACCGGACCGAGCCCGTCAAAATCCCGCCGCGGCTGATCAGCCTTCTTCAAGAAGAATGCCGGAAACTCGGCCATCCCTTTATGCCGGTGACGAGCGGGGCCGGCCATGATGCCCAGATTCTCGCCTCCAAGGCGGATGCGGCCATGATCTTTATCCCCAGCCCGGACGGAATCAGCCATTCCCCCCAGGAAACCATCCGCTGGGAAGATTTGGAAAAAGGCGCCAACCTCTTGCTGCAAGCGCTGCTGCAGCTGGCCTCCTAGATGACAGTAGCCGCTTCTCCGCTATAAACCGAAGCTTGAGGTGGTTAATGATGCGGTCCACTACCTGAAAATTCATGATCAAGTCGACGATCTTGCCGAGAAATCGCAAACAGGTTGACCCGAGTTAAATGAGTCTGTATCAGTATCCTTTTAGCCTGGCCAGCCGCGCTCGGGCGTCTTTGAGTTCGACAAAACGAGGGTCCGCGTCCGCCCAATATTTGAGGAATTTTTCGTACTCTAGGCGGGCCCTGTCCTTATCGCCCTTCACTTCCAGCACGCGGCCGAACCTGTAGTGATAGAGCGGGGGGATGAGAGCGCGAAGCTTATTCTTGGGGTCGATGGTCGTCAGCTTCGTGTATTCGGCGACGGCTTTGTCGAGGTCGCCCTTCTTCCAGTAGGCCCGGGCCAGGACGTCCTTTTGAAACGGAATGTTGTACCCCAGCATGTTGCCGATGTTCACGCTCCGCAAACCCAAGGACTCTATCTTCTCCCCTATGCTGATCGCCTGTTCCACCGTATTCCCGGCCAAGGCGACTTCCGCGCCAAGAAGCCAGCTGAAAAAAGCGACCTCCTCCTGTTCCGCAGGGGTCACCCTTGGGAGAAGGCTTTCCATTTCGGCCAGGCTGGCCTTCGCCGTGTCGAGCCGCCCCTGCTTGAGTTCGATCAAGCCGAGGACAAAGCGATAATAGGCCTTGTTATAGTTCAGATATGAAGGAGAGTTTTTTTCGACATAGTCCATCCAGATCTGGAGTGCCTTCCGGGCCGCATCGAATTCTCCCCTGTCCACGTAGAGGAATCCCATGTATAGGTTCGTGTAGGCAATAATCGAGCCCATTTGGAATTTTCCCAACTGCTCTAGAATGGAGAGATAGCCCGCCAGCGACCGGTCCAGCCGGCCGAGAAGATGATCGTAGAAGTTCTTGAGGGCAAGCCCTTCCGACTTGGTCTGCGGTGTCGGCGCTTTCTTGACAAACTCCTCCAGCCAGTGCTCGGTTTCTGTGTAGTCTTCCTTAAGCGCGTAAGCGTAAGCCAGCCCTACGCACGATTGGTAGAAGTCCGGCCTCATGGTCAGCACCGCCCGGTATTTCGCCACCGCCTCGTCCAGATTCCCCATGAAAATATTCATTTCGGCGATGGAATCGATGGGGTTGGGAAGGCCGGGATTCAGCTCGGCGTAGCGCTCGAAGCACTGGACCGCTTTAGCGAAATTTCCCATCCTCGCGTATTCATAACCGAGCTGATTGATGGCATAACCGAACCTCGGGTTGATGGCGATGGCCTTTTCTAATTCCGAGACGGCCTCCTGAATGGGACCGTAGCTATCATAATAGCTTCCGAGCTCGGCATGGGCCTGGCTGTCATCCGGGTACTTCCCAACGAGTCCCGTCAGGAGCCGGAGTTGCTTTGGGCGGTCCCGTTCGATGATGGAGGCATATCTGGCCTCGATGAAGAGCCGTTCCCTTTCCGTGGCCCTGGCGGAATAGGTTTTGGCTTTTTCCAGGGCGTCTTTACGGGCAGGATAATCGTAAAGCTGTCCGTCCGCCTCCGACAGCAGGGAGTAGGCAATGGCGAACTCGGGGTCGACGGCGACTGCTTTTTCCGCGAATTTTCTGGCTTCCGTATAAAAGAAATTCTCGTAGGCCTCTTGGGCTTTCAGATAGTAATTGTACGCCTCCATGGAGCCCGTGGTGAGGTCGATGATCTTCCGTGCCGGCGTCTCGATCTTGAGCGGCGGGAGCGCGATGCCGCGGCGGATCGTCCGGCTGATCTCGTCGATCTGGGATTTGAGGATGCTGTCGACGCCGTCCCCTTTGGCCGAGGCGCTCTTCAGGATGTGTTTGCTCGACGCGTCCAGGACCTGGACGTCCGTCGCGAACGTCTGGCCGGCTTTGACGAAACTCCCCAGGACGAGGGCCTCGATGCCCTCCTTGCGGCAGGCTTCGAAACTTGCCTCCTCGTCGAAGATGGCGGACGCGTCCCGGCCGGAATTGCGGAGGAGGTCCTTCATCCTCTCCCAGGACGTAACCCTCAGGCGCTTCGACTCTCCGAGACTCGTGATGAGGAGGTGCGGGATCGCCTCGCGGAGGTAGTCGAGGTCGGCCTCGCCGGTCTGGTTCTTGAAACCGATGACGGCAACGGTGCGCTTGGCTCCCCCTTTCTCCGGGATGAACTGCCAGATGGCGAGAGCCAGGAGCGCTACCAAAACGGCGACACCCGGAATCCAGATTTTTTTGGACGGAAGCCGCACGGTGATCTCCTTGGAGGTCAGCGCCCTGCGGACAGGCAAGGGGTGGGGTGTCGTCGGCAGCGACTTTCCGATGCCGGCCAGGTCGGCCAGGAAATCGGCCGCGCTCCGATAACGTTTCTCTTTGTTTTTCTCCAGGCACCTGAGAATGACGCGGTTCAGGTCCTCTGGGATCTGGGGATTAAGCGTTTGGGGATCCGGCGGCGCTTCGCTCTTTTGTTTGACGGCGACGCTCAGGGCGGTTTCGCCCTCGAAGGGGAGCCGGCCGGTCAGCATCTCGAAGAGGACGATGCCCAGGGAGTAGAGGTCGCTCGCCGGGCCGGCCTCCTTGCCCTCGACCTGCTCGGGTGACATGTACTCGGGCGTCCCGATCATCACGTTGCCGCCGGTAATCCCTCTGGCGCCGACGAGACGTGCGATCCCGAAATCCATGATCCGAGCGTTGCCATCACGGTCGATCATGATGTTCGACGGCTTGAGGTCGCGATGGACGACCCCGAGCCCGTGGGCTTCGGCAAGCCCTTCAGCGACCTGGCGGGCGACCCGGAGGGACGTGCCGAGCGCCATCTGGCCGGAACTTCGGATGAAGGCCTTCAGGTCCTCGCCCCTGACATACTCTAGAGTGATGAAGAACGTGCCCCGGTCCTCGTTCAGGTCGTACACTCGGCCGACGCTTTTGTGAACGATCTTCCGGGCGATCTTGAGCTCATTCTTGAAGCGCTCAACGCTGGCCTTGTCGGCGGCGATCTCTGGCTTGATGACCTTGATGGCGATCTCCTCGCCGACCTTCGTGTCGAGGGCCCGATAGACCCTGCCCATCCCGCCGCCGCCGAGCTCTTCGACGATCTGGTAGCGCGAAGCGAAGAGCGTCCCCGTTGTCAGCTCTTCACGTGGAGTGTCCAATGTCCTGGTAGGAGGGCCGGACGTGCCGGGGGGATGGGGAAGCGCTGTTGCGCACTCCCTGCAGTATTTGGAATCGGACGGATTCTCCACCTGACACTGCGGGCACTTGATGCTCATGATACTTCCCCTCTGTTGAACTTATATCACAATCTCAAGGACAGGGAAAGGGCTGGGCATTCGTGTGATCAGAGACAGAAGACCTTGCGGCAGAGGCCGTTTTGCTGCAAGCGCTTCTGCGGCTGGCTTCTTAGAATTCATCCGGGCTGGGCCGGAAAGCGCGCCCCATTTTGACGACGGCGTGTCTTCGCTTGTCCTCGAGCATTTTCTGCTTGGCCCGCTTAGACCGTTTTCGTTTCTGCCGGCGGACCTTTTCGATCCTCTGCTGCTTCTCGCTCTCTTTTCCGAGGACCATGGCTTCGATCTTGTCGGCAAGAATGCGGCGGGCCAGGAACCGGTTGATGGATTGGGACCGTTCCCGCTGGCACTTGACCTCGATGCCGGTGGGCAGGTGTTTCAAATAGACGCAGGTCGCAACCTTATTGACATGCTGCCCGCCCTTGCCCTGGGAGCGGATAAATTTTTCGACGAGGTCGCTTTCCCGGATGCCAAGGCGCTCCATCTTGAGGCGCAAGGCCTCTTCTTTTTCCGACCGCACGCCAAAGTTAAGCATGGAATCAAAGCTAAAGGATTTTCAAGCCAATGTCAATTCGGAGGAAACCCTAGGCAAGGGCTTCCTTCCAAGAGTATCCCAAAATTGCCGATAGAAATGCCCGACGGGTCCTGTCATGGTTCACCCCCGGCGCCCCTCGCGGTCTAACCTATTCATCTTTATACAGAAGGATGTGCGGCATCAAACGCTCGGGTCGGCGGGGGGCCCCCGAACCACGCCACCCATCGGGCGTCCGCTCTTTATGTTAATTTCGCGGAAAAACAAGCACTTTTGTTTAATGCTCTGTTCCGATCGGCAAATTTGGGAGTATCCTCGTAGTTGACGGATCAGCACAATTACAATAAAATTTTGCTTCGTGGATTTTGCCCTGAACATCAGAAGAAAGGAATCAAATATGCCGCCATCAAAAAAAATCGCTTTTCTCTTGGCAGTTTTCGGGCTCGGGCTTTTCACTCTTGCCGGGTTTTCATTTGCCCAGAAGCAGCCGCAGACCGTGGCCGAAGCGACGAATTATGCCGCTACGTCCCGGCATGCCGACGTCTTGAATTTCGTCCGGGAGCTCCAAAAGGAGAGCCCCCTGATCAGGGTCGAGACGCTATGCCGGAGCACAGAAGGAAGGGATGTGCCTCTCCTCATCATCAGCAGCCCTGTCCCAGGATCGCCTCTCGAGCCCAGAAATAGTAAAAAGGCGGTCATCTATATCCAGGCCAATATCCACGCCGGCGAAGTCGAAGGCAAGGAGGCCTCGCTGATGGTGGCGAGGGATATCCTGCAGCAGGCCAAGCCTCCCTATTTGGATAAGCTGGTCATCCTGATTTGTCCGATCTTCAACGCGGACGGCAATGAAAGAATCAGCCCTGCCAACCGCCGCCAGCAGCCCGGCCCCGAGCAGGGAGTCGGGGTCCGGCCGAACGGCCAGAACCTCGACCTCAACCGGGATTCGATGAAGCTCGAGAGCCCAGAGCTCCAAGGGCTTCTGAAAAATGTCCTCAACCGGTGGGACCCTCTCCTGCTTGTCGATTGCCACACCACCGACGGCGCTTATCATGAGCAAACCGTGACCTATTCCTGGCCGCTCAACCCGAACGGCGACGCGGCCCTGATCGAATTCCAGCGCTCGAAAATGCTCCCGGCGATAAATAAAATCATGAAGGACAAGTACAGTACGCTCGGCCTCCCCTACGGCGGTTTCCGGGATTCCAGGGCGCCGGAAAAAGGCTGGGAGACTTTCGAACCCCAGCCGCGCTATGTCACGAACTATATTGGGCTGCGGAACCGGCTGGCCATTCTGGACGAAAATTATGTCCATGCGGATTTCAAGACGCGCGTCCTGAGCAATTATGGCTTCCTCCTGGCCACGCTGGATTACTGCGCCGCCCATGCCGATGAACTGATGAAAATGGCGGCCGACGCCGACCTCAGGACTATCGCCCGAGGTGCGGACCCCAAAGCCGCGGACCTGTTCGGGCTCGAATATGACATCAAAGCCCTGCCCGAACCTGTGACCGTCCTCGGCTATGAAATGGAAGTGATCGAGAGAGAAGGGGCTCGGTTTCCGCAGATGAAAAGAACGGATAAGAAAAAGACCTATATTGTCCCTTATTTCGCGGATTTTTCTTTTAAGAGATCGGTGCCTTTCCCGGCCGGTTACCTCATTCCCGCGGCTTCGACGGAAGTCATCCAAAAGCTCCTTCAGCACGGCCTGCTCGTGGAAAAGCTGATCCAGCCCGCAACGCTCGAAGTTGAATCGTTCAAGACCAAGGAAATCAAGGGGGCCGAGCGGCTCTACCAGGGCCATCGCACCAACACGATCAAGGGCGAATACGCCAAGGAACAGAAGGAATTCCCGGCCGGGACGGTGTTTGTCACGACGGCCCAACCTCTCGCCAATGTCGCCGCATACCTCCTGGAGCCGGAAAGCGACGACGGGCTGCTCGTCTGGAACTATTTTGACCGGGACCTGGCCGGCCAATTCGGCGGCGGCCCGGCTGGCTTTCCTATCTACAAGTTGTCGAAACCGGCAATCCTAGTCAAAGAGACCGTCCGGTAAAAAAACGGGGTCAAAGCTACTCGTTGCGCAAAAAATTCCTTCGAGAATGTGCGTAACGAGTAGGTTTGACCCCGGGATTATTTCTTTTTCTTTTTTGCGGCGACGAGGTATTTTCCGCAGTTCTCGCAGACGTAGATATCGTTGCTGCCCTCAATCGCCGAGCTCATCTGGGTCGAGACATTGATGTTACAGCCCTGGCAGGCGCCGTCGTCCACTTCAGCCACGGCAAAGCCGTATCGCTCCATGAGCTTGTCGAACCGGGCCAGCAGGGCCTGGTCAAGCTCTTCCCGGATGTAGCTGCCCTGCGCCTGGAGCGTCTTGAGCTGGGCTTTCGGCGCTTTTCTTTTTTTCATCTCGATTTCCTGGAGTTTCTTGAGCAGGCTGGCCCGGCTGACGATTTTATCTTCTTGAGGGAGCCTCAGCTCGATTTCGGAAAGGACGTTGTAAAGGTCGTTCTTGTCCTTGGCTTGAAAGGCCCTTTGCCGGAATTCCGGTTTCCGCAAGAATTGGGCCAGCCCGGCGAAGAGGTGGTTGAAGAGTCCGGGAAGGGTCGGGTTCCAGACGATCAAGATGATCAGTTGGACTTTTTTCTTATCGGCGGCATCAAAATCAATCCCTTTTTCGGACCTCCCAACGGCGACGGCGATCTCCCCGCCCGTATTCACGCGGGCATGAGGAACGGCAACGCCTTCGCCGAGAGCCGTCGAATCCAGGCTTTCGCGGTCGATGAGCCGGGTCAGGATGAGCTTTTTGTTCCGGATCAGCTTTTGCTTGGCCAGGATATCCAGGAGCTCTTCGATGGCCTGGACCTTGTCCTTAGCTTCGAGATCATAAACGATTTGGGAGGGTTTCAGATAATCGGAAAAGTAGGTAATCCCTAAAATATCCTTCTTTTCCATCAAGTTGACTTATTCTACCATAAATTTCAAAGAAAACAAAACCCTAGGTGGACGGTACGAGTGCCGTTCCTGAACTGCCCCCTGTTTTCTGTCGAGGAGCGCGGCGACGTGGCAATCTCATGCCCTTCGCGAAACGAGAGGGGATTCCTCGCTCCGTTCGGAATGTCATACAAGATTACCACCTTTTAAAGGAGCTGGTCGGAGCGAAAGAAAACACCCAGGTTGCCTATCCGCTCGGGGATATACTTAAAACCCAGGTTCGGTGCGGTCCGCCCCCTGTTCAGGAAGGGATGGCAGGAGGGCGAAATCTCGCGCCAGATCATACGTTTGGGCGACCCCGGCCAGGCTGGCCGCTTGCGAGGCCAGACGAATGCCGAACGACGCGGCCTCGGAAATCGAGGCTCCTTTGGCCAGCCTGTGCATCGTTCCCGCGCAAAAAACGTCTCCGCAGCCCGTCGTATCAACAACCGTCTTGGCTCGGGGAGCACGCATTTTTCGAGATCCGGCCGGGGTAGAAACCAAGACCCCTTCCTTTCCCATGGTCACAAAAACGGCCTGGACGCCGATCTTAAAAGCATCTTTCACGAACGCTTCGATCTCACCCTCTTCAGGCCATCGCTGAGGATGTCCCAGCATGCAGGCTACTTCTTGACGGTTAGCCTGGAGGTAGGCAGCGCCCTTGACCCATTCTCTCCAATCGGCCAGGGAAATATATTCTCTATGCTTATGGAGATGTTTGGCCAAGGCGAGCGAATGGACATCCAGCCAAATGGGACAGTCTGCGGAGTCGGCGATCTTCCGCCAGTCGCCGAGCGCGATGTCAAAACCCGAGTTGAACACCATCAGGAGCATCTCGATTTGGGCTAGATCGCCAAGGGCTTTGGCCGGGTCGAGGGACGGGACAGCGGATTCCAGGACCTCTTCGCGTTCTTTGAGATGTTCCGAGTAGCGGAGGAAGACCTTGTTGCCAGGCCCCGGGACAAACTCCAGGCCGTTCGTGTAGAGGGTCGTCCATGTCCCGATAAGCGGCTGCACCTCGGGCTTCAGCCCCCGGCTGCAGTTCGAGTAAAGGAAGACTTCCTCGGCCAAGCCGCAGAGTGTGGCCGCCTGATAGAGAATGCCGCCGAGTCCTTTAAGGAGGCGGCCGTCGTCATGGGTGATGATATCGGAAGTGATGGTGCCGATCAGCCCAAATGTGCTCATGCCCGCCAGGTCTCATGGTATGCAAGATCGCCGAAAATTTCAAGGAATCCGGCTAAAAGACTGATAATAATCTTCTTTTTAGCCGTCTATTTTATTGACCCGAGCTTCAATTCATAAGGCGAACCATTTTGGAAGGATGTTACTTGACAATGAGTCAAGTATAATTTAAAATAAGCATGTCGGAAGAAGAATTCATTGAGACTTCTTTCTTGATTCCAATCCATGAGGACAAGGAAATCGGAAATGGCAAACTTCATCCCTCTGACCGCTGGACGTTTTTTCAAAGAAAGCTTTATATTACGTTCGAGAGATGGACACTTGCGCCGGGTGTATATCAAGGTTGTTACAAAGAGCCTGATACAGATCAGGAAATCGCCGATTTTTCCTATAAATACATTCTTGCAGTGGCCAAAAAAGATTTGGATAAACTCAAAGAGCTCCTTAGGACCGAATGTGCTGTTTTCAGACAAAAATTCATTTATTTTGAAGCTGCCGGAAAAGTCGATCTTTTAGAGGTGTGTTATGCAAAGAATTTATGAAACTTTAGAAAACGGAAAATATGATCTCAAAGCCCTTCCCGCGAAAGAGCAGGGATTCCTAAAAAGAGTGTTCGATTATTATCATCAAAAACCAGATAGGAGTTTATTTTCAAATTATTGGCTTAGGGAAGGGCAGAAAATATGGGCCGGGACTCCGCGAAAAGAAGTCGTCGATCTTCCTATTTTCAATATTTGTCTCGATCTAGAGATGCGCTTGGGCATCGGACAAGGCTATATGAGACTGCCGGATTATCGAGATAAGCTCCAAGGAATAATCGATGATAAATTTCAATCGAGATACCAATTTTGTAAAAAAACAGGCATCTCCCAGGATACGTTATCGAGAATTCTCAATAAGCGCCGGGAGCCGTCTTTGCGCCTTTTAAAAACCATTCTTGATGCGTTAGGCTACGAAATAAGCTTTCAGAAAAAGCAAACTTAGGATATCTGCCGGCGCTCCTTCGATAAGCCATTGAAAATCCGTCAGTTTTGGGCTAAATTAATGATGGCAAAAGTAAAATATGGATAGGGAATTGGTCCGTGGCAAAATTAAATTTATAAAATTCCAAAGGCCATGACCATACACCTAGGGACGTCGGGATGGAGCTATCCGGGATGGAGCAGCCTCTTCTACCCCGAAGATCTCTCATCCAAAGACTGGCTGGATTTCTATTCCCGACATTTCGCCACGGTCGAGATCAACATGACGTTCTACCGGTTTCCTAAGCCCGAGACCTTGAGAGGCTGGATGGACAAGACGCCACCCCATTTCGTATTCACCCTCAAAGCCAACCGCCAGATCACGCATCTAAAAAAAATCAAGGATGTCTACCACGAAGTCCGGTATTTTTACATTTTGGCTAATTCCTTGAAGGAAAAGCTGGGATGCATTCTTTTTCAGCTCCCGCCTTCGATTCGCTTCGACCTTCCCCTTCTCGAAGGATTTCTTGCGACGCTGTCTCCGGAATACAAGAATGTCATCGAGTTCCGGCACGAGAGCTGGTATCAGGACAAAGTCTACGAACTGCTTCGGTCCCATAAGGTCACGTTTTGCGTTGTCTCTTCGGCCAAAGTACCCCGGACTGTTGTCGAAACAGCGGATACGGCTTATTTTCGCTTCCACGGGCTGACAGGGGAACACAGGCATAATTACTCCGACGACGAGCTCAAAGAGTGGGCGGAAGCGATCAAAACGGTCCAGGCGAAGGAATGCTTTATTTATTTCAATAATGATTACCGCGCTTATGCGGTTGAGAACGCCAAAGTGCTGGAAAATTTGCTTCGCTGACCAGCAGAACTAATACAAACGCAATAAATAAAGTGACAATGTATGGGCGGCGCTTAGGCCGTCCTCAAGCCCCCGTAGCGGAGGGGGGCCCCGGACACTCTTGGAGGAGGACCCTTTCACAGGGTCCCCCTCCAACGGGCGGCGGGAATACCCGCCCGCCCTGCCACCCCTCCAAGGAGCATCCTCCCATGAATTCATCGCCAGATGCTCCTTGGAAAGGAGGCAGAGAGCGAAGCGATCGTTGGAGGGAAACCCTGAATAAGGGTTTCCCTCCAAGAGTATCCGACGGGACTGGTTCCCCGGGGCCCGGGGGCTGCGGGCGGCCTAAGCGCCGCCCGAACGGGGATGTCATTTTAATTATTACGTTGATATTAGTCCGAACATTCTAGACAACTTCGGAGGTTAACCATGAGTTGGGTCGATGATTACAAAAAAAAGCTGGGGACGGCCGAGGAGGCCGTGTCCGTCATTAAAAGCGGTGAGCGCGTCTATATCAGCGGCAATGCCGCCACACCCTACGTCCTGATGAAGGCGCTGGCCAAGAGAAAGGATGAGCTCCAGGACGTCGAGCTGACCCATGTCCTGCTTCTGGGCGACGATCCGCTCTCCAAGCCCGACATGGAAGGGCATTTTCGCCACAACTCCCTGTTCGTCGGGCCCGCCGACCGTAAGGCCATCAATGAAGGCCGCGCCGACTATGTGCCGATCTTCCTCCATCAGATTCCCGGCCTGTTCAAAAAGGGGTTGTTGCCGCTCGACGTAGCCCTCCTCCACCTTTCCCCGCCGGATGAGCACGGCTTCATGAGCCTGGGCGTCGAGGTGCTAGCCTCCAAGGCTGCCGCGGAAACGGCGAAGCTCGTCATCGCCCAAATCAACGATCGGATGCCGCGGGTCCTCGGCGATTCTTTCATCCATGTCTCCCGCGTGAACAAGATCGTCGAAATCTCCGAGCCGCTGCCGCAGCTCGAGCAAAGCCCGTCCACAGAAGTGGAGATGAAGATCGGCAAGTACATCGCCGACCTGATCGACGATGGAAGCACCCTCCAGCTCGGCATCGGAGGCATTCCGGACGCCGTGCTGGCGTCCTTGGGCAACCGCCGCGATCTGGGCATCCACACCGAAATGCTTTCGGATGGCGTCATGGAGGCCATCGAACGAGGCACCATCACCGGAGTCAAAAAGACATTCCATCCCAATAAAGTCGTCATCACGTTCGCGCTCGGAAGCGCCCGCCTCTATGAGTTCATCGACAACAATCCGATCATTGAAGCCCACCCGACGGACTATGTCAACCATCCCTTCCTAGTCGCCCAGAACGACAACATGATCGCCATCAACTCGGCCATCGAGGTGGACATCACCGGCCAGGTCTGCTCGGATTCGATCGGCACCTATATCTACAGCGGATTCGGCGGCCAGGTCGACTTCATCCGCGGCGCCGCCCATTCCAAAGGCGGGAAACCCATCATCGCCATGCCCTCGACCGCCAAAGACGGCGGGATTACGAGGATCGTCCCGTTCTTGAAGCAGGGGGCGGGCGTCGTGACGACTCGGGGCGATGTCCATTATATCGTCACCGAATACGGCGTGGCCTATCTCCATGGCAAAAACCTCCAGGAACGGACCAAGGCCCTGATCAACATCGCCCATCCGAAATTCCGGGCCGACCTGATCTGGGAAGCCAAGAACCGCAACCTGATCAAGTAAAATCGCCTGGGAGACGATCCGGAAACGGCCTCGCTCCCCATCCGGGTTTTTCACGCCGTTCCCGAGCCCTCCTTCTCGGCGGCGAAGAACTCGCTTCCCGGCATCGATTTTACGGATGTCCGCCGGGAAGCTCAGACAACTTCGCCGGCCGGCTTCTTCCGAGCCGGCTGTCCTCTAAGGAGGACTCGGGAAGGCTAAACCCTCTATGGTCGCTTCATCCGTCTCCGGATCGTCTCCCTTCTCAACCCAAACAAAATGGAAGAAAACCTATTGATATATTCGTTCCGGCGAGGCGTTCAGCGACAGCTGGTTTTTTGCATTTTATAGAAGATTGAGGTAGACTTTTGGCCTTAATAAAATCACGGGAAGGTTAGTGAGTCATGCATGAGATCGTTGCGAAAAAGGAATTGGCGCGGAAGATCAAATTGATCGAGGTTTCGGCGCCGGCCGTAGCCGAGAAAGCTCAGGCGGGGCAGTTTGTGATCCTGAGGGTGGATGACAAGGCCGAGCGGATTCCTCTGACCCTGGCCGACTGGAACAGGCAGAAAGGGACGCTGACCCTGATTTTCCAAGAGGTGGGAGCTTCGACCGAAAAGATGGGCCTGCTCAAGGTCGGCGATGGGGTGGCAGACGTGTGCGGGCCTTTGGGGAATCCCAGTGAAGTCATGAAATATGGGAATGTCTGCGTGGCGGGAGGCGGCGTGGGCGCGGCGCCTGCCCTTCCGATCATCAAGGCCATGAAGCAGGCGGGGAACAGGGTCGTGGCGATCATAGCGGCCAAGGCGGCCGATATGCTGATTCTCGAGGAGGAGACGAGCCGGGCCGCCGATGAGCTCTATATATCCACGGACGACGGTTCGAAGGGCCAGAAGTGCTTCGCCTGCGACATGGTCAAGATCCTGGCGGATCAGGGACATCATTTCGATATCATCTATGCCATCGGCCCGACCATCATGATGCGAACGGTGGCCGATGTGACAAAGCCCTTGAACATCAAGACGATCGTGAGCCTGAATCCGATCATGGTCGACGGCATGGGCATGTGCGGGGCCTGCCGGGTGAATGTGGGAGGGAAGACCAAATTTGCCTGCGTGGACGGCCCGGAGTTCGATGCCCATCAAGTCGATTTCCATGAACTCCAGGAGCGCCAGGCCGCTTTTCTCAAAGAGGAGAAGCTGGCCGTCGAACACTGGCAGGCGCAGATGTGCGGGCGCCATGAGCAAAGCTGACCATCGGCATGCAGCAGTCTGAGCTTTTTCCGCCCATCAAGGGCCATATCGGGACGGATGAATCCGGCAAGGGGGATTATTTCGGGCCTCTCGTGATCGCCGGGGTTTTCCTGGAGGACTCCCAGCAGGGCGTTCTCAAAGAACTAGGGGTCAAGGACAGCAAGAGCCTTTCCGACAACAGGGCCCGGGACCTTGCGGAGATCATCAAAAAAGGCTACCCGCATTCCGTGGTTAGCATCGGGCCGGAAAAATACAATGAGCTCTACGAAAAGCTTAGGAATCTGAACCGGATCCTGGCCTGGGGCCATGCCAGGGTCATCGAAAATATCCTGGCCGAAGTTCCCTCCTCCCAGGCTATCACCGACCAATTCGGCGACCGCCTCTTCGTCATCAGCGCCCTGATGAAGAAGGGCCGACGGATCGAGCTCATCCAAAGGCCGAAAGCCGAAGAAGACCTGGCCGTGGCGGCGGCCTCGATCCTGGCCCGGGCGGAGTTCCTCAAGCGGCTGTATTTTTTGTCGCAAGACTGGGGGCTCGTCCTGCCCAAGGGGTCTTCGCCGCCGGCTGAGGAGGTCGGGCTGAAACTGGTCAAGCTCCATGGGATCGAGGCCTTGGCCAAGGTCGCCAAGACCCACTTCAAGCTGACGGAAAGAATCCAAAAGCTGGTTTAAGCGATGATCGTCCTGCTCAAGATCGCCGCCATCGTTTTCGTCCTCCTGTTTCTGATCAAGATCAAATGGGACCTGGGTCTTGTGCTGGTCCTCGATTCGGTTCTGACCGCGGTCCTGTTCGGCCTGGCCATCAAAACGTTCTTGACAAATGTCCTGGGGGCCCTTGTCGCCGGCGAGACCCTGAGCCTCCTCGGAATCGTGGTGCTTGTCCTTTACCTGGGCTATTTTCTCCAGGCCGGCGGGCATTTCCGGCAGATGGTCGAGGCTTTGAAAAACTTGGTGGGCGACCCGCGCCTGATCTTGGCCATCCCCTCGGCCTTTATCGGCCTGCTGCCGATGATGGCCGGGGCCATGATGGGGGCTCCGATCGTCGAAGAAGCAGCCCGGCGGTGGAATCTTTCGGCGGCCTGGAAGACGTTTTTTAACTACTGGTTCCGGCATATTTGGGAGTACAGCTGGCCGATGTATATCAATTTGATCCTGGCCGCGGCCATTTTTCAGACCCCCATCAAAAAGATCTGCCTGCATCAGTTCCCTTTCACGGTCATTGCGGCGGCCGCCGGGCTCGTCGTTCTTTTTAAGCATGTGCCCTTTCTTCCGCGGGAGAACAACAACGGAAAGAGCTGGAAAGATTACTTCAACGTCTTCTTCAGCATCTGGCCGATTTTCCTGACCATCCTCCTGATTTTTGTCTTCAGGCTCAACATGCTGTTGGCCCTCGGCATCTCCAGCCTTTTGACCCAGGTCTTTTCCAAGATGAAGTTCAGGGAGCGCCTGGATGTGATCGTCAAGAGCGTCTCGCTCAAGATCGTCCTGCTGACGGCTTCGCTCATGGTCTTTAAAAGGATATTGGAGGTGTCGGGAGCCCTGGATTCCGTGGTCCGGATCTTCCCGCCCCAGGGGCTTTCGGCCTATATTCTGCTCTTCGCCGCGCCCTTTTTTGTCGGGCTCCTCACGGGCGTCAACCAGGCCTTCGTCGCCATCGCCTTTCCGCTCCTCGTTCCGATCGTCGGCAAGGGCAACCCCGACATGGTCCTGATGATGTTCGCCTATGTCAGCGGATTTGCCGGCATCCTCCTGTCGCCGGCCCATCTCTGCCTGGCCTTGACCGCCGATTATTTCAAGGCCGACCTCCGCGAGGTCTATAAGATCCTCATCTGGCCGGTCGGCGCTGTCTTCTCCGCGGCGCTGCTGGCGCTCATCGTCTTCCGCGTTTTATAAGAAGGACGAAGATATGGACAAAAGCAAGACCCAAAGGCTTTATTATGAAAATCCCTATCGCCTGGAATTCGATGCCGAAATCGTCGAGCGTCTCGTCTATGAAAACAAGCCCGCCCTGGTCCTTGACCAAACCTGTTTTTATCCGGAGTCCGGAGGGCAGCCATCGGACCAGGGGACGATCGAGGGCATCGGCGTCATAAAGATCGTCGAAGAGGGGGAGAAGATCATTCATGTCCTGGAGAGGGAGGTTCCCGCTCAACGGATCAAGGGGGAGGTCGACTGGACGGTCCGCTTTGACAACATGCAGCAGCATTCGGGCCAGCACATCTTGTCCCAGGCTTTTTATGAGATCCTGAAAGGGGAGACGCTGTCTTTTCACCTCGGCGCCGGGAGTTCGACGGTGGAGATCGGCATCGCCAAGATCGGGGAGGATAATTTGGCCCGAGTCGAAAGACGGGCCAACGCGATCATCTTCGAGGACCGGGCCATCCTGACGACTTTCATCCCTCAGGAAAAGATCGGCGATATCCCGCTGCGCAAGCCGCCCAAGAAAGAAGGGCTGATCCGCGTCGTGGAAGTGGACGGCTTTGATTATTCGGCCTGCGGCGGAACCCACTGCCGGAGGACGGGCGAGATCGGGCTGATCAAGATCACGAAATGGGAGCGAATCCGGAACAACCTCCGCTTCGAGTTCGTCTGCGGCTGGAGGGCGCTGGCCGACTTCACCCTGAAGAACGGGATCGTCCGGCAGCTCACCGGTCAGTTCAGCGTGAAGGAAGGAGATGTCCTGGCTTCCGTCGGGAAGCTGGCCGAGGATCTCAAGGCCGCGAGAAAGCTGGCCAAGAAGAGCGAAGAAAAACTTGCCTTGTTTGAAGCTCAGGAATTCATGACCCGGGCGGAAGGGAAGATCATCAAGCAGGTCTTCACGGAAAAAACTCCGGACGGCGCCAAGTTTCTGGCTCTCTGTATCGTCAAGCAGGGCGACTTCATCGTTCTCTTTGCCGCCAAGTCCGAGGCCCGGAGCCACCTGATCTTGGCCGCATCGGAAAACCTCAAGATCGACATGCGCCGGCTCGTGCCGATCATTTCCCCGGCCATCAACGGCAGAGGGGGAGGAAGCCCCGTTCTTGTCGAGATCGCCGGCGTCCCTGGGGCGGATTTATCCGCGGCCCTGGCCAAAGCCGAAGATTATATTAAGAACTCGTTAGGATAAATTTGTGTTGAATGTTGAGGGCTTGACCCCAAGGTTTGACCCCAAATTTTATTCGTAGCGGAGGGCGACGATCGGGTCGAACTTGGCCGCCTTTTGGGCGGGAAAGATCCCAAAAAACAGGCCGACCGAGATCGAAACGAACAGGCCTAGAAACACCGACCAGAGACTCACCATGGCCGGCAGGGGAGTCGCCGCCTTGACCAGGAAGGCTACGGCGAAGCCGAGCAGCGTCCCCAGGATCCCTCCTATTCCGGTCAGGAACATGGATTCTATCAGGAACTGCTTCATGATATCGGTGGCGCGGGCGCCGAGGGCTTTGCGGATGCCGATCTCCCGCGTCCGTTCCTTGGCCGAGACGAGCATGATGTTCATGACGCCGATACCGCCCACGAGCAGCCCGATGGACGAGATGACGATCATGACTATGTAGGCCGCACCCGTGATTTGATTGTAAAGGTCAAGGATCGTGTCCTGGGTGAAGATGGCGAAGTCGTTGGGCTTGCCGAAGCCGACCTTCCGCCGAACCCGGAGGACATTCGTGATCTGCTCGATCGTCTCCTGGATCGTGCCGGCCTGGCGGGGGATGGCCCCGATGCCGAGACTGGAGGGGTCATAAGGATAATATTTCATCAAGGTCTTGATCGGGATGATGACGAAGTTGTCGCGGCTCTGCCCAAAGATCTCTCCTCTCTTTTGGAAAACTCCGATGACCGTAAATTGTTCCGGCCCGATCCGGATGTCCTTGCCGAGCAGGCTGATATGGGGGAAGAGGATATCGGCGAGTTCAAACCCGAGAATGCAGACGCGGCTGTTATGGTTGATCTCGTATTCCGTGAAGAACCGGCCCCCTTTGAGCAGTTCGATGGCATAGACAATCGGATATTTCTCATTGACTCCGATGATAAAGGAACTGTCGCTTTTGTTATTTTGATACTTGATCTCGATCGAGCCGAAAATGCTCGGATTGAGGCTGACGGCGACGGCTTTGACCAGAGAGGCTTCCCGCTCGACGGCCATGGCGTCGTCATAGGTCAGGTCTTTTCGCTTCCGCTCTTCCTCGGTCCGGTCGCGCATCTGAATGGGCTCGTATTTCTGGACCAGGATGAGGTCCGAGCCGGCGGATTCGAGCTCTTGGATGAACGACTTGTTCAATCCCTGAATGATCGAGACCATGCCGATGACGGTCATGACGCCGATCATGATCCCGAGGAGCGTCAGGAAGGAGCGGAGCTTATGCGTTCTCAGGGAGTCTAAAGCCATTCCGAAAATCTCTTTGAGGATACCGTGCCTGACGATCATTGCTCTGACCTCAAAGCTTCGACCGGGTCGAGCTTGGCCGCCTTGTTGGCCGGATAGATGCCGAAGAATAGGCCGAGCGACGTGGACATGACGATGGCTAAAAGAATGGAAAAGGGATCGACGCTGGACGGGAACGGAGTCACGGCGGAGATGATCTTGGCCAGGGCGAGGCCGAGGACGATGCCGATGATGCCGCCCAGGCCGGAGATGGCCGATGACTCGATCAAGAACTGAAAGAGGATGTCCCGGCGCTTGGCGCCGACGGCCATCCGGACGCCGATCTCTTTTGTCCGCTCGGTCACCGAGACGAGCATGATGTTCATGACCACGATCCCGCCGACAAGAAGGGCGATGGACGAGATCCCGATCATGGCGAAGTAGATGCCCGCGGTGGCCGTCTTGTAGAATTGGATGAATGTCTCCGAAGTCCGGAACGAGAAGTCGTCCTGCTTTTGGAAGGGGAGCTTCCGGGCAGACCGCAGGATCGTCCGGACTTCTTCCTGGGCCCTGGCCATCATCTCCTGGGAGGACGTGTGGATGTTGATGGTCAGGCTGCGCCTCGAGCCGTAGATCTTGAGGAATGTCGTGATGGGAATACGGACATAGCCGTCCTGGCTGAAGCCGAGGACCTTGCCCAGCTTTTTGCCGATGCCGATGATGAGAAAATTCTGATTTCCCACCTTGATCCACTTGCCCAGAGGATCGAGATAGGGGAAGAGCTTTTCGGCGATTTCGGCGCCGATGACGCAGACATACCGGGAGTGGTCTTCGTCTTCTTTCTGAATGTGGCGCCCGCGCTCGAGCTCCAGGACCGAGCCGATCCTATGGTCGAGATAAGTCACGCCCCGGACCTCGGCATTCTTGACTTCTTTGTTGCTATACTTGACCGTTCGGCCCGTGCCGGCCGTGGCGCCGATGAGATCGCAGGTCCGGCACTTGTCGCGGAGAAGAACCATTTCGTCGAGCGTCAGGTCTTTCCGTTTCATCTGCTCCTTGAAGGCCTTGAGTGATGCGCCGAACATCGAGAATTTTGACACGGAAAAGTCATTGGCGCCGTAGAACGACATCTTGGTGTAGACATAATTGTTCAGGCCCTGGATGATGGACACGACCGTGATGATAGTCAGGACGCCGATGATGATGCCCAATAGGGTCAGGAATGTCCGCAGCTTATTGGACCAGAGGGAGGCCGCGGCCATTCCGAACGATTCGCCGATGTTGATTTTGGCCATGTTCCAAGCTCAGTATTTTACACTATGATATACGGATAAGAGAAGAACTAGTTTTCTTGAGCTGGTATCTCTGTTTGTGTGATTTTCTACCGGTGCCGGAAACGCCCTCTGGCCCCTGGGGAACCAGTCCCGTCGGATACTCTTGGAGGGAAACCCTTTTGTAGGGTTTTCCTTCCAACGGTCGCTTCGCTCTCTGCCTCCTTTCCAAGGAGCATCTGGCGATGAATTCATGGGAGGATGCTCCTTGGAGGGGTGGCAGGGCCGGCGGGTATTCCCGCCGCCCGTTGGAGGGGGAACCTCGAAAAGGGTCCTCCTCCAAGAGTGTCCGGGGCCCCCCTCCGCTATGGGGCCTCGAGGGCGTTTCCGGCACCGGTAGAATACAACGCATTTGGAGGCGCTTCCTTTTCTTGACAAGAGGAGCGGAAGTGAACACAATGAAAGGGCCTTCAGGATGTTTATCCCTGACGGCGGAGGAGGAAGAGCGATGCCGATCAAAAAGTCATCCCCGCCTTCCGGAATGCCCGTTGCCTGCACGTATTTTGCCTATCCCGGCCAGGATCATACACGAGCCACGCTGGAGATAGCGGCGAAAAGAATCGAAGAACTCAGCATCCGGCACATTCTCGTGGCTTCCACGTCGGGCAAGACGGGCGCCCTGGCCGTCCAATATTTCCAGGGGAAAAATTTGGTTGTCGTCACCCACTCCACCGGATTTGCCCGGCCGGATTACCAGGAGCTTGATCCGGAGTACCGGAAGGCCATTGAACAGGCGGGGGCTAAAATTCTGACCTGCCAGCATGCCTTCGGCGGAGTCGGCCGGGCCGTCCGCAAAAAGCTGGCCACCTACGAGCTGGAAGAGATCATCGCCTATACCCTGCGCATCTTCGGGGAGGGGCTGAAGGTGGCCGTGGAAATTTCCCTCATGGCCGCCGACGCGGGGCTCGTCCCGACCGGCCAGGCCTGCATCTCCATCGGGGGGACCGACCAGGGCGCCGATACGGCCGTCCTTCTCCGGCCGGCGAACTCGCAAACGTTTTTCGACCTCAGGATTATGGAAATTCTGGCCAAGCCTCGACTAATCTAAAGGGGAGAGAATTCCCCAAAAGGAGTATTCCATGAAAAAAATCGCCATTCCCGTGCTTGCTCTGATTTTTTTGGCTGGGCTTTCTTCGAACGCATATCCCCAGGCCGGGATCTATTTCGGCGGCTACGGCGGCTACTCCGCCCAAACACCCAGTTTTGAAAACGTCCAATTCGATACGAACACGACGTTCCTCTACGGCCTCCGAGCCGGCATCCGGTTCATGATGTTCGGGGCCGAGCTTAGCTATTTCACGGCCGGCCATAACATCGAAATGCAGGATTATCTCCGTTTCAACTGGAACGGCCTCGAAAATGACTACAGCTACATCGGCCTCAACCTCAAGATGTTTTTTCCCTTGGCCATCCTGTATCCGTACATCACGGCCGGCTACGGCTATTACACGGCGGATATTCACAGTATCGACAAAGCCAACGATGGAGGATACAACCTCGGGGCCGGGCTGGAGATCATGCTGGGCCGGAAGTTTTCCATCCTGGCCGAGGGCAAATACCACCATGTTAAAGTGGACATTTCGGATTTCCGGCTGGAGCTGGGAAATTTCACCCTGACCGCCGGCCTGAACATCTATTTTTGAATGCAGATCCGGCTCAATAAATTTTTGGCCCAACGGGGGATCGCATCGCGCCGGAAGGCTGATGAGCTGATCGCCCAGGGTCGCGTCTCGGTCAACGACCGGCTCGTGGAAAACCTAGGGGTGAAGATCGATGAGGTTAAAGACCGGGTCGCCGTGGACGGGAAAAAAGTCCAGACCGGGCGGACGTTCGTCTATTACATGCTGAACAAGCCGGCGGGCTACTTGGTGACGCTCTCCGATCCTTTCCAGAGACCGACGATCCGGAAATTGATCCCGAAACTCGAAAAGGGCGTTTTTCCGGTGGGCAGGCTGGATCAGGACAGCGAAGGGCTGCTCCTTTTGACCAACGATGGAGAGCTGGCCTTCCGCCTGACCCACCCCCGATACGAAGTCAAGAAAAAGTACCTGGTCCGGGTCGCCGGAGAAGTCGAGTCCTCGGAGATTTCCAGGCTCGCCAAGGGCATTTTTTTGGAAGGCCGAAAAACGGCGCCGGCCAAGATCGTCGCCCAGGAGCAGACCCCTCACAAAAGCGCCCTCCTGGTCGAAGTCCATGAGGGAAGAAAGCGCGAAGTCCGGAAGATGTTCGAAGCGGTCGGCCAACGTGTGACGACGCTAAAAAGGGTCGCTTTTGCCGGCCTCCGGCTTGAACACCTGCCGTCCGGCCAATGGAGGTTGTTGGAACATGCCGAGGTCCAGCATCTGAAGCGCCTTGTCGGACTCGGCGATCGTCATCATCCATGAAACAGACGGGTTTGAAGCTTGCCAAGAAAGACTTGACTGTCTTCTTGCTCTTGGCGATCCTTTCTTTGGCCATGACCTATCCTCTTCTTTTTCACATGGGCGATCACGTCCCTTCCGACCTCAGGGACCCTCTCTACACGATTTGGGTTCTGGCCTGGGATGTCCGGGCCGCAGGCTCCGGATTTTCCCAATTTGCCGACGCCAACATCTTTTATCCGCACCGTGACACCCTCTATTATGCCGACAGCCTTCCTGCCCTGGCCGTCTTAGGGTCTCCGTTCATGGCCCTCGGCCTCAGTCCGGTTCTCGCCTACAATATCCTTTTCCTCCTGTCATTTTTTTTCTGCGGATTGGGCATGTACTTGCTGGTGAGACACCTGACGCTGTCGCGAACCGCGGCTTTCATGGCCGGGCTGATCTTTGCCTTTTTCCCTTACCGTTTCGCCCATATCAGCCATCTGGAGCTGCTCTATTTCGCCTGGATGCCGCTCTGCTTTTTGTTCATCCACCGCTTTTTTGAGGAGCCTACGGTTCGAAATACGCTGGGCATAGCCTTCTTTTACCTGCTCCAAGTTACGAGCTGCAGTTATTACGGCGAATACCTTACGCTTTTCGCCGGACTTCTGGTCCTCTATCTTGCCCTGAAGCATGGATATTGGCGCAAGGGTTTTTTTTGGTCGCGAATGGCCCTGCTGGCGGTCCTATGCTTGGCCGTGCTTTTTCCCTATTTTTATCCTTACTTCAAGCTTCACGCCAGGATGCTGTTCTCCCGACCGGTTTGGGAGGTCAAGTTCTATTCTGCGGAGCTCCAGCATTTTCTGGCCGTGCCGGCCTGGAATGTGGCTTGGGGATGGCTGACGGGAAAGCTCGGCGCTCAAGAATGGCAGCTCTGTCCGGGCGTTTTTCCCGTTTTGTTGACGCTGGCGTGGTGGCTGGGAATAAAAAAAGCTTGGCGAGAGACGCCGCCCAAGACCGGCGCAAAAAGAAGATGGTTTTTTGGCTGGGACGTGGTGAACATCCTGCTGTTCATTTTTGTCGCGGTCATCGGCGTCACGGGCGGATTCGAAGGGAGGCTCGCCGGGATCGGCCTCTCCGTTCATCAGCTGAAGAATCCTGTTCTGATCCTTTTGATTTCGCTGATTTTGAGGATCCTTCTCGGCAAAAATCTCAGGTCCGGTTGGCTGCGTTTCTTCCGCGCCGCCAGCCCGCCCCAGAAATATTACTTGCTCGTCGCCGTTCTTGCCTGGCTGCTTTCTCTCGGGCCTGTCGTCAGGCTTCTCGGCCGGGAAATCATCGACGGGCTGTATGGCCTGTTTTACAGCTGGATGCCCGGTTTTCAAAACCTGCGCGTCCCCAGCCGCTTTGCCGTTCTCATGATGCTGGGCCTGGCCGTTTTGAGCGGTTGGGGCGTTCTGTTTTTAATGGAAAAATGGAAGCGGTCCCGATTGCGAACGATCGGGCCGGGAATTCTGGCCCTGCTCGTCTTGGCCGACTATGCGTCCGTGCCCATGCCTCTGGCCAAAGTGAATGTCGGAAGCCAAATCCCAAAAATCTATGCGGCCGTCCGGAAGCTGCCCAAGGAGGCATCGCTCGTCGAGCTGCCCATGCCGGCCCATGACTGGGAAGAGTTCGAGGATGCTGCGGCCGTTTATTATTCGATTTACCATTGGAGGAATATCGTCAACGGCTACAGCGGGTATGCCCCGCCGGGATACCGCGTCATCCGGGAGGCCATGGACGAGTTCCCCTCGGAGCCCACATTCGAGCTTTTGAACAACCTGGAAGTTGGATATCTCCTGGTCCATACCCAGGGATTCCGTCCTGAAAAGGGGAGGGACATTGTCCGTCGGCTCCGGAATTTTATGAGCCGCGTGGAGCTCGTCGTCCAGACCGATGGGGATTTTTTGATCAGGCTGCTTCCGGCCGCGCCTGAGGCCTATGAAGATGAACGGATGGTGGACGCCGGCGATAAGACGAAATGGAAAGCCGACGCCAGTTTGAACAATCATCGAGCCGGGCTGGCCTTTGACGGCGATTTGGGGACGGGCTGGTCGACCGGCTATCCCCAGCGCCAGGGCGATTATTTCCGGCTGGACCTTGGCTCACCGGTTCACATGCGGCGAGTGGAGCTCGTTCTGAACAACAATCCCTTGGATTTTCCCAGGAGCTTTATCGTTGAAGGATCTTTGGACGGAAGGCAATGGACGAAACTCAACGAAAACCCCTCGTTTTTTCCGCCGCTGAACCTTCGGATGATCGAGGACTTTTCTCAATACAAAGTCGATGTTCGTTTTGAACCGTGTCAGGTCCGTTTCCTGCGGCTCACGCTGACACGCTCGCATGAAGCCCGCCATTGGTCGATCAACGAGATTGTCTGCAAGAATTAAAGGAGAAACCCGATGGGCATTCTGGATGTGAGAAAGACAGCTTTGTTCCCGAGAGCGGTCATCTTATGGTTAGCCCTGCCGTTTTTATCAATGTTATTTGGCCAGGAGATCCCTTACAGGACAGGGGAGTGGAACGGCGATGAGCTGGGCAATCATCGGGCCGTTCTCAGGGTCGAGGCCATGGCCGACGCCGTCCGGGCCCATATTTCCTGGCGGAGAAGGGACCTGCAGCCCGAAAAAAAACGGCTGATGGTCTTTGATGCCAAGTCAGGCGCCCGTCTAAAAAATATATGTGTTGTGGACATAAGCCGGGAGTTTGGAGAGATCGTTTTCGAGCCTGCCGCCGGCCCTGGCGACTATTACGTCTATTACATGCCCTATAAGCTTACCGGCAGCAGAAATTATCCCAACGCCAGATATCTCGAGCCCGAGGTGACGGCGGACTCGGCTTGGCTGGGCCGCAATGGCCTGGCCGTGGCACGGCTTTCCACGAACGACCTCAAGAAATTTCCCGAAGCGAAGCTCGTCGAGTTCCAGTCCGTCGACGAGTTTAGCAACGTCTATCCCATGGAAGTCATCGCCACGGCCGGTGAAACACAGTCGCTTCTGGCCAAGGATCCGCAAACGCCGTTCCTTCTTTTTCCGGAGGACCGGAAATATCCCATCCGCATGACCGACGACCTGCCTCTTCGATGGGTCCTGACGGGACCGCTCGGCATATTCCGGGGCGAGGCGGCCCGCGGCGAATTCTATGCTTTTCAAATCGGCGTCTACGCCGGCCGCCAGCCGATTCCAGATCTCGATGTCCGCTTCAGCGATTTGAAAAACGCGGAGGCGGGCGTTTCGATTCCGGCTTCCGCCCTCCGATGCCTCAACACCGGCGGCATCAACTGGAACGGCGAGCCGTTCAAAAAAGTCTGCGCCGTTGACAAAGGAAAAATCCAGGCCCTCTGGTGCGGCGTCCAAGTCCCCGAGGACTGTCGGCCGGGACTTTATGAAGGGATGGTGAGCGTTGCCCCAACGGGGATCCCGGAACGCCACGTCAAAATTTCCCTCAAGGTCGGAAGTGACGTCCTTCCCGACGCGGGGGATGGCCAGCCCGAGCGACAATCGCGGCTGCGCTGGCTGGATTCGCGAATCGCTTTTGATGACGAGATCGTCGCTCCCTTCACGGCCCTCGTCGTCAAAGGGACCACCATCCACTGTTTGGGCCGGAGCGTGACACTCGGCCCTTCCGGATTTCCCCTCCGCGTCCAGAGCTTCTTTGCGCCCGAAGTGACGCATCTTGTCGAGAAAGGCCGCGATGTCCTGGCCGGGCCGGTGAAATTGACGGTCGAAGACGCGGCCGGCGCGCTTTTATCCTGGAAGGAAGCCGGCCTCAAGTTCACCAAACAGAGGCCCGGGGCTGTGGCCTGGGAATCAAGAAATGTTTCGGACGCTCTCGTTATGGATTGCCGGGCCCAAATGGAGATGGATGGATTTATCGAATTTAAAGTCCGGCTGACCGCGGCCAAACCGTTGGACGTCCAGGACATCCGGCTCGAGATTCCTATCGTCAAGGATGCCGCCAAGTACATGATGGGATTGGGTTTCAAAGGCGGCGTTCGTCCCTCGGAATTCCAATGGGCATGGGACCAAAAGAAAAACCAGGATGCCCTTTGGATCGGCGACGTCAACGCGGGGGTCCAGTGCTCGCTGCGGGCGGAAAATTATTCCCGGCCGCTGAACACGAATTTTTATCTCAGCAAGCCGCTCAACATGCCGCCTTCCTGGTTCAACGAGGGCAAGGGCGGCTGCCGGGTGAAAGAAGCGGGCAGCGGCGTGGTTCTGTTGACGGCCACCAGCGGGCCGCGCACGCTCAGGCCCGGCGACGAGCTGCATTTTGATTTCAACTTCCTGTTGACGCCGTTCAAGACCATCGATACGAACGCCCAATGGTCGACGCGGTTCATCCATTCGTTCAAAACTCTGGACGAGGTAGCCCGCACGGGTGCCAACACGATCAATATCCACCACGCCAACGACATCAATCCCTACATCAACTATCCCTTCCTCCGCCCGAAAGAGATGAAGGCCTACATCGACGAAGCCCACCGGCGCGGGTTCAAGGTCAAGATCTACAACACCATCCGCGAGCTGTCCAACCGGGCGGCCGAGCTCTTCGGGCTGCGCAGCCTGGGCAGCGAAATTTTCTCTCGGGGCCCCGGCGGCGGATATTCCTGGCTGCAGGAGCATGTCGGGTCCGACTATATCGCCGCCTGGTTTGTGCCGCAGCTCAAGGACGCGGCCATCATCAACAGCGGCATGTCGCGCTGGCACAACTATTATCTGGAAGGGCTGAACTGGCTGGCCAAGAACGTGGGGATCGACGGGCTGTATATCGACGACGTCGCTTTCGACAGGACGACGATGAAGCGGGCGAGGAAAGTCCTGGACCGGACGAGGCCCGGCGCCCTGATCGACCTCCACTCGGCCAATCAGTACAATCCCAGGGACGGCTTTGCCTCGAGCGCCAACCTGTATCTGGAGCATTTCCCCTATATCAACCGGCTCTGGTTCGGCGAATATTTCGATTACTTCAATTCGCCTCCCGATTACTGGCTGATCGAGGTTTCCGGCATCCCGTTTGGCCTGATGGGAGAGATGCTGGAGGATGGAGGAAACCCCTGGCGGGGGATGATTTACGGCATGACCAACCGCCTCCCCTGGTCCGGAAACAACCCCGCCCGGCTCTGGAAAGTCTGGGATGATTTCGGGATGCAAGATTCCCGGATGATCGGCTACTGGGTCGATTCCTGCCCCGTCAAAACAGATCATAAAGATGTCCTGGCCACGGCGTATGTGAAAAAGGGCAAGGTGCTCGTCTCCGTCGCCAGCTGGGCCAGAGGCCCTGTCCTGTCCAGGCTGAAGATCGACTGGAAAGCTCTGGGATTGGATCCTTCGAAAGCGAAACTCCGGGCGCCCGCGGTCCCGGATTTTCAATTCGAAGCCGCGTTCGCGCCCGATGATCCGATCCCCTTCGAGCCGGGCAAAGGCTGGCTGCTCATCTTAGAATAATTCGGTGTGTGTCACCGAATTTCTTCTTTCTTCTCGCCCTCATAAAAGTCTTTTGAGGCGCAGGCCAGCCTCTGAAGCTCCTTGTCCACCAAGGCGTTGACCGTTCCTTCGTCAAACGATCCGTCGTCTTTCCGGGCTCCGGCCGGGACGCCGGTGAGAATCTCGATGCCTTCATCGATCGATTTGACCGGGTAGATGTGGAAGAAGCCCTTGGCCGCCGCCTCGACGACATCCGTCCGGAGCATGAGGTTCTGGACGTTCTGATGGGGAATGAGCACGCCCTGAGTTCCCCTGAGTCCTTTGGCTTTGCAGACATCAAAGAACCCCTCGATTTTCTCGTTGACCCCGCCGATGGGCTGGATCTCGCCCTTTTGATTGACCGATCCCGTCACGGCAATGTCCTGTCTCAGCGGCAGTTGGGACAGGCTTGACAGAATGGCATAGACCTCGGTCGATGAGGCGCTGTCTCCGTCGACCCCCGAATAGGACTGCTCGAAGGCGATGCTGGCGGAAAATGCGAACGGCTTGTTCTGGGCATATTTCCCGCGCAGATACCCGCCGAGGATCAGGACGCCCTTGTTGTGGGTGCTGCCGCTCATATCCGCTTCCCGTTCGATATTGATGACGCCGGCCCGGCCGATGGAGGTCCTGGCCGTGATCCGCGACGGCTTGCCGAAGGAAAACTGCCCCATGCTGTAGACAGCCAGGCCGTTGACCTGGCCGACGACTTCGCCTTCGGTATCGATCATGATCGTGCCCTCTTCGATCATCTCCTGGATCTTGTCTTCGATGAGGCTGACCCGTTCGAAGCGCTCTCGAATGGCCTGCTCGACATAAGGGGCGCTGACCATTTTCTGCCCCTCTTTCTGGGCCCAGTAGCTGGCTTCCCGGGTGACGTCGGCGATCACGTGAAAACGGGTGGAGAGCTTTTTGTGCCGCCCGGCGATCCGCGTCCCGTATTCGACGATGGCGGCCATGCCCGATTTATCGAACGACAGAAGCTTGTCGTCGTCGCAGATCTTCTTGATAAACCGGACATAATCCCGGATGGTATAGCTCGTCTTGTCCATCTCGGAGTCGAATTCAGCCTTGATCTTGAAGATCTTCTTGAAGTCCTGGTCGGCAAAATAGAGGAGGTTATAGATCTCCTCATCGCCGATCATGACCACCTTGACGTTGGCCTTGATCGGCTGAGGCTTGAGGCGCGTCGTGGAGAACAGAAACAGCGAGGCATAGTTCTGGATCTCGAAGATCTGGTTGCGGAGAGTCCGCTTCAGGGTCGTCCAGACGCCGGGCTCGATGAGGGCGTCCAGGGCGTTGATGACCAAAAAACCGTCGTTGGCTTTGAGGAAGGAGCCGGCCTTGATCTTGGTAAAATCCGTCTGCAAAACTCCGAACCGGCTGACCGTCGATTCGATCGAGCCGAAGAGGTTGATATAGGTCGGGTTGGTTTCCATGACGACCGGCGCATGCTTCAGGTCGGAGTTGTCGACAAGGAGGTTGGCGCGATACTCCAAGAACGGGTCGACGGCCTCTTTTTCCTTCTCTTCCTTCTTCTGGTTTTTGAAGAGGTCGATGCTCTGGATCAGGTGGTCCTCGATGTCCTTGAGATATTCGGGGATCTTGGGGAAGGGGAATTTGGCGCTGACCTCCGAGATCGCCCCTTTGATCATGGGCGTGATGGATTCGGCGTCCCAGTTCTTGAGCTGGGTCCGGGTCTCTTCTTCGATTTCCCTCAGCTGTTCGAAGATCTCCTCGAGCTTGGCGGACAGCTCTTCGTAATTCTTCCTGAGCGCGTCCAGCGACTTCTGGGGGAATTTTTTCTCCTTGACCATGGCTTCCAGCTTGTTGAAAGGGACGGGCTGATCGTCGATGACGGGGATCAGGTCCGGCTTGACGAACAGTCCCATCTGGACCTGGATGACGGAAAACCCTTGCTTGGCGACCTCCTCCTCAAAGCCCTGGAGGAGCTCTTTCTGTTTCCGCTGCTGGCTTTCGATGATGGAATCGCGCTTCTCGGAGTAGTACTTGCTCTTGAGCAGCTCGGGAATGTTGTGCTTGAGCATTTCGATGAGGTTCTCCATGGCCGCCGAAAACAGCTTTCCCTTTCCCGGAGGCATGGTGATCAGCGTCGGCTCGTCGGGGTATTTGAAATTGTTGACGTAGAGGATATCGTCGGGCGGCTGGTCGCCCTTTTCCAGCCGCTCCAGCAGCTGTTTGATGGTCGTTGTCCGGCCCGTGCCGACCATGCCCGTGATGAAGATGTTGTAGCCGAGGCTCTTGATGTCCAAACCGGTCTGGAGGGCCTTGAGGGCCCGGTCCTGGCCGATGATCTCGTCGCACGCTTCGCATTCGCTGGTCGTGGAGAACGGAATCGAATCTGGGTCGCATTTCCAGCGCATCTTTTCTACGGGCAGTTCAGCGAAGTCCGTTTTTTTGATCATGGCCGTCTCCTTTGAAGCTGAGGGATGTCATGAATGTTATTAACATAAACACCGTCCGAAAAACAAGATATCCGTTTAGCCAATTTTTTTAGTGCAAAAAACAGGGCAATTTGTTAGAATAAAAAAACTTGGAGGCAAAAGTGAATGCCGTTCGCCTCGAAAAAGTGAAGACGAAAAAGGATTTTCGCGATTTCCTCCGGTTTCCTTGGAAGGTCTACCGGAAAGATCCCAACTGGGTGCCTCCTCTAATCGTGGACGTCAAAGACAAGCTGGACGTCAAAAAGAACCCCTTTTTTGAGCACGCCGAGCGGGAGCTGTTCTTGGCCCGCAGGGGCGACGAGGTCGCCGGACGGATCGTCGGCATCGTCGATCATAATCACAACTCCTTCCACAACGAGAAGATCGTCTTCTTCGGCCTCTATGAAAGCCTGAACGATGTCGAAACGGCCCGGGCCTTGCTCGATGCGGTGGCTGCCTGGGGCCGAGAGCGGGGCATGAACACCTTGAGGGGCACGGTCAACATCTCCATGAACGATGAATGCGCCTTTCTTCTCGAAGGCTTCGATTCCCCGCCGGTGGTGATGATGCCCTACAACCCGCCCTATTATTTGGAACTCATGGATCAGTGCGGCCTGGGCAAGGCCAAAGACCTCTTTGCGTTTGCCATGAGCAGTGACCATGACACGGCAGAAAAGGTTAAGGCGATCATCGACAAGATCAAGAAAGAGACGACCATCACCTGCCGCACCTTTAATAAGAAGAATCTGAAAGAGGAAGCGGAAATCATCAAATATATTTACAATCATGCCTGGGAGAGGAACTGGGGCTTTGTGCCATGGACGGAGAATGAGATGAACCATATGGCCAAAAAGCTCACTCAGTTAGCGGATCTAGATCTGGTGATCATTGCCGAAGACCGGGGGAAGCCGATCGGCTTTGCCTTCGGATTTCCCGACTACAATCAAATCCTGATCAAGCTCAACGGGCGGCTCTTCCCGACTGGGATTTTTAAGCTCCTGCTCGGCCGGAAAAAGATTAAAGGCATACGCGCCCTGGTGTTTGGGATCCTGAAGGAATACCGCCAGACGGGCGCGAGCTACCTCCTGTATTCCAAGCTGGAGGAAAACGCCAAAGCCAATGGTTATCAATGGTGCGAGATATCCTGGCAGCTCGAGGACAATGAGCCGATCAACAGGTTCGTCGCTTCGATCGGCGGGAACATCCATAAAAAATATCGGATCTACGAGAAAAAAATCTGACGAGGCTTTCAAACGGAGGGAGATATGGAATACAAAAACCTGCTGATAAAAAAAGGGGACGGGATCGGCTGGATCACCATCCACCGTCCCGAGAAACTCAATGCTCTGAACGTCGAAACCGTGCTTGAGCTCCGCTCGGCCTTCCTGGAATTCCAGGATGATTCCGAGGTCAGAGTGGTCATCTTAACCGGGTCAGGGGAAAAGGCTTTCATCGCCGGCGCGGATATCAGCCAGTTCCTCGGCCTGAATGAAGCCGGGGCTAAAGAATATGCCCAGCGAGGACAGGACGTGACGGCGTTGATCGAAAATTCAAAGAAGCCGGTCATCGCCGCCATCAACGGCTATGCCCTGGGCGGCGGCACGGAATTTGCGCTCGCCTGCCACATCCGGATCGCCTCCGAAAACGCGAAGATGGGTCAGCCCGAGGTTAAATTGGGTCTCATTCCCGGCTACGGCGGAACCCAAAGACTGGCCCGCCTCGTCGGAAAAGGCAAAGCCCTGGAGCTTATCCTGTCGGGACGGACCATCGATGCCAAGGAAGCCTTTGAGATCGGCCTCGTCAACCGGGTCGTTCCGTTGGCCGAGCTGGCCGCTGCCTGCGGGAAACTCGCCCAAGAGATCATTGCCAACGCTCCCTTGGCCCTGCAATATTCCATCCAGGCGGTCAACGAGGGCTTGGACCAGTCTCTCCAAGACGGATTGCAGACGGAGGCCTCCCTGTTTGGGAGAACGTTCGCCTCGGAGGACAGCCAGGAAGGGACAAAGGCATTTCTCGAGAAACGAAAAGCCGACTTTAAAGGAAAATAAAGAGGAGAAGGCCATGAAAACATTCGAAGGAAAACTCCAAGCTAAAGGCTTCAAGATCGGCATCGTCGTCAGCCGGTTCAACGAATTCATCACGGGGAAGCTTTTGGACGGCGCCCTGGATGCCTTGAAAAAGCTCGGCGCCGAGGACAGCGATGTCGCGATCTATAAAGTTCCCGGCTCTTTTGAGATCCCGCTGATCACCAAAAAAATAGCCCTGTCCAAGAAGGTCGACGGGATCGTCTGCTTGGGCGCCTTGATCAGAGGCGACACGCCCCATTTTGATTTTCTGAGCGCCGAAGTGACCAAGGGGTTGGCCCAAATCGCCATGGAAGACGGGATCCCGGTGTCCTTCGGCATCCTGACCGTGGAAACCATCGAGCAGGGGATCGAGCGAGCCGGGACGAAAGCCGGCAATAAGGGTTGGGACGCGGTCTTGTCGCTGATCGAAACGCTCAACCTCATCAAAGAATCCAAGCTGGGCTGACGGACGGCCGCCTGTATGGGCAAAAGAAGGACCTCCCGGGAAAACGCTCTCCAGATTCTTTTTGAGCTAGAATTCAATGACGCCGATCTCGACAGGGTCTTGGCCGGCTATTGGAATTCAAAAAAATCGGAAGGTCAGGTCCAAGAGTACGCCAACTGGCTGGTGCGGGGGATTGTCGCGCGGAAAGACGAGGTCGATGCCCTTATCCAGGGAAATTCCAAGCACTGGCGGATTTCACGGATGGCCTTCGTCGACCGCAATATCCTGCGGATCGCCGTGTTCGAGCTCCTCGAGGAAAAGCTGATAGCGCCGGCGATCGTCATCAACGAGGCCATTGAAATCGCTAAGCGATACAGCAGCGACGAGGCCGCCGTCTTTGTCAACGGTGTCCTTGACGCGGTCCGCAAAAAGCTCGCAAAAACCGAGCCTCAACAGGAGAGCAGAGAAGCCAACGCCAATGAACGATCAAAACAAACCTCCAAAAAAAGAACCGTCCGGTCCACAGGACGAGCTAAAAAAAAGTGACCAGGAGATCGCCCGGAAGGAGAAGTTCCAAAGGCTGATCCAGGGGGGCGTGGACCCTTTTCCCCACAAGGTCGAGAAAACCCACACCGTCACCGAGATCGTCGCCCAGTTCCCGCCGTTGACCAAGGAGGAGCTGGAGGCCAACAAGATCCAGGTCCGGGTGCCGGGCCGGATCGTCTCGGTCCGCCAGATGGGACGGGCCACGTTTTTTCATATCTCCGACGGCCGGGCCAAGCTCCAGGTCTATCTGCGTGAAGACGTGGCCGGTCCGAAAGCCTACGAGCTCTTTTCCCTGTTCGACATCGGCGACTGGATCGACGTCGAAGGGGTCCTGTTCAAGACGCGGACCGGGGAATTGACCGTTCTCTGCGACGCCTTTACCTTCCTGGCCAAGTGTTTCCATCCGCTGCCGGAAAAATGGCATGGACTCCAGGATGTGGAGCTCCGCTACCGAAGACGATATCTGGACCTGATCATGAATCCCGAGGTCGGCGAAGTCTTCCGGGTGCGCAGCGCGATCGTCTCCTTCATCCGGAGGTTCTTCGACCAGAGAGGGTACGTCGAGGTCGAGACGCCGATGATGCAAGCCATTCCCGGCGGGGCCTTGGCCAGGCCGTTCAGCACCCATCACAACGCCCTGGACATCGACCTGTATCTCCGGATCGCTCCGGAGCTGTACCTGAAGAGGCTGGTCGTGGGCGGAATGGACAAGGTCTATGAAATCAACAGGAATTTCCGCAATGAGGGGATCGACTCGGAACATAACCCCGAGTTCACCATGCTCGAATTCTACGAGGCCTATTGCGATTACAACGACATGATGAACCTGACCGAGGAGCTCCTCTGCCAGCTCAGCCGGGCGCTTTTCGGAAAAGAGGAATTTCCCTACGGCGAGCAGACGATCTCGCTCAAGCGGCCGTTCCGGCGCATCAAGTTCATGGAGGCGCTCTCTCATTACAGCGGGCTGGCCCCGGGCCGTTTCGACGACCGGAAGGGGATCATCGAGTTCGCCGCGGCGCTCGCTCCGGAGAAAAAGCCCTCGACCTTCGGGAAAGCGATCGATATCATCTTTGACAAGCACGTCAAACCGCAGATCGTCCAGCCGACGTTCATCATCAACCCGCCCAAGGAAGTCTCTCCGCTGGCCAAGGCCGCCAAAGACAACCCGGACGAGGCGGCGCGTTTTGAGCTGATGGTCGCCGGGATGGAGATCGCCAACGCCTTCTCGGAGCTGACCGACCCGGCCGAGCAGAGAAAAAGGTTCGAGGAGCAGGCCGAGGAGCGGAAAAAGGGGGACGAAGAGTCGCACCCGGTCGACATGGATTATGTCCAAGCCCTGGAATACGGGCTCCCGCCGACGGGCGGTGAAGGGATCGGCATCGACCGCCTGGCTATGCTTTTCGCCAACCGGAAATCCATCCGCGAGGTGATCCTCTTCCCGCTCCTGAGGCCGAAAGAGTAAAATGAGTTTTGAATCTTTCATCGCCAGGCGGTATTTAACCGCGAAGAGGAAGCAGGCCTTCATCTCGGTCATCACCTTTATTTCCATCCTGGGCATCGCCATCGGCGTCATGGCCCTCATCATCGCCATCTCCTTGATCACGGGCTTCCAGAGAGACGTCCAGGCCAAAATCCTCGGAGCGACGTCGCACCTCATGGTCCAGGATCTCGTCGATGACGGGCTGCCGGATTATGCCAAGATCATGGAAAGAATCCATGGGCTCAAAGGGGTCAAGTCCGTCTCTCCCATCGTCCTGAGTTGGACCTTGATCACCGGACCTTCGAAAACCCAGCCGGCCATGCTCAAGGGCATGGATTTTGCCCTGGAAAAAAGGCAATCGCCATGGATCCGCGAGTTGGAAAGCGGGCAAATCCCGCCGGAGACGGGTAGGGAGGGCATCCTTCTCGGACATGACCTGTCCTTGAGCCTCGGCGCAGGCATCGGGGATGTGGTGACTGTTGTCGCGGCTTCGACGAGCCTATCGCCCATGGGCCTCATGACCAAACGGAAGCGTTTTCTGGTCACGGGGATCTTTGCCACCGGCCTCTTTGAGTTTGATAACTCCACGGCGCTCATGGCGCTTCCATCCGCCCAGAAATTTTTCGGGCTCGAAGACCGGGTGAGCTATCTCCAAGTCATGATCGAAAAGATCTTCGCGGCGCCGAAATTCAAAGAAGATTTGAGATCCGTCCTGCCGCCGACGGTCCATGTCACGACGTGGATGGAGCTCAACAGGCCCCTCTTCTCGGCCCTCAAGCTCGAAAAAAACCTCCTCTTCCTGACCATCGCCCTGATCGTCTTCGTGGCTTCGCTCAATATCATCGCCACCTTGATCCTCATGGTCATGGAGAAAACCAGGGATATCGGCATCCTGATCGCCATGGGAGCGACATCCCGGAACATCAGAAAGATTTTCTTCCTCCAGGGATCCTTGATCGGAGTGATCGGAACGGCCGCGGGGACCGCCCTCGGCCTGCTCTGGTGCGTTCTGGCCAACGCCTTCAAGCTGATCAAGGTCCCCGTCGACATCTACCAGATCTCCTATGTCCCTTTTCATATCAACCTCCTGGATCTCGTCCTGATCATCGGCGTCTCGCTCCTGATCAGCTTTCTCTCGACCCTATTCCCTTCGCACCGGGCCTCCAAGGTCGACCCGGTCGTGGCCTTGAAATATGAGTAACCTTCTGCGCGCCGCCAACCTCGGCAAGGAATATCCTTTGCCCAACGGCGTCCTCCAGGTTTTTCGGGGCTTGAATTTTGAGCTCGAGGCGGGCGACGCCGTGGCCATCATGGGCGCTTCCGGCGTCGGGAAGACGACCCTGCTGAACTTGCTGGGGGCGCTGGACCGGCCGTCCGAGGGAACGGTCTTTCTCGATGAGGAAGACCTTTTCGCCAGGGATGAGAAAGAGCTGGCCCGGATCCGCAACCGGAAAATCGGGTTTGTTTTTCAGTTTTACCATCTTCTTCCGGAATTCACGACTCTGGAAAACGTCGGGCTTCCGCTCATGATCAGGGGCGTCGATAAGCGCGAAGCCTTGGCCCGGAGCTCAAAAATCCTGAAAGAGGTGTTACTGGAGGACAAAGCCCAGCTCAGGCCGTCCCAGCTTTCCGGAGGAGAACAGCAGAGGATTGCCGTAGCCCGGGCCTTGGTCAATGAGCCGAAGCTGCTGCTGGCCGACGAGCCCACCGGGAACCTGGACTGGAAAACGGGCGAGCATATCCTCGAGCTCCTCCTGGACCTGCACGACAAGCGGGGCTTGTCTTCGATCATCGTCACCCACAACGATAAAGTGGCCCGTTTCTGCCGGAGACGCTACGTCATGGAACGCGGCGAATTGAAACTTTTCCCCTGATTTCCAAGTTAGAACAATTGGCGAGCGACCAGGAGAGCTCCGGATATGCATCCCTGCAAGTGATTTCAAAGAGGCCTTGGCATTGCCCCTGAAGCCTCCATAGCGGAGGGGGGCCCCGTCGAATTCTCGACGGGGGGAACCGACGGGACTGGTTCCCCAGGAGGCGCAGGGGCAATGCCAAGGCCGATTGGAAATCACGTGACCGGAAATGCTTTCCAGGCCCCCGAAGTCTTTGAAAAAAAATGCCCGTTATGGTATAAGGAAAAAGACATGAAAAAATGGATTTTAAGCCTTTTCTTGCTTTTAGTCCCCAGCCTCGGCTTTGGCCAGGAGCTTGTCGATAAGATCGAGATCATCGGGATCGACAGGGTGAGCCGGGAGACCGTGTTGTATTACCTGACCACCAGGGAGGGCGATTATTTCAGCGACGAGCTGTTGAAAAAAGATTTCCAGGTTCTCTGGTCGACGGGCTTTTTCTCCAATATTAAAATAGAGCAGCAGGAGGGGGCCAAGGGAAAGACCATCAGGATCATTCTCGAGGAAAACCCGGTGGTCAAGACGATCGCCTATAAGACCGGAAAAAAGGTCAAGGAAGACGACATCGTCAACAAGCTGAAGGAGAAAGACGAATACATCCTGCCCTATTCCTACTACAGCCCCTACAAGATCCAGAAAGTCAAACGGACCATCGAGGATCTTCTGACCGAGAAGGGCCTTGTCGCGGCCAAAGTCGAGGTTGATACGGCCAAGAAGGCCAAGAACGAGCTCGACGTCCTGTTCAGGATCGATGAGGGTCCGAAGGTGAGGGTCGGGGACGTGGAGTTTGTCGGCAGGCCCAAGCTCCCCCAGGGCCTCCTCCGGGAAGCCCTGAAGGACAATAAGCCCCACAGCCTCTTCTCCTGGGTGTCCGGCAAGGATGTTTACAAGCAGCCCAAGCTCGCCGATGACCTGACCGCGGTCAAGAAGAGATACCAGGAAAAGGGCTATATGGAGGCCGTGATCGGCGAGCCGAAGGTCGAGATGATCTCCAGGCGGTCGTTTTTGCCGTTCTGGAAAAAGCAGACGATGATGAAGATCACCGTCCCGGTCAACTCCGGCTACCTCTATAAAGTCGGAGAGGTCAAGGTCGAGGGGAACAAGGCCTTTGCCACGCAGGGCATTTTGAACCTCATCAAGCTGAAAAAAGGCGAGATCTACAGCACCAAGGTCCGGGAAAAGAGCGTCGAGGACATCGGCGAGCTGCTGAGAAACTTCAGCTTCTGGTACGGCCAGGTCATCCCCGTGGAAAACCTGGACCCGAAGAACAAAGTCGTCAACGTCACCTACAATATCGACGAAGGGGAGCCGACCTATCTCCATAGGCTGGAATTCAAGGGGAACATTTTCACCAAAGACAAGGTCATCCGGAGGGAAATGCTCATCCAGGAGGGATCCCGGTTCAGCCTGGCCCTGTTCAAGGACAGTATCCTGCGGATCAAGCAGCTGGGGCTCGTCGACGTGGAAAAGGACCCCGACATCAAGCCCTCGCCGACGGATCGGACCCAGTTCGACGTCACCGTGAACGTCAAAGAGCTGCAGCGGAACAACATCCAGTTCACGGCCGGATACTCCGGCTACGAGGGGACGTTCGTCGCCGTCAGCTATTCGACGGTCAATTTCCTGGGGGCGGGGGAGACCCTGGAGCTCTCGGCCCAGTACGGGAAGCGCATCCGAAACTATTCCTTCGGTTTTTCCGAGCCCTATTTCCTGGATTATCCCATCAGCCTGGGTTTCAACCTCTATGACCGGTTCCAGGTCTATCCCTACATCTATGACCGAAAAGACCGGGGAATCGATCTCACGACGGGGGCGAGGATCATCGGGAATTGGCGCGGCAGCTTAACCTACAGCTTCCAGTTCATCGATATCAGCCTGCCTTCCATCCAAGAGGGCGACGAGTCCGGCTATCTCTCTTCTTATTATAGCGCGATGTATTACGGCTCGATGGGGATTGGCAGATATAACATGAGCTCTCTCAATCCGTCGATCTACCGGTCGACGATCGACAGTCCCCTGACGCCGACCCGAGGGACCTTGTATTTGGCTTCTCTCAGGTATGCCGGGACATTCCTGGGCGGCGAGATCCATCTCTACAAGCCGCGTCTTGAATTTACCCACTTCCAACCGATCGCCAAAAACCACACGCTCGGTTTTCATATCGAATATAGCTTCATCAAGCCTCTCCGAAACTCTCAAGTCCCTTTTTGGGAAAAGTTCTTCCTCGGCGGGGAGCGGAATATCCGCGGCTATGAGATCTACACCATCGGTCCGCGGGATTCCGATGGGCAGCTCACCGGCGGCGAGAAGCAGGTCGTCATCAATGCCGAATATATCCTGCAGGTCGGCGGTCCGCTTTACCTGATCGCCTTCTATGACCGGGGCAATGCCTATGACCGGGGCCAGGCCGTGAGCCTCAAGAACATGTACTCCTCGGCGGGTCTGGAGGCCCGGATCTTCGTCCCCGCCCTGCGAGTTCCTTTCCGGTTGATTTTCTCGTATAATAACAGGCGGATCTATAGCGATGATTCCAATTTTGCATTTCGGTTTGCTATTGGAACCACGTTTTAGAGCATAAAGGCACACATTCCAAATCAAACATAGGAGGTCAAACGATGAGGAAGACATTCACGCAGGCCGCCGGCTTGCTCATTCTCGGTTTGGGAGTCCTGGCATCTTTGGGCTATGCCCAGCAACTGAAGATCGGCGTCGTCAATTCCCAGGAAATCCTGGATCGATCGGCCGAGGGAAAAAAGGTCCTTGCCAGGCTTCAGGATTTGGACAAGCAGAACCAGGCCAGAATCACCAAGCTGGATAGCGAAATCCAACAGCTCCAAGCCCAGATCAACACCCAGCGGTTGACCCTGACCCAGGAAGCGCTCAGCCAGAAGGCGGCCGATCTCGACAGAAAGCAGACGCAGAGGAAGCGGGATGCCGAGGACGCCTATGCCAACATGCAGGAAACGAGCAACCGTCTTCTCGGGAGAATTCAAGAGGAACTCATTCCCATCGTCACCCAGCTCGGCAAAGAAAAGGGGCTGGATATCATTTTTGACCTGGGCAAGAGCGGAGCCGTCTATTTCAACCCGACCATCGATGTGACCGCAGACGTCATCAAGCGCTTCGACGCTTCCAAGGCCGCCGGCAAATAGCGGGACGGTTCCTTGATCAACATCGAAGGGATCCTCCAGGTTCTTCCCCACCGCTATCCCTTTCTTCTCGTCGACCGCGTTCTGAGCATGGAGCCGGGAAAGTCGATCGCCGCCCTGAAAAATGTCACCTACAATGAGCCTTTTTTCCAGGGACATTTCCCGGGAATGCGGATCATGCCCGGCGTGCTCATCGTCGAAGCCATCGCTCAGGCCGGCGGCATCCTTATCTATCATACCGTCCCGAATCCCGAGACCAAATTCGTGCTTTTGGCCAAAATCGAAAACGCGAGGTTTCGAAAGCCCGTTATCCCCGGCGATCAGCTCAGGCTCGAGGCCGAGCTTGTCAAGCTCAAGGGCAAATTTTTGCAGCTTCATGGCAGAGCTCTGGTCGAGGGCGAGATCGTCGTCGAGGGAGATCTCATGGCCTCTCTCCTGGAAAAAGGGGAAATGAATGGGCGGAGTTGAGGTCTCGATCCACCCTTCCTCAGCCGTCCATCCCAAGGCCGGGCTGGATTCGGGCGTGTGGATCGGCCCCTCGTGCGTCATCGGAGAACATGTCACGATCCATAAAAACACCCGCCTGGATTCCCATGTCGTGATCGACGGCCGGACGGAAATCGGCGCCGACTGCCATTTTTCTCCGTTTTCGACGATCGGAAGCGAGCCGCAGGATGTCGGGTATCGGAACGAGGAAACGCAGGTCAAGATCGGAGACCGCAATTTTTTCCGGGAATACATCACCGTCCACCGCGGGACGGCCAAAGGAGGGGGGCTGACCGAAATCGGCAGCGATAATTATTTCATGGCGTATGCCCATATCGGCCACGACTGCCGGGTTGGGAGCCAGACCGTTTTCACCAACGCCGCCACGCTGGGAGGGCATGTCGTCGTCGAGGACCACGCCTACCTCAGCGCTTTCTGCGGCGTCCACCAGTTCTGCCGGATCGGCAAACACGCCTTCATCGGCGGCTTCTCGGTGATCACCCAGGACGTCCTGCCGTTCTGCCGCGTGGCGGGCATGCGGCCGATCCATATCTATGGATTGAATGTCATCGGCCTGCGTCGCAAAGGATATTCCAACGCAAGAATCGCGGCCTTGAAGGAAATGTTCAGGCTGATCTTCTATGTGGACTTGAACACGACCCAGGCCCTGGAAAAAATCCAATCGCAGTTTCCCCCCGGGGAAGACCGCGATGAAATCATTAAATTCATACAATCTTCCAAAAGAGGCATCATCAAAAAGACGACGGACCAATGGGAACTCGAATTGGCATGATTGCGGGATCAGGGGGATTTCCCCTGGAGGCGCTCGAGGAAGCGACGCGGCTGGGCTATGCCTGCGTTGTCGCCGGACTCCGGGGCGAGGCTGTCCCTGACCTGGAAGCCAAAGCGGAGACCTTCGCTTGGTTCGAGCTGGGGGACATCCAGAAGCTCGTGTCATTTTTTAAAAAGCAAGACGTCCGGGACGTGGTGATGCTCGGCAAGGTCGATCCTCGGGCCATCTACACCAAGCCGGGCTTGGACGATGCGGCCGGGCTGGTCCTGGCCTGGGTGAGGGACAAGACTCCGACATCGCTGTTCAAAGCGCTCATTGAATTCCTCGAGGGGCAGGGAATTTCCGTCAAGGATCCCTCGTTTCTCCTCCAAGCGTATTTTTATCCGGAGGGCGTGCTCACCGGTGGCCCACCGGCGCCGGATGTCCTGGGGGACATTGATTTCGGATGGAAGATCGCCAAGACCATTGCCGACCTGGATCTCGGGCAGACGGTCGTCATCAAGGACCGGGTCGTCGTGGCCGTGGAAGGCATGGAGGGCACGGACGAGACGATCAAAAGGGGAGGACGGCTGGCCGGAAAGGGCATCGTCGTGGTCAAAGTCGGCCGTTCCGCCCAGGATATGAGGATCGATGTCCCGGCCGCCGGGATTGAAACCCTGAGGAATCTGGTCAGAGTGAAAGCTGCGGCCCTCTGTATCGAAGCCGGCAAAGTGCCTCTTTTCCAGAAGGACGAAGTCATCACCTTGGCCAAGGCCAACGGCATCGCCGTGATCGTAAAGAAATAACGAGCGGTTCCCCGTGGCAAGCCACGGGGAACCGCTCGAGAGGGATCCAAGGGGGAGTCGCCCCCTTGGTCGCAGGGCGCGGGTTCATGCCTCGCCCGAGAAGGGGAGGCAGGGCCGCCGGGTGTTCCCGGCGCCCGTTGGAAGGAGTCTTCCCCTCCAAATTGGCGCTTCGGCCCAGGCCGGTTGTAGAAAAATCATGGACATGGACAAAGTCAAGGTCGGAATCATCGGCGTCGGATATCTGGGCATGCAGCATGCCCGGATCATCTCCTATTTGGAAGAGGCTGAGCTCAGAGCCGTGGCCGATATCGATTTCAAGAAAGCTTTGGAGATCGGGAACCGCCACGGCGTGAAGTACTTCCAGAATTATGAGGACATGCTGGACGAGATCGATGCCGGGATCGTCTCTACACCGACCTCCGAGCATTTCCAAATCTCCATGAACCTGCTCAAAAACGGCAAGCATGTCCTCGTTGAAAAACCGATTACGGAAACGATCGAACAGGCCGAGCAGCTCGTCGACCTGGCCAAGAAGAACGGTCTTATCCTTCAGGTCGGGCACCTGGAGCGCTTCAACCCGGCCGTCGAAGCGGTCGAGAACATGATCTCGGAGCCCAAGTTCATCGAGGTCCAGAGGCTGGGCTCGTTCTCGGCCCGTTCGCTCGACGTCGACGTCGTCCTGGACCTCATGATCCATGACCTGGACATCATCCTGGCCTTGATCAAGGATGAGGTCGGCGTCATCCGGTCGTCGGGCATCCACGTCCTTTCTGAGAAGATCGACATCGCCAACGCCCGCCTGGAGTTCAAATCGGGCTGCGTGGCCACCCTGACGGCCAGTCGGGTTCATCAGGGCAAGGTCCGCAAACTGAGAATCTTTGAGCCCACTTCCTATTATTCCATCGATTACATCGACCAGGAAGTCAAGGTGTTCCCGCTGAGCGGACGGCAGACCGATATCAAGACGCTGAAGATCAAGAAGGAAGAGCCGCTGAAGAAGGAGCTCGAGAATTTCCTGCGCTGCCAGGCCGAGGGTAGACCGGGAAAGGTCAGCGGCGAGGAAGGCCTCCGCGCCCTCCGACTGGCCTATGATGTCTTGAAGGAAATCGAAACTACTTGACCAGCTTGATCAGCTGATTTTTCTCAGGGATCCCGTTCACATCCATTCCGTTGGCCACGGCCAAGGTCGGCCAAAGCTCTTTTTTCACGAAGAAGAAGGATCAGGACGGCGGCAAGAAAGCCCGTCTTTCTCATGGCCTATTTCGACATCTTAAAAAGGGAATCCTCGATGCCCGCGTTGAACGTGATCTTGTTGAAGGTCATTTTCACGGCTTCCGCGCCGTTCTGGAAAACGGTCATGGTGTGGGCCGCCACCGTATCGCCCTCTTTTCTGTAGTCTCCAAAAATCGTTTCCTGGTCGATCTCCATGCCCATCTGGTTGACCTTGGCTTTGGCTTTATAGATCAGGTACGTGACGGGATCGAGATACATCGCGACTTTCTGGCCGTCGGCATAGGACTGCTCAAGAACCAGATATTCCTTGTCCTGGATTTTTTCTTTCCCCTTAAAGGCGAAAGTGATGCCGTATTTCTCGGGATTCAGAAGTGAATCATTTCCCATCGCCTGCTTTTTAAAGTCCCGGGCTTCGCTTTCGGACATCTCTGCCGCGGCCCCTCCCGCCATAGGATTGATCTGCCAGCCCTTGACTCCGTCAAAGGCCTGGGTGATGACCATGTTCTGGATTTCGATGTCCATCCTCATCTTGTCAGGCTCTTTCTGGTAGATAGTCAGGTTTCCGCTCATACCCTGTTGGGCCAGTTCTATGTTTGCCGCGATCGTCGTGTCCTTAATGGCTGCCAGGGCTTTTCTTCCGCCCTGGGCATCGATCATCTTGTCGAGAATCTCTTTGGTCGTCTGGCCGTAGCCCACCGCGACGGAAAGGCTGACCAGGAATAGGCCTAAAAGGCAGATCGTGAGAGTTTTTTTCATTCTGACCTCCTGTTTCATCCTAACATTCTACGGAAAAATCGGCGGATTGCCAAATAGTTTTTTGTTGAATTGATTTTGCGCCGGCAATTGTGTATTAGATAGAAAAATGGATGACAAAAAGTCTTCCCTGAGGAAGCTCAGCCTGTTTGATGCGGCCATGATTTCGAGCGGGGCGATGATCGGGGCCGGCATCTTCATGAATTCCTCGGAGAGCGCTAAATTCCTGCAGTCGTCCTCCCAGCTGCTTTTCGTCTGGATCATCGGCGGCGTCATCGCCTTTCTCGGCGGGCTGTGTTTTGCCGAGCTGGGGGCCATGTTTCCCCAGTCCGGAGGGCAGGTCGTCTACCTGGACCGCGCTTTTTCCCCCTGGCTCGGGTTTCTCTTCGGGTGGACGCTCTTCAGCACGATCCAGACAGGGGCGATCGCCGCCGTCTCCTACACCTGCGCCCGCTTTATAAGCCGATTCGTGCCGATGAAGAATCTCTGGATCAGCCTGCTTGCCGCGGGCATCATCTGGCTTCTCTCGTTCGTAAACTTTTTGGGGATTAAGCCCGGAAGTCTCGTCCAAAATGTCTTTACGACGCTGAAAATCCTGGCCCTCATGGCCTTGATCGGCGTAGGAATTCTCTGGTTCAAGGCTCCCCACTTGTCCCTCGGCCCTCTGTTTCCCGACGGGGTTCATTTGAAAATATTGAGCGCCATGGGGCTGGCCCTGATGCCGGCCTTGTTTTCCTACGGCGGCTGGCAGAATCTCAATTTTGTGGCCGGCGAAGTGAAGAATCCCTCCCGCACCATGCCCCTGGCCATCATCTCGGGGGTCGGCCTCGTCGTAGCCGTCTATGTCCTGTCCAATGTCGTCTATGTCAAAGCCCTTCCGCTGGCCGAGATCAGCGGCTCGACAAAGCTGGCCTCGGATGCCTTCGAAGCCATGGTCGGTCCATGGGGAGCGAAGTTCGTCTCGGCGGCCATCATCGTTTCCACCTTCGGGATCACGAATGTGTTCATCCTGACGGGGGCGCGGGTCTATCAAGTCATGGCCCAGTCCGGGGCATTCCTGCCGGTGGCCGCCCGGCTCCATCCCCGCACCGAGACTCCCTATGTGGCCATTTTTCTCCAGGCGGCTTGGGCTTCTTGTCTTCTCGGGACCAACACCTACGGCCAGCTCCTCCAATATGTGACCTTCGGCGACTGGATCTTCTTCGGCCTGACGGCGCTGGCTTTGATCGTGCTCCGGAAAAAGATGCCGGATGCGACGCGGCCCTATCGGGCCTGGGGATATCCGGTGGTCCCGCTTGCCTTCTTTCTCATATCGGCGGCGGTCGTCATCAACGTCTTTGCCAGCTCGTTCGTCAAATCCCTGATCGGGACGGCGATCATCCTGGCCGGGCTGCCCTTGTATTATATTTCCTGGAAGAAGAAAAACGCTCATTGATTATGGGCCGATCCCTTATTCTAGGTGGTATTTGCCGAGCTTGTTGTAGAGCGTCGTTCGCGAGATGTTCAGGATCTTCGCCGTTTTTTTCAGGTTGTGATTCGTCACCTTGAGCAGATAGGCGATATATTCTTTTTCCAGGTCGTCGAGCGTCGACAAATTTTCTTTGTCGATGAAGGGCATCCGGCTCCGCGCGGGCAGAAAATCCCTTAGGTTTTTAGGCAGGTCGGCCAAATCGATGAAGTCTTTTTTCGAAACGAGCACGGCGCTCTGGATGACGTTTTCCAGCTCGCGGATATTTCCCGGCCAGGGATACCGGAGAAACAGCTTCTGGACATCCCGGCAGACGCCTTTGACGGATTTGCCATACGCCTTGTTGGAGTTGTGGAGAAAATGCCGGACGAGTAGGGGAATGTCTTCCGACCTCTCTCGGAGCGGAGGGAGATGGATCTCCACGCGGTTCAGCCGGTGATAGAGGTCTTCCCGGAAAGCGTTCTGTTTGATGGCCGCGGCCAGGTTTCGGTTGGAGGCGGCCATGATCCGGACATGGACGTATTTCACTTCGTTCGAGCCGAGCGGCCGGAACTGGCGCGTTTCGAGCACGCGGAGGAGCTTAGCCTGGACGGGCATCGGAACATCCCCGATTTCGTCCAAGAAGATCGTACCCTCATGGGCGTCGTCGAACAGGCCGCGCTTGTTCCGGTCGGCTCCGGTAAAAGCGCCGCGGACATAGCCGAAGAGCTCGGATTCAAAGAGGCTTTCCGGGATCGAGGCGCAGTCGCATATGACGAGCTTACGGTTTTCGACTCCGCTTAGGTCGTGAATAGCGCGGGCCACCATCTCTTTCCCCGTGCCGGTCTCGCCCGTGATCAGGACGCTCGTGAAATATCGGGCGATGTTTTCGATCAGGCCGAAGATCTCGAGCATATATGGATTTTTGCTGGTCATGCCCTGAAAGACGTATTTTTTTTCCAGCCTTTTTTCGAGAAGAAAGGTCTCGCGCCGCAGCTCCCGTTTTTCGAAGGCTTTTTTGAGGGCTTCGTGGATCGTTTCGATTTCGAGCGGCTTGACCAGGTAGTCTGTCGCGCCCTGATGGATCCAGTCCAGGACCTCTTCGGGGTGGAGGGGGCCGCCGATCATGACGACGTGAAGGAGGGGATCGAACTGCTTGAGTTTTCGGAGAAGGCTCGAGGCGTCCTTCCGAATCTCTTCAAAATCCAAGATGGCAATCCGGATCGAGCGATCTTTGATGAAATCCAGGATGTCCTGGCCGACCCGGCAAAAATGAATCCGGAAATCCGCGGCCACGGGCGAGGCCTTGAGCATTTCGGCCAGGGACGGCTCTTTTCCGATGATCAGGAGATTTCCGGCCGGTTCCATGGTTCCTGCTAATGTCCTATCGCGGAGTCTATCAATTTTGTCGCGCATTTGCAATCGGCATAAAACAGCCTGTTTTCACCGGCGGGCTTCGTTTCTACGGCAAAACACGGCTTCCGATCGACGGTCTCCAGAAAATCCATTTCCTACTTATCCACATCCCTCAGGAAAGATCGGAATCAAGAATTTTTGCCTGTAGGAAAAATTATTAGCTAATTTTTTTGCCTGTCAGCAAATTTATTTTGTAAAACATCCAATAACTTCTCCTGCTCTATTACAGCGATTCCTCAGATTCGATATTTTTTGGTTTACATAAAAAAGGCTGGATCCACGGAAGGAAATTGCCGATTATGTCGGCAGAAAAATAGCTGCCTGAAATTATTCCTGCTAATCTTTGCTAGTCTTTTTAACGGTTCCCGGCCTGCCCCTGACAAACTGGATGCGGACCCGATCCTGGACCTCTTCTTCGAAGCGGACGGTTTCGTACTTTGCTTGGGACAGGTACTTAAGGTGGGCGCGGAGATAGCTCAATCCCTGCATGGATAGGAAATCGAGCCAGGCACCCCGGGCCGTTTCGTCCATGGCTTCCACCGTCTCGTCGACGAACGTGACTTGGGTCCTGGCCGAGAGACGGCTTTCGGTCGAAGAGCGCCTCTTGGCGTAAAGGTTGACGCCGTCGTAGAGCTCGAGATAGTCGAGATGGGGCTGCCAGCGGGCGGCCCAGCGGATGTAGCGATCGGCGAATCTTTTATTGGACTCCTTGAGCTTTTCGTTCGACTGCATTTCGGCGATGATGAAACTCTTCAATTCGTCGCCGGCGTCTTTGTATTTTTGGTAGAGGGGAAGGCTGAGGGCTCTGTAAAAGACATACCAGCCCCTGGGGATCCAGTAATCGCGGAAGAGATACGGCGAGTAATTGGAAAACTGCTGGACCCACTCGTGGGAGGGATATCCGTGGAGGTTGAGGTAGATGTCCGGCTGCCATTTGCTGTTCAGGCTCCTCCTCACCAGGGCTTCCGGAAGGATCGGCCGCGCGCTGCCGCCCATGGAGCCGACATCGATTCCTAGAGAGCTGTAGCGGCCGGCGTGGAGGCTGTGGAACGGCGTCAATTTCTGAAGGTCATAGGCCATGGCGGCGCCGTCGGGATTTTCCATCGGATGAAACACGAAGTTAATCTTGTTGATATAATCCTGGTAGGTCTTGTCCGTCGCCAGGAGCTCGGCCAGCTTGAGAATATAGCTCGTCGAGGACACCTCGTTGGCGTGCTGACGCCCGCTGAGATAGATCGTCGGCTTGGCTGCGATCAGGCGCGGCAGCGAGACATACTTGCCGAGCGGCTTGTAGACTTCGATCACGGGAACATCCCGGCCTTCATAGGATTTTCCCCCGATATATGTCCTTACGGCCGCGAATTGGGCCAAACGGTCGACGGTTTCCTGGACCATTTCCGGGGATAAGATTTTTGTCGTATCGACGATAGCTTCGCCCGGTTTAAGAGGCCTGGGGGCCGGCTTTTCCGCGGATTCGGCGGCCGTGATGGGAAGGATTTCCTCTTTTTCCATCTCCTTGCATTTCATCTTGAGCGTAAGGCTGTTGAGATTCGGAAAGCTCAAGGCCGTCGGCAGCAGGCCTTTATCCTGTAGATCTCTGTAAGAAGCCAGGATATCCAGCAGGGCCAGGTACTCGGCGTCCTTCTCGAACTCGAGCTCTATGACCAGACTCTCGATTTTTTCTTCAAGCCCGTTGTAGATGAGCGCCGGAACCTGGAGCGGTTTCGGCTTGAGCGAAGGGAAGGCGATCTTACGGCTGAATTCTTCACGGCCCTTTTCTTTCCATTTGATGATCATCTGGGGCGAAGAGGCCGTCCAGTCCTCGAATGATACTTTGACCTTGGGCCGTTCTCCTTCCGTGGAAGGGTGGATCAAGGGAAAGATATTGCCGGGCGCGGAAACGCGCGACGTGTCTTCAGGCAGCTCCTGGTCCTCGATGTCGAGCTCCGTGATGCCCCTGAGAAAATCAAGCGTGTCGAAATAGAGCTCGTCATGGATGGCCTCCAGCGAGCTGATGATCTCTTCATCCAGCCCGATCCGGAAATCCGGCTCGCTGGACCACAGCTCGACGAGCAGCCGCTTGAAATATGGTTGTTTGGAGTAGGTCGGCTCGCTGTTTGTTTTTTTGAGGATGTGGGAATAGACGGGAGCGAGAACTTCATCCTGGTAATATTCCCAGATTTTTTCGAGGTCGGATTTGAGCGAAACATCGGAGAGGACCTCTTTTCCCGCCTCGATCTTCAGCCAGCCAGTGGTCAACTTCACCTTTCCCCATTCGGGGACGGGCTTGAGGTAGGAGATTTCGCGGATGCGCGGCGAAAAGCTCTGCTGGAGCAAGAGTGCGTTTTTCGCGTCATGGGCCGAAACTTCGTAAGTGGCGCCGCCCGGAGGCTTGAGCTCAAAATGGATCTTGTCCAGGGGGATGTTGAGGTCTCTGGCCATGATCTCGTCCACGGGATAGAGCTCCTGCAGCCAGCGCGCCGGCTCGGCATAGAACCTCTTAGGCTGACTCAGGTTTTCCTTCTCCTCGGCGAATTTGATGACGATCTGGCCGACGGGCTTGCCTCTGAGCTGCGGCAGAATTCTTTCCTGCAGCCAGAAAAAGCCCTGCTTGTAGGCAGAGAGGACTTCGACTTCGGCCCGCGTTTTTTGGCTTTCCGGAAATAGGGCTTCGACCTGTTTTTTGACTTTCTGCCGGATGTCCGGGGATTCGCTGAGCCCCAGGCTGATCTTGAGTGGCCCGGCCGGGCTTTCCAGGGCTTTCAATTTTTCCTCGATGAGCTTCAGGGCGTCCTCGGCTTCCCAGGAAAAAGTCTGCTCTTTTTCAAAGATTTTCTTGCCGTCATTCAAGAGAAAGCTCTTGACCTCGAGCGATTCAGTTTTGACGGCGGCCGCCAGGCTCTTCTTCACATCCTCCTCGAATTTCGGGTTCGGTCGCGGCAGATAGATCTCGGCCTTGAACGATTCCATGTCTTTGTCCTTGAAATCTTCCAGGACCTTTTTCAAGCCCTGGGCGAGAAAAGCTTCCGCGCTGCCGTGCTCGCCTTTGAAAAACTTTTCCAGGGCCGCCGCGGCATCGCCGATCTGCGGGCGGCCGTCCTTGTATTCGTCGAGATAGGGAAAAGTCTGGTTGAAATAGGCCAGGATTTTTTCCATCCCGATATTGTCTGCTGCCAGGAAGGCCAGGGCGCTGGACTTGTTGAAAGCTTTGGGAATCACCTTGGCCATCCCCCAGGCGTTCTCCAGGGATGGCGCCTTCAATTTTCCGATCCTCTGCAGCTCCTGGGTGAGAATATTGGAGCCGATCAGGATGGGTGCGACCAAGGCTTTTTTGTGCTCGATCTCTTTATCGAGATAGACGACGGGAAAAGAGGCTCCGGCCGTTCCGAGCATGAGCCTCGAAGAGATTTGGGCGATTCCTTTGATGTTCGAGCCCTGGGGAATGATCACCTGAGAGTCCAGGGAGTCGATCGTTCCGTCTCGATCGATATCGCCATAGACGCCCTTGGTCGTCAAAAGGCTGAGAAGGTCGAATTCTTTGCCGGCCCCGTCCGCTCTCGGCGTGTCTTTGAAGGACGGTGTCAGCATCCGTCTTGGAGCGCCCATGCGGGGGATGACAACCTGCATGTTCTTTTTCCCGTAGCGGAGCGAGAAGGTCAATTGGGCGCAGCCCGGGTAGGAAAGAAAATCTGTCCTCTGGCCTTTTTCGTGCTGCCGGCCAAGCGCATCGAAGGCCTTGAAAGTTTTTTGCTGGTCCTCCTCGTCCGTGAAATAGATCTCCACAGTCAGGTCCCTGATCTCGCCCGAGTGGAAGGAGAGTTTTTTGAGCGGGGCCGGGCTTTTTTTGGGAGGCGGAAATTCATAGAGGGCGGATTTGATGATGGTTTTTTGGAGACTCACGCCCTCGGCGGTCAGGAACTGGGTGATGTCTTTTTCGAGCGAGAGGAATGTCGCCCCTTCTTCTCGTCCCCAGATTTCCCAGAAGTACGGCCAGCGGAGGAAAAAGGCGCGGCCGGTCTGAAGCAAGGCGTCCTCGCTGCTGGCGACGAGAAGGATGCCGTTCTGGTCCTTGAGGGAAAAGGCGGCGACGAGTCCCTGGTTCGGCCCGAGCGAGGGCACGAGGATGTCCTCATCCTTGATGGCTTCCCTGAGCCATTTCACGTTCGTCCCGATGAAAATGGGATTTTCCAGGCGTTCGATGCGGGAAATATCGGACTCCCTTCTGACGAGGGCAAAATCCTGGACCAGGCTTTCCAGGTTGGCCCGGGCGGCAATGTCGGAGGCCACGGCCAGCTCGGCGGCGTTGGCATTGTCGGGGATGACGATGCAAAGCGTGATCTTATCGACCAGCAAATCGCCGTCGAGGTCCTTGAGGGCCTTGCCGAGCAGGAACATCTGGGAAAGGCTGGCTACCTGGGCCGGGAGCGCATGGACAAACAGCAGCATGATGCAGAGCGCCACAAAGGTTTTTTTCATCCCTTTATCTCCTCGTCGTCGATCTCCTGTTCAGCCGCGTTCATTTTATAATAAAAACGCCGGGAATTGTAGATTAAATGGGGAAACCTCTCGACAATCATAAAAGTCTGGATGGGACCTGTCAGACACTCTTGGAGGGAACCCCTTTATTTGGGTTTCCCTCCAACGATCGCTTCGCTCTCTGCCTCCTTTCCATGGAGCATTTGGCGATGAATTCATCGGGGTATGCTCCTTGGAGGGGAGAGTGTCTGCGGGGCAGCATCCGCGCCACCCATCCAGGTTTTTAGCACGAAATCGAGATGCTTAGCTCGGCTAGCTTCCTATTGACGAGACTCGGCAGACGTTTTATAGTCTTGGCAAAAGAGCGATAAGGATTTCATCGATCTGGAAAGGAGGTCGGATGTTTAAGGAATTTAAAGAATTCGCCATGAAGGGGAGCCTGCTCGACCTGGCCATCGGCTTCATCATGGGCGGCGCTTTTGGCAAGATCGTCTCGTCCCTGGTCAATGACATCATCATGCCGCCGATCGGGCTTTTGCTCGGCAAGGTCGATTTTGCCAGCCTTTACATAAACCTGTCCGGGAAGCCCTATGCCTCGCTGGCCGAGGCCAAAGCGGCCGGCGCGGCGACGATCAACTACGGGCTTTTTCTGAACGTGTTTATCGACTTTCTGATCGTCGCGCTGGTGATGTTTCTCTTGATCAAGCAGGTCAACAAGCTCAGACGCAAACCGGCCGAAGCGCCCACCGTCTCGACAACCAAGGAATGCCCCTTCTGCTTCTCCGTCATCCCCATCAGGGCCGTCCGCTGCCCCGCCTGCACCTCACAGCTCAAGCCCTAAACAGGAAATCTTCGCCGCGCTTGCGCTTTTGGAATATTTTTCTGTCGTTATTCAGACAGGAGCGCGACGGCGACCGCCCCGATGCCGCTGTGGACGCCGATGACAGGGGCGACATCCATGATATAGGCGGGTTTCTTCTGCAGCATCTCGGTGAGCTTTTGTTCGTACAGCCTGGCTCGCTCGGGGTTCTGGACATGGACGATGGCATAGCCCCAGATCTTCTCTTTCAGGGCGAACTCATTAGTTTTCTTGAGAATTTTCGCCATATTGCCTTTGCGGCTGAAGGATTTTCCGGCCGCCGATGTTTTGCCTTCTTCATCCAAGGTGATGATCGGCTTCACATTCAGGATTTTCGCGATCAGGCCCTTGGTCGGGCTGACCCGACCGCCGCGGACCATGTATTTGAGCGTCTGAACATCGACGAGAATCCTAGTTTTCGGGATCCAGGCCTCGACGTCCTTCACGACTTCGTCGTGGGGAACGCCGGCCAGAATTTTTTCCGAGGCCCGGGCGACAAGCAGACCCAACGTGGCCGAGATGTGACGAGAATTGATCACGCTGATTTTCTTGCCGGGCATCTTTTCGGCGATTTTCAGGCACATATTATAAAAGCCCGTCAGCTTATCGGAGATGGTCAGGACGATGATGGACTCGTAGTGGCTGGCCAGGAAGGCCAGGAAATTTTGAACACCCCCCACCGGCGGCTGGGCGGTGGTTGGGACAACTTCGGCCGTTTTCATGAGCCCGTAGAATTGATCGGGCGTGATCGTGACCTTGTCCAAAAACTGGGTCTGGCCGAATACCAGAAGGAAAGGAACGACATGGATCTGGCGTTCGTCCAGGATGGACTGGGGCAAGTCGCAGGAAGAGTCGGTGACGAGCGCGATTTTCGCTTTGGGAGCATAGGCCGCTTCATGCTGCTTCCGCATGTCCTCCGCTTTGATCTGGGCGATCGCGCCGTAGTCCTTGAGCGTGAAAAACAGACTGGCCGGATCGTTGGTGTGGACATGGATCCGGACTTTCTCATCCGTGCCGGCGACGACGGCCGATCCGCCGTAACCCTGGACGACGCCCCGGATCGCGTCGGCGTCGAGCGACTGGCCGGCCAGGAGGGCTTCGGAGCAGTAGCGGTATTCCAGGGATTCCTTAGCCGAGGGAATGTGGATTTCTTCGCGGCTGGGGGGGCCGTCTATAATGGAGACCTTGGACAGCTTGCCTTTTTTGATGAAATGGACGATGCCCTCCAGGAAATCAACAAACCCTTTGGCTCCGGCGTCAACCACACCGGCCCGGGCCAGGACCTGGAGCTTGTAGGTCGTCTCTTTCAAGGATTTCTGGGCGGCATGCAGGGAATCCGATAGGAGCTCGGCGAAATCCGAGGTCTGGGTTCGTTTCTGATAGACGGCTTCGGCCCAGTCCCTGATGACCGTGATCATCGTGCCTTCGACGGGAGTGACGATGGCTTTATGGACGTAATGAACGGCCCGTTTGACGGCTTCGCCGAAGGCCGTTGTCGAGAGCTTGAAATCGTGCTCGGTCTCCTTGCTGACGCCGTGGATGAATTGGGCGAAGATGATCCCGGAGTTGCCCTGGGCGCCGCTGAGGGCGGCATTGGCGATCGACTTCAAGGTAGCCTTGATCGAGCGGTTGACGATCGAGCCTTCGGCGATGGCCCTCATCGTCGAGGCCAGGTTTGTCCCCGTGTCTGAATCAGCGACGGGGAAAACGTTGATTTTATTCAAATAAGCCTGGTCTTGGATGACCGCATTCCCGCCGGCGAGAAAGGCATAGTACAGCCTGTTTCCGTTGAGGTAGTGGATTTTCGTTTTCAAACCAACCTCAGTATAAACAATCTCTTTCCAAGAATCAAATGACAATAAATTTGCGGCCGTCGTACCGGATGATGCTCATTTTGATCTCATAGACGCTTTCCAGCAGGGCCTCGTCGAGAATGTCATCCGGCTTTCCGGAGACGACCACTTGTCCCTGCTTCATGAAGACCATGGCGTCGGAATATTTTACCGCCATGTCCAGGTTGTGAAGCGTCACCAGAACGGTTTTTTGTTTCTCCGCGGCCAGCTTTTTGGCCAGCTCCAAGATCTCCGTCTCATGCTTGGGATCGAGAAACGATGTGGGCTCGTCGAGGATGAGGATGTCCGATTTCTGAGCCAGGGCCCGGGCGATCAGAACAAGGCGCCGCTCGCCGCTGCTGAGCTGGAAATAGGGCCGAGAAGCATAATGTCCCAGAGCGACAAAATCGAGGGCCTCCTGGGCGATCTCGACGTCCCTGGCCGAAGGAGTGGAAAACATCGGCAGATAGGCCGCCCGCCCCATCAAGATGAAGTCCAGGACGGTATAGTTGAAGATCGAGCTGTGCTCCTGGGGAACATAGGCCAGGAGCCTGGCCCGTTCATCCTCCCGCATGGCGCCGATATCCCGTCCATCGATGAAGAGTGAGCCCTTGGCCACGGGAAGGATAGCGCAGATACATTTCAAGAAGGTCGTCTTGCCTGCCCCGTTGGGGCCGACGATGGAGGTCATCTTGGCGCTTTCGAATTGGAGGTGTTCGATGTGGAGCGCGAAATTCCGGTAGCGAAAGGAGAGATTCTGAACAAGGACGCTCATAGCCAGACCTTCTTGGACCTTTTCAGGAGGACGATAAAGAACGGAATGCCGATGAGGCTCGTGAAAATCCCCACGGGCACTTCGAACGAGGCAATGCTCCGGGTGATGTTGTCGGCGATCATCAGGAAGCTGGCGCCGAGGGCCGCCGACATCGGGATGACTTTTCGGTTGTCAACGCCCACCATCATCCGGACAAGATGGGGAATGATGAGTCCGACCCAGCCGATGATCCCGGCGATAGCCGTGGCGGCGGCGGTGATGACGGCCGTCATCAGGATCACCAGCAGCTTTTCCTTGCGGATGTTGATGCCCAGCGTTTTGGCTTCCTCATCGCTCATGGACAGGACGTTCATTCTCCACCGCATCAGGATGAGAATGAGGATGCCGGCTCCCATCAGGGGCAGTGAGATGGCCAGGTCTCCCCAGCTGGCCCGCCACAGATTCCCCATCAGCCAATAAAACAGGGCTTGGAGGGCATACGGGCTGGCGAAAAATTCGATGAGCGACAGCAGGGCCGAGAAAAAAGCCGAGACGATGACGCCGGTCAGGAGAAGGGCAATCATGGGGGAGTCCGATCTTCTGGCGATGACCAGGACGATGACCATAGCGGCGATGGCAAAAACAAAGGCAGAGATCTGGGGCGGAAAGCTCCTGCCCAGGAAAACCATCGACAGCGATGCGCCAAAAGCGGCCCCGGAGGAAATGCCGAGGATGAATTCATTGACAAGGGGATTCTTGAAAAGAGCTTGAAGAGACGCCCCCGAAACCGAAAGAGAGGCCCCGACGGCCAAGCCGAGGAGAAGCCTGGGAATCCGGACGCTGAAGACGATGATGAGGGAGTTCGCGGGGAGGCCTTGTTTTAAGGAGGGGAAGAGAGGGGAGATCAGTGTTTTTAGCAGGTCTTTGACGGGAATATGGACGGTCCCGAAGAGAAGGGACAAAAGAAAAACAAGCAGGGGAAGGAGGCAGATCAATACGCCGAGAGCCCGCCTTCGACGATTATTCATGGGCCCATTCATCGCATTTGAGGAACTTCGAGAGCGAGGAATACAGGGAATCGACGCCGTAGATTTTTTTGAAGATCTTGTTTCCTTCCCTTGCGATCTGCGCGCTGGCGAACTTATCCGGATAGAACAGCTTGGCCAGATAGAGGGTTTCGACAAGGACTTGGCCCATGTCCCACCAATTCCAGAAACCGAAGGTATAAAAAACCTTTTTGTTCTTGACGGCGGCGACGGCTGCCAATCTCGGGTCGCGGAGGACATTCTCCACGGTGACGATCCTCTCCCGGGGCGGATAATTGCCGTGGATCAGGATGATGTCGGGATTCCACTTGATGATCTGCTCGACATCGACGACCGTCTTGTCCACGCCGAGAGAGGAGGGGAGAAGATTTTGGGCCAGGTTGATTCCGCCGGCGGCATTGACCGGTTCGTAGAAGACCGGGGTCCGGTTCAATCCGCCGTAAAACGTCAGGTAGACGCGCGGCTTTTTGGCCCCGGGTTCGTCCAAGACGATGTTCTGGATGCCGGCGATGATTTCCTTGAAATACGTCGCGAGCTCGGCGGCTTTCTCTTTGCGGTTGAGGATGTCTCCGAGAAGCTTGGTTTCTTCGAGAAGCCTGTCGAAGCGGCCCATCGAGGCCAGGGCGACGACAGGGACCTTGATTTTCGCTTGAAGAGATTCGCAGACTTGCCTGTCCTCAGGAGCGCCGAAGATGATATCCGGGTTCAAGCGGGTCAGAGTTTCCATGTTGACGTTATAATCGGCCATGGAGGTGAGGGGAAGCTGAACTTGAAGAGGATAAACGATCCTGAACAAACGATCGTTGGTGCGAAGAAAATAGTCGATTCCGACCAGACTGTCCGCGGCGCCGAGGGCAACGATCAGCCGCGTGATTTCAGACTGAAGGGAAAGCACACGCTTCACGTTGGCCGGAATGGTCAAGGTCCTGGACAGGCTGTCAGTGATGGCCCTTTGATCCTGGCTGGCCGAGCGGGCAGGCAGAAGGCTGCAGAAACATGCGCCCAGCAGGCCGATAGCGGCAAAAGATATGATTTTTTTTGTGAATCTCTTCATGGCGGCAGGCTCTATTATAGAAAATTTTCGGCGTTCTTTCCAGAGAAAGGACGCAGTCCATTGATTTTAAGAGACATCGGGGATATACTCGGCCCGATTTGAAGCCCTGAAATAGATCCTGGACCTCACCATGAATAAATCCGGCCGGGCCTTGCTCCTCGTTTCTCTGGCGGTCTTCCTAGCCTCTTCCACCTGGTTTTCAGGCACGGCGGCGGCTCCCGTTTTAAAGGGGATCTGGAACTTGGGAGAAGTCCGGTCCTCGTGGCTGACGATCTCCGTCCAGCTCGGTTTTATTTTTGGGACGTTTTTCTATGCGCTCCTGAACCTCGCGGATATTTTTAGAACGCGGAAGGTCTTTTTCGTCTCGGCTCTGCTTGGCGCCTTATTCAATGCTGGTTTTGCCGTGTCTTCGGAAAGCTTCGACATGGCCTTGGCCCTCAGGTTTCTCACGGGCGCAACCCTGGCCGGCGTGTATCCGGTGGGAATGAAGATCGTCGCCCAATGGTTCCGGACGAGTTTAGGATGGAGGTTGGGTATCATGGTCGGGGCCCTGACTCTGGGAACAGCCGTCCCTTTTCTTTTTTTTGCCGCCGGCAGCCGTTTGGATTGGAGGATTTTAATATTCACGTCCTCGGTCTGCGCCCTTGCCGGCGGCCTGCTTGTGCTGCTCGGCGTTCCCGACGGCCCCTATTTGAAAGAGACGCCTCCGTTCGACGCGCGAGCGGCATTCCGGATCTTCCGGTTCCGGACGTTTCGCCTCCAGGCTTTCGGCTACTTCGGCCACATGTGGGAGCTCTATGCTTTCTGGTCTCTCGTCTCCTCTTATCTTGCGGCGAGCTTCGCCAAAAATGCCCGGCAACTTGTGGGCTCCGTTCCTTTGATTGCTTTTCTGGTTGTCGGCATTGGTATTGTCGGCTGCGTTCTGGGCGGATGGATGTCCCGATTTGCGGGTGAGCGCAAGGTCGCTCTGGCTTCACTCATCGCTTCGACAATATTCTGCAGCCTGTCCGGATTTCTCTTCGAGCTTCCCCCGGGCTTGCTCATTCCGGCTGTTTTGTTTTGGGGCATTGTCGTCGTTTCCGACTCGCCGCAATTTTCCGCCTTGGCGGCCGTTTCTTGTCCGCCGGAATATACGGGAACGGCCTTGACCATCCAGAACGGCATCGGCTTCGGAATTACCGTCATCTCCATCCAGTTCATAGCCTGGTTGAGCCAGCGCGTCGGCTGGCAGTGGGCCTTTGTCTTCCTTGCGGCCGGCCCCTTGTTGGGAGCCGTGTCCATGGTGAAACTAAAAAATTCTTCCCCAATCCCTACATCCATCCGTTGAAATACAGAGCAACCGGCCCCGGGCCCTACATCCCGTACATGTCGATGATTTCTTGTTTCGTCTTGCCCAGGATGTTGAATTTCCTGCCGACCTTGGTGAAGGCCTCGAGCGCCTTGTCCAAATGATGGATTTCGTGGGCGGCCGAGATCTGTGTCCGGATTCTCGCCTGCCCTTGGGGCACGACGGGGAAGAAAAAGCCGATGGCATAGACGCCCTCATCATAGAGCGCCCGCGAGAAATCCTGGGATAGCTTGGCGTTGAACAGCATGACGGGCACGATCGGCGTGTCGCCTTCTCTCAAGACAAAGCCGGCCTCCGTCAGTCCTTTTCTCCAGTAGGCCGCGTTCTTTTCCAGCTTGTCTCTCCGCTCCGTCGTCATGGACAGGATGTCGAGGACTTTGAGAACGCCCGCCACGACTACCGGCGCGATGGTGTTGGAGAAAAGATAAGGCCGGGCTCTCTGGCGGCACATCTCGACGAGCTCCTTGCGGCCGGACACGCATCCGCCAGACGCCCCGCCGAGGGCCTTGCCGAACGTAGTCGTGATGAGATCGATCTTGCCCATGACTCCGCACTTTTCATGGGTGCCGCGCCCGGTCTTGCCGATGAACCCGGACGAATGCGAATCGTCCACGAGCAACAGGGCCTCGTATTTTTCGCACAGGGCGACCATCTCATCCAGCTTGGCCGTGTCGCCGTCCATCGAAAAAACGCCGTCCGTGATGACCAGCTTCAAGCGTTTGTCAGCATGGAGCTGGAGCTTTGATTCGAGGTGGGCCATATCGGAATGTTTGAACGTGTCGTGCATGGCGCTGCAGAGGCGGATGCCGTCGATCAACGAGGCATGGACCAGCCGGTCGGAGATCATGACATCGTCCTTGGTCAGGACGGCCTCGAAGACGCCGGCATTGGCGTCCATGCAGGAAGGAAAAAGGATCGTGGCCTCCGTGCCCAAGAACTTGGTCAACCGATCTTCCAACTCACGGTGGATATCTTGGGTGCCACAGATGAAGCGGACCGAGGACATGCCGTAGCCGCGCGAGTCCAGCCCTTCGTGGGCCGCCTTGATCACGTCGGGGTGACTGGACAGCCCGAGGTAGTTGTTGGCGCACATGTTGATGACTTTTTTGAGCGAAGAGCCAGCCGGAAATTCGACGTCGATATCGGCGGCCTGCGGCGAATGGATGTACCGTTCCATTTTGAAGATGCCGGCATCCTGGATCGCCTTCAATTGATCCTGGTACATAGCTCGAACTTTATCGCTATAGGCCATTGGTGTTCTCCTTGTCTATTCTGTCATGGCGAGGCGCTTTGCGCCGTGGCCATCTCATGCCTATCGCACCGAGAAGGGGAGATTCCTCGCTTTGCTCGGAATGACCCTCTGGATGGGATGGCACGCGTCGCTCGCGTTGACAGGGCAAAGCCATGATCCTTTTTTATTTCACGAATCTTTTGACGAGGGCCGCGATCTTGTTCACGGAATCGAACGCTTCGGGCGTGGCATCGCCATCGGGGATGGAGATTTTATACCTGTTTTCCAGGAATCTCTTGAGCGAGACCATCGAAAACGAATCCACGATCCCGCCCGAGATCAGGGGCGTGTCATAGGTGAGGGGATCGCTTCCCTCTTCCAGATACTCTTCGGACACATATTTGAGGACGACGTCCTTCAGGTCTTCCATGATATGACTCCTTTTAGTAAAAATCCGGGGACATGGACCAAATTTCTAAATTCGGTACGTGTCCCCATTTTTTCTTCCCCTTTTTTCTTCCAGATCAATCGTTCTCCAGCGTCGAAGTATCGCCGATCTCTTCGCCCCATTCCTTGGCCTTGAGGATGCGGCGCATGATCTTTCCGCTCCGGGTCTTGGGGAGCGAATCGATATATTCGATCTCCTGGGGCATGGCCAGCGGCGAGAGCTTTTTCCGGATGAAGTTCATGATTTCAAGCTCCAAATCCGAGCTGGCCGCAAAACCGGGCTTAAGCGTGACAAAGGCCTTGACGACCTCCATGTTGAGCGGGTCGGGCTTGCTGACGACCGCGGATTCCGCGACGGCGGGATGCTCGAGCAGGGCGGATTCGACCTCGAACGGACTGACCAGGTGTCCGGCCGTATTGATGACGTCGTCATCGCGGCCGACGAACCAGAAGTAGCCTTCTTTATCGATGCTGGCCCTGTCTCCCGTGAGGTACCAGCCGTTTTTAAACTTATTTTTATAGGCCTCTTCATTGTTCCAATAGGTCCGCATCATCGACGGCCAGCCGGGCTTGATGGCGATCAAGCCGATCTTTCCCGGCTCGCCGTAGGGCTCATAGGTTTTCGGGTCGACGACCGTGGCCGTGATCCCGGGGAATGGTTTTCCCATGGAGCCCGGCTTGATCTTCATCCCGGGATAGTTGCTGATCATGATCGAGCCGGTCTCGGTCTGCCAGAAGCTGTCATGAAAGGGCTTGCCGAAGACTTTTTCCGACCAGATGACCGCTTCCGGGTTGAGGGGCTCGCCGACGCTGGCCAGATAGCGGAGGGAGGAATGGTCGTATTTTTTCACGAGCTCATGGCTGGCCTTCATGAGAGAGCGGATCGCCGTCGGCGCCGAATACCACATGGTCACCTTGTATTTTTCGATGAATCGGTACCAGGCCTCGGCCGAAAATCCGCTGTCCAGGACGGCCTGGGTGATGCCCGTGCTCCAAGGACCGATGATCCCGTAGGAGGTGCCGGTGACCCAGCCGGGGTCGGCCGTGCACCAATAGATATCATTCTCCCGAAGGTCGAGGACCCATTTGGTCGTCAGGTATTGAGAGATGAGCGAGTAATGGACATGCTTGACCCCCTTGGGCTGGCCGGTCGTTCCCGATGTATAGTGTAGAAGGGAGGGGGATTCGGCCGTGGTCGGGAAAATATCAAAGGAATCGACCGGATCGGCTTTTTCCAACGAGAAAGCGACTTCCCTTTCTTTGAGAGGGGTCTTTCCGTCGTAGTCGACGATGATGATATGCTTCAAACTGGGAAGCTTGTCCAGGATCTTGCGGACCTTGGGGGCGTGTTTTTTCTGAGTGAAGACAGCGGACGTTTTGGCGTTATCCAGCCTGACAAAGAGCGACTCATCGCCGAATGCGGAAAAGAGAGGCTGGGCGATAGCCCCCGTTTTCAGGATTCCCAGCAGACCGATGTAGAGCTCGGGGACCCTGTCCATAAAGAGGCAGACGCGCTCTTCATTCTTGATGCCCAGTCCGCGCAGGAAGGCTCCGATCGTATTGCTCGCCCGGCGGATGTCATGATAAGTGTATTTCTTCTCGATCCCGCCCAGGCCTTCCCAGAGGAGCGCGAGCTTTTCGCCCTTGCCCTGTTGGCAGATGCGGTCCGAACAGTACCAGCCGATGTTGATGACCTGGCCCGGTTTGTAGTCAAGTTCCTTCTCGGAGATGGACCAGCTGAAGTTTTTGAGCCGTTCTTCGTAGGAGCCGATATTTGACATGGAGTATCCTTTAGGATTGGATTTTAAAGGGATAAAATTATACCGTATTCTCTCGAAAAATCAAAACGGCCGCGCTCGAGAGGATGCCAATCCCTTTGAGCATTGACATTTCTCCATAACTGCAATAAATAATAAGCATAATGTATAAGGAAGGAAGGGGCATGTCCAAAAGACAGCTGTCTATATCAATCCTGGCGATTTCCTTAGGGATGTTTTTTCTGGAAATCCCTTGGTTAATTTCCCAGGAAACTTCTGCCAACAAAGCCGCCAAGCTCAAGATCGGTGAGATGAAATTTGAGACAGATCTCGCCGGCCGGAAAGCGCCCGCAGGAAAACTTTTTTTGGTGCTTGAAACGGAGTGGGAAAATATCCACCCCAAGCAGAAAATCGAAAAGAGCAGGCTGGAGGGCAAGCAAGACCGGACGATGGGGGTGGGCGGGCTCACCGGGGGAGGGCAAAAAGGAAAAGAGGAGTATGTAGATGCGGATGTCGCCTATCAAGTCCCGAATTTTTTTGACCATGCTTACTGCCTGGCCGACGGAAAAAGCTACCCATTGGACAGGCTGACTGAGCAAACTCAGGGCGGCATAGGATTGAAAAAAACATTCTCCATAGCAAAATTCGGAGAAAAGAAACAGGTCACTTTCGTCTACGTTGTTCCCAAGGACGCTAAAAATCTGGCATTTCAGTTCTTCGATTATTCCAACGGCCATCTCCTGGTCCCGATCAAAGGCGACTTAGCATTGGCTCGCGGAGCAGGGGGAGGCGCCGGAAAGGTCTTGGATCAGTTTAAGGATGATTTTATCGATATTTCGGCTAACAAAATGGATTTCCAAGCCGAGTTTAAAGGCGAAAAAGCGCCCGCAGGTTGGCAATACACCGTCGTCGAGCTCGGGGGGAAGAGCCTTTCTGAGGGAAATATCATTCAGATTAGGCCAAAAGATTATCTCTGGCTGAGCACGAACGATGGTTATCTCTACTATTGCGGCGGCGCGACGACAACAGAGGGAGGGCTTATCCGTTTTACCCCTGAGGTATACCAAAATCAAGAAGTCGCCTTTCTCGTGCCAGCGGCCGTGAAGGACTTTACCCTCGGAGTGCGGATTAAGAACAAGGTCTATAATCTCAAGCTTAATCCAAGATTTCAGCCGGAAATCCCCAAGGCCCTGGCCTCGCATCGCGATGGGAAGACGATGGAGATTTTTGTTTACGGCCTGCGTCAGGAGGGCGACAAAACCATCCTCGACCTCGGCATCCAGTCGCTCGTGAACAGCGGGATCGAGATCCAGACCAGCCGGCAATTTATCCTCAAGACCGGCGAGGAGAGCGTCAATTTTGATGAGGAGTCCACAGGGGCGCTCTTTCATCGTCCGCCCGACCCCTTCACGATCCCGCCGCAGACATTCATCCGGTTTGAGCTGGCTTATAAAAGCGGCAAGGTGCCAACCGCACTCTACTACCGCGGTTACGAAAGCGAAAAGACGTTTGAGCTTAGTAAAATCAGGTAATCATAGATATTTATTCATGACTTAATATGCGATTCAAAAAGGAGGGTCGGATGGCTGACTTTAACCGTCATTTAAAGAAAAGCAAGATCTTGGTTTTTTTCACCATTTTCGCATTTCTCTATATGTCGTGTTTCACCTCCTGTTCCAAATCCGGCAAAAAGGAAAAGGAGGAAGTGGCGAGGGGAGCCGATGATGCCGCAAAAGCCGCAGCGACAGCGGGAGAGGGACAAGCGATTGCAGAGCTGCAATCAGCTGAAGAATCTGGAAAAGAAAGGCCTGTCTCCCAAGAGGATTTAAAAAGGGCGACTGAAAAACTAGAAGCCTATTTTCAAGCGCTTGAGGAAGCTGCGAAGGCAATGCCCAGAGATACGTTCGATCCCCAAGCTATTTTAGAAAAGATTGGCAAAGATTATACAGCTCTTTTTCTATGGGTCCAGAGAAATACATCTTTTATTCCCTATCAAGGAGTGCTTCGGGGTCCAGTGGGAGTCCTGATGGAGAGGCGAGGGAACAGTCTGGATCGCGCTCTATTGCTGTACGAGATACTGCGACTTGCCGGCTATGAGGTCAAGTTAGCGCGCGGAAAATTATCTGAAGACCAAGCGAAAAATATCCTTGCCAAACGACGTGAGCTGATTGAGGAAGAAATTCTTCCCCAAACCAAAATGAGCGCGAATGAAATGGGCGAGATAATTCAGCCCTATGTAGATAAATATCAGCTTGATAAAAATAGGATTCTCCAGGCCGTTAATAAGAACCGGGTTGGCAAGGACGATCTCTTCGAAAAAGTCAGAACTCGCGTTTCTGACCAAACTCGGCGAATAACTCAATTTCTCGAAGATTCCGACATTAAATCCGGGACGGGCAAGGACCGTGGCCGATATTCCTTAATTCAAGATCATTGGTGGGTTCAGATGAAACAGGATGAAGGTTGGCTTGACCTGGACGTCAGCGTCGATCAACCAACTCCAGGGAAAAAGCTGGTCGCCGCTGACGAAACGGTCGCTTTCCAGGATCTGCCGGAGGATCTTTATCATCGCATAATAATCCGGCTTATGGTTGAGCAGTCGACGGAGAGCGGACTCCAAGAAAGCGTTGTTTTAGAAATCCCGCTGAAAGCTGTAGATTTAATCGGCAAACAGATAATCCTTCGACACATTCCGATGAATTGGCCCCAGGAAGGCAGCCTTTTTAATGAAGATGACCCGATTGGCAAGATCAAGAATCTTGCTGCCAACGAAAAAGAATGGCTTCCGGTCTTTGTTATTGGTTCTGAAGAGATCGCCCAAAGCAGCTTTCTGGATACGGGAGAGGTCAATAAAAATCCAGGAAGAAAGAGACGAGCCGCCGGCCCGGGTGGATTGGTCGGCGGCATGTTTAATGCCCTTGCAGGAGGGGAGGGCGAAAAGAAGCCTGAGAAGTTATCGTGCCTTACGGCAGAATGGATTGAGTACGAGATAGTATCCCCTGACTTTCCGGCCAACAGAATTCGTCGTCAGGTATTCGATCTTATTGGCCCTAACGCGCGCTTGGGGCATCGAAGGGCTGATCCAGAAGCTATTGAATCAAGGAGGTTAGAGAGAGCCTTGGCTTTGCTCGGAGAGACCGAAATCGCCGCTATTGTCGGTCGTTTGTCGCCTGATTTTCTTGCTCGGATGTTAGCCGACAAACTCATTGTCAATAAAGAGATACTGATTAGTTTACTTTGTTCTAAGAATCTCTATTCCCCGTCTCAAATCAACGAAGCGATTGAAAAGATTGTCCCTTTCCCCGGATTAGAGTACAGCCTCGCCATGGTCAGGGATATGGGGAGTCGTCATCGATCCGCTATTTTCCTCAGCCAGCCAAATATATTGGCGTTTCACAAATATCCACGGCTCGATCCCAACGGCGAAATCAGTTTTTGTCAGGCGCTTGATATAGTCAACAACGAAATTTCCCTTGTTCCGGAAACAAAGAATCCTCTCTTAGTCGCTCTGGAACAGGGAGTCTTGGATACAAATTGGGAGGCATTTTTATTGGATCCCTGCGGAAAAGCTGAAAACACGGCGCAGATTTTCGCCGAACTAGATTCCAGGAAGGTTGAATGGCGCCTGCTCAGAGACATAAATGACCCTGGATTGAAAAACTTGGGATTATCGCCCGACGCGCTTGCGCTAATAGGACAAGAATTGTCTGAAGGCTATATTGTTTTTGTTCCTAAGATAAGCAGGGCAGCTGGTGGTTATCCTCCGGTCGGCTGGTGGAGAATGAACCCTTTAACGGGCAACATTTTGGGCATAGGAGAGCGCGGGTGGGGCCAAGGAACCACTGAGTATGTCAAAATTATCAGAGCTGTCCTTAAGTTTATAATGCCCGCGTTAGTGTGCGGGATCATCAAAGGACATCAAGCAGGAAAACCAGGAGCCACGACCGGCCAACAGGTAGAGGCCGTTGTCATAATAATATCATGCATCGCAGGAGGCGGCTTGTCTATGGTCGGAATGGTCCTTCCGAATCTTGCTGTCGGCCAAGTCCTGCAGCTCATCGGAGATATTATCAGCTATTCTTTATCCGGTTATAGCGTCATAAGTTATTTTGTTGGTGAACACTAAGATGAAGAGAAGGCAAGAAAGAACGGCAACGCGGAAGACCACCAACATAAGAGCTGGCTGTAACCTTTGAAAATATCTGTTTTCTTCTTTTTTATTTAATTAAGAGGGTACCGGGCAAAAAGTTAATATAAACACACGGAAAAGAGAAGGAGGCGGAAATGCAAGAATACCTATCCATCAGACGCTTTATTCCAGGGTTATTGCCGATTTTTTTATTCGTGCTTCTATTTATCCCATCCTCCGCCCAGGTCAAATCCGAAACCGAGCCGAATGACGCAATGGAGCAGGCCAATGAATTCCGGGTCGGCGAGAGCATCGAAGGCTATTTACAAGATCGTGACTATGATTGGTATAAGCTCATTGTGAATAAGCCGGGCAAGAACTATATCAGGATCGATCTCTCAGGAGTCCCCGGCATAAATGCGGAACTCCGACTTTGCGATGAGAAGGGCAATAGGATATGGGAAGTGAATGACGCCGAAGCCGGCGGTGCCGAACAGATTGTCCATTTCCCAGTCAATCCAGGAATTTATTACATCCGGATCTATGGGGGCGGCAAAGCCACAAAGGAAAAATATATTTTAAGCTCACGGATCATGGATCCCTGGCAAGAGGGCGAGGAATCCGAGCCGAACGACCGTCAAGAATCGGCCAATGAGCTGAAGTTGGGACAAGTTGTCGGAGGATTCTTTGCCAAACGATACGATGAGGACTGGTTTAAGCTGATCGTTGACAAGCCCGGCAAAAGCCTTGTCCTAATCGATATCACGGCTGTCCCGGGAGTCAATAGTTCGCTCACCTTGCGCGACGCAAACGGTCGAAGCATTTGGGATGTCAATGAAGCAGAAGCGGGTGGTCCGGAATCCATCTTCAATCTTGCCTTGGCTCAAGGCATGTATTTTATCCAACTTTATGCTCGGGAATTCAACTATAACAACCATTATGTGCTTCATACGCGCATCCTCGGCCCATGGCAGGAAGGCCTGGAGGCTGAACCGAATAATCGAATGGAGGATGCCACGGAGCTCAGGCTCGGCCAGAGTGTGGAAGGCTATGTTCAATATAATAGCGATGACGATTATTACAAGCTGATTATCGACAAACCCGGCAAGAACGATATCCAGGTTGACCTTAGCGCGGTTCCGGGAGTGGATATGAGGTTTGGAATTACTGATAAAGACAGCAAAGAGCTTTGGCGCGCTAACGATGGCTCAAAAGGCGAGCCGGAATCCGTCTCGCATTTAACCCTCGGAGAAGGCACCTATTATATCTGGGTGGAAGGCTATCAGAAGAATATCACTGACAAGTATGTCTTAAGCACGCGCTTACTTGGAGCCTGGCAAGAAGGCACTGAGGCCGAACCCAACGGTGATATTAAGCGGGCTAATGAAATCAAGCTGAACACGCCGCTGACCGGCCGGATCAATGAAAATAGCGACTATGACTATTATGTTCTGAACGTCCCTGAGCCTGGGATTGAGACGATTGACATGCAGATCTCCGGCGTTCCTGACGTGAGATGGAATTTTGAGCTGTTCGACCAAAAAGAAAACCGGTTGGATGAATCAAGGTGGCATGAGGCCGGACAGGGCGAAGAGATCGTCAAGATGAAATTCAAGCCTGGCACCTATTATCTAAGCGTGCGAGTCTATAACGGAAAAAATCCGGGTAGCGTATACACCCTTTATGCCGGGAAACCCCAAAAGCCGCCAGCGACGCCGGAGGAAGTCCGGCAAGCGCTGGTCAAGGCCCTCGATTATCTAGCTTCAGGACAGCAAAAAGACGGCTCATGGCTTCCAAATTCTTATGCGCAAGCATTCACGGGTCTTTCTCTCATGGCTTTTATCGGCGGCAAATGTGCCCAGAAAGATTATTCAGCCAATATCAAGGGAGCGATCAACTACTTAAAATCACAGTATAAGCCCAGCTCAAAGTATCCCGAAGGCTCTGAAAATGCGGCGTATTATGGAGGAACGCTCGGGACAGAAAATATGTATCAACATGCGATCGCCACCCTGGCTGTGATCGAAGCCCTTGCCGATTTAGATGATCCGAGCCTCGAACCCATCGCCCAAGACGCGCTCAGCTTAATCATCCGCGCTCAGAATACGGAACACAAGCCCGAGACGCTCGGAGGGCCTATCAAGCCCGACTCCCGCGCCTACGGCGGCTGGCGGTACAATCCGAACAGCACTGGCAGCGACATCTCGGTCACGGGCTGGCAGGTTCTCGCCCTTAAGGGCGCCGTCAATGCAGGATTTTCTATTCCCGAATATGTCTTTCCCTCGGCAGCTCGGTTCGTCAGGTCTCTTCAAGGCAAAGAGGACGGCTCGTTCAGGTACGAATCTCCCGGAGACACAGGCAATTCCTGCGCTCGGGCCGGAATGGGAGCTCTCTCCTTACAACTCAGCGGTTTTCCTCAAGATCCTGCGATTCCTCCCGCTTTGCGATTTATGCAGGATTACGCGCCGCGTTGGAATATCGAAACGCGGGGAGACGGCTATCCATTCTATTATTGGTACTATGGCACGCGGGCGATGTATCTTGCGGGCGGCGACGACTGGCGCATCTGGAAAGACTGGATATGTCGCTTCCTCGTTGACCATCAGAACAAGGACGGAAGCTGGGATGGCGTAAACAACGAAGATAGACTTGACACTTATAGAGTTGCGCTTGGCGCTTTAATGCTCGAATTCTGCTGTGGGCATGTGCCGATCTATATGTCGCCGGTGAAGCGGCTGGGGCCGGCGTCTATCAGGGTGAATTTTGAGAAAGGCGCTGAGAAGGAAATCGCTAAGAATGTCGAGATCATCATGGACGCCTCAAATTCCATGACCGGGCTGATCGGAAAGGAGACAAAGATGACCGTGGCCCGGCGGGTCCTGACCCAGATCATCAACGGATTGCCGGAGACGATGAATGTAGGCTTCCGGGTCTACGGCCATCGCTATCCGACGGACGCCTACCAGCAGGCCTGTCAAGATACGGAGCTTCTGCTGCCCATCGGGCCGGTCCAGAAGGCCAAGCTCGTGGAGCTGGTGAACAAGATCCAAACAAAAGGCCGGACGCCGCTTGTCCTCTCTGTGCTTCAAGCGATTAAAGACTTTGAAAAGCTGCCGAACGGGAGCGTCGTTTTGGTGACGGACGGGATCGAGAGCTGCAACGGAGACATCAAATCGATCGCTCCGGCGATCAAAAAGTCGGGCCTTGATCTCAAAGTTCATATTGTGGGATTCGACATCAAGGAGAAGGAATCCCGGGAGCAGCTGGAAGCGATCGCCAAATCCACGGAAGGGATGTATCTGGATGCCAAGGATGCCAAAGGGCTGCTATCAGCCCTCGAGCAGGCGTTGAAGATCGAGTATATGGTCCTTGACGAGAAAGGCGAGGTCAAGGCTAAGGGTTTCGTGGGCGGGGAAGCGGTCAAGATTCCGGAAGGCACCTATACGCTTCGGGTCATGCTGGCGCCGCAGCCTTTAGAGACAAAAGTAAACTTAGCCTCGGGCGAAAGGCCAATTTTTATCCTGAAAAAAGAGGCCGGGAAGTGGGCCCTGAAATAGAAAACTTAAAACTATTCATCTATTGAATTAAGCTGTTTTTAAAAGCAAATTGAATTTATTGCGGCTTCACGGCCGAGGCAAGCCAGTGGGGCATCGGCGGCGGAAGGGGACGCCGCTCAAAACTTTGAAATCCGGCTTCGGCCAGCCAGGCTTCAAGCTCGTCCTCTGAAAATACCCAGCCGTGCGGTGTCGTCAACGCCATGTTCAAGGCGAAGAGCGCCGAGAACTTCGGCTGAGTGTGGGTCGAATCGGTCATCATGTCAAGAACGTAGAGTGTGCCGCCTGCGACCATGGCCGCATGGGCTCGCCGGAGAAGGTCGCGAATGTCGGCTGGTTCTTCTTGGTGTAAAACGCCGAAAAAGATGACGACGTCGTTTTCGCCCGGAAACCTTACTTTATGATAATCACCGGCTAGGGTTTGGACGCAACTTTGCATCCCGGATTGTGCAATCAACTCATCAGCGATCCGAACGATTTCAGGAAGGTCGAGCACAGTGCATTTGACCGTGGGGAAAGCTTTGGCAATTAACATCGAATAAGTCCCGGGCCCGCCGCCAACGTCGAGAAGCCTGCGCCGGCCATTTAAGTCGAGTTGGGGGATGACTGCCTGACCTATGGCTAAAGCCCGGCCGTGCATGGCCAGGACGAACGTGCGCGTGCGTTCCGGATCTTCGCCAAGGTGGAGCTCCGGGCGCTCGACCGGCCGGCCGCTCCTCACCATCTCGGCGAGCTTACCCCAAGCGTTATAGACATCGCGATTATATCGGATCGCGCCGCTTAGGTCGGCCGGCGAGCCGGGGACGAGGAAAGCGGCCGCTTCAGGCGTGTTGCGGTAGATGTTCCCGGCTTTGGACAGAAGCCCTACGGCTACGCATGCGTCAAGAAGAAGGCGCGCGCCCCGGAGGTTGAGGCTGCAGGCGGCGGCGACCGTGGGCGCGTCGGCTTCACCAAGCTCTGCCAGCGTTCGAAAAATACCCAGGTCGGAAGAAGTAAAAAGCAGGCATGATTCGTAGAAGGCGCTGGCCATGTCCAGGATACGCATCGGCGTGCTACCTTTCTGGCTTGATACTTACGACAGAGCGAGTCCGCGGTCAGTTATATCACCGGCTCTTGATGGGGGTCAAGGGCACATCTCTTCCCAGCCGATAATAATCCTATCAATCGCCAAATCCACAAAAGTGACCCTAAAATCAGGCAAAAGGTCCATTTTTGACCTGAAAAAAGAAGCCGGGACCTGGGCCCTCAAATAGAGGAAATTAAAAATCTTATTGACTTACGGTCTCGTTTTGGGTATCGTAGGGCACACCTAAAGCCAAGGTAAGTACAATATATAGTATAAATTATGAAGAGAGGTAGCATATATAGAATTTTTGCTTGACAAGGGCGAAAAGACACGCTTATAATTTAGCCATTAAAATTAGACGTCATTTCAGCAATCATGCCAAAAATCATCCGCGGACACCGAAAATATTTTATGCTCAGCTTCCTGGTCTTGTTCTTTATCGGCGGCCAACCCTCTGAATTCGGCCAGGAAAACGTCTTTTTCCAGGGTTTTTTGATCCAAAAGCCGGTTATTCGGATCGCTCTCGGCGTCAACCTGGACAATGTCCTCATCCGGTCCTCCTCCGGAATGAAGATCTACCAGGTCAGCGGGAGCTATAAGCTTTTGGCTGAGAATGCCTCAGAGGTCCGGGTCAAGGGACACAAAGAGAAGTTAGCGGAAAAGTTCATCGTCCAGGTAGCCCAGGTCAAGGGCAAAGACAAAGCCGAGAACGCTGCCAAGGAATTCAGGTCGAAAGTCGAAAACAGGGTCTATGTGATTGAAGATAAAGAAAATCCGATCGACGGCGTCTTCCAGGTCCGGGTCGGCGATTTCCTGACACGCAATAACGCCCTGGATTTTATCAAAAAGCTAAGCCAGATCGGCATCAAGGATGCCTGGATCTTCAGGGAAGAAGTGACCACGGCGGAATCCAAGCCCCAATGGGTCATGGTCAATGACGAGCTCATAAATCTGAATGAAGAAACGGCCCTCTATTTCATCCCGGTCAGCCCAGAGAGCTTTCTCTCCTTTGGGGGACACAGCTATCGCGGGATCATGATCTTGAAAGGGAGCCGAAAAGGGATTCTCCTGATCAACATCCTGAACCTGGAAGATTATCTCAAAGGCGTCGTGCCGGGTGAGCTTTCCCCCTACAATTTCGGGGAGATCGAGGCTCTCAAGGCCCAGGCCGTTGCTGCCAGAACCTACGCCCTGAAAAATATCGGTCAATTTGAAGAGCTGGGGTTCGACCTTTTTGCGACGCCCGTTTCCCAGGTGTATGACGGGATCAGCATCGAACATCCTCTGAGCACCCGGGCCGTCGAAGAGACGAGCGGCCAAGTCGCCGTCTATGACGGGAAGCTGATCAATGCCCTTTACACAAGCACCTGCGGAGGCGCCACGGAGAATATCGAAAATATGTTTGACGGCAGCTCTGTGCCGTACTTAAGGGGCACGGAATGCGCTTTGGAGAAGGAACGGATCTGGCCGCTTCAGAGCTCGGCCGTCCTCAGTTCCATTCATTTGGGTGGAATCGATATCAGCCCAAAGCTGGCCTATCTTATGGCCCTCAATATCCTGCCTATAAAGTCAGATTCAACGTTCTTGAAGGCGCCCGCTGAGTTTGACGAGGTCATGAGCTGGATCCGAAGCTCGCTCGAATTGCTCGGCAAGAAAAACGAGAAATTCACGCCGAAAAGCGTCCCGTTGAATTTTGTCAACTATGCGGGGCTCTTGACCGACGCGTTCCAATGGCAGGAAAGAGTCCAGAATCTGCTCCTCAAAAACGAAGCCGATCACATCCTGAAGGATTCTTCTGCCTTAACCGTCGAGGAAAAGGACGACCTGGCTTACCTTGTCAAGTCAGGAATATTCCCATCAACGCCGGACTTCGGGAGTTGGGAACGCGCCCTCTCCAACGCCGAGGCGGCCTATTATCTCTATAAAATCATCTCCACCTACAAGGACTTTTATCACCAAGGGAATTTCAAGTCCTCGGACAAGAATATCATCGAGGTCATGGAAGACGGCGAGAAAAAGCAGGCGGAGCTTTCTCCAGACCTCTTCCTCCTGGAAGATTTTGTTGAGACGACGGTCTTCGCCTCATCGGTTGACTTTTTGGGCGGAGAATCTATGAGATGGGTGGAGAGCAACGGCAAGGTCCGGCTGGTCGAGGTATTCCCTTCGCCGCTCACCAACATCCTGGACCAGCCGTCCCAATTTCACCGCTGGCAGTCAAGGATTTCCCGGGAGGATTTGGAAGCTAGAGTCAACCTGTATTATCCCATCGGAAAGCTGATCGACCTTATTCCGGAGAAAAGGGGCGTATCGAAGCGAGTGATCGAGATGTCCATCATCGGGCAGGAGGGCCAAGTGCGCGTGACCGGCCTGAAGATCCGCCAGGCGCTGGGTCTGAGAGACAACCTGTTTGTCATCGATCGGCAGCAAGACGAAGAAGGACAGACGACCCATTTTATCTTCACCGGAAAAGGCTGGGGGCACGGCGTGGGCCTCTGCCAGGTCGGCGCCTTCCGCATGGCCCAGAAGGGCGCCACCTGCGAAGACATATTGAAAAAGTACTATCAGGGCATTAGCATCAACAAAATATTTTAACGAACAGCCTTCCTTTTTTTCTGGCTCCAGTAAATATACCCCGGGATGCCGATGGCCACCCAGAGCAATCCCATCAGCGAATTGATCAAGGGGGCTTTTTGGGTCGTGTAGTTGATGATGTCGGTGTAAAGCGTGAACACGATGTAGACCGAGGCAAAAAATATGAAAATGATGGGGGTGTATGGATAGCCCCAGACTTTATAAGGCCGGGGAAAGTCCGGCATTCTTCTTCGCAAAGTGAAGACGCTCAGCGCGCCCAGCGCATAAAATATCCAACTGACGAAGATCAGCATGTCCGTGAGCTGGTCAAACGTTCCGCTGAACACCAGCACCGACGCCCATATTCCCTGGACAATGAGTGAATTCCCGGGCGTCCTGTACCGCGGATGGACATGGCCGAGCTTCCTGAAAAAGAGCTTTTCCCTGGCCATGGCAAAGTAAACCCGGGCCGACATCATGGTCGTGCCGTTCACCGCTCCGAAGGTGGAAATCATGATGGCCACGGCAATCAGCGCGCCGCCCCAATTCCCCAAAAAGTTGTTGGCCACATCGATGGCCACAAGATAGTTCCCCCCGCTGGCTTCCGCCTGCCTGTATTTTTGGGCCATGTCTCCGACGGGAATGATGTAGATGTAGGCCAGATTCACCAGGACATAGACGACGATGACGATCAGGACGGTTATGGCCATAGCCCTGGGCAGGTTTTTCTGGACGTTTTTTATTTCACCCGACATATAGGTGACGTTGATCCAGGCATCATAGGCCCAGAAGGCGCCGGCCATGGCCATGATGAACATCAGAAAGACTGGGCCCGAAGCGGGGCCGCCGACGGCAGCGGATTGGACAAAGTTGCCGAAGCTCCCATGGCCCAGAGTGAAGGCCAGGACGACGATAGCCGCGATGACCAGCACTTTGAGGGTTGAGAATATGACCTGGATGGCGCTTCCGAACTTGACGCCGAGGTAATTGATGGATGTCAGAAAAACGATAAGGGCAATGGTGCAAAGCTTAAGCCCGATATATCTAAAAGGCGTCATGTTTCCGATAAAAGGAATGGGGATGGAAAAATCTTCCCAGGCCGCGGCTAACCTGGGAAATTTAACGAAATACCCCATCGAATCCGAGAAGACATAGGCGATCGCGGCGATCGAACCGGTTTGGATGACGATAAAGACGGCCCAGCCGTAAAGATACCCGACGAAATTGTTGAAACCCTTGTTAAAATAGATGTACTGGCCGCCGGGATCCTGGAACATGCCCGAAATTTCGGCGATGCTCAGGGCGCCGAAGAGGGTCATGATCCCGGCCACGACCCAGACCAGGATCAGGAGTTGCGGCGATCCGAGCTGAGAGGCCATGAACGCGGGCTTTTTGAAGATGCCGGATCCGATGATGGACCCGACGCCGCAGGCGATGGCGGCGATGAGCCCGAGCTCCCGGCTCAGCTCCAGCGGCTTTCTTCCGTTCTGATCGGCCATCCATCGCTCTCGGCAGAAGCCCCGATTATAGAAATTATCATTGGACAAATCAATATTTGTTTTCTAGAATGAGGTCCAGATGGCCCATGCAACAGCGAGATCAGGCTACGATCAGCTGATCAAGAGACTCAATAAGCATCCCCAGGGAGCGCCGCCCTCCGAAATCCTCTATAAAATCCTCGGGTTGCTCTTCAGCGAAAAGGAAGCTTCGCTCGTGGCCCTTCTGCCGATCAAACCGTTCAGCCTGCGGACGGCCGCCCGCGCCTGGAAGATGAAAGAAGCCGAGGCCCATAAAATCCTGGATACCCTGGCCAGCCGGGCGATTCTTATCGATATCGCGGGCAGGAAACGCCAGTATTACGCTCTTCCTCCGCCCATGGCCGCCGTACTGGGCGTCATCCTCAAGCTTCCGCCGCTCAAACAGGCCATGGCCAGCCGACAGATGAAATCCCGCTACTTGGATGCGCTGATCGCCCGGCTGAAGCTCTGAGCCCCTTGAAAGACTTGGAGTCGCCATGAATTTTCTGGTCACCGGAGGGGCCGGCTTTCTCGGCCAGCACCTGATCAAAATCCTGGTCTCTCGATATCCGGAATCCCGCGTCTCCGCGCTGGACGTCAATAAAAATCCGTACCCTCATCATGACATCGAACAATTGGGGGCTCGCGTCTTTTACGATGCGGATATCCGCCGTCCGGCGGAAATCGAAAGCCATTTCGCCCAGGCCGATGTCGTTTTTCATCTGGCGGGTCTCATCTCGTTCTGGGAAAAAGACAGGGACCGGCTTTACGAGATCAATGTCGAGGCGGTGCGCTCGGTCGTCGCCCTAAGCCTGAAATACGGGATCAAAAAATTCATTCACGTCGGGAGCGTGGCGGGCCTCGGCTACAATAACGACAGGCATCATCCGGTTTGCGAAGACTTCGAGTTTCCCTTTGAGTCTGTCCCTCACAAGCCCTATATGGTCTCTAAAAAGCTCGGCCAGGACTTGGTGCTCCAGGCCGCAAAGTCCGGCAAGCTGCAGGCCGTCGTCGTCTGCCCGGCGCAGATGTGGGGGGCGGGAGACTACTTCAACTCCGCGCTCTTGATCAAGGCGCTCAAGGCCCGCAAGATTTTCGCCAATATGCCGGGGGGGACTTATGTCGCCGATGTCGAAGACGTAGCCAGGGGGATCGTCGCCGCCTTCGAGAAGGGGAGACCGGGCGAGATCTATATCCTGGGCGGATACAACTATCCCTTCGCGGAAACCTATGCCCTCGTCGCAAAGGCGCTGGGCGTCCGTCCTCCCGGGCTGACGATGCCCCGCTCCCTGCACAAGCCCTTGTTCTATCTTTTCCGAGCCCTGGAGCGGATCTCCAAGAAGCCTCCCGCCCTCACCAGCGACAGCATCGACAGCGGTTTCATGTTCCGCTATTTTGACAGCGCCAAGGCCGGCCGAGAGCTCGGCTGGCAGGTCCAAAAGCCTTTCGCCCAGACGGTCCGGGAACAGATCGCCTATCTCAAAAAATACGACCTCCTTTAGGGGAAGGCCTATTTTTTCTTGGGCGCGAGAGCCAATATCTTCTGGATCAGCTTCTTATCGTCGGGAAACTGTCCCACTTTGGGAAGGCGTGGCAGCAGAACGGCCCAGTTAGGGTCTATGACAAAGACCTTCTTAAAGAGGGGCAGGCTTTCCTCCACTTTGCCCGACGAGGCCAAGGTCACAGCCGGCCAGAAAATCATCTCGGGGTTGTCGGGGTAAATCTCCATTCCTTTCGTGTATTCTTTGACGGCTTCGGCGACCTTGTTTTCGGTCAGGAACTCGTCGCCTTTGTTCATGTGGTTGTAAGCTTTATTGAGCCTGATCAGCCGCTTGAGCTCCGGGACCGGGTTCGGATGGTCTTCGACTCTTAAATCATAGATCCTGTCCTTCCACCAGACCCCCGAACTTTTTCCCTTGACCACGATGACGGCCGCCGATTGTTTTCCCCGGATATCGCCGCCTTCCTGTTCCGCCGCTTCGAGGGCGGCCAGCAGCCGGTCGACCAGCTCTCCCTTGGTCGTCTCAAAAGCGCGGGCCATGGCCTTCCAAACCGTGTTCTTGAGCATGAGGTTGGCCTGGCAGGAGAATCCGTCCCCGATAAAATGCCCGGCTTCAGGGATGCAGTTTTTTCCCGTGTGGGCGGCCACCTTTCCTCTCGCATCCACCATGCCCACCTGGCGGGAGGCCTCGTTCTTATCCGCTTTGAGAAGCGCGGCCAGGGAATCCTCGGCGCTTTTTCCGGCCCTCATCAGCTCAAGTCCGAGCGGGCCGTATGAGGGTTCGACAAAAGATTGGGTTGCGACAGCCCCGATGCCCGCTTCGACCCAGGGGACGATCGAGCCGACAGAGAACCAGTGGGATTGGACTGCCACGCCCAACTCGCCGGTGCTTTTATCGAAAGCGACGATAGAGTAGGTATGGACCGGCCGGATTTTTTCCCCGGCGCAAAGGCATGGAATAGTGACAAGGGCAATCAAAAAAGTGGAAATCCGTTTTTGCATGGTATTCCTCCCTCTCAGTAATTGTATTCGACCGGCCCGCCGAAGACAATGGCTTAGGCGTATCTCTAAAAAAGTGATTTCAAGGAGGCATTGCCATCACCCTCCGCCCCCTGGGGAACCAGTCCCGACGGTTCCCCCCGTCGATAAGCCGACGGGACCCCCCTCCGCTATGGGGGCTCAAGGGTAATGGCAATGCCTTCTTGAAATCACATAAACGCAAATGATTGTCAATAATGTTTTCGGCTTGCATTGGCGCATTGTTTCTGTTACTTTTTTCTTGATGACTAGAGAATGGACATCATGAACCCCCGACGAATTTCTTACTGGAAAATCGCAATTTTTCTGTGCGTCCTGCCCGCCCTATTTTATTCGACGCCTCAATTTTCAAACACGGCCCTGGTCAAGCTCGATAAACGGCCGGGAGACAATTTTCCCAAGGGAATTGTTCGGGGGATTAAAGGCTTGGAAGAGCTCCGGCAATTTTGGATCGCCGAGGTGCCCGTGGATGCGCTCTCTACGCTCGCCTGGAAAGGGATTCCCTGCCAAGTGCTGGATACGAATCCTCGCGGCAAAAAATTTTTTATTGTCTCTACGCCCGGTCCGGGCCAAGCCAAGCTCTTAGAGAAATACGGCCGGGCCGTTCCTCTGGACGATCAAAACTGCCTGTTCTGGTCCGGCGCGGAGGAGGCGAGAGAAATCCTGCCCGCGGAATTCGAGATCGAATGGCTGTCGCTCGAGAACAATATTTCACTGAAGCTTGAATCAGGAATCCTCCAGCCGCGCTATTCAGCCGGAGGACGATTTCCGAGAGCGCCCTTTGTCAACCCGCTCCTGCCTGTTTTGGCCGGCCAGGTTTCCAAGGCCAGCCTGAGCAGTTATATCTTGAGCCTGCAGTCCTTCCAGACGCGGTACGCCTCGACGGAAAACTGCGAAGCGGCCGGGACCTTTCTCTATAACTTTTTCTCCCAGCTCGGCCTGCCCTGCGAATATGATCCTTTCACGTTCGCCACGACGAGATCCTCGAGAAATATCGTGGCCACGCTTCTCGGCAAGACCGCTCCTCAACGCGTGATCATCATCTGCGCCCATTACGATTCCACGAGCAATCAGCCCACCACCCTCGCCCCCGGAGCGGACGACAACGCCAGCGGGACGGCGGCGGTCATGGAAATCGCCCGCGTCCTGGCCAATACCTCCTTCGATTACACCATCAAGTTCATCTGTTTTTCGGCCGAAGAATGGGGGCTCTACGGAAGCAAGCACTACGCCCAGGCAGCCAAAAGCAGGGAGGAAAAGATCATCGGCGTGGTCAACCTGGACATGATCGCCTATGCGGACCTGATGCCCGAAGATTTGGATGTCTTCGTCAACCAGGCCTCCGGCTGGCTGGCCAATCGGAATATCATCATGGGTAAGCTCTACGGGCCGTTGGATATCCTCAAGACCATTAATCCTTCCATGAGATCCAGCGATCATGCCCCATTCTGGGACCAAGGCTACAGCGCCATGCTGGGCATCGAGGATTACAGCCTCAAAAATCCGTATTACCATAAAACCACGGATACGTTCGATACCTTAAACATGGATTTTGCCACGTCGGTGACAACGTGCGCCCTGACCGTCGTGGCCGACCTGGCCCAGCCCATCACTTGGAGATAAAGCCCCCTTTTTTTAAGAAACGTTTTTACGAAATAACGCCGCCCCCTTTTGATCCGGCGGGCAGAGAGAAGATCAATAGTTGAGCCGGCCTTCGGCCCAGCGCACGGAGAGCACGCTGAACATGTCCTTGGTCATGGCGGCCAGGTCGCAGTCGGGCTGCCAGCGCCATTCCATTTTCGCCGCGGAATCGTCGATGGTCATCGGCCAAGTTTCTGCGATGGTCTGCCGGAAATCGGGCTTGTATTCACAGACAAACTCGGGAATGTGCTTTTTGATCTCGGCGGCCAGCTCGCCGGGCGTGAAGCTCATGGCGGCCACGTTGAAATCGGCGTGGTGCTTGAGCCGGGAAGAGTCGGTTTCCATGAGATCGAAGATCGCTTTCAGGCAGTCCGGCATGTACATCATCGGCAGCCGCGTGTCCTTCTTGAGAAAACACGAGTATTTTTTATTTTTTACGGCCTCGTAAAAGATGGCCACGGCATAATCCGTCGTGCCGCCGCCGGGCAGGGCTTCATGGCTGATGATTCCGGGAAAACGGCAGCCTCTCACGTCCAAGCCGAAGCGCTCTGCATAGTAATTGCCGAGCAACTCGCCGGCGACTTTGGTGACGCCATACATCGTTTTCGGCCGGAGGATGGTCTCCTGGGGAGTATGTTTCCGCGGCGTCTCCGGACCGAAAACCGCGATCGAGCTGGGGATAAAGACCCGGGTCATCCCGTGTTCGCGGGCGGCCTCCAGGATGTTATAGGTCCCGGTCATGTTCACGTCCCAGGCCAAGCGCGGCTTTTTTTCTCCGGTGGCCGAAAGAATGGCCGCCATGTGGAAAATCGTATCGATACGGTATTTCTGGACGATGGCCTCGATGTTTTCTCTCTTTGTGACATCCAGGAATTCAAACGGCCCGGATTCTGGAAGGTCGGCGGTCTCCGGCGGCTGGATGTCGGTGGCCAGGACGCTTGGAGCGTCATATTTTTTCCGCAGGGCCTTGATGAGCTCCGTGCCGATCTGGCCGGCCGAGCCGGTGACCATGATTTTTGTCATTTCTTTAGCCATCGAATCGCCTCGGACGTTGAATTGATCTCAACCGAATTGCGTCGAAACGAATAACTTATAACACAGGCAAAAGGTGAAATCAAACAGGAGCAACTGTGAGAAAGCATCTCCGTTTATGTGATTTCAAAGAGGCGTTGGCATCGCCCCTCGCCCCCTGGGGAACCAGTCCCGTCGGTTCCCCCCGTCGAAAAGCCGACGGGGCCCCCCTCCGCTAGGGGGCCTCAGGGGCGATACCAACGCCTCCTTGAAATCACATATTTGGAGATGATTCCCAACAGTGATAAAATAAGCTTTTTCACGCTTCGCGATATCATGGAAAAAGAAAAAGTGGCGCTGGTCACGGGCTCCAGCCGGGGCATCGGCCGGGAGATCGCCCTCCGGCTGGCCGATATCGCCGGCGGGGTGGCCGTTCATTATCATCGGAACAAGGCCGCGGCGGCGGAGGTGGTTCGGCTGATCCGGCTGAAAGGCAAAGCCAGTTTCGCCTTCCGCGCCGATCTCACCAGCGAGAAGCAGGTCGTGGGCCTCGTCCGGAACGTCGAAGGACGCTTCGGAAGAATCGATATCCTGGTCAATTGTTTCGGGCCGTTTCTCCTAAAACCCTGGGAAAAGCTGACCGGCCCGGATTGGGATCTCATCCTGCGCGGAAACCTTCACAGCGCGTTTTTCTGCTTGAAAGCGGCCGTGCCCGGGATGAGAAAGAGGAAATGGGGCCGGGTCATCAACATCGGCTACGGCCGGGCCGAGCAGCTCGGGGCTTTTCCGAACATCACGCCCTATGCGGCGGCCAAGACCGGGCTGCTGATCTTGACGCGGACGGCGGCCAAAGCCGAAGCGGCGTCGGGAATCACCGTAAACATGGTCTCTCCGGGCCTGATCCAAGGGGGCCGTCTTCCCTCGGGCGGCAGGTTCGAATCGAGCGCCCTGGGCACGCCCTGTGATGTGGCGAAGGCTGTCTTATTTTTAGCCTCCGAAGATGCGGAGGCCGTGACCGGAACGAACCTGATCGTGTCCGGCACTTGGAAGATGTAATCCGGCCGCCAAGACCGCAGATTATAAATTTACTTTTATCGGAAAAAATACCATAATACCTCCTTTTATTAGCCTTACGAATCCATGGAAACCATGAAGGCAGTCGTTTTGTGCGCGGGCCGCGGAGGCAGGCTGTTTCCTTTGACCAAAGACAGGCCGAAGTGCCTTCTGCGGTTTGGTGAAAAAACGGTCCTGGAATGCTGCCTGGAGAACCTGAAATCCACGGGCATCCTGGATGTCGTCCTGGTCACGGGCTACAAAACAGAAGCCGTCGAAGCCCTGGTCAAAGAAAAAGGCTATCACCGCGCCTCTTTTGTTATCAACGAAAAATATGCCGTCACGAACACGGCGTACTCCCTGAACTTAGCCCTTAAAAAGACGGATGCGGACTTCATCCTGATCAACGGGGATGTCCTCTTCGACCGGGCCATTCTCGAAGGACTCCTCAAGCACCCGGCCGGGAATTGTATTGCCGTGGATCCCGATATCCCCCTCGACGCGGAGGAGATCAAGGTCAAGGCCGCCGACGGCCGGGTGGAAAAAATCAGCAAGGAAGTCGATCCCGGGCAAAGCCTGGGCGAAGCGATCGGGCTTTATAAGATCAGCCGGGGCCTCATCCGGGAATTGTCCCGCATCTATGACGACCTGGAGAGAAGGGGAGAAAACCATCATTTCTTCGAGAAAGGCTTTGAGACGATCTGCCAGCGATCGGCCGGGGATGGCCGGTCTTTCGGCATTTTCTTGACAGATCACAGGCCTTGGGTGGAAATCGATACCGTCGAGGATTTTTTGTATGCGACACGAGAAGTCTTTCCAAAGCTCTGCGGCTGAGTTTGATTATGAAAAATCGGCCCAGAAAAGGGACGATGATTATTCCCTGAAGTTCTTTGGGCTGAATAAATATCTCAATCGGCCGCTGGCCGCTCTCATCGTCCGGGCCGTTTTCAAGACCGGAGTCACTCCCAACCAACTGTCGCTGGCATCGTTCATCATCAGCTTAGCCGGCGCCTTCTGTTTCTTCAAAGGCTGGCCCCTCCTGTTTGCCTTCGGCGGTATCCTGGCGCAGGTGTCTTCCATCGTCGACTGCGCCGATGGCATGCTGGCCCGGGCTAGGGACCAAAGGAGCGAATACGGCGCTTATCTGGACCTGGTCCTGGACAGGGTCAGCGAATTTTTTTTGATGATGGGCTACACCCTCGGCTATTTTTTCTATAGCGGCCGGCTCGACCTGCTCATCCTCGGTTTCATCACGATCGCGCTCTATTTCCTGCAGATCTGCCTCTATTATTTGATCAAGAGCTATCGCCGAGACTCGGCCAAAGGGAATGCGGGGGAGAACAGGTCCTGGATGATCTTCCTGATGCTGCTGCTGGGCGTCATCAACAGGATGGACCTCGGCTTCTATATCCTTTTCATCGTGTCCTCAGGCGTCAACCTCTTCCTGCTCTTCGATTTTCTGCGCCGCAAAGACTCCTAGAATTTTCGGATCCGAGGGAAAGCCTTCGACGGCCTATCCTTCATTGGCTCGATCACCAACGTCGAAGTGAATTTGGAAGCATCCAAATATGTGATTTTCAATCGGTGCCGGAATCGCCCCCCGCCCCCCTGGGGAACCAGTCCCGTCGGTTCCCCCCGTCGAAAAGCCGCCGGGGCCCCCCTCCGCTACGGGGGCTTCGGGGGCGATCCCGGCACCGATTGAAAATCATGCAAATGGAGATGTTTATAGCGCTTCCTTTTAGTTTGAATCGACGGCGGCTTTGGAATTACAATAGGGGACGACCTTTCCGAGGAGAATGTCCTGATGAAGAAGACCATCGCCATCCTTTCATCCCTGTTGCTGTTAGGGATGACCGCGGACCGGGCACGGGCGCAAGACGCTCCGCCCGAGGACGAACTTATCGTCAAAGCCCGTCAATTCCTGGAATCCTTGAGCAACAATGACTTTCAGGCGGCGGTCCGGGATTTTGACCAGACGATGATGAGGGTTTCGGGCCCGGAAAAATTGGCGGAATTCTGGAAACAAGTCCCTGGCATGTTCGGCGCTTTTAGGAAGCAGGCGGCGGCCAGGCGCGAAGAGCTGGGGCCCTATTCCATCGCCCTGGTGACGTGCGAATTCGAGAAAGTCACCATGGATGCCCGGGTGGTGTTCGACAAGAACAGAAAGATCGCCGGATTTCAGTTTGTTCCCTCCCTTCCGCCGGCCAATTACGAGCCTCCCAAATACGCCAATCCAGATTTCTTTTTGGAAGAAGACGTCGTAGTCGGCAGCGGCGACTGGCAGCTGCCGGGAACGCTGACCATTCCCAAAGGAGAGGGGCCCTTTCCGGCGCTCGTGCTTGTCCACGGCTCGGGCCCCAACGACCGGGATGAAACGATCGGCCCCAATAAGCCCTTCAAAGACATCGCCTGGGGGCTGGCTTCGCACAATATCGCCGTCCTCCGCTACGAAAAAAGGACGCGTGTCTTCGGGCCGAGGATCGTCGTGGATAAAACGATCGCCGCTTCATTCACGGTCAAGGAAGAGTCGGTGGACGACGCGCTGGATGCCGTCCGGCTTCTCCGGGCTACGGCCAGGATCGACCAAAAGCGGATTTTTGTGCTCGGCCACAGCCTGGGCGGCATGCTCATCCCGCGAATTGCCGAAGCCGGCCGCGACCTGGGCATCGCCGGGTTCATCATCATGGCCGGATTGACCCGGCCGCTGGAAGATGCCTATGTCAAGCAGATCAGCTACATCGTCAGCCTCGATGGCACCATTTCCGAAGAGGATAAAAAGCAGATCGACGAGGCCAAAGCCCAGAGCGAGAAAATCAAGGCGCTCAAGGAGGCCGATGCAGCTTCCGAAATAAAAATCTTGAACGCTTCGCCAAAATATTGGCTCGACCTTCGCGGATATGACCCGACCCTGGCGGCCTTGAAAATCAGCCGGCCGGTCCTTATCCTGCAGGGGAGCCGCGATTATCAAGTGACGACCGAGGATTTCGAAAACTGGAAAAAGGCCCTCCGTCCGAGAGAAAATGCGGCCCTCAAGCTCTATCCCAAGCTGAACCACCTCTTCTTTGAGGGCCAGGGGCTGCCGACGCCGAACGAATATATCCAAATCCACGGCAGCGTGGCGGAGTATGTCATCATCGACATCGCGGCCTGGATCAAGAAAAACTAATACAAACGCAATAAATAAAGTGACAATGTATGGGCGGCGCTTAGGCCGCCCTCAAGCC
>CAZIDN010000007.1:0-93687 GCA_964537875.1 uncultured Eubacteriales bacterium
CCTACTCATTCACCCACGGGCAAGCCCTTGGAACTCTGCCCTTCGGGTTATTAGAAGACCAAGAAATCGGGATTCCTTCTTTATTTCTTTTTTGGATTTTAGGTTTTCGAGGCTTACTATTATAGGCCTGTTTTGCTTTCCTTCGGAAGTAATCATACATACAAGTCAATTGACCATATGAGTTGGCGATAACAAAACAGCCTTTTTGAAGTTGCTCTTGAAATAATGGCTGCAAGATGCGGTCAGCAATTACTGTTCCTTTTTTGAGTTGAAGAAGCATCTCGTTTAGAACTTCTTGTTTTGGCGAAGTCTCTTTTATTGTAAGGACAAGAAAACCGAATTTCCTATGGGAAAGAAGAAATGGCGTGCCTTTATAGGTGATGGGAATTGTCCAAGCGACTTTTTCTTCTCTACCTGTATACTTATAGCCTAAGAGGGTAACGAACATAAGAAATACAATATGGGCAGGTGGAATCTGATTCCTAGTAACGTAAAGTTTTTCTTCACGTGTAAGAGTGTCACTTGTCAATGTTGCAACGCCGCTCTCAAAATTTTTAAGACAATGTCTTAGCGCACTAATAAGCTTTTGGGATGAGTTTAATGGGTCTTCTTTTTGAGATGGCATGTTAATTCTCCCCAAAGATATATGCTGGATAGGTTTTAAGATAACAAATATATCTTCAAAGAAAACCTGAGTCAACTGAGCTAATGAGAATGTAATGTTGACTGCAGTAATATGAAGGGGACAATTCATCCTTCAAAAAACATCCTGCCCGTCCCTACTCCCTCCCCCGCCTTTCCCGCGATACGGAGAAGCTGAATCCGCGTCGTAATAATCCTCCAGGCCGGGGCAGGGCGTCTTCCCCATAAAAGGTCGAGTCGTACAAATATCTATTATGTCAACTATGAATCCTTGCAATTCATTTATAATAATATACTTACAAACTCACTTCAAAAATGGGATTTTGGAAACGCATTATTTGGCTTTTCGTCCCATTTCTACCCATAATCCAGGCCAAAATTAGGGGTAAATTTCCCATTTGAGGCCCATTTATAGCTGCCTATTAAGCAGGGAATCTGGTATTTTCCTTAACAGTTCCGGCAGCTTTCTGCTATTCTTCGATTGGTTTCAAGGCGCTCGCGCGGAGCGTGATAAGGGCTTCCCCCTAATTAGAATTTCCGGAGTCTTTCTATGATTCAGCTGAGTCAGGATCGTTCCGAGAGACGATATTTTCACAAGCTAGGTTTGGGAGATCGTCATTCCTAGCGATTTTCGAGGATTCTAGCATGAAGGACCGACTCGTAGCCCGCCGCGCTGTTCCTTTCGTTAAAAAAAGCGGGATCGCTGTAGACGGCAAAGGTCGAATCTGGGTCATAACCCTTCACCGCCAGCTAACAAAGGAAGAAATGGGTTCAGGCGGCTCGATCGTAACGACGGATGCGGGAGTCGTATATAGAAAAATCCCCTCCCAGCCCAAGGTTGTAAAAGGTGATGCCTACAAACTCGAGATCTTCAGCCCGGACGGCGTGCTTCTGGGCAAAATTCCCCTACCCCATCATGCTCATGGCATTCGGATTTTCGGCGATAATCTTTTTATCCGCGAATACTACAACACGATATTCTATCAGTATAAGATCGTCGAGAAATGAGGCCGTGAAACCAAGCCTCGTCGTTTCCGATTTATCTGTTCAAGGCAAGCGCTTGGCCGGTTCTTGAGGGCCTGCGGCGGGGAAACCGCCGGGGCCGACGCATAAGAAAGTGCCCCGTCTGTGATTGACGCTGCTTTAAGATTGACTTATGTTTTCGGATAGCCTACTGTGGGAGAGAGAAGATTCGAACAATGAGATAATCCGCCGCAAAAATCTTTCCTTTCTTAACGCGACCCGCAGTCGCGGAAGCTTCGCCTTGACTCTCACGCACTTCAAAAGGAGAAGAAATATGGCGGATACCGGACTAGAAGGCAAGGTTGCTCTGATCACGGGGGCAAATCATGGCATTGGGGCCGCCACAGCGGCGGCTTTCGCCCGCGAAGGGGCGGACGTCTTTTTGACCTATCTCCGGCTTTTTCCCGAAAAGGCCGCGGAAATACATCCCGAAGAGGCGGAAAAAGCCGCAGAACCGGGCCGGAGGCATTATTATAGAATTCTCTCTCAGGACGCAGAGGCCGTTGTCCGCGCCATCCGCGCTTTGGGAAGGCGGGTCGAGGCCTGGGAGGCGGATCTGGCCGACGCGGATAATATTCCTCGTCTGATGGACAGGGCAGAAGACGCTTTTGGAAGGGTCGACATCCTGGTCAACAATGCCGATCACGACAGGCCCGACTCATTTCTGCCCTCGGCCGAACTTCCGGTGAGCGGTCTGTTCGGAGGCGAGTATCCACTCTCGTCCGTTTCGGCGAGGTCTCATGACGAACATTTCGCGGTCAATAGCAGGGCGGTCGCGCTGCTCATAGCAGAATTCGCCAGGAGACACATCGCCAGAAAAGCCCACTGGGGACGTATCATCACGATCAGCACAGATGGGGCATCCGGTCATGGCCGGAACGTTTCCTACGGCGCGAGCAAATATGCCGGCGAAAGCTACTCGAAGGCAGCCGCCTCGGAGCTGGGGCCTTACGGGATCACGGTTAACGTCGTTTCGCCGGGCGCCGTTCAGACCGGCTGGCTGACCGAAGAGGCGGCCGGAACCTTGGCCAAAACCTATCCCCTGCGGCGGATTGGAACTCCGGAGGATATCGCCTCGGCCGTGATCTTTTTTGCCTCTCTGCAGGCGGACTGGATCACGGGACAGGTTCTATACGTCGGCGGCGGGAACCGCATGTGAAAGATCGGGGTCAAACCTACTCGTTACGCAGAATTCTCTCGGGGAACATGCGCAATGAGTAGGTTTGACCCCAGTTATTATTGACAAGCCAAATTTGACTCCTCGTTCTATCGGTGCTATTGTTTTGACAAACGGTTGTCAGGGGAAAACATGCTTCGTAATATCCCAAGTGTCAGAACGAGAATTCTTTCGGCTTTATTCCTAGTTTCGATCTTCGTCGGGGCACAGAAAATTGAGATAGTGAACGGCGTCCGCGTCGTCCATAATGAGAAGGGCGGACAATGGGGCGCCAACCCGGCGGTGAAGCTTGAGCTCATCCGAACAATCGGCGGGCTCGACGCCGAAGAGAGCCTTTCGTTCAACGAGCCCTCCGATATCGTCCGAGATTCAGCCGGGAATCTCTACATCCTGGACTCCGGCAATAACCGAATTCAGAAGCTCAACTCAGAGGGAAAATTCATCAAGACAATCGGACGGAAGGGTCAAGGTCCTGGAGAGTTCCAAGCTGCGAGCTCAATGGATATCGACGAACAGGACAACTTGTTCGTTTTCGATGTGAGAACGAGACGAATTGAAGTCCTTTCCTCGGATGGAAAGCCGTTGAGGACCGTCAAATTCCGCGCATTCTCGACAGGTCATATCCGGCTTTTAAAGACCGGCCTGATCGTCAGGGGTGGCTCTCTTGATTTTGGGATTGTGATGGGCAAGGTGAAAAAGCTCCCCAAGCTCTTGGAGATAGTAGATCAGAACGGAAAGACCAAACTTGCCTTCGGCGAAGCAAAGGATTACGCAGACGGAAATGCAAGTTGGTTCGCTAACCAATTCGATCTCGATACCGATTCGGAGAAAAACGTCTGCTTGAGCTTTCAGTTGCAGAACCGGATCGAGAAATACGCGCCCGATGGGAGACTTCTCTGGCAAGCGGACCGGCCACTTAATTATGGAACGAATGTTATCGAAAAGGGATACATCAGCCGTCGGAGGGGAGGAGTAGGAATTCAGGGTCCGAAGATGAATGTGGTCGCTAGCGGGATCGCTGTGGACGGCAAAGGTCGAATCTGGGTCATAGCCCTTCACCGCCAGCTAACAAAGGAAGAAATGGGTTCAGGCTCCTCGGTCGTAACGACGGGTGCAGGAGTCGTATTTAGAAAAATGCCCGCCCAGCCCAAGGTTGTAAAAGGTGATGCCTACAAACTCGAGATCTTCAGCCCGGACGGTATCTTGCTTGGCGAAATTCCTCTTCCCCACCATGCCCACGGAATTCGGATTTTCGGCGATAATCTTTTTATCAGAGAATACTACAACACGATATTCTATCAGTATAAGATCATCGAGAATGAGAGTCGTTAAATGTCCTGAACATTAGGCAGGTCGAATAGAAGCTAAGAAAAAAGTGTGGTCAAAGCCACTCAATACGTAGAATTCTCTCGTGGAAGCATGAGTAAAGAGTAGCTTTGACCCCGGACTATGAACGGGGCAGAACATTTAGAGGCTCGACTCCGATTTCCAATAATAATTTCAAACATTCCTGAGAATATTCCTTATTTCAGCCGTCCACTACACAGATGGGCCAAAGCGGAAGAATAAACTGATGTCCGGGTGTTGCATATTTAACTAGAATGAATTAGAATGAATACGAACGAAACTAAAGGATTTTGCGCAATGCCTAAGACCATCACTCTGCGGCTTTCGGATGAGAATTACGACGCCTTTTCAGCCTATGCCAAGGCGGAGAATAGGAATCTGGCCAATACCGTCGAGACGCTGGCGCTTAAGCAACTCGAAGAGGCGCTGTTCGTAGATGTTTTTGAAATGGAAGAGATACTCGCCAATAAAGATCTTTTACGACGCCTTAAAACGGGCAGCCGGCAGGCCAAAAAAAAGCGGGGAAAATTTGTTGGTTAAATTTCGGATCTTCGAGACCGCGCAATTCCAGGAAGACCTGAAAACGAGATTGGCAGAAAGATCAAAAAAAATTATCTCAAAACTCCACGGCTACGTTTACCCGCAGCTCAGAAAGCAGCCCTATTTCGGCAAGAATATCAAGAAGCTCAAAGGATATAAGCCCGATACATGGCGCTACCGGATTGGAAATTATCGTTTCTTTTATGAAATCGACGATAAGCGAAAAATCATTTTCATGATAGCCCTTGAGGCCAGATCAGAAAGCTATTAAAAGATCGGCTAGCGGCTACCTGGAATTTTTCTTCTCCCATTTCATTTCAATCCCCATCCTCTTTAATTGGCAGGAGAATTCGATTTCGAGAAGATTGGGCGACTGGCCGGGGTCAAACCTACTCATTACGCACAATTCTCTCGGGGAACATGCGTAATGAGTAGGTTTGACCCCGGATTTTGATCCCGGGTTATTCGTAGCGGAGGGCTTCGATCGGGTTGAGCTTGGAGGCTTTGCGGGCCGGATAGAAGCCAAAAAATATTCCTACGGAGCCGGCGAAAACAAAAGACAAGAGAATCGATCCGGAGGAAACCACCGTCTCGATTCGAGAAAAGATCGGGATGAACTTCAACACCTTTGAGACGCCTATTCCAAAGCCCACTCCCAGAAGACCCCCCATGAGGCTCAAGGCGATGGCTTCGGACAGGAACTGGACAAGGATGTCCCGCTCCCGAGCTCCGACCGACATCCGGATTCCGATCTCCCGGATCCGCTCCGTCACGGACACCAACATGATGTTCATGATTCCGATCCCGCCGACGAGAAGCGAAATCGCGGCGATGCTTCCCAGCAGCAACTGCAAGACGCCCATGGCGCTCTCCATGCTTTCCGCGATATCCGCCAGGTTTCGGACATTGAAATCGTCATCGGCGCCCTCAGGGATGTGATGCCGGTCCCTGAGGAGGACCTCGATCTCCTGCTGTGCCTTCGTCATCGCCTGCGGCGAGACCGCCGAAACATCGATCGATTGGATAAAGGTATAGCGAACCAGCCTCTTCGAGGCGGTCGAATAAGGAACGCAGACCAGGTCATCCCGGCTGCCGAACCCGCCGGTTTCGCCCTTGGATTTCAGGATCCCGATGACTGTGAACGGCACGCGCCGGATGCGGATGACCTTTCCAATAGGATCCTCACCTTCGTCAAAGAGGTAATTTTGGACATCGCGGCCGAGGACGCAGACCTTGGCTGCTGATTGAACCATCTCTTCATCGAAAAATATCCCCTGCTCCATCTCCCATCTTCGGATCTTGGGATACTGTTCGCTGACGCCCTGGATCTGGGTCCTCCAATTCTTGTTTCCGTAAATGACCTGCGACTGTGTGTTGATATTCGGGGACGTCGCCTGGACCGAAGGACAATGTTCCTTAATAGCCGCGACATCTTCGAATTTCAGGGTGGTTCTGAATCCAAAGCCGGTCCTGACTCCCCTGAGATTCATGTTTCCGGGGCGGATGACAAGAAGATTGGTGCCCATGCGGTCGAATCGTTCCTGGATTCCTTTCTTGGCCCCCGTGCCGATGCTGACCATGGCGATCACCGAGCCAACGCCGATGATGATTCCCAAGGCCGTCAGAAATGTGCGCATCTTGTTCCGGCCGAGAGCCCTGAACGAAACCCTAAAAATTCTGAAAATGTTCATCGTCCCTGACCTCTATCTATCAACATCTTGATCCTTGGGATCTCGAATTAAAAAGATATTATATATCAGAATTCAGAATCGCCGTCAATTTCGGAAGGGGGCGAACCTGCCCATGCGTCATTGATTTGTAAATCGTTTAGGTTTGATCCCGATTATGCGATATAATCCTCCGAAGAAACAAAGCTGGATTTTGAACGGAGGAAACGCATGCAGCTCATGAGAAGAAATTCCAAAAATAAATTATCCCTCTTGATTCTCCTGCCGGTTTTATTCGTCACTACCATATTTGCGGTCCATTCCGGTTCTGCATCCGGCCTGACCGCCGGATCCGTTCGGTTCGCCGTTTCCATCGACCCCGCGATCAGGACCGAACCTACATCGGGACGTATCCTGTTTCTCCTCTCGCGGACCGAAAAGTTCAATCTGGGCATGAACGGGTCGCCCGTCTTTGGGAAGAACGTCGATGACCTAAGGCCGGGAGACCGGGTTTATATCGACGAGACCGCCTTCGGCTATCCTATCCGGAGCCTGCGCAACATTCCCGAAGGCGAATATTTTGTTCAAGCCTGGCTTAACATCTACACGACCTTCAAGCGCTCTGACGGCAAAATCATCAAGCTCCACATGGACCAGGGAGAAGGCCAGAACTGGCGCCGATCGCCGGGGAATCTTTTCAGCGACCCGGTTAAGGTAAAAATCGCTGCGGCGGGTGAAGCCGAGCCTGCTCCCATCGTCCTAAACCGAGTCGTGCCGCCTATCCCCCCTTATCAAGACACGATGCATCTCAAACACATCAAAATCCAGAGCAAGCTTCTGACGGAATTCTGGGGACGGCCGATGGAAATCGGGGCGAACATCCTGCTGCCCAAGGGCTACGACGAGCATCCGGATGTCCGCTACCCGGTTCATTACATCCAAGGCCATTTTCCGCGCGGCAACGTCGGGCGCTTCAGCGAGGATCCCAACAACGCCGCCAACAAGATTTGGAACTCGGATAATATGCCCCGCTTCATCCAGGTGACGATCGAGCACGCCTGTCCGTACTATGACGACTCCTACGGGGTGAATTCCGAGAACGCCGGTCCCTACGGCGATGCGATCATCACCGAGCTCATCCCTATCATTGAGAAGACCTTCCGGGCCATCGGCCAGCCTTGGGCCCGGGTGCTTTCGGGAGGCTCGACCGGAGGCTGGATTTCCCTGGCCATGCAGGTCTTCTATCCCGACTTTTTCGGCGGAACCTGGACTTTCTGTCCCGACCCGGTGGATTTCCGAAAATACCAGATCGTTAATCTCTATAATGACAAGAACGCTTACTATATCGAATATGAATGGACGCGCGTGCCGCGCGGCGGCGAGCGGGATACAAGCGGCAACATCATATACACTCAAGAACAGGAGAACCTTTACGAGGAAGCGATCGGCGACCGGTTCCGGTCTGGAGGACAATGGGCTATATGGAACGCGGTCTTTGCGCCCGTCGCTGAGGACGGCTACCCCAAGCCGCTCTGGGACCCGGTCACGGGAAAGATCGACAAGGATGCCGTAGCTTGGGCCGGCGAGCGCTACGATTTGCGCCGCTACTTGGAGAAGAACTGGGCGGCGGCCGGAACGAAGCTCGCTGGCAAAATCCACGTCTATTGCGGGCGCATGGATAACTTCTACCTCAACGAGGCCTGTTACCTGCTCCAAGAGTTTCTGGAGAGCGCGACGAATCCGCCCTATGGAGGCGAGTTCAAGTACGGCGACCGCGGCGGACACGGCTGGAACCCGTTCAGGGGCGACGCGCTGCAGCGAACCATGGCCGAGCATGTCCTGCAAAATTCGCCGGATAAAAAGAAGGATTGGATCTATTGAGAGGTATGGGGTCAAACCTACTCGTTACGCTAAATTCTCTCGGGGAAGATGCGTAACGAGTAGGTTTGACCCCGGATATTGACCCGGGATTCTTTCGGGAGCAACATGACGGAAAAAAAAGACAGGAAAAAAAGAGATAAGAGCGTCGTCCGCGAATATTTTGAGCTCATCGCCGAGACGGCCGTCTTCGTCTTTTTCGTGATGACGTTCGTCGTCCAGGCTTTCCAGATTCCCACGGGCTCGATGGAGCCGACGCTCCTCGTCGGCGACTTCCTCCTGGTCAACAAGCTCATCTATGCCAACACGATCTCGCCCATCGAAGAGAAAATTCTCTCCCGGAGAAATATCAAACGGAAAGACATCATTGTCTTCAAATGGCCGAATGACCTGACCAAGGATTTCGTCAAACGCGCCATCGGGCTGCCGGGAGAAAAACTGGAGATCAAAAACAAGCAGGTTTATATCAACGACAGGCCGTTGGAGGAAAAATACAAGGTCCACTCCGACAGCGATATTAGGTCCGCGAATGATGCTGCCAATTACAGTAATGACCCCCGCGACAATTTCGGCCCGGTCATCGTCCCCGAAGGGCATATTTTTGCCATGGGCGACAATCGCGACAACAGCGATGACAGTCGCTTCTGGGGCTTTTTGCCGCTCACCAACGTGAAAGGACGGCCGTGGTTCATCTACTTCTCTTACCAGGCGGAGCGGGACGCATACCAGAAGACCGGCTTCAGGGACAGGTTGAATAAGCTGGTCAATTTCCTGCCGAAAGCAAGGTGGCGGCGGATCCTGAAAGTGATTCGCTGATCGGCAAAATGAGATTTTTTTCTTTTAATTTATTCCCAGGCTACGAAAAAAGGCCGGTTTTCGAAAACCCAAATTGACAGGGCCTGCCGTATTCCTTATAATTCCTTCATGATTATGCAGGGGAGAAAATAATATGTACGTTCTCACCGTCCACTTTAATGATGATACTTCGATTTCCGAGGATTTCGATATGCTGAGCCAGGCAGAAATCAGAGCCCACAAATTTTTGCAATCCGGATATAAAGGGAAGCAGGGAGAGAAGACGATCTTTTATCCTGTCCATACGATCAAAAAACTCGAGATCGCAACGAAATAGGAGACAGGGACATCTGGGGGGACATAGCACTTTGTCCCCTGCTTTGAAAAAGATATTTATTGGAAAATATTTCCTCTTTGCCGCGGCCGGAGCCCTGAACTCGGTAATTTCGCTTTTTTATTATTTTCGCATCGGCAGGGCTATGTTCATGGAAGAGAGTCTTCCGGATGTCCGCATCGAGCCTTCGGTCCCTGTCATTGCGGTCCTGGCGTTTTCGGCCCTGGCCCTCCTCGTTTTCGGTATTTTTCCTTCTCTCCTGACATCCTTGGCGGCCGCCTCGACCCTTCTCAATTAGCCGCAAAAATAACTTCGTTTTTCCCTCCAAGAAAGCCTTGACATTCCCCTTCGGAAAAAAATATACTTTGCCTTCAAAATGAACATTGAGACAATAACACTTCTCACTGTTTTTGTCCCAATCATTGGCGCCCTCACCATCCCGCTGGCCAGCCTCATCTCTAAGTCCGCCCGGTCGGCCTGGTCCGTCCTCCTCGGCGGCGTCACCGCGCTCCTCCCCTTGCTCCTCATCCCGACGGCCATCAGCGGCGGCGAAACCATTATCCGGAAGGAGTTCATCCTGGGGCTGGACTTCATCCTCATCATCGACCCTCTGTCCATTTTCATGTCCATCGTCTCCTCGTTCGTCGGCTTCCTGATCATCGTCTATTCCCTCGGCTACATCCATCACGAGGAAAACCAGAATGAATACTACCTGATGGTGGTCCTCTTCATCGGGGCCATGATGGGGCTGGTGTATTCGGGAAACCTGATCTTCATCTATCTTTTCTGGGAGATCATCGCCATCTGCTGCTGGCGCCTGATCGGATTTTACCGGCTGAAGGATCATATCCTCAAGGCCGACAAGGCCTTCCTGGTCACGTTCTTCGGGGCCGTGGTCATGCTCCTGGGATTCATCCAGATCTACGGAAGCACGAATTCATTCGACTTGACGGCAATGCGCGGAACTATGATTCCCGGGACCGCCGTCCTGATGATCCTCTTCGGCATGTTCTCCAAATCGGCGACGGTGCCCCTTCACACCTGGCTACCAGACGCCGGCGTCGCACCGACGACGGTGACCGCTTTGCTCCACGCGGCGGTGCTCGTCAAAATCGGCGTCTATGCCTACGCCCGACTTTTCTTGTATACGTTCAAGCTCCCCGGTGACTGGCCGCAGGTCATCCCCATCCTGGCCGTCATCTCGAGCTTGATCGCGGCCGCTGCGGCGACGGTTGAAAACGACTTCAAGCGCATCCTGGCCTACTCGACGGTAAGCCAGATCGGCTATATCTTTCTTGGCTTCAGTGTGGCCAACCAATCCGGGGTCTCGGGCTCGTTGCTTTTCATCCTGATGCACGGCCTGGCCAAGGCCGGACTCTTCCTCTGCGCCGGGATCGTCATCCACGCTACGCACAAACGGGACATCCGAGAAATGGGCGGGCTGATCAAGACCATGCCCATCACCGCCGTCGCCTTCCTGCTCTGCTCTTTCTCGGTCATCGGCATTCCTCCCTTCGGAGGCTTCTTCTCCAAGTTCCTGGTCATCATGGGAACCGTCCAGGCCGGACAGGTCTGGGTTGCGGCCGTCGCCCTCTTCACGGCCGTCCTGACCATGTTTTACCTGCTCAAGGTTTTCAGCCAGGTCTTCCTGGGAGAAGTGAAAATCGCCGCGCCGGAAAAAACGAGATCCATGATTTTTGTCGTCGCCCTCCTGGCCATCTTATCCCTGGTCGCGGGCATCTTCGTCTCTTATCCCGCCAAAATGGCCGAGATCGCGACGACCCATATCATTGGCGGCTAAAATGACACCGAACATGCTTCTATGGCCGATTCTCCTGCCGGCCCTCATTGCCATCATCTGCCTGATCATTCCCAAGCGCATCAAATATCTCAGAGAAGCCATAGCCCTGATAGCCTCCCTCGTCGTCCTCTACATGGGATTTAAGCTCTTCTCCGTCAAAAACCTGGAATTCCGCCTCCCCTGGATGGGACAGGGCATTAATTTCGAGCTTCGGCTGTACCATTTTTCGAGCTTCATCCTGCTCGGCCTGGCCGGATTTCTCTTCCTCATCACCCTATATTCCATCGTCAAGATGAAGGACCACCCACGCCGGAATGAATATTATGCCTATGTCTTCCTGTCCGCCGCGCTGGCCAACGGGGCCGTCTTAGCCGACAACTTCGTCCCGCTGGTCTTCTTCTGGGAAGGCCTGCTTTTGACGCTCTACGGCCTGATCTCGCTCGGCCGGAAAGAATCCAACCGGACCGCGGTCAAGGCGTTCATCATCAGCGGGTTCTGCGATTTTTGCATGATCCTCGGGATCGGCATCCTCTGGACGATCACCGGCACGCTGACCATGTCCCAGATCTCGATCAAACCCGAAGGCCCGGCCGCGGCCGCGTTCATCCTGATGATGATCGGCGCCATCGGAAAAGCGGGGGCCATGCCGTTCCACACCTGGATCCCCGATGCCGCCATCGATGCTCCCGTGACCTTCATGGCCTTCATGCCGGCCTCCTTTGAAAAGCTGCTGGGCATCTACCTTCTGGCCCGGATCACGCTCGACCTTTTCAAATTGGAAAAGGGCAGCGCTCTGTCCCTCACTCTGATGATCATCGGCGCCGCGACCATCGTCTTCGCGGTCATGATGGCCCTCATCCAGAAGGATTTCAAGCGGCTGCTCTCCTATCACGCCGTGAGCCAGGTCGGATACATGATCCTGGGCATCGGAACGGCCATTCCCATCGGCATTGCCGGCGGGATCTTCCACATGATTAACCACGCCATGTATAAATGCGGGCTCTTCTTGAGCGCAGGCTCGGTCGAGCACCGGACCGGAACAACGGAGCTGAAAAAACTGGGCGGCCTGAGCAGAGAGATGCCCTGGACGGCCTTCGGTTTTTCAGTTTGCGCTCTGGCCATCTCGGGAGTCTGGCCCCTCAACGGCTTTGTCTCCAAGGAAATGGTGTTCCACGGCGCCCTGGAAAGCGGCTATACCATCTTCGCCATCGCCGCTTGGGTCGGCGCGATCTTCACTTTCGCCTCGTTCCTCAAGGCCGGCCATTCCGTGTTCTTCGGGCCAAGAACGAAGGACGTTCCCGCCGTCAAAGAGAGCCAAGGCGCCATCGTCGTCCCGATCCTGATCCTGGCGATCCTCTGCATCACCTTCGGCGTGTTCAACAAGCTGCCCTTGACCAACTTCATCCAGCCCATTCTTGAAGGCCACTTCGAGGCCGGCGAAAGCATCGACTTCACGGCCCATGCCCTGAGCATCTTCAACCCCGTGGCCGGCATCTCGATCCTCTGCCTGCTGATCGCCCTGGCCATCCATTTCTACGGCTGGAAACGCGGCGGCAAGAAAGCCTACATGGCCTCCGAGCCCGTTCACAAGTTCCCCGGGATCAAACAGGTTTATGACCTGGCCGAAGCCCGCGTCTTCGACCTCTACGAACAGGGCATCATCTTCCTGAGAGGGCTGTCGGTCGTCCTGTTCAAGGGAATCGACCGGCCCATCGATTTCTTCTACGAGAAAATCGTCACAGCCGTGGGCAGGGCCTTCACCGGCGTTTTGAGTAAAGCCCATACCGGCCATTACGCCAATTACCTGGCCTGGTGCCTGGCCGGGCTGCTCGTCATTGCCACCCTGATCAATTTGCTGATAAAATAGTTAATTTGAAGAAAGATATAGAGGAGGACCTTTGATTTTCCTGTTCATCGGCTTGCCCATCCTGGCCGCCGCCGTCCTGCCCCTGATAGGGAAAATATCCAAAAAATTTCTGCCCGATCTCGTCTCCAACGCCGTTTTCCTCTTCCTCCTCGTCCTTGCCGCAACCTCCGGCCGCCAGATGATCAGCCAGGGTCCCATCCTCAAGCAGCTCAACTGGCTGGGCGAACCGGTCAGCATCCAGGTCGCGGTCGACGGCTTCAGCCTGTTCATGCTGATGGTCATTTCGCTCCTGACCCTGTGCGTCGGCCTGTTTTCCATCAACTATATGGACCATTACGGCTCCAAGTCCATCTACTACGCCCTCCTTCTGATGATGATGGCGGGGATGAACGGGCTCGTCCTCGTGACCGACCTCTTCAGCGTTTATCTTTTCCTGGAAGTCGCCGCGATCGCTTCCTACTCCCTTGTCGCCTACGGCCTGGAGCACGACGAGCTCGAGGCCTCCTTTAAATATTTGATGCTCTCGGTCATCGCCTCGGCGGGCATTCTGCTCAGCATCGCCGTCATCTTCGGAATGACGGGGAACCTCGGCTTTGCCGCCGTGGCCGAAAGCCTGCGGAGCCTGGACGCCAAATTCGTGGTCGGTTTTTGCGCCGCCCTCTTTATCATGGGCTTCGGCTTGAAGGCGGCCCTCGTCCCCTTTCATGCCTGGCTTCCGGACGCCCACCCTTCCGCGCCGGCCCCGATCTCGGCCATCCTGTCCGGCCTGCTCATCAAAGTTTCCGGCGTCTATGCTCTGGCCAGAATATTTTTTAACGTCTTCGGCCTGACCCCCGCCCTTTCCCAGATCTTAATGTATCTCGGCGCCATTTCCATCGTGGTCGCCGCCTTTCTCGCCCTCGGCCAGAAAGACATGAAGCGCATGCTCGCCTACTCTTCGATCAGCCAGGTGGGATATGTCGTCCTGGGCCTGGGGATCGGCACGCCGCTGGGAATCGCCGGCGGGCTCTTCCATCTCTTCAATCACGCCGTGGCCAAAGGGCTCCTCTTCTTGAATTCAGGCTCGGTCCAGCAGTCGACCGGAACGCGAAACCTTGATGAAATGGGAGGATTGGCCAGGCGGATGCCCGTGACCGCGGCCACCAACCTCGTCGGCTCGCTCTCGATCTCGGGCGTACCGCCCCTCGGCGGATTCTGGAGCAAGCTGATCATCATCATGGCCCTGGTCCAGGCGGACGAGTGGTTCCTGGCCGTCGTCGCCGTCCTGGCCAGCGTGCTCACCCTCTGGTACTATCTCCTCATCCAGCGCAAGGCCTTCTTCGGCAAGTTGAATGAGCGCTGGAAGGATGTCAAGGAGGCGCCGTTCTGGATGACGGCCTCGACCGTCATCCTGGCGCTCCTCGTCATCGGCATCGGCATCTTTTTCTCGACCGTCATATCATCCTGGATCCAGCCCGCTTCGGACGTGCTGGCCAAGGGAGTCAATCTCTTGTTCGCGTCATGGGGATTTTAGAAGATGATTCTGCAAATCGTTCTTTTAAGCGGATTGCTTCTCTTCTCCATCCTGGCCATCCTGTCCAAGGACCTTCTTAAATCGGCCATCAGCCTGGCCATCGCCAGCCTCCTTCTCGGAATCATTTTTTTCCGAATGAGCGCTCCCTACGCCGGCGTCTTCGAGATTTCGGTCGTGGCCGGCTTGATCACGGTCCTCTTCATCCTGACCATCGCCCTAACCAAGGCGGAAGGCGACGTCCGCGAGGCCAAGCTGGCCAAGCTCGTGTTCCCCCTGTTTTTCGTGATCTTCATCCTCATCGACGTCTTCGTCATGAAGAGCCTCCTCCAGAAGATACCGGCGCTCCCCGAGACCGCGGAGCAAGGCACCTTCGGGGATGTCCTGTGGAAGCAGAGGACGTTCGACCTCATCGGCCAGCTGGCGGTCATACTGGCGGGAGTCTTCTCCGTCCTGGCCCTGTTCCGAAAGAGGGACAAAAATGAATAACACCTGGTTTCTATACATGGGCTTCGCGGCCGGCTTGATTTTTGTCGGCGTCTACTGTCTGTTGGCCATGAAAAACGTGATCAAGCTCTTCATCGGCATCGAAGTCATCAGCAAGGGCGTCAGCCTGGCCCTGCTGGCCAGCGGATTCGTCAGGAAGAACACGCTCCTGGCCCAGAGCCTGGTCATCACCTTCATCGTGGTCGAAGTCAGCCTCGTCGCCACCGCCTTGGCCATCATCATCAACATCTACAAGCACACCAAGAGCCTGGACATCCGGAAGCTGACGAAATTGAAAGGGTAAATTATGAAAGGGATCGATATTCTTATCTCGCCGCCCGTGGCCTTCGTCCTCTTCCTCATCATCGCTTTTCTGCTCACCCTGCTCGGCAAGCGGATGGCGCCTCGGCTCACCAAAACCGGCGGAAAGCTCACAACCTACGCCTGCGGAGAGGACATCCCGGGCGTAAAGGTCCAGTTCGGCTACCGGCTTTTCTTTTTCGTGGCCTTGTTCTTCACCATCATGCACGTCGCCACCCTGATGATCGCGACGGTGCCGTCCGGCAAGATCGTCTGGTTCGCCGTCCTGTACCTGGCCGTGATCTTCCTGTCCATCATGGCCCTCGTGACAAGGAGCGGAAATGCTTAACCGACTTGTTCGCTGGTCCCGGATCAAGTCGCCGTGGATCCTGCATCTCAATTCGGGCGCCTGCAACGCCTGCGATATCGAGATTGTCGCGGCCCTGACCCCCCGCTTCGATGTCGAGCGGTTCGGCGTTCTTCTCAAAGCGACGCCTCGGCATGCCGATGTCATCATCGGCACGGGGCCGGTGACCCGTCAGATCAAGGACCGGATCATCCGCATCTACGATCAGACGCCCGACCCGAAATTCGTCATCGCCGTCGGCGCCTGCGCCATGTCGGGATGCGTCTACCGCGGCGCCTATAACATCATGGGCGGACTGGACCAGGTCATTCCGGTGAATGTCTATGTCCCCGGCTGCCCAGCTCGTCCCGATGCCATCCTGGACGGCGTGATCAAGCTCCTGGGCAAACTCTAGATTTGAGGAGTCTATGAACGACCTAGAGATTATCGAAAAAACGAAAAGCCTCCTCGGCGATAAGATCCTCGAGATTGCCAATCCGGCCGTGAGGCGCATTTTCATAAAAGTCGAACCCCAGAATCTGGTGCCCGTCGTCGGCGGCCTCAAGAAGAACCTCAACATCACCTATCTGGCGACCGTAAGCGGCGTGGATTTGGGAGAGTACTTTGAGATTCTCTATCATTTCGGCCACAACAACGGCAGCCTGACCGTCCGGACCCAGATCCCCAAGGCCAATCCCCACATCGAAAGCATCTGCTCCGTCATCCCCGGAGCGATCCTCTATGAACGGGAACTCCAGGATATGTTCGGCATCGTCGTAGACCATCTCCCCGACCCGAGACCGCTGGTCCTCCCGGATGGATGGCCGGCCGGCAACTTCCCCCTCCGGAAGGAGTGGAAATTCGAGCGTCCCGAAGAGATCATCCCCGGAGGCAAGAAATGAAGTTCACTATTCCCATCGGCCCCCAGCACCCCGCTCTAAAAGAGCCGATCAGCCTGCGGATGACCGTCGAAGGGGAAGTCATCCAGGACGCCGACATCCGCCTCGGCTATAACCACCGCGGCTTGGAGAAGCTGGCCGAAGAAAGGACATGGATTCAGAATATCTACCTGACCGAGCGCATTTGCGGCATCTGTTCCCACTCCCACGCCACCTGCTATGTCCAGGGCGTGGAGAAGCTCATGGAGCTCAATCCTCCCAAGCGCGGCTTGTATATCCGGACGCTCGTCGCGGAGCTCGAGCGCATTCACAGCCATCTGCTCTGGTTGGGCGTGGCGGGCCACGAGGCTGGCTTCGACTCGTTCTTCATGTACACCTGGCGGGATCGCGAAGTCGTGATGGACCTCCTGGAAATGATCTCGGGGAACCGCGTTCACTATGCCATTAATGCTATCGGCGGCGTGCGCCGGGACATCGACGAGATGCAAAGAAAGAAGATCCTGGACGGATTGGAGATCTTAAAGACGAGAACCGAATACTACTTCAAAATAGGCGTCAATGAGCCGACTTTCGTCGGCCGCCTGGCCGGAGTCGGGTATCTGTCCAAGGAAAAAGCCGTCGACCTGTGCGCCGTCGGCCCGATGGCCCGGGCTTCCGACCTGCCCCAGGACGTGCGCAAAGACGATCCCTATGCCGTTTACGATGAGGTCCCCTTTGATGTCTGCACCGCGGACACCTGCGATGTCCTGGGAAGGACTGTGGTCCGGATCAAGGAGCTGTTCGAATCCTACAAAATCTGCGAATTCCTGATGAAAAACCTCCCTCCCGGAGACATCGCCGTCAAGGCTCCGACGCGGGCCAAGCCGAACGAGGTCGTCAGCCGCTACGAAGCGCCCCGGGGAGAGAATACTCATTACATCAAGTCCAACGGAACAAACAAGCCGGAGCGGCTGAAAGTCCGGGCGCCGACCCTGGCCAACTATCCGGCCACGGTGGAAATGCTCAAAAACGGGTTCATCGCCGATATTCCCCTGATTTTTGCCGCCATCGATCCCTGTATCTGCTGCGCCGAGCGGACCGTGAACATCGTCAACGCCCAAACCGGCGAAGAAAAAATCCTGCGCTTCGACGAGCTGAGGGCCCTGGCCGAAGAACGATTTAAAAAAATGCCTCCAAAAAGGAATGCGGTGTGGCCGTTCTGAAGGATCTGCTTTACCTGATCGTCTATCCGGGGATCATTTTTCTCTTCGTCTATTCCACATTCTGCGAATGGTTTGACCGGAAAGTCTATGCCCGCCTGCAGAACCGAATGGGCCCGACACACACGGGCCGCTGGGGCCTCCTTCAGCCGGTGGCCGATTTTTTCAAGCTCATGGCCAAGGAAGACATCGTCCCCGATAAAGCCGACAAGACGCTGTTCAACCTCCTTCCGGTCTTCGGCCTGGCCATCGTAGCCACGGCCGGGCTTCTTCTTCCCCTCTGGCACTATAATCCGGCAAAAGCGGGTTTCAATTCGTTCCCCGGAGACGTGATCGTTGTTCTCTATCTCTTGAGCCTGCCGACCTTGATCTTCTTCCTGGCCGGCTGGTCGTCGACGAATCTCTTTTCGACGATCGGCGGCACGCGCGTGCTGACCATGCTCTTCGGCTATGAAGTTCCCCTTTTCATGGCCGTCCTCAGCCCGGCCATCCTGGCCAATTCCTGGCGGCTCGTCGAGATCGCCGCGTTCTACCAGAAAAAACCGTGGCTCATTCTGCCCAACCTGCTGGGTTTGGTCATCGCCATCATTTGCGTCCAGGCCAAGCTGGAGCGGACGCCGTTTGATATTCCCCATGCCGAAACGGAGATCGTCGGGGGAACTTTCACGGAATACTCGGGCAAGAAGCTGGCCTTTTTCAGGCTGATGACCGACATCGAAATGGTCGTCTCGAGCGGGCTTGTCGCCGCGGTCTTCCTGGGAGGCTTTCCAGGCGGGCTGTGGCTCGGCCTGCTGAATTTTGTCGTCAAGACGCTCTTTGTGATTTTCTTCCTGTCGCTCATCCGGGCTCTGACGTCGAGGATCAGGGTCGATCAGGTCGTCTCCTTCGCCTGGAAATATCTGGCTCCCCTGGCCGTCCTCCAGCTTCTCATCGTCATCTTAATCAAGGGATTGCTGTTATGAAATTAGCGGTTTTTCTTCCGGAACTTCTTCGGAGTCTCTTCAAGAAGCCGAACACGGTGGATTATCCGTTCAAAAAACTTGAAGTTCCGAAGGATTTCCGCGGAACCCCCTTTCTCCATCCGGACCTCTGCATCGCCTGCCGGGCCTGCGAGCGGGACTGTCCGGCCGAGGCGATCGAGATCACTTCGGTGAGCGACGCCGAGAAGAAATTCAAGATGGTCATCCACAACGACCGCTGCATCCACTGCGCCCAATGCTTGGACTCCTGCCCCGTCGCGCCCGTGAAGGCCATGGATATGGACCACCTGTTCGAAATCGCCGACTTCGACCGCCATGACCTCAAGAAGGATTGGGTGTTCGTCAGGGCCGTCCTCAAGAAAGAGCCCAAGCCCGCGCCGCCTAACCCCGAACCCTCCCCGAAAACCGAGCCCGCCCAATAACAATACGGGGACAGGTACTTCCGACCTTTTTTTCCAACTCATTGTTTAACAACGAACGGGAATTCATATCAGGACTCTGAGGTTTTTTGAAATAGTTTATTTATCTTTGGAAGGAAGGATTTCCATATATGTAATTTGGATGAGGTGCCGGAATCGCCCCCAGTCCCCTGGGGAACCAGTCCCGTCGGTTCCCCCCGTCGAATAACGACGGGGCCCCCCTCCGCTATGGGGACTTTAGGGGCGATTCCGGCACCTCATCCAAACCAAATAAACGGATATGCTTACTTTTTGGGATGCGTCCTGTTTTTTTACAACAAGAACGCTTAAAATATAGAAGTGAGTTTAGGCTCACGGTATTCGGTTTTATGAAAAAAGATATGTCCTCTCCTCCTGCCGCCTGGAAAGGCCGGCTCAAGAAGGAAATCCTTTCCGCCCGAAGGATCGTCATCCTGGCCGCGGGAAATCTCACCAAAGGAGATGATGCCGCGGGCATTCAATGCGCCCAAAAGCTAAAAAAATTGATGGGCGGGAAAGCCCGCTCATGCTTGAAGATTTTGCTCGGCCATGAAACCCCGGAGAATGCCACAGGCGAGATTCGGAAGTTCCGGCCTGACCTTGTCCTGATCCTCGATGCCGCCCAGGGGGGACATAATCCCGGAACTGTTTTTATCGTTGAGAAAAACCAGATCGAAGATGAAAGCGTCTCAACACACACAATTTCGTTGGCGTTGCTTGTCGTTTATCTGGAAGAAACAATCGGCTGCAAAGTGATGGTTCTGGGGATTCAGCCCCTCAGCCTAGGCTTAGGCGAAAAAGTATCGGCCCGGATAATAAAATCTGCCGGGAGCCTCGCTGCTTTTCTTGCCCACGTTTTCACGGATACGAGCCTTAATTAGAACATTCCCGCCATATGTACCGCGCAAACCTTCGGTTTTCAATGGTCTTAGACTATGAATTCGCCCGTAGCAGGATCAACCCCGCTCATATGTTCCGGATCGGCCCGACGATGACGCCGGCTGCCGCAGAGCATTGACGGGGTCAAAGCTACTTTTTACGCATTATTCTCTCGGGGGGAAAGTGCGTAAAAAGTAGCTTTGACCCCGGACTATTGACCCCGGATTTTCCCGGATTTTTAAGCCCTGATCTCAGCCCTGGCGTAGGCGTATTCCTTGAAAATCTTATCCCGAGACTCATGCTTTGAGCATTTCATCAAAAGAAGAAAGAGGTCTTCTTTGAGCCTTCTCCAAGCTTCTTCCTTGGTTTTTCCAACAGACCAAAAATCATAGATCGGGCAGTAGCAGAAATAGTATTTGGTCTGGTTTTTGATCTGTATGGGGGTTGATGGCGTCGCTGTTGCTGAAGTCTTCATAGTCCACCTCATCCAATCATCTTTGGTCGTCTGTTCCATATCTCGCAACTTTTCTTCCTTCCAGGATCATTTTTTCTTTTCCATATATATATACGAAGGCAAGGCCTGTTTTGTTGCCTCGTCTTTGCTAAAAATGAAAAAAATATGGTGAAGAGGGATGGAAGAGGGAAAGCCCCGTTTGCCGGTAAAATCCCTAGACGGGGTCAAACCTACTCGTTACGCATAATTCTCTTGGGGAGCGTGCGTAACGAGTAGGTTTGACCCCGGATTTCTTATCAAGGAAAAGATATGGAAGGCCTAAGAATCCCCCTTCCCCCCAAACAAAGGCACAGGAGGAAAGGGGGATTCAACTCTCTAGATGATCTCGAGATAGTCCTTGCCGGGCAGCTTCGGGAAGGGCGCGTGCGGTTCGACCTGGTACCAATAGGCAACCGAGGCGATATCATCCTGGAGGGGCAGGTATCGCCCGCCGGACCTCCAGCCGAGCGCCTGGATCGTCACCTTGAGGTCTTTCTCGAAACGAACCGGGTCCATGATGTGCCACCGATAGAGGCCGAAGCGCTGCTCAACATTGTAATGGCCGTCGCCCCGGATGACTTGGGCCAAGCCTGCGTACGGCGTCGTAAACTCGGTGTAGCGGATAACCCCATCCGGGCCGGGGGCATCGAAATCGTAAGATCCGCAGAAGTAATCCTCGGTCCCGGTTCCGGCGATCGTCGGAAAATCCGTGTCGCCGTCGAGGAAGAACTTGATTTCTCCCTCGCCCCACCAGCCGTTGTTGTTGACGCCCCAGGCCATATAGGTGCCGACATAGTGGCCCCAGCCTTTGACGCCGTCAAGGAGCGTATAGACGTTCTTATACGGCACCGGATTGACGCGCCGGAACTGGGCATGGAAGTAGCCGGCATCCTCGGGCACCTCAGTCAGGGTGTAATTGATCTGGTAGTAAATCGTGAAATTTTCCTCGGCCATGTTTTCCAGGGTAACCTTGAAGGACTTGCGGAAAGGCATCTGCCAGTAAGAGTTGAAAGCCCGGCCCGGGTTGACGCAGACCGGAAGGGACGAGATTTGGGCGTACTTTCCCCAGCCGCAGGCGAAGAAATCGCCGATCGGAGCTTCGATCGAGGGCTCCTTTTCGCCGTCCCAATAGAATCGCAGGATGGCAAAGCGCCAGGTGCCGGACGGAGTCATCCAGATCTGTTGGATGGCGCCCATGCCCTGAACGTCGGCCAGGACGAACGTCTCTTTCGGCTTGATCACGACATAGGGTGACACCTTCCAGCCCTGGCCCAGGTCGCGTGCGGACTTCAGGGCCGGCCCGTCCGTCGACATGCCGGCCTTGCCTTTTTCGCCCGTGAAATTCTCCGGGCTGATCGACCGCGTCTTAGCATGAGACAGCCGGGAGAGGTTCCCCAGGTCAAGATAGAGTCCATCAAACGGTTTTTTTTCCTGGGCGGCGTAAAGAACGATCCCCGCCAGCAGAACGACTGCCAATTTAACAACAGCTTTCTTCATAAAAACCTCCTTCCGAAATCGTTGATTTGATTTATATTTGCCGCGTCGAAAAAAGTCAAGCTTCTTCCTAGGTATCCAAAGCTGCCGATAATAGGAACGCACCAACCACGGTCTCTGAGCCTTCCATCAAAGCGCAACGAAGTGCCGACGCCCGACGGTGATTCTATCCGCGCATCTGGCTCAACAGAGGCTCGATAAAATCCGAAAATTATCGGATAATAGTCGCAAACGCCGGAGGATCCATGGAACGACATCCCAAAAATCCGATATTGACCCGTAAGGATATTCCCGACATCCCTCCCCTGCTGACCGACGCCACATCGGTCTTCAATCCGGGCGCCGTCAAGTTCGGCGGCAAATATCTTCTCATGCTCCGCGTTCAGAGCCGCTCGCGCGAAACGTTTTTCTTGATGGCCGAGAGCCAGGATGGCGTGAAATTCACTGTCACCCGTGATCTCGTGGAACTCAAGGGAATCGAGAAGGTCAAAGAAAAAATCTACCATGTCTACGACGCCCGTATCACTCAAATCGAAGGGGCTTACTACATCATGTTCGCCATGGATATGGACAGCGGCTGCCAGCTCGGCCTGGCTAAAACAGCCGATTTCCGCAGCTTCGATTTTCTTGGGATCACATCGACGGACGACGTCCGGAACGGCGTGCTCTTCCCGGAAAAAGTGGGCGGTAAGTATCTCCGGATGGAAAGGCCCAACAAAGCGCGCCTCGAAGGCGGTCCGACGACCGGCAGCACAATATGGCTGTCCGAATCCGAGGATCTCATCCATTGGAAAGAGCGCGCCCCACTGATTAGCGGCCGATTTCATTACTGGGACGAATTTATCGGTTCCGGGCCGCCGCCCGTAAAAACACGAAGCGGCTGGCTTCATATCTACCACGGCGTAGCCACCCATTTCGGAAGCGCCAACATCTATCAGGCGGGCGTGATGCTGATGGACCTCCATGACCCGGCCAAAGTCATCGGCCGGTGCAGAGGAAATATCCTTGAGCCGCGTGAGTTGTATGAGCTTGCCGGCCAGGTCCCCAACGTCGTTTTTCCCAGCGGGATGATCGTTGAGAAATTCGATCAGGCTGGATTCGCGATCCCTGAAAGTCCAGTGAAGGTTTATTACGGCGCCGCCGACACTACCGTCTGCCTGGCTACAACGACCATTCGGGAACTGCTTGCCGCCGCCCATGAATCGCCGATAATGTGATTGGCGGGATCTTGGCGGGGTCAAGCCTCAACATTCAACATAATCTCTTTGGACTCACTCTTTATTCTTCTTGTTGAATGTTGAGGTTTGACCCCGTTTTTCTCTTGACAAGGACCCATAGTTTGTATAGAATCCAATTTGTAATGATTACAAATAAGGCATTGCTCAAAGACCGGCTCATGAGCAAGGGCATCAAGCCCACCTACCAGAGGACCGCCATTCTCGGCTTCCTCTTGGATAACAGAATCCACCCCACGATCAAATCCCTGCACCACAGCCTGGTCAAGACCATCCCCACCCTCTCCAAGACAACCCTGTACTCGACCCTCGAACTGTTTGCGGCGAAAGGGCTGGTTGCTCCCTTAACCATTGATCGTTCCGAGGTCCGCTATGACGGTCTGGCCTCGTCCCATCATCATTTTTTCTGCGAGCGCTGCGGCCGGATCATTGACCTCGATGTCTCCTGCGCCAACAGCCGGCGGGGCGAGATCGAGGGACACCGGATCAAGGAAGTCCATGGCTATTTCAAGGGCATCTGTAAAGACTGCTTGAAGCAAACATATAAAACCAATAAAAGGAGAATTTTTCATGCCTAACGTTTCAAAACGCCTGCAGGTATTCCGCTGCGCAGTCTGCGGCAACATCGTCGAAGTAATGCGCGTTGGCGCCGGCGAGCTGGTCTGCTGCGGCCAGCCGATGACGCTACTTGTCGAAAACACAGTGGATGCATCCAAGGAAAAGCATGTCCCGGTGATCGAGAAGACCGCGGACGGCGTCAAGGTCAAAATCGGCAGCGTTCCCCATCCTATGGAGGAAAAGCATTACATCCAGTGGATCGAGCTCATCGTCGATGACAAGACCTACATCGCCTTCCTGAAGCCCGGCCAGGCGCCCGAAGCCTCATTCTGCGTAAAGGGCACGGCCATGACGGCCAGGGAATACTGCAACTTGCATGGCCTTTGGAAATCATAAAGAATAAAGGAGTTACCCATGGCAAAATCCACCAAAGGAACTAAGACCGAGAAAAATCTTTTAGCCTCTTTCGCCGGCGAATCCCAAGCGCGGAATCGTTACACGTATTTTTCAAGCGTCGCCCGGAAAGCCGGCTTCGAGCAAATTTCCGCGATCTTTCTGGAGACCGCTGAAAACGAGAGAGAGCATGCCAAGCGGTTCTTCAAGCTGCTGGAAGGCGGAGATCTAGAAATCGTGGCCGCCTACCCGGCCGGCGTCATCGGCGACACCGCCGCCAACCTAGAGGCCGCTGCCGCCGGCGAACATCTGGAATGGACCAAACTCTACAAGGAAGCCGGAGAAGTCGCGGCCAAGGAAGGATTCCCGGAAATCGCCAAGCAGTTTCAGGAGATCTCCGAAGTCGAAGCCGAGCATGAGAAGCGCTACCGCAAGCTCTTGAAGAATGTCAGAGAGGGCAAAGTCTTCAAGAAGGACACGGTTGTCAAGTGGAAATGCCGGAACTGCGGCTATGTCTCTGAAGGAATTGAGGCGCCGACGAAGTGCCCGGCCTGCGACCACGCCCAGGCGTTCTACGAGCTGATGGCGGAAAATTACTGAAAACGCAGATATCCTTGTTTATATGATTTGGGGCCGGATGACGCGGGCGCCACGGTTCGTGAGTTCGGAGACCAGCGTATCGTACATCTCCTGGCCCTTGTAGATTCCGAGAATCGACCCGCCGGACCCGGCGAACTTGGCCGAGGCGCCCAAACGGCGGGCGGTTTCGATCATTTCTATGTTGCCCGGATGGATATTCATGATCTTGCGCCGAAGGTCGAAATTCTTGTTCATCATGTCGAACAATGCTTCCCTGTCTCCGGCGAGCATAGCCGCTTTTCCCATCTCGGCGAGGCCGGCGATCTGCCGCAGCGTTTCGATGACAAACGCATCTCCCCTCTCGTGACGAATCCGGATATCGTTCAGGACCTTGCCTGAGACCTTCCCGAGCGACGGTTTGTATGCCAAGTAAAGGTCCGGCAGAAGCTGCGGATTGAGTCGCTCATAAATACCGTAGCCCTTTTCTTTGATCATCGCTTCAGGGAGGTCCATATAGACACAGCCCTCATAGACCTGGGTTACCCTGTCCATAAAACCGGCGCTTATGTCCAGCTCATCCCGTTCCGCGCTCAGGATGAGGGAAGGCTGGATATGGATCGGAATCTCGACTCCGTAGAATTTCATCAGAGCCCGGAGGGTCGCCGTGACGATGGCGCTCGAACCTCCCAGCCCGACTTGCCGGGGAATCGTCGATTCATAGCGGATGGTGAAGTTCTGTCCTTGAAGAGGGATGTCCTGGCTCCGGCAGTATTCGTAAAATTTCTTCAGCGCCGCTTTGATTAAACGGACACCACCGTAATACCCGTAGAGGCCCACGGACTCGGCCAGTTCCTGGAGACTTCCGTACGCTTCCCTGTCCTCGGCTCGAAGCTCGATCCGGAGTTGTGCGGATTTTTCAAGGATGCAGCGGGCGGCAAAATTTTTGACAGAAATAGCGATGATCTTCCCGAAATAGCCGTCCGATGGATTTCCCAGGATGCCCGCCCGCGCGTAAGCAACGCCTTCAATCATGCTTTTGCCCCGTCGATCGCGGCCAATGCGCCTCGGATATAGCCGATGGATTCGGCGGCGCCGGGAAGAGGATCTTTTTCGTCCTTCTCATATTCCAGGCTGACCGTCCCGGCATAGCCCAGCTTTATCAGCGTCCTTAAAAACTTGGGGATATCGATCACGCCCCGTCCGACCTCAATGGCTCCCCCTTCGGCCGAGGAGGCCGTGACGTCCTTGATATGGACGTCGAGCAGGCGGTCGAAAAACTGCTCGGCCGCCGCCGCCGGGTCCACGGCACTGCGCTGGGTATGACCGATATCCAGGCATAGGCCGATTCGCGGATCGAGCTCCTTGATCTTCTCGACAATGCTCTCAGGCGTTGGGTAGAGCTTGTCCGACGGGCCATGGTTGTGGATTGCCATCCGGATGTCGTACTCCTGCACTTTTTTATGGACCAAGCCCAGCAACTCGTGGTTCGGAACGCCGACGATGATCTGCATGCCGGCAGCTTTGGCATAATCAAAGGCTTGCTGCACTTCCTGCTCATTCTTCATATAGATCACACCGCCTGCGTAGGGATCGAGACCGGCCGTTTTGACTTTCGTCACCGCCGCCTGGATGGCCTCGGCGGTGCTGTCGAGCGGCAGATGGAAACTTTTAAAGGAGATCCTCTCCAGTCCCAGCCGTTTTGTGAAGATGAGCGTCTCGTCCAGGCCGAAGGCTCGAAAAGTGTATGAAGCCATGCCGAGCTCGAATTTTGGCGCGGCCTTGGGGATTTCTTGGCGGCTTTTCTCAGGCGAAGTCCGGACCATAGTCGCGCACGACGGCGCGGCCAGAGTAATTCCTAAGGCTTTTAGGAAATGCCTTCGCGATGTTTTTTTCATATCTCTGTCCCTCGGTTCAAATCGCCTTCACTGGCTTGGGCTTTTTGATGCTTTTTATATATACACTAAAAAAAGAGCCGATTCCAGCGGACGCAGAAAGCAGGTCAATTTGTGTGATTTCAAAGAAGCGTGGCAGTTGCCCCTGAGGCCCCCATAGCGGAGGGGGGCCCCGTCGGTTTGTCGACGGGGGGAACCGACGGGACTGGTTCCCCAGGGGGCAAGGGGGCAACTGCCACGCTTCTTTGAAATCATATATTTGGGGAGGCTTTCGGGAACCATTGCCGACAGTTGAAATTTTCGGCCGGGTTTGTCATGATGACCGTGAAGGAGATTGAATCCCATGAGAAGAAAGATACATACGGCTATTTTCATTGCGGCCGCGACTCTGGTCATGGCTTCCCTATGCGTCCAATCGGCCCAGAACAAGACCGCAGCTCCTCAATCCACGCCAAACCTCAACGCTCTGACAAAAGATGAAGCCGGACAAGGCTGGATCTTGCTCTTTGACGGAAAAACCTTCAACGGCTGGCGCGGGCTGGGCCGCAATGCGGTCCCTAAAGAGCACTGGATCCTCGAGGACCATGCCATCAAAAAAGTTCCCACCAAGGATGTGCCTCGCCAGGCGGACGGCCAGCCCCTCGCCGGCGGAGACCTCATGACGATCGAGACGTTCGAAGATTTCGAGCTGGCCTTTGACTGGAAGATCAGCCCGGCCGGGAACTCCGGCGTGAAATACAACGTCTCCGAGGAGATGTCTGTGGCCAATGCCCCCAATCGCGCCGCCCTCGGCTTTGAATACCAGGTTCTTGACGATGAGAAAAATGCGGACGCCAAAAACGGCCCCAACAGGACGGCCGCCGCACTCTATGACCTCATCCCGCCCCAGAATCAAAAACTCAAGCCGGTCGGCGCGTATAACACGGCCAAGATCGTCTTCAAGGGCAGCCACGGCGAGCACTGGCTCAACGGCCTCAAAGTGCTGGAGTATGACCTAGGGACGCCCCGAATGAACGAGCTCCTGGCTAAAAGTAAATACAAAAATATCCCCAATTTTGCCCAGAAGCGGAAAGGCCACATCGTGCTTCAGGACCACACGGATGCGGTCTGGTATAGAAACATCAAGATCCGCAGGCTCAAATAAGAAGGACGACGGTTATTTCCACAATTTTTTTGGATAGACGCCGGCGCCGACAAGCTTCACCAATTCTTCCTTGACTCGGGGCTTGTCCTCTCGATAGGTCACGCCGAACCATTTTTCCTTGGTCTCCAGGACCTTGACCGTAACCTGCCCGTTCTTCACCAGTTTATTGATCACCAGGGGAATGAAAATCTCAGCCTTGGGGTTCTTCAGGTTTTCCGCGAGGAAATTCTCGAACGCCCGCTTGGCAAAACCGAAAAACGTCGGCGTGAAACCCCAAAAATTCATGGACACGATCTCATCCCCCCGGAAGGGCGCCAACTGGCCCTGGTCATCCTTGAAAAATATCCCGCGCGGCGTTTTTTCGATATGGACTCTCTCGACGATGTCCAGGAGCATACCCTGATCGTCGGCCTGGCAGACTCCCCTAGCCACCGAGCCGTGTTCAGACAGGGTGCTGCTGAGGTCATACCCGACCAATGAGTACGCGTTTTCCTCACTTTTTACTTTCAGCAGAAAGTCCGCCATGACTTTGAAGGCGCCCGCCCCGTAAAAATCATCCGCGTTGATGACGGCAAAAGGTCCGCCAATATTCTTCTCGGCGGCGAGCACGGCATGGGATGTTCCCCACGGCTTTTTTCTGTCGGGGGGGACCTGGAATCCAGCCGGGACGTCCTCCAGTTCCTGGAACACATAGCCCACGTCGGCCCGGCGTTCCCAGCGCTTGAGGAGAGCTTCCTTGAACTCCTCCTCGATGCTCTTGCGGATGACGAAAATCACGTCCCCGAAACCGGCCCGCAGGGCATCAAAGATGGAATAATCGATGATCGTTTCCCCTGAGGGGCCGACTTGGTCGACCTGCTTCAGGCTTCCATAGCGGCTGCCAATCCCCGCGGCCAGGATGACGATCGACGGTTTCATGATCAAAACTCCCGCCCCTATTCCTATCATATTCTATCCCGCATTGACAACCTTCTCTGCTCATGTTTTAATTCTAGTTGAAAGAAGAGACCAAGCCGCGCCGTCTAAAAGATGAGGACGACCGATGAAATGCCCATCCTGTCAGGCTGATAACCGCGAAGACAGCCGGTTCTGCCACCAGTGCGCGACCCCTCTTCCTAAGGACATTCAGCCGCCTGTCGCCCCGACAAGGACCATGCTGACCCCTTTCGAGGACCTTTCCCGGGGCACGGTCTTTGCCGGCCGCTACGAAGTGATCGAAGAGATTGGCAAGGGCGGCATGGGCAAGGTCTTCAGAGTCTATGACCAGAAGATCAACGAGATCGTCGCCTTGAAGCTCATCAAGCCCGAGATCGGCTTCAACGAAAAGGCCGTCGAGCGCTTCAAGAATGAGCTGAAGATCGCCCGCAAGATCTCTCACAGGAATGTCTGCCGCCTCTACGACCTGGGCGAATACGGCCTGGCCCACTTCATCACCATGGAATATGTGGAAGGTGAGGATCTCAAGAAATTCATCCGGCGGGCGGGCCAAATGACAACGGGCAAGGCCATCTCCCTTTCCAAGCAGGTCTGCGAAGGATTGATCGAAGCCCACCGTCTCGGGGTCGTCCATAGAGACCTCAAGCCGCAGAACGTCATGATCGACCGCGACGGCAACGCCCGGATCATGGACTTCGGCCTGGCCCGTTTCGTCGAGGCCGAAGGCGTGACGGGCTCGGGCGTCCTGCTCGGCACTCCCGAATACATGTCCCCGGAGCAGGTGGACCTCAAGGAAGTCGACGCCCGGTCGGACATCTACTCGCTGGGCATCATTTTATATGAAATGGTGACGGGAAAAGTCCCCTTCGAAGGAGAAACGCCGCTCAGCATCGCCATCAAGCACAAGAATGAAAAGCCGAGGGATCTCCATGAGCTGAATCCGCTGGTGCCGGACTCCCTGACCCGCGTGATTTATAAATGTCTGGAAAAAGACCGCGCCGAGCGCTACCAGAGCGGGGAGGAGCTTCTCCAGGACCTGACCCGGATCGAAGAGGGACTCCCGACGGCCGGCAAAGAGAAGCCTAAGACAAAAGGCGAGCCTCTGGGGACCAAGGAAATCACTGTTAAGTTCACGCTGAGAAAGCTTCTCGTTCCCGCGCTCCTCCTGATCATCATCGTCCTCGGCGCTCTGATCCTTTTCAAAAAGCCAGCCCAGGACACGCGCGGAAACCGGCCGCCTTTTTCCACCGACGCAAGCTCTGGAAAAACGCAACCTTCTTACTTCCGTGATGTCAATCAGCCTCCTCCTCCGGGAACTCCGCCGAGCGATACTTTGGGACGGATCGGAAGCGCTCTCTCCAAATTTATCCCTTCCAAAGAACAGCTCGACGTTCAGGGGACTGAAAAATTCATGGAGAGCATCAAAGGGATCATCCCGGAAAAGGGGCCCTATCAGGAGGCCTACAATAAGGCGGTCGAGCTCATCCAACAAAGAAAAAAATTAAGCGACACGGGAAATTCAGAGGGCGCCCGACAGACCAGCAAAGACGCCCAGGGAGAAATGCAGAAGCTGCTATCCCTGGTCTCCGAACGTCAGTCGGCCCAAAAAGCGAAGGAAATCATGACCGTCGCCAAAACGCAGGCCAGGCAAAAAGCCAATCTGGAAAAGAATCTTTTGTTCCGGCTGGCCAGCTACGAAGAAAGCAATGCCAACGAAGCCTTCGTCAAGAACGACTACTCCGGCGCCAAGATCCTCTACCAGCTCCTGGATAGGATTTTCGTTCTCTGCCCCCAATGCGGAAACGATAAAAGCTGCGTCGACACTCTTCAGCTCTTGGTGGCCGGCCTCAAGAAAGACGTGGAGAGATTGCCGGCGGGCTCGGTCGATCAATGGCTGAATGAATACGCCAGGCAGATCGAAACTCAGGCGGCGGCATTCTTGGAGAAGCGGGAGTTCGAGAATGCAGGCGGGGCTTATATCCGAGCGGCCTTCCTCTATGAAAAGATTCTTGAGCCGGCCTCTCCGGCAGGCAAGTAATAGCAGGGCCGGGTCAACTTTAGATTCAATGAGAGGGATTGCCGGAACAGGTTCTCCGAACTCTTGTCATAGATCGTGACTTCCCGATAGTTGTAAACCAGCTATTTCTTCACCCTGACTGGATAGGGCGGCCGCTGGAGCTTCTTTGGCGGATTCTTTTTCAGGGCGTCCATGACGACCTGGATGGCCTTTTCGAGCTGAGGGTCATGTCCGGCGATCACCTCGGCCGGCGTCTGCTCGACCTCGATATCCGGAGGCACGCCGACATTTTCCACAACCCAGCCGTCCTCGGTCCAGATGGCAAGGTTGGGAGCTGTCACCCCTCCGCCATCCATCAGGACCGGGAATCCGAGTGTTCCGACAAGCCCGCCCCAGGTCCTTTTGCCAATGAGCGGGCCGAGCTTGAACTTGCGAAACATCCAGGGCAGCAGGTCGCCGCCGGAACCGGCCGTCTCGTCGATCAGCATGACTTTCGGACCGTCAATCGAGGCGCTCGGCGATTTCAAATCGGCGCCATAGCGCATGTTCCAGTAGCTCACGAACGGCTTCCGCAGGTGGTCGATGTAATAATCCGCCAGCGATCCTCCGCCGTTAAACCTCTCATCGACAATGATGGCGTCTTTATCGGCCTGCGGATAGAAGTAGCGCTTGAAATAGATAAAGCCTTGCGTCGAGGTGTTCGGGACGTAGATATAGGCGACCCGGCCGCCCGTAGCCTGTTCGACTTTTTTGAGGTTTCTTTCGACCCAATCCCTGTTGCGAAGCGCGTATTCGTTCTCAACGGGCACGACCTGGACGGTGCGGGAGCCGCCTCCATCGGGATTAGGACCGACGGTGATCGCCACGATCTTTCCGGCCGTGTTCTCGAAAAAGCTGAAGAGCTCGGCCGGCGGCCGAATATCTTTGCCGTCAATAGACAACAAATATTCTCCGGCCCTGACATCCACCCCGGGCTCGGTGAGAGGAGACCTCATCCCTGGATTCCAGTTCAGCCCGCCATAGACCTTTTTGAATCGATACCGGCCGTTTTCGATGGAATAATCCGCGCCGAGCAATCCCACGGGCACACTCTTGGCCTGGACCAGGGTGTCCCCTCCCCCGACACGATGGTGGCCGACGCCCAGCTCCGAGCACATCCATTGGATGATCCGGTTGAGGTCGTTGCGGCAGGCCAGGTGCGGCAGAAACACTTCATATTTTTTCTTCATGGCCGGCCAGTCGGCGCCGTGCATATTCGGCGCGTAAAAAAAGTCGCGATTGATGCGCCAAGCTTCATCAAAGATCTGCTTCCATTCAAGGCGAGGCTCAATCCGGACTTCGATGGCATCGACGTTGAGCCTGCCCTGTCCAGGCTGGGGCTTGGGAGCGAGGGCCGTGATGAAAAAGTCTTGGCCGGAGGCATAGAAGATCTTTTTATTATCTGCTGAGAACTTAAAGCCGGAAACGCCGCTCAGAATGACCTCATCCTTCCTCTGCTTGAAATCATAGCGGTGAAGCGAAGCTCCTCCCCCGAATCCGGGAGCGGCGGCCGAGCCGATATCGGGAGGATTTTCCAGATAAAAGATCTGGCCGGTCTCCCCGGCCGTGAGGCTTCTGTAACTTCCCGCCGGAACCGGAACTGACACGATGCGGTGATCGAGCCCGTCGAAATCGATCTTGACGGCCTCGGCGGGTTTCGGGGCGGCGTCTTTGGGCTGTTCGTCTTTCGGCTTATCGGCGGCAGCCGTCTTCTGATCGGGCTTCATGGGAGCGGGCTTATCCGGGACGTTCTTATCCGCGGCCGGTTTATCCGGCGCCCCCTTTTCCTCATCGCTCTCCTTGACCAGAGGATTCGGTGCATCCTTCGTCAGGGCGACGACGTAGATCGAATTGGTCAGGCGCATATCGGCAGAGGACAAGTCGAACCACTGCTTCACCGGGCCGGCATCCGTGGAGGCAAAGAAATAGAGGTACTTGCCGTTGGCATCGAAAACAGGCTGGGCCACATCGCTGAGCCCGTCGGTGATCGGATAAGATTTGTCCTGGTCGAGGGAGTAGACTAAAACTTTCTGGATGTAGGTGGCCGAATTTAACGTATAGACAAGCCACTTTGAATCGGGCGACCAGGCGGAATAGACGGGCCGGCCGCGGCGGGGTTGGTAGAGATATTCGGAAGCGATCTTTTTCGAACTTCCGGTCTTCAAGTCGATCCAGTAAAGGCTGCAGGAGTTATCCGCGTACGAGATTTTCTGGCCGTCCGGCGACCATTCCGGCTCATCATAAAAGCCGGCACCGGTGAGCTTAAATTTCCTTGTTTCCCCCTTGCCGTCCTGACTCCGAAGATGGAGTTCGTACTCGCCCGAGGCGTCGGAAAAGTAGGCAAGAGACTTGCCGTCCGGCGACCAGGCAGGAAAACGCTCGTGGACGCCAGGCGTGTTGGTGATATTACGAGGGTCGCCCTTTTCTGCAGGCACGGTGACAATCTCGCCACGAAATTCAAAAACAGCCCGTGCCCCGGATGGAGAGATATCGGCGCCCCGGACCCATCGGGCGCCTTTGGCATAGCGTTCGCGCAGCTCGCTCAGGTCCGTGGCGATGCCGATGGTGAGCCTCGTGTCCTGGCTTTTTTGCGGATCATAGATATGGAGCAGGCCGGCCTGTTCAAAGATGATTTTCCCACCCCCCGCCGCGGCGCTCAGGACCGGAAAATCTTTATAGTTCGTCAGTTGCTTGATCTCCTTGGTCTTCGGATCATACGAAAACAGGTTGAACTCGCCGTTGCGGTCCGAACGGAAATAGACCTTGTCGCCGATCCACATCGGACCCGGATCGTTCGACCGCCCTTCGGGCTGGGGAATCTTTTCGAACGAATAATCGCCCAGTTTGATGATCCAGATGACAGAGTTGGTGCCGCCGCGATAGTTTTTCCATTGGGTGAACGCTTCATAGAGCGGATTATAGGCGATCTTTGTGCCATCGGATGAATAGACGGCCTTGTTGGCATACGGGATCTTGAGCTGTTCGGGGTAGCCGCCGTCCAGGGGGACTGTGTAAAGCTGCATATAGCGGCCTGAATACGTATTCCGGGGCGAGGCGAAAAGGACGGCCTTGCCGTCCGGCGTGAAGCTCTGGACAATATCCTGTCCCGGGTGCCAGGTCAGGCGCTTGGGAATTCCGCCCGCCGCCGGCACGATAAAGACATCGACATTGCCGTCGTATTGGGCGCTGAAAGCGATCAGGCTGCCATCGGGAGAGAAGGCCGGATTGGCCTCGATCCCGAGGTCGGTCGTGAGGTGCCTGACGTTCTTGCCGTTGATATCAGCCACCCACAGGTCATTGGCATAGACAAAGGCAATATGGGTCTGGCTGATGGCCGGCGTGGTCAGCAGCTTGGTATCGTTGATATCGATCGCGAGGAGCAAGGAAATCGGAATAAAGAGAAGGCACAGGAAGCAGAAAGTTCTTTTCCAACGATTCTTATTCATGACAATCTCCTTTAAGCATTTTTCCCTGATAGAGATAGGAGCCCGTCATTCCGAGAAGCGAAGCGACGCGGCAATCTCATTGGGAATATTATATAAAGAAAGGCAAAAAAATCCATTCTTTATCTATGACGAAATCTAGAATTGAAAAGTTCACCTTGGGGGCGTCAAGAACTCCGGGTTATGCGAAATCGCAGCGAATTCTCGTGGAAGCACCCAAACAAGTGATTTTCTATCGGTACCGCAATCGCCCCCAAGGCCCCATAGCGGAGGGGGGCCCCCGTCGGCTTTTCGACGGGGGGAACCGACGGGACTGGTTCCCCAGGGGCCGGGGGGCGATTGCGGTACCGATAGAAAATCACACAGGCGGATATGCTTACGAGTCCCTCTTTCAACTTGCCAACACGGCTGTGTTCTCTTACTATAGGGAGACGGTAGCCGGAGACCGACATGGAACAACGAGCCTTGAAGCGAAACCTGGCCCGGGACTTTTACGAGATCCAAAAACAGCAGTCCAGGAAAAGTCAGGGGATCCTGGCCGTCCTCGTTGTTTTTTATTTCCTGGCCGTCAGCCTGATCGCGTTCACCATCTGGCTGAGCACGGGCTTGATTCTGGCCAGGGCCCCTCTCTTCACCGGCGCCTTCTGGACAAAATTCCTCCTTACGTGTTTCGGCGCAGCCGTCATCTTCGCCATCCTGCATTATTATGATGCCCGGAAGTTTGGCGCCTCATTCATCCTCAGGAGGCTGTGCGCCCAAGAGCCGGACCGGTCCGACCGCTATCACCTGCAGTTCATCAATGCCGTGGAGGAGATGCAAATCGCCAGCGGGCTGCCCAAGGTCAAGCCCTCGATCCTTCCCACATTTGCCATCAATTCGCTGGCCCTTATCGAATCTGACAAGACTCCCTGCGTCGTCGTGACCGAGGGGCTCCTGGCGGATTTCACAAGGGACGAGCTGGAGGCCGTCGTCGCCCATGAACTGGCCCACATTGCCCGGGGCGACACACTGTATATGACCCTGGTCTGCTCGCTGGCCAATTTTTTTGAGCGCATCAGGGAAGCCTTAGAGCCCGGGGATACGGACTCGGGAGAATTCGCCGAAACCCGGGGCGACAGGCGCCATCCTTCATCCCTGGTCTATGTGGCGGTGGCCATTTCGACGATGGTGATGCGTCTTCTCAGCATGTTGATCAGCCGGCAACGCGAGCTCCTGGCGGACGCTGCCGCCGTCGAATTCAGCCGAAATCCTGTAGCCTTAGCCCGGGCTATCTACAAAGCTCATGTCAAAAATTCGTTTGTCGGAGATTTCAACCAGACCTACAGCCCGCTGTTCATCGTCGCCCCGGACGCCCACAGTGAATCCGAGGACTTCCTGAGCCGCCTGATCAGCACTCATCCGCCGCTCATGACGCGCATCGGGCACCTGGCTCAAATGGCCGGCCTGACCCCAGCGGCCGTCATCGATCAGGTGCGGGACATTCAAAAAGAGAGAGAAAAAGCGAAAATCGTCCTTCATGCCTTTGAGGAAACGCATCAAGGAGCCGTCCTGCCGGCTCCCGATCCCTCGATCTTGTCGGCTCTTGCCCAAGACAAGGTCTGGCTGATCCTTTCTCCCAAGCAACAATGGCAGGGGCCCTATTCCCTTCAGGACCTCCTCTTTCTCCCGAACTTCACGCCGCTCGTCCTCATCAAAAATATCCAGGAAGGCGTCGAAGCCCGGGCCCGACAATTCCCCCAGATCCGGACCGCCCTGGAAAAGCTGGCCCGCAAAAAGCCGGTCAACGAAGCCGTCCTCAACAAATGCCCGCGCTGCAAGATCCCCTTGACCGATACCTTCTACGAGGGCGTCCCGGTGAAGATCTGCAGCCGGTGTTCCGGGAAGCTTGTCGACCAGGCCGCCATGGAGCGTATTCTCGACCGCCAGGAGGTCGGATTCTCCGAGGATCTGGCCAAGAAGGCACAGGAATTCAAGGAAAAATTCTTGCTCAACCCGATCAAAACGCAGAAAATATCGGCCAAGGAGCAGCCCAATTCATACTGTCCGAATTGCGGCTACAAAATGACGCCTCGACCTTACAACTACCAGTATTTCATCCCGGTGGATAAATGTCTCTCCTGCTTCAAGGTCTGGTACGATGCCGACGAGCTCGAAATCCTTCAGGTTCTCGTCGAGAAGGCCAAAGCCGGCTGAGGCTCAATCGAATATCTTCTCCAGGGCTTGATACTTGGTGTGGAGCGTGTCCACGCCTTTTTCCATGCCGGCATGGTCGTGGGCTTGACCGGCGGCATCGAGAGCCTTGGCCGCGTCCAAAAGCTCAGCCGCCGCCGTCTTAAAAGCTCCGGCCTTGGCTTCTAGCCTTGTTGGAAGAGTCGTTTTGGTGACGGCCTCCGCTTTACCCACGAGGTCCGCGCCGGCGCCCCGGATCTTGTCGTATTCCTTGTTGGGCAGGTATTTGTGATAGACGACATATAGAACCTGATGGAAAGCATCCATCTCTTTGAGGACCGGTCTGAGAGTCCTGACCAGGGATTCATACTTGGCATGGAGCGCCTCGGCCGCGTTTAGAAGGGCCTGGTCATCCTTGCCGGCTGCGGCGGCATTGTAGTCGTCAACAGACTTTTCGAGCTGGGCCACGCCCTCTTTCCACTTGGCTTCCTTTTCGCGAAGGATTCCGGGCAGCTTAGCACCGTAAATTTTGGCCGCCAGCTCATTGATCTGGGGGACGAAGCTGCGCAATGCCTTATAATCTTTATCCGGATAGGCCGTGTGCCAGATTGGATAGATCACGTCATGGAAAGCGGTCAGCTCGGGCACCTCGCTCTTGGTTTCGGCCGATTGCTCCTGGGCCACCGCCCAGGCGCTCACGCCGCAGACCAGCATCATCAGGCCAAACAGGCTTAAAATTCTCTTATGCATGAAAACCTCCAGAATAAGGAAATAATGAGCTACCTATTATGATCAACTTTCAGAAATTTTCAAGCTCTTGATCGGCTATAAAATCGATTTTTTTCTTTCCAAATAATACAGGTAATTCTCAAAAGTGACATCCGGGGGGACGCGGTGGTCCACCGTGGGGATAAATCCGCCTTTGGCGATGAGCGGAACGAGCCCCTCCAACTCACGATCAATCGCCTCGCGGCCCCGGATGAGGCTCAGCTTGTTGACGCCGCCCAGAAGCAGGACCCGGTCGCCGTAGATCTCCCGCAATTCGAAGGGATCTGTGTGCAGCGCTTCGATAGGAAACATGACGTTGATTCCTGCTTCAAGCCAGCCGGGAACGAGCTCGTAGATCCGGCCGTCGCAGTCGAGGACATTGAGGTCGATCCCAAGCTTCTTTAGCGCCGCCGTCACCCGCTTATAGCGAGGGACCATCATTTCCTGAAAGAGCTTGGGGGAAAGGAGAGGGCCGTGGTTGTAGCACATGTCCTCCCACCACCAGCCGACGTCAATTCCGTTCTCCGGAAATCCTTTCTCTATGAGATAGAGTGTCATCTCCGTGAGATGCTCCATCATCTCTTCGACCCAGGGCCGATCTTCCATAACGGCGATCGAAAAATTCTCGAGCCCCATCCAGTTCCGCGGCCAGCCGTAGAGAGACCCGGGATCGAAAATGACGAGCGTCCCGGACGCCCGGGCTTCGTCGACGGCTTTTTTGACATCGCCGATACGGCCGGGATTCTTATAATCCAGATACTCACGTTTCACCCGCTCCCAATCCTGCCGGCTCTCGATGATATACTTGAGAAACTTCGGCATGGTGCCGCGCCCAGGGGGAACTTCGCAGAGGTTACCGTCCTCATCCTGCATCAGCAGGCGGTCGCCCAAATCCTTGATGACTTTTTTTTCAAAGGCCGGAAACAGGCCGTTTTTGATGGGCACTTTCGTGAAAATGGAAACCCCCTCCAGGCCCAAATATCTTTCCACGGCCTCGTTGTCGTGAATGTTCAGCGGCAGCCCCTGCCTGTGCCAAGCTTCGATCGTCTCGTCCCAGTAGCCGAACTCCAGGTTGGGCAGCCGGTCGGGCGCTTGCCAATGAAAGACCCGCAGAAACCGCTCCCGCGTCGTCATCGGCTTCATGGACCCGGCTTTCTCGCGACCTTGATCGTTTTGATCTCGAAGGGCTCGAAGGAAAGGCCGATGGTCGTTCCTGCCGCCTCGATTTTTTTGACCGGCCGCTCGATCAGGTCCGTCTCCCAGGCATCCACGGGCCAGGGCAACTCGATCTTTGCCTCTGTCTTTTTGCCGAAGGCTTCATAGAACCGCAGGATCAAGCCGCGGTTGTAATAGCCCATTTCTTTTTTGAGCGCGGAAAGGATGATGTTGTCGGGCCCGACGTTGACGAACGACCGGCTTGCCGGAAGCGGCCCGGGGTGGGCCATGGCCACTCTCGGCATGAGCGGGCTGTTGAATTCATAGCCGCGGCGGACGGTCAGGGCGTCTTTCCATGTGCCGCGATGAGGATAGAGGGAATAAAGGAGTTCGTGAGGCCCCCGGTCGGCTTCCGGATCCGGGTTTGTGGCGCCGTGTATGACCGAAAGCCTGAGTGTTCCGTTCTTCACATCAAACCCGTATTTGCAGTCGTTCAGCAGGCTGACTCCATAGGCGCCGGACTCATCGCTCAGGTCGACCCAGCGGAGGGCCGGCACTTCCCGGCCGTCGGCAGGCCTGGAAATAGACCCGAAAGGAATCTCGAAATCCGCTTTGTCATTTTTCAGGTTGAGCGGGAAGGCCGCCTTGACCATGACGTTCCTCTCCTGCCAGTTCAGACCCAGCCGAAAATCAAGCCGCGGAATCTTGCTGTAAAGGATGATGTCCTGGCTGAACGCAGAATTCCGAAAAAGACTTTTGACCCGAACCACGGCCCGCACCGGCCCTGCTTCAAGGACCTCAACCTTGGCCCCCTCTTCTCCGATATTCCAGGATTGATCTTTCAAGCCAAGCTCCCAGGCGGACATGTTTTCGGGCTCATCCACGATCGCCTGCAGGACGTTGCCCCGCCCCTGCAAGATTTCCCGGTTATTGACCTTATCGAAAATGCTCTCCAGCCAGCCCGTAGACGGGTTCAAGCGGACTTTGAAGAATTCGTTCTCGAGCGAGTCGGCGGCGGCGGTTAAAGCCGATTTGAATTCGGGCGCCTTATCCATACCCGTGACCCGGTACAGTTTATAGCCGAAGGACGGGACGCTCTCGGCGATAAACACGACTCTGAAGCGATTCTGCGGTCCTTTGTCGTCTTTCAAGACGACTTGAAACGGGATCTCCGTTCCCTGTTCATCCAGGATCTTGAAGCCGTTGAATTTTTTCATTAGATAGAATTCGGCGACAACGGGCTCCGTCCTCTCCCAAAACAGCGGATTGTACACTACCAGCGGCAGGCCCTCGCCCCTCGTGTCGATGCTGTTGGAGACCGCCTCCAAGGAAAAATTGAGAGCCCGCCGTCCCCTCTCAAAAACTTGTTGATAGAATTCCTTCACCTCATCATAGACGGGTCCGATGCTCGAACCGTCCAGGATGTCATGGAATTGATTTCGAAGCACGATCTTCCAGGCTTCATCCAGGTCCCTTTCCGGGTAATAATCTCTGTAGCCGCCCGCCGCAGCCAGAGCCGAAAATTTTTCTGCCGTTAGCAACAGGGCTTCCGATTTTCTGTTGTTCTTCTTTGTCAGGGCTTGGGTCGTGTAGCAGGCCGGGAAGGTGAAATTCAGCTCGTTCGCAAAAACGGGGATTTCCAGTTTCTTGGTTTCGAGGAGCTTGAAATAATCGTCGGGCCCGGCGAACTTCATCCGGGGTTGGGCTTTGTCCTTTTTGAACTTCTTGATGGCCTCAACGTCCGAATCTCTGGGCCCGCCGCCGTGGTCGCCTTCTCCGTAGAGAAGCAGATAATCCATGAGCGGCGAAACCTTGGCCGCCTCAAAAATCACGTCTTTCGTCCCATTCTTGAGGTTTGCCAGATACCAGCCCGGCGGGACATAAGCCAAGACCTTCGACCCGTCCATGCCCTGCCACTGGAAGAGGTGCGTCTTTTCCGGGGCACATCGCTCGAAGATGTAATATTTAAGGCCGGCTTTGGCCATGATCTGCGGCAGCTGCCAATTGTGTCCGAACGAATCCGGATTCCAGCCGACCTTGACGTCCACGCCGAACTTGTCCAGGAAATATCTCTTCCCATAGAGAAGCTGCCTGGCCAGCGACTCGCCGTCGGGCATGTTCAAATCCGGCTCGACCCACATGCCTCCTACCGGAAGCCAGGTGCCTTCCTTGACTTTGGCCTGAATGGCCTTGAATAAATCGGGATAGCTTTTTTCGACGGCCTCATAGACGGCGGCCTGGCTCTGGGCAAATGTCAAGCCGGGCATCTTGTCCATCTGGGCCAGGGTTCCTTTGAACGTTTGGACGGCGACATCATGGACGGTCTCTTCCCATCGCCAGAGCCAGCTCAGGTCGATATGGGCGTGGCCGATGAGATGAGCCGTAAAATCGCGCGGATTTTTTTCCTGGGCAAAATTGGCCGAGCCCAGAAACAACGTTAAGAGGCCTATCAAAAGAATTTTGTGGATGCTTCGCATAATTTCTCCTCCCTGGACAACCTCGAGACTAATATCAGCGTAATAATTAAAATGACATCCCCGTTGGGGGCGGCGCTTAGGCCGTCCTAAAGCCCCCGTAGCGGAGGGGGGACCCGTCGGCTTTTCCGACGGGGGGAACCGACGGGACTGGTTCCCCGGGGCCCGGGGGCTATGGGCGGCCTAAGCGCCGCCCATACATTGTCACTTTATTTATCGCGTTAATATTAATATTCCATACCGACGGCCAAGCCAAAGTTGGTGACCGTCGGTCTCTCAAGCAAATGGCGCATGTCTTTATCCAGTCGATGGTTCCATTCAAGATGCGGTCGGACATAGAGAAAATCTTTGAGATAGTAGGTCAGGGAGATTTCTACGGCCATCCCGTTAAAGGCAGATTTTTCCCAAAGGGCATAAACGCCGTTGAACTTGGCATTCGCCCAATCGAACCGCAGGGCCCCGTCGACCGATAATTTCGAGGAAATTTCCCGGTGGTATTCCAATCCCACTTCTCCGACATAGGCTCCGCCGTACTCCATAAAATCAAAATAATGGGTGGTTTGGATAACAAACGGACCGGCGAGATAAGACACCTGGACAGAAAGTTCTCCGGTCGCAGGCTCTCCTCTCTGGTTAGGATAAATATAGAACTGAATCGCCGGCTCAAACTCAAAATTCTTCCATTTGCCACGGTATGAAAGGCGGCAGTCAAATTCATTGAACCGGCCCTGGTTGGGCTCCTGGTTGAGGACAAAATTGCTCCAGCCGGAAAGCGTGAAGCTTGAGCGCGAGACCCAGACACTTGGCTGGATGACGGCACCCTCGCTCCAAGCGAGTCCCCGCCAGATATAGATGGAGTTAAAATCCGCCTCGCCGCCGAACATCCACGACCTCTTTTTTTCTTCGGTGGCCTGGCCAAGGACGAAGAGAGGATACACGATCAAGCCCAAGAAAAAAAATCCGGCGGCGAAACATTTTATCTTTATCATAGACGCCTTTCTCTCTGCCGGCCACAAACGGCCGCATGATAAAAATCATTCCCCGCGGCAAGTCACGGAGCATATTCGCCGCTCGTCACCTATTATCCCTGAATGATCCATTATTTGACAGAAACCGTAGGGAACGAAGAGATCCGCAATCGAGCGCATCCCATCGGAATCAGGGTGATGTCCTCCAGGGGTTCGCTCGTCTGGACCGGGCTGGCCGGCAGCTCGCCGGCCATGCGCTTTTCCTCCTTCCACAGCGGGATGCGCCTGGCTTTAGCCCTGAGGACGATAGGCGCCGCTTCCGGCGTGAAAGGCTGGTAGCCCGGCGGCTTTTGAGCGGTGAGGCTGATCGTGGATGCCGGGCTTGCGGGATTAAGGGCGAGCCCGTAGTTCCATGATGTCGTGGGCAGAATTTCAAAGGCCGGCCACTCGTCCGTCCCGCTATAGCGGTTCCATCTTTCCCCGATCTTCAGAGAATACCAGAGCGGGCCCCGCCGGACGGAAACCGCGTTCCCCAGCTTTGTCCAGGTTTTCACTTCGATATTCTGGGGAAGCTCGAGCCGGATTTGATCTCCGTTGGACCAAGTGCGCTTGAGAACGACATACGACGAAGGCTGAACCTGGGCTTTTAAATCTTCGCCGTTCACGAGAATTCTCGCGTTCTTCGACCACTCCGGAATCCGCAGATAAAGAGGGAACTCAACAGACTTGTCTGTCCATAGGGTCAGGTCGATAAAATCTCCGAAGGGATGCCAGGTATCCTCCGCAATCCGGACTTCGGCCCCGTCCCCCACGTTGGCCGTCACCTGAGAAGGCGCATAGAGAACGGCGGCCAGCCCGTTGTCCTGCGTGGCCAGCCAAAGATGCTCGGAAAAATAAGGCCAGCCGAAGGCGAAATTGTGCTGGCAGCAGCGGTAGCTCCAGGGATCGTAAGAGACGAGCGTGCCGCCGTTTTGGAAATCATGATCGCCCGAGCTGTCGCAGGAAATGAGGTTGGGCGCCGTCAGGTAATGAAGCCCGCGCAGGTCTGGCGTCAAAGCCGCGGGCAGGGAATTAAAAGCGATTTCTTCGCAGCGCTCGGCATACCGCGTGTCTCCGGTGATTTTCAGGAGCGACTCGTTCGAATACATGAATTCGACCATCGAGCACGTCTCCGCGCCCTGCCGCGGATCGCCGTAGCCCGGCCTGATATTCTCGTCGGCGCCGAACATGCCGCCCGGTTGCTGGCCGTATTCATCCATGACCTGCCTGTAATTTCGCTCGACGGCCTCCAGATATTTTTTGTCCTTGGCCTGCTGGAAATACACGCCCGGCTGGCGAAAGCCCATGGTGATGTTGACTCCGTGATAGAACGAGCTCGCTTCGAGCTTTTTATCCCTGTCGGCCGTGAGGATGGGAGACGTCCAGTCCGATGTCCTCTCGAAAAGCCGCCGTCCCAGGTCGAGCAGAAATTTTTCACCGGTCCGGTTATAAAGCCAATAGACGCTCTCGAGGTTATCGCCGCCTCGCAGCTTCTGCCAGCTTCCCGAGAGGAGCTCGTCCGCGGGCAGGTTGAGCTCGTGGCGAAAATATTTCGTCATGAACGGGACGACACGCTTGTCTCCGGTCGCTTCATAAAAGCTCTGCAGACAAAAAAGTACGAGCATGTTGGGCCAGAGGTCATGGTTCTTTTTGTTGTCGGCCGGCCCGAAATAGCCGTCCGGCTGCTGGTTGCTGAGCGCTTCGTCCAGCCATTGCCTCGCCTCGGCGATCAGCGCCGGGTCTTTCAAGATATAGCCGAGGTCGCCGAATCCCTTCAGCCAGTAGGGCATCTCCTCCCAACCCTTGTCCTTCAAGGTCAGCCAGCCGCTGCCGGAGCTCAAAAATTTACTCAGTTCCTTGAGGCGACCGCTGAATCCGTTCCGCATCAGCTGGAGCTGGCTGAGCAGCCAGCCTTTGGGCTCGATCGCCCCGATGGGAAGCTTGATCAGCGGGCTGGACGCGAGGGGTTCCTTGTTCGAGATATAATGGCGGTTCTGGCCGACCGTGGCAGGGACCTTCACCATAAAGATGCTTGTATTCAGGCTTTTTTGACCGGCCGATTCGCTCGAGCGGACGGCCAGCAAACAAACGGCACAGGCCATAACAAGAAAAACATATTTCATGGCTCTCTCCTTGCGGAATGGTCCCCTTTATTTCTTGAGGATGGCGCCGGCGACGACGTTGGCCACACGGCATCGTTTGATGACGATTTCGCCCTTGTCGTCGGGATGGACCCTGTTGGTGAGGAAAATCACGACGGTCTCTGTTTCCGGGTCGATCCACATCGATGTTCCCGTGTATCCTGTATGTCCGTACGAGCGCGGGCCAAAAATATCGCCAGCCGAGCTAGCATACGCCGAGCTAAGATCCCAGCCCAAGCCGCGGCCAGCAAAAGCGGCTTTGGGATAGACCGAAGTCATCCGCTCCACGGTGAGAGGGCTGAGAATCCGGACACCCTTGAATTCGCCCTTGTTCAGAAGCATCTGGGCAAATATGGCTAGGTCATCGGCCGTGGAAAAAAGCCCGGCGTTCCCGGAGACACCTCCCTGGAGCCGGGCCAGAGGATCATGGACGATTCCGACGAGCGGCTTCTCCTCATAGACTTGCGTCGGGACGCAGAGGCTGAGGAATTTTGGCGGCGGGTTGTAGAACGTATGCCTCATTTTGAGAGGCCGGAAGATATTTTGTTCGGCGAATTCGGCGATCGTCTTCCCCGTGACCTTTTTGACGATGTAGGCCAGGGTGATATAGCCGAGGCAGCTGTACGTAAACTTCTCTCCCGGCGGCGCCTCTTTTTTAAGTTGTCCGATTTGGATGACCAGCGTATCGACGGGGCAGGGACGGCCATATTTCTTTTCAACTTCGTCGGCAGGCGTGTATGCCGGGAGACCGGAGGTGTGGGTCAGAAGATGCCAGAGCCGGGCGTCCTCTCCCGGTTCGACCTTCTTGTTCGGTTCGGTCTTTTCAGCCATGTAAGGAGTAAATTCCGAGACATAATCCTTAACTTTTTCATAAAGGCTGAGCTTCCCCTGCTCAGCCAGGATCATGAGGGACGTGGCCGTGGCAATGGGCTTGGTGAGCGAGGCCATGTCAAAAATCATTTCCGCCGTCATCGGCTTGTGCTGCGGGACCCATTGGCTCTCGCCATAAGCCTCGCGCAGAACGACCTTGCCCTTGCGCGACACGAGCAGAACCGCCCCCGGAAAATCCTTACGAGCAATGGCCTCTTTGATGACGACCGATGCCTGGTTGAGGCGATCCTTCGACATGCCGACATCCTCGGCGCCCGATCGAGGCAGCGTCTTGCGTCCGCAGCTAAGACTGATAAAGAGGATCGCGAGAAGACTGAGGGCAATTTTTTGCGACGATTTCATCGGTGCCTCCCCTGGCTTGGATAAATGGAGGAGTTTCTCATATGCCACCTGAAATCTCCAAACACTATTAACACATTTTGGTGTTCTTTGCAAAACCCTCTAGGCCGGACAAGGCTGTGCCGCGCAGGCAGAGAAATCGATTGCGAGGCGCTACGAAGTGTTGGGGAAAGACGATGCCCTATCGGAAGGTGAGATGACGAAGGGCTTTATTCTTTTATCCCTTCCCGTATTTTGTTGAACTCATCTTTGAGTTCAACAAAGGCCTTGACGATCTCCGGGTCGAAGTGCGTCCCGCTCGAGGCAAGAACGATCTTCGTGCTCTCTTCATGAGAAAAAGCGGGTTTATAACAGCGCTTCGCCCTCAAGGTCTCATAGACGTCTGCCACCGCCATGATGCGCCCGGCCAGCGGGATCGCCTCGCCCGCCAAACCCTGGGGATAGCCGCTGCCGTTCCACTTCTCATGATGAGATCCGGCGATGGTGATTCCCATGTCGAGAAGGGCATTTCCCGGGTATTTCCGCCGGACGGCCTCCAGAGTATCAGCCCCGAGCCTGGCGTGGGTCTTCATCACTTCGAATTCTTCAGGCGTCAGCTTGCCGGGCTTGAGGAGAATGTGATCCGGGATGGCGACTTTGCCGATATCGTGCATAGGACTCGCATGAAAAATGTTCTCGACAAAGGCTTCATCAATCTGTCCGCTCCAGCGGGAGCGCTGTTTCAGCTTGGCGGCCAGCCGTTTGCAAAAAACCTGGACTCGTTCCAGATGCATTCCGGTATCATCATCGCGAGATTCTGCCAACTTGGCCAGGGCAAATATCATGGCCAGCTGCGTGTCTGAAATTTGCTTCACCTGGGCTTGAACAAGCTTCTCCAATTCGAGGTTATGCATCTCGAGCTCTTTTTGAAGGCATCGGAGCTTCAGGTGTGTTTCCACGCGAGCCTGGACTTCCTCAAACTGAAAGGGCTTGGAGATGTAGTCAACTCCGCCGACGGAGAACGCCCTGACTTTGTCCAGGATTTCGTTAAGAGCGCTGATAAAGATGACGGGGATTTCCTTCAGCTGTCCGTCCGCTTTCAGGCGTTCACAGACTTCGTAGCCGTTCATCTCCGGCATGTTGATGTCGAGCAGGATCAGGTCCGGCGGGTCGCTCCGGGCCGCTTGAAGGGCCAGAATTCCGCTGGGAACCGGCCTCGTTTTATACCCTCGTTCCTTCAGCATATTCGCCAACAGCTGGAGGTTGGCCGGGGTATCATCCACGATAAGGACATTCGGCTCAGGTGGATGGGCGATGGATGATTTCATCGGGCGTTTCTTCTTGTCTGTAAAAGCTCAAGGAGTTCCGAGTATTCAAAACGTTCGATAAGACTTCGCAGTTCCTGGGCGACAAGGATGTTGTGGTCCTCGACGCCGCCGGCCAACTCCATCATTAGGTCGAAGTCCGCGTTGGTAACGGCGTCCCGCATCTTATTGATGGACTCCTCCGGCAGAACCGACAAAATTTCTGCCGTCATTGCGCTCATCACCGCGGCGCCGGGCAGCAGTTTTGCGAGCCCAGCCTCATCGGAAAAAACGTACGCAACCCCCAGGAGCTTTCCGATCGTCTCGTAAAGCACCGCTTCCCGAAAAGGCTTGGCAATAAAATCGTCGGCGCCGGCCCGGAGGGCTTCCTGGCGGTTCTGGGAAAACGCGCTGGCCGATATACTCACGATCTTGACGTCCCGGCCGCCGGCGCCGGCCCTGATAAGGCGGATGGCGTCGTAGCCGTCCATCACGGGCATGCGCATGTCCATGAGGATCAGGTGCGGCTGCCAGGCCGTGAACTCCTCGACGGCTTCTTGGCCGTTGGTCACCTGCCGTGTCTCGAACCCGATATTGCCGAGCATCTGGGAAATGAGCGTCAGGTTCGTGTCCTCGTCATCGGCAATCAGGATTCGGTACGTCGGCTGTCCCGGCCGGAGGCCTTTCACCCGAGCCGATTCCGGCTTTTTCTTGTCTGAGCCAGCCTCGCACTCTCCCAGATGAACATCGAACTTGATTAAGCTCCCAGTCCCGTCCTTGCTGTCGACCGTGATGTCCCCTTCCATCAGGCGGACAAATTCCTTGCTGATCGCCAGGCCCAAACCCGTGCCCGATCCAGCCCGGCGGCTATTCTGCGTTTGCTGGAAAGGCTTAAACAGGTTATTCAGTTCCGTTTCCGGAATGCCCACTCCCGTGTCTTCCACTTCCGCTTGCAAACGAAGTCTGTTCGAACTCTCCTGATTCATATGCACTCTCAGAACGATGCCGCCCTTTTCGGTGAACTTTACGGCGTTCCCGAGCAGGTTGATGAAGACCTGGCGGAGTTTGCCCTCATCCCCCACGACATAATCAGGTATATGACTTAGGCCCTCCACGGCAAAATCCAGCTTTTTCGCATCCGTACGCACGCGAAACATCATCTCCAGATCCTCGAGCAGCGCCCGGAGGTCGAATGTCGTGGCGTTGAGAGTCGTCCGGCCGGCTTCTATTTTCGACATTTCCAGCACATCGTTAATGAGCGCCAGCAGGTGCTCGCCGCTCCGGTTGATGGTGTCAAGATGCTTTCGTTGCTGGGGATTCAGCGTATCATCTTGCCCCATCAGCTGGGAAAATCCAAGGATGGCGTTCAGCGGCGTCCGAATCTCATGCGACATATTGGCCAGGAAGATACTCTTGGCCCGGTTGGCCGCATCGGCGTCCTGCTTCGCCCCTTCGAGCTCTTTGGTTCGCTCCTTGACAAGTTCCTCGAGGTGCTCCCGGTGCTTGCTCAGCTCTTCCTCCCCCCGCTTGCGCTCGGTGATGTCGCTGAGAAAATTCAATGTCGCGGGTTTGTCTTCCCAGGCGACCAAGACCGCATCGATCTCCACCCACTTGATGCTCCCGTCTTTGTTAATCAACCTGAACGCATATCTGGGCAGAGACACATCGCCCTTGAGGCGTCTCAAATAATGCTCGCCCACCATCTGCCGGTCATCCGGATGAACGAACTCGAGAAAAGGCGAGGAACGCAGTTCTTGCTCCGAATAACCGGATATCTCACTCGCCATACGATTGACGAACTTCAGCATGCCGTCTTGGGCGATGAGGATGGCTTCGGCGGCGTTTTCCACCAGAGTCCGATATTTCTCTTCGCTCTCTTGCAGCGCTTCTTCGGCCCGCTTGCGCTCGGTGATGTCTTCAATGGTTCCATCGAAATATTGGATGCTTCCGTGCTCATCTTTGACGGCAACCGCCGATAGGGAATAAATGAACGGTTTCCCGTCCTTTTTCTCGACGTGTACTTCCTCATTTCTGATAAATCCTTTGGTGAGCAGCTTTTCGATGAGTCTTTCTCTGTCCTCTACGTTTTGGTATAAATCGGAGAGGTTTAAGGCCAGGAATGCCTTTCTATTCTTATAGCCGAACATCCTGACCAGGGCGGGATTGGCCTCCATAAATCGGTTTTTGGGTCCTGCCGTGTTTCTAAAGACGCCGACGTTGATGTTTTCCGTCAAAGTCCGATACTTCTCCTCATTTTCCTTCAACGCCTGTTCGCCTTTCTTGCGCTCCGTGATGTCTCTGGCGATTCCCAGGACGACCGCTTTTCCCTCTAATCTTACGGGGTGGGTGCTGATTTCAACCGCGACCTTGCTGCCGTCTTTTCTTTTCAAAATAAATTCATCGGGCCCGGTCGGCTTGCCTCTTAGGTTTTTGACTAAAAGATAAGCGGCTTTCGGAATAAGCTCCGCAGAAAGCAGGTTCAGCTTCAAAAAGCTCATTCCGACGAGCTCCTCCCTCTTATAGCCCGTCAGTTTCTCCGCGGCCTTATTGCCGTCAATAAAATGGCCTTTCAGGTCGTTCAAATAGTAGGCGTCGGGAGCAGATTCGAACACAAGTCTGAACCGCTCTTCCGACCTTTTGAGATCTTCCTCCGCCCGCTTGCGTTCGGTGGTGTCGCGGAAGAATCCAACGAGATACGGCCTGCCGGCAATGGCAACCGTGGTTGCGTTGATGTCCGCGTAGAAAATGGTTCCGTCCTTCCTGAGGCAGGGAAGATCCGTGGCTAGCGTTTTCTCTCCCCGTATCTGGGCTTCGAACTCGGCCGCAACGTGCGACAAAGCATCTTTCGGGTGAATGTTCGAAACGCCTAGAATTCTCAATTCGTCCTCGGTATATCCGAGCATTCGACACATAGCCGGGTTCGCGTACTGGAAACCTTTCGTTTCATTGTCGGCGATCAGGATGCCATCGGCGTTGTGTTCAAAAAGCGCGTGGTATCTTGCTTCAGAATCCCGCAGCGTCTCCTCCGCCCGCTTGTGCTCGGTGAAGTCTTCCCCTGAGCAAAGGATGCCCATGAAGTTCCCGGCTTCATCTTTCAAAGGAATATTGTGCCAGGCGATGATTCTCTCCTCCCCTCGTTGAGTGAGAACCGGATTTTCATAGTATTCAAGAGGCTCGACTTCTCCGGCCGCCAACCTTTTGAAAACATGTTGTACCTCATTCTTGATTCGTGCCGGTAAGAAGGTCTCGCACCAGTTCTTTCCGATGATCTCATGCTCCGGATAGCCGAGAATTTCGCATCCTTTTTTATTGATTAGGGTAACCGTGGCCGATGAATCCAAAATGACGATCATCACGCCTGCGATATCCAGATATCTTTGGGCCTTATCCTTCTCCTTACCCAGCTCTTTTCTCTTCTGCTTCTCGTCGATGATGTGGGCAATATAGCTGGCGATAGCCTGAAGGACTGAGACATCGTCTTCAGAGAAGGCGTTGACCTGCGTCGCCTGAAGGTCGAGAACGCCGATGAGCTGATCTTGGACAACCAGGGGAATGATCAACTCCGCTTTTGTCTCCGTGAGGTGAAAAGCGATATAGTCCGGCTCTTTGAAAACGTCGTTGGCGACGATCGTTTGTTTCAAGTGCCCCGCCTTGCCGATCAGCCCTTGTCCCAGCTTCTGTCTATGGCCCCTGGGGATAAGAAGGCCCGATTTGTTCCAGCCGGTCAGATATTCGATTTCCTCCGTTTCCGGATCATAAAGGTTCACGGAAATCTTGTAATATCCGAAGGACTTCCCGATGCTTTCGGCTGCCTGGACGATCACCGTTTCAATATCGGTATTCACCGGAATTTCGCTTTGAATATGATGAATCAGCTCGAGCTGGATGTTGCGCTTTTGAAGGGCCTCTTCGGCCTGTCTCCGGTCGGTCATATCCCACATGTAGGAGCGAGTCCCGACAAGCCGTCCGTCTTCTCTCAAATCAACGACATCCACCTCAAGATATCGGACGGATCCATCTTTCTTGATGCCTCTGAATTCATATTTCGATGGGACATTTTTATTTCGAAGACGTTCTTCATGATAGGTCACGACCTTTTCTCTGTCCTCAGGATGGACGAGTGATTGGACAGGCTGTTTTAGCATCTCCTCCATAGAATATCCAAAAATTTCCGCGTACCTTTCATTGAAATATTTGAGATTCCCTTGGCTGTCATCGCTTGATATAGCGATCCGGGATTTTTCGACTAAATCCCTAAAATGTTCTTCTGATTTTTTTAAGGCCTCCTCCGCCCGCCTGCGCTCGGTAATGTCTCTTGTAACTGCGACAAAGCCTTTCAGCTCTCCTTCGATACCACAAACCAGGGCGGAACTGAGTTCACCGATAAATCGGGTTCCGTCTTTCTTAAGCAGGGTATATTGTGCGTCTTTTAGAATGCCGTCTTTCATAGTTATCTGAAGATTTTTCTTCGCCCGTTCGCGATCCTCCGGAGAAATGAGCTCAAGAGCGTTTTGCCCGATGAGCTCTTGGGGACTTTTAAAACCGTGGAGCTCGAGAGTTCGGGGGGAAACGTAGGTAATCCTGCCCTCCATATCCGTTGCCGTGACCGCTTCCGGAGAGGTTTCGATCATCATTCGAAACCATTGTTCGGACTTGAGAATATGTCGTTCTGTTTTTTTGCGTTCAATGGCGTAGCTGATCGACGTCGCCAGCCGGCTGGTGTTGAGTTGCTCTTTGACAAGATAATCCTGTGCCCCTCTTTTTATGGCATCGAGAGCAACCGTTTCATCGGCGAGACCAGTCAGCACGATAATCGGAACCTCTTGTTTCTGAGCATTGACCTTGATGAACGTCTCAAGTCCCCGGCTGTCGGGCAACCCGAGATCCAAGAGGATGACGTTATGCAAGGTCTCTTCGATTTTCTCCAAGCCCTCCTTGAGGCAGGAGGCAGTTTCAAGATCAAACAGGCTGATGTCCACTTCCTTAAACATTTCGCGAATGAGGAGGATATCCCCCGGGTTATCCTCGATCATCAGCACCTTGATCTGTTTGTCGGTCATTTTTTATCTTCTGTAGGGAGTTTCATCGTGGCCAGCCCGTTAAGGTTTCCAGCGCCTTCCGAATCTGAGCTTGTCTCATCATGTTGACGGATGTCTTCATCTTAATTTCTCTGTTTCAGGAAAAAATGATGAGCTGCTGTTTTCCTCCCCTCACGGCCCCAGGATTATGGCGTAATGCTCTCCGTGCCCGTCAGGCCTGTCTGAGATATACCACCTCGATTTCTGCTCGGCATGCTAAAATTGTCGGGGGAATCTTTCAGTTTAACAATCCCCTCTTTGAATGAAGTTTAAGATGATTTTTATTCGGGTTTTATCACCTATAAGGGGGATGTCGGCTTAATTACAGACGTCTTGATCTGTAAACTTTCTTACAAGTTATTTATTTTAAAGGAGGTTAGAGGATGAAAAGGATATTTTTCCTCGTCATTTTCACTTGCTTCCGTCCGGCGGCAGCTTGACCACAGTCAGCCAGAAGTCCTCGATGGATTTCACGACCTTGATGAATTGATTCAGGTCAATGGGCTTTGTGATAAAACAGTTCGCATTGAGGTTGTACGTCTTCAGGACGTCTTCCTCATCCTTAGAAACCGTCAAGATAACCACTGGGATTCGCTTCAGGTCGGGGTCTCCTTTGATCTCTGCCAGAACCTCCCGGCCGTCTTTTCCGGGAAGGTTGAGGTCCAGCAGGATGAGGTCGGGCCGCTGCACTCGAGCATGCTTACCCTCTTTCCGGAGAAAATCCATCGCCTCCTGGCCGTTATCCACCAGATGCAGAGTGTTGCGGACTTTGGCGTCCTGGAAAACTTCCCAGGCCAGCCGGGCATCCCCCGGGTTGTCCTCAACCAATAAGATTTCGATGGGATGGACCGCGATTTCGGAAACCATAATCATTCCCTCCTTTTTGGTATTGTGAAAAAGAAAGTGGAGCCATTGCCGGGCTCTGATTCCACCCAGATCCGCCCGCCATGCCTTTCCACAATCTTCTTGCAGATGGCCAGCCCGATGCCCGTTCCCGGATACTCTTCTCTGCTGTGCAGACGCTGGAAGATGACGAAAATTCGGTCGAAATATTCTTTGGCTATGCCTATGCCGTTATCCCGGACTCCAAACATCCATTCTTCCTCCCTCGACTCAGAAAAGACATGGATCCGGGGCGGCTCCTTTCCCCTGAATTTTATGGCATTTCCGATCAGGTTCTGGAATAGATGGAGCATCTGGGAAGCATCGGCAGTGATCTCAGGCAAGGATTCATGGGTTAGAAGAGCCTGGTTCTCCTCTATTAAAAGAAGAAGGTTGACGTGAACGTGGGCCAGGATCTCTTCGCTGTTGACAGGCTCGAAAGGCATGCCGCGGGTGGAAAGGCGGGAGTAGGATAAAAGGTCATTGATCATGTGCTGCATGCGGTTGGCGCCATCCACGGCAAACTCGATGAATTCATCGGCGCTCTTGTCGAGTTTTCCTTTATAGCGCTGCTCCAAGAGCTGGGTGAAGCTGGAGATCATTCTCAGCGGCTCCTGAAGGTCATGAGAGGCGACATAAGCGAACTGTTCAAGATCTCTGTTGGAACGTTCCAGTTCCCTGTTCAGGGCGGAGAGTTGAACGACCCGGCTCTCAAGGTCCTTATTTAATCTTATGATCTCTTCCTCAGCCTTTTTGAGGGCGGTGATGTCCTGCTGGGCCATAAGTAAGACTCGCTGTCCGCCTAATTCTATCTGGTCGATGTTGAGGAGAGCATAAAAAGCTGTCCCGTCCTTTCTCTTCATCCTGACTGTGTAATCCCGGACTTTGCCTGTTTCCTCCAGGATTTTGAGCATCTCCCTGCGATCGTTGGCATCCGCGTAAGTTTCCCCAACATTGATTGTCTTGAATTCCTCTTGCGAATAGCCTGTCATCTCCTCCACCATCCGGTTTATAGAATAGACATTCCCCTTCAGGTCTAATATCCCTATGCCTACGGGCACCGCCTCAACCAGCTTGGGCAATTTCTCCTCAGATTCACGGAGCGCCTCTTTCACCCGCTTGAGCTCGGTGAGACGTGAATCCGCGCCGGCAAGTGACGGAGGGTTTTTCGATTTCTTTTTTTTGATATTAGCTTTTCCTTCCATATTTAGGCCATCCTATTTGGGTGCGTTTTTTTAAGCAGGATTCGCTTTTGTTCCTGAGCATGGCTATGCTTTCGAAATCGATGATCGAGCTCTCTAGCATGATTAGCCAAAAACCCCTCCGCCCTTTCAGCTGAATTTTATCTTGTGCTCTATGGGGAAGATCATAAATCGAGACCCGCGCGATTGTCAAGCCGGCGACACCGGTGCTTTTTCCTTTAGGATGAAAGAAAATAGCGAGACATCACTCTGGGGGGATTACCTCTTTTTTTCATCCTCTCTATAATCGATTATTTGTCCTTCCACACTTTCCCGTCCTGGCTGATGTACCAGGCCTCGCCGGATTTGCCACGGTAAATGGCCTCAAACAGGCTTGTCGTGGTCTGGATGACGGGCGGAAAGACAAAATCGTCGACTTTGAGGTCTTTTTCTTTGAGCCCGAGAGCTCCCAGGTCTGGGGAAAAATTTCCTTTTTCGGCTTTGAAGGCCCACTCTTTATAGTAGATTTTCCGTAGAGCCCATTTAGCTGCTTCCTCAGGCTTGTCCTGGAACGAATCTTTTCCCCGGCCGGCGGTCTTCCCGGAGAACTGGACATAGCCCCACATCTCGGGATAATGGATGTTGATCAAGCCCATGGGCGACCAGACCCAGTTGTCTTCGGCAAAAGGCTTTCCCGTCGCCGGATCCTTGGCTTTGACATATTGCCCGTTCTCGACGTTTATGCGATATTCCACCCGGGAAAAGTTGACGCGCCATTGATCTCCCGGCTTGGGCAATGACTTCGCCGCGGCGGCTTCTTTGAGGACCTCCCAAGGCATGGCGATCTCGACAAACCAGCCTTTGTCCTTGTCGCCGGGATTGTTGACTGTCCCGTTGACCTTGACCGCCGTCTGGAGTCCCTGGATATCCCAGGCATGGATCGCAGGCCCCCCATCCCGGTAGGGCCTGACCAGGAAAAGATCCCAGACCGTATTCAGGGCATTGATCTCGAGCTCGTAGTAGTTGTGGGTATCGCCGTCGGGATCGATGAAGACCTCGAAATCATTGTCTTGGTAAATGATCGAATCGCGCTTGGTCAGCGTGGCCCAGACATCGGGCTCCTCGAGAAAGGCTCCGAAGTAAAAATAATCATTGTCCCAGAGCATTTTGACCATCGTTCGGTGCCGCGGCTTAGAACGGAGCGAGCCTTCGATATCCACAAAATTGTCCGACCAGGGGACCTTGGACCAGACCTCTTCATCCAAATTGCCGTCGACTTGGACCGGCCCGGCCGCCCTGTAACAAATAGATTTTTTGGGATTAAAGGCAATCTTCGGCTCGGGAACCTTGGTTCCGTCCGAAAACCCTAGGATGATCGCAAGAAAACAAGCAGAAACAAGAAAAAAAATCCGCGATTTCATCGTTCTCTCCTATGCCCGTTTTCCCTTATTTCTAGTTTTCCGAGGTGTGAGGGCAAACATTCTATTTACCTCCTTTAATGTCCAAGGAGAAAGGAAGTTTAATAATTTTCGTTCTGCTCCATTTTATTCGGAAAACATAGTGAGGAAACGATCCGGATTGTTTCGCCTTTCTGTTCTCACGAAATGTGAGAGACTCATTTCTTCTTACCTTATCTTCCTTTCAATACTTCGCCAAGGGCCTTCCAGTGCTCATCCGTCATCGAGCTCATGGCGAACAGGGTGATTCCTCGCGCTCCGCCCTTGAAGGATCCCTCAACCGCTCGAGAAAGCTCCGCGGGCTTGATCTGAGAGATAAAAAGGCCGCTGTAAAGAGGACGCGACGAAGGCAGCTCGGCGACGCCCTCCCGTGTGGCCGGCTCCAGCCAATCCAAATCCTTGGCGTAATAATAATGATAGATCATCGGATGGACTGTATCGAGCCTCCACTTCGGCCAGTCTTGGCGGACGTAGCGGCGGGAGAGCTCCGGCGTGGCAAAGACCGCCGCCGAAATCGGCTTTCCTTTTCTGTGGGCCGCATCGGCCAGCTTGTCGACGATGTTGGTAATCGTCTGATAACGGTAGTTCTTCCAGGCTTGATGAGAGGAAGGATCCTCGATTCTAAGCGGGTCGATGCCTTCGATCTCTTCGAAATTCTTGCGGCAGACAGGACAATAACAGAAATCGAACTGGGGATACTCTTTATCCTGGACGAGATTGTACTTGGGCTGCAGGGCTTCCGGCAGAATCACGTCCGGGTAGCGGATATAATCGAGGTGGATGCCCTTGATCCCTTCAATATCCGCCAGTTCCCGCACGAAATTTTCCAGGTATTCATAAACTTCGGGGCGCGAAGGACAGAGCCATTTGTAAGAAGGGATATATGGCTGTTTGGCCAGCGTCGAATCGCCGCTGCGGCTGACAACGAACCAGTCGGGATGATCTTTCTCGACGGCCGCGGCATTGCAGATCAGGGCGCAGATCCAGGCGTGGACTTCGAGACCGGCTTGCTTGGCCGCGGGCAAAATCTTGGCCAATTCATCGACCTCATGGACGGCAAAAGAGCTTGGATAAAAGGCCTTGGCCCCGGTATAGCTCAGAAGATGGACCGCCTGGATCCCCGCCCCGGCCGCTTGGTCGAATTTTCTTTTCCATGACTCGGCCGAAATTTTCGGGTCAGGATGAGCCCACATCCAGTTCTTAATCTCATTTTTCGGCGCCTTTTCAAGCGGCTGCGCCTCTTTCGTGAATAGATGAGTCCCGGCGATCGTTAAGGCGCCCGCTCCCAAGCCGGCCAAAAATTCCCGTCTTTTCATACGACCTCGTTCATTCAATTTAAACAGAAAATTATGAAGGGGTCAAATCCCAAAATTCCCATTGGGATCCGCCATTATTGATAGCCGAATGCTATTCATGAAGATAGATTAATAGAAAGGAGCATCCTCCCATGAATTCATCGCCAAATGCTCCTGGGAAGGAAGGAAACCCTAGGCAAGGGTTTTCTTCCAAGAGTATCCGACAGGCCCCGCGCCTTTTCCTAGAATCCCGGATAGAAGCTGAATTGCCAGTAGCCGCTCTTACTGTAGAGGGGACGGTCGAACGGCCAGACATAGTTGACGCCGAGCACGAGATACCCCAGGAGGTTGACTCTCAGGCCGAAACCCGCGCTGGAAATGGGCTTCTGGATTCCATGCGGCGAAAGGATCGGCAAGCGCGGACTGTTGGTGGAATCCCAGGCGACTCCGACATCATAGAAGGCCAGGAAATCCACGGGGAAGATCCCGTAAAATCCCTTGCCGATTCCCAGGGCCCCGAACAGCGGAAAACGCAGTTCAAAATTGGCGACCATCATCCGGCTTCCCCACAGCCTGTTGAAATCGAAAGTATCTTTGGTTTCGGGATCGACTTCCTGCGCGGTAAAGGACCCGTAGTTGTAGCCCCGCACGAGAGTATCGTATCCGAGAAACATCGGATACAGCCTCTGATCATCAGAGCCCTTTCCATAGCGTCCATAAGTCATGACACGGAAGGCCAAGGTGAACGGCTTGACGGGCATTAAATACCGCCTGTAATCCCCCAACAAGGAATAAAATTTGAGCGATCCGACGGTAGGCGAAGCCTCGAGTCTGTAGCTCTGGCCCAGAATCGGGGCTGTCGCGCCGAAGAAGGCGCTGTCATAGACCAAGGCGGCGGAGGCATAGGCCATGGCCAGGCCCGGAGGGGACGGCAGCTTGGTTTTTTCATCCAAGATGAGGGTGTTGTCGTACATGGAGTAAGCGCGGGTGTAGACGACATTGTTAAAATCAATGTAATTTAGTCCAGCCGACAATTCAAACCGTTGCATCTGACTGAAAGGATAGGAAGCAAAGCCTCCGATCTGATAATAGATCTGTCGATAAAGAACTTCCTCTTCGATATAGGCCGGCTCATTGAAGACATAGTCTGTGTAGACGTTATAGCCGCCATAAACATAGGGGATGCGATAGGCAATGGCCCCCCAATTCAGGCGATTCCTCGAGTTCACGTACTGGGCGAGGAAAGAGGAATCTTCCAGCCGGTTGTAGACCTGGACCATCGTGGCCAGGTTATGGAAGCCGAGCATGTCGCTCCAGAACAGGGTGATCCCGCCGCCCCCGTAGGTGCCGTAGCGGTCGACGCCGACTCCCATCTGGGGCGGCGTGGCAAAGTCCAGGGACAGCTTGGGCTTGTACTGGCTGAAGCCGAATTTGGTTGCATCCGGAAGCCCGAACCAGGGATTCTTGAGCAGTCCGAGAATCTCGGATCCGGATCGCTCTTTGGGAGGCAGCACGGCCGGAGAGTATTGCCCTGCCGGGACCTCCACGGCTTTGCCCGCCAGCAAATCATGAGGTTCGATGGTGTAGATGCTGAAATTTCCGTCGTCATAGACGCTATACAGCAGGTCATTCGTTTTCGCTGCGATCGACAGGGCCGGGCTGAGCTGGGTTATCCCGCTGACCCCGGTATAGAGGTTGGTGACCTCGGTTACATTTCCGGATTCGATGGCCAGCCTGTACACGTTGGGAATGCCGTTTTGGTCGGAGATAAAGTGGAGACTCTTGGAATCCGATGACCATTGGGGATTGACGCTTTTTGCGGCATCAAATGTTTTCAGCTCCTTGATCTCGCCCGATTCAGGATCCATCAAGGCCAGACGGAAACCGCCCATATTCAACACATCCATCTTCGTCGTGAATCGTTCGGTCACGAAGGCGATCGTGCGTCCGTCCGGCGACCAGACGGGATGAATATCTCCGTAGGGATCCCCCGTCATATTCTTCAGTTTCTTCGTTTCCAGGTCATAGATATAGAGATCGGTATAGCCGCCGGCCAATCCCGAGAAGGCGATCTTTTTGCCGTCCGGTGACCAGGTCGGGTTGAGGATCTCGCCGAGTTCGGGGAACTTGATTTCCTCGCTGATCTTCTGACCTTCGACATCGAGAAGGGCCAGCACCGGCTTGCCGGCGCTCACCGCCCCGAAGACAAACTGTTTGCCCGTCATGTCCCAGGAGCCGGCGGAATTGATAAACTGGATGCTCTGGAAATGGGGATCTACAGACGTCCGGGTGATTCTTCTGGTCGTTTTTCCCGTCTTTGCGTCTCCGATGAACATATCGAGTGAGAACAAGTCTCTCGAAGAAATGTAGACAAACTTCTTGCCGTCCGGGCTGAGCACGGGAGCGACATTATACGGGTCGTATTCAGAGCCTTTGACCAGCAGCCGTCCCGTCGCCGTCGGGGGCTGGGTTGTCTGCTGGTAGGGGCTGTAATCTTTCTTCAGGGCGGCCTGCCAGTCTTCGGACAATTTTTTCAAGTTGATGCCGAGCGCCCTTTCCATGGCCTTCTCGTAGTCGGCGCCCCGGACGATGTCTTTCATCACTTTAACCACGACCAGGTCGCCCCAACGGCCGCCGATATACGCCCAGACCGCCTGGCCGTAGCGGTAGGGAAAATAGCGATAAGGATCCCTGAGGTCTTTGATCGTGGGCATCTTCTTTTTCTTGATCACATCCCGCATCCACATCGCCGTGTTCGAGTCCACGGGACCGATCGAAAGATATTCGGCCATCCCCTCGACGACCCAGAGGGGCGCCCGTTCCAAGCCGCCCATGCTCTGTCCGGAATACTGTTGAGCCGGCCCGGCCGCCATATCGTACTGGAAGGCATGGACCAGCTCGTGGCCGATGACATGGTCTGTTTCTTCGAGCGAGGCGCCGAAGGGCAGGATGATGCGCCGCTTCATGGATTCCGTGACGCCGCCCGTCCCTTCGCCGATGATATCGGACAGGACCGTGGTCTGCTCAAACTGAGGGTGGCTGGCGTACATAATCAGGGCCTGGCGGCCGCGCAGTTCGTAATTGAAGAGCCGGGCGTATCTCTTGTACCAGCGCTCGGCCATCCGGGCGCCCACCTTGGTAGCCTGTTCTTCCTCCGGATAAAAATAGACGTCGAAATGCTCGGTCTTTAAAACTCTATAATCAAATTTCTCGTATTGGACCTTGTTCCGGCCGAAGTACTGCCCGAACACGGGCTGTAGGGTCAACACCAGGCCTAAACACAGGGCAGCCAAGAAAAAAACCGTCTTCCGAGGGCGTTTTAACATTATCCTTGAAATCATGGTCAGGTCTCCTTTCCGCGGCTTGCCGCCCGGAGGGGCAGCCGCAGGTTTAAATATAGGTAATCCTATAGGATTTGTCAATTCTAAGGTGGAGCACAAATCTTTCATCCTGGTCTCTTGCCTCTCTTGTATACAAAAAACGTGCCAAGTCAGCCTTCCTGAACGAAGAAAAAGGGAAGGCCCAGACTGTCCTTTGTTGGTGACAACTGACTGTCCTCAAGGTCATTGCTTGCATATCTTAACCCATAAATTAGACAATTCAAAATCAACTTTTCTTGGCACGGCCATCCCCTTCTAATCATTAAAGATATGAGGTGATGCGGGCCAAATTCCGCAGATTGCGGAAGACAGCCCCGGAATTCATCGAATCTCGATCTTTGCGGTCAGGACCTGGTCAGGCCATTCGGCCGCCTGCCCCTTGAAGCCGGGCTGGATTCCTCCGACGGACACCTCAAACACCCCCGGTTCGACAGCCCTCTTAAGATCCTTGCCAATCAGCGAAAATTGTTCGGGCCTCAGGCTGAATCTGACGGTTTTCTTTTCTCCGGGGTTCAAGAAAACCCTCTCAAAACCCTGCAGCGCCTTTAGAGGAACCGGAACGGAAGCTACGACATCCGTGAGGTAAAGTTGGACGACCTCCTCACCCGCCTTGGCTCCTATGTTCTGGACGTCCACGGCGACAGTCACGTCGCGATCGGCCGTTACGATTTCGGGGACCGCAAGATTCGAATACTCGAATTTCGTGAAGCTCAGCCCGAAGCCGAACGGATAAAGCGGCCGGCCTTGGAAATAGCGGTAGGTGCGTCCTTTCATCGCATAATCCTTAAAAGGAGGGAGGTCGTTCACGGACCTATAAAATGTGACCGGCAGCCGGCCGCCCGGATTATAGTCGCCGAACAAAACGTCGGCGACGGCATACCCGGCTGCCTGGCCGGGGTACCAGGCTTCGATGATAGCGGGGATGTTCTCGCTGGCCCAGTTGACCGCCACGGCGCTGCCATTCAGAAGGACCAGGACGACCGGCTTGCCGAGCCCGGCGACCGACTTCATGAGGTCCTCCTGGACGGCCGGCAGGTCAAGGGTGAGCCTGTCCCCGCCCGCAAACCCCTCTACGGGCACATCCATCTCTTCTCCCTCGAGCCGCGGGGACAGGCCCATGGCCAAGATCACGACATCCGCTTTCCCGGCTTTTTCCAGGGCCTCTTTCTTGTGATCGATGCCGGGCAGCCTCCATAAAAGCCTGATCTGGGCGTCGCCCGCCCGCTCAAAAAATTCAACCTTGATCTTGTAGCGCTTGCCGCCGAGGAGGTCCACAGGCTTATAGGTTTTTCGAGGATGATGCGTCCCCTCAAAACTGACAAGAAGCTTTTCGTCGAGAAAAATCCGGAATCCGTTGAACCCTTCGGCGCCGAGCATGTAGATCCCGGACACCGGCGGGACGATCTCCCCTGTCCAGCGCACGCCGAAATTGTCCGGGTCAAAATTTGGGTCCGGCGCTCCGTCCCACCAGTTGAAATCGAGCCTCTTGTCGATACGCATGAACACCGGCTCTCCCTGAAAATCACGGTTATTGAAATATTCGCCCTTCAGGCCGTTCACCGGTTTGCCGGCATCAGAGGTGAGGAAAGCCGTGGCCGGCACGACTTCCAGGACCGGCATATTCGCCGCCCATTCGCAGCCCAGAGCGTAAAGGACTTTCGTCTCAGGACCGACCTTGTCGATGATTCCCTGCAAAAGCGTTTCCGGATTGGACGGTGTCCCGTTATAGTTGCCGAGCAGGACTTCCACATCGGCGGCGTTCGGCCCGATAACCGCGATCGTCTTCAAAGCCCTGGACAAAGGGAGAATTTCCTTATCGTTCTTTAAAAGAACGATCGATTTTCTGGCGGCTTCGAGGGCCAGGATCCTATGCGACTTGCTGTCGACGACCGAATAGGGGATCTTCGCGTAGGGCACCATCTCCGGCGGGTCGAACATGCCCAGCTTGAAGCGCGCCCGGAAAAGCCTTTTGACGGAAACGTCGATCTCTTTCTCTGTGATCCACCCTTTCTTGACGGCCTCCATCAGATTCTTGTACTCGTGGCCGCAGCTGAGATCGCATCCGGATTTCACGGCCAGCGCCGCCGCTTCGGCCGAAGTTGCGACGATCTTGTGTCCCGCGGTGATATCGGTGATGGCGCCGCAGTCAGAAACGACATATCCGCTGAAACCCCATTCATTGCGCAGGATGGACGTCAGCAGACGGGAGCTGCCGCAGCATGCTTCGCCCATGTATCTGTTGTAAGCGCACATCACGGAAAACGCCTTGGCTTCCATGATGCAGGCCTGGAAATGAGGCAGATAGGACTCGAGGAAGTCCCGCTCGTCCGTGACGGCGTCGAAGGAATGACGGTCTGTCTCGGGCCCGCTGTGGACGACATAATGCTTGGGCGTTGCGACGACCTTCAAATAACGCGGATCCTGGCCTTGCAGACCCTGGATGAAGGCCACGCCGAAGCGGCCGGTCAAATACGGATCTTCTCCGTACGTCTCCATCCCCCGGCCCCAGCGCGGGTCGCGGAACAGGTTGATGTTCGGCGACCAGAATGTGAGACCCTGGTAGATCCCGCGCAGGCCCCTCCGGACGAACTCGTGGTGTTTGGCCCTGGCTTCGTCCGAAATTGCCGTCGCCACCCTTTGCATGAGATCGGTATCCCAAGTTGCGGCCAGCCCGATGGCTTGGGGAAAAACTGTGGCCAGGCCCGCCCGCGCCACGCCGTGCAAGCCTTCGTTCCACCAGTCATATTTTGGAATGTCGAGCCTGTCGACGGCGGCCGCATCGTTCATCATCTGGGAGACTTTTTCCTCAAGCGTCATCCGCGAGACCAAATCATAGAGCCGTTTTTCAAGGGGGAGTCCGGGGTCTTTATAAGCCGGCCCAGGACTCATCTTTTTCGCGCACCGGCTGCCGCCAACGACAAAGAAAACAGCGATCAAAAGAGGGGAGAAAAGTTTCCAATGACGGCGCACGTCCATAAGGCCCTCCTTGAAATTGGGACGGTTATCTACTCCGACGACATCGTTTCAGAAAAGAGGGCCGTCCCTTTGATTGACTTTTTTGATCTGCCCTGCATGGCTTCGATGGGGACGATGTTCATCTCGATCCGTTCCTTGCCCCGGATGATGGTCAAGACGAGCGGCTTCCGGGGAAATCACCAGGCGATCCCGTAATCATCGCCGAAATTGCTCGAGCCTCCCCAGAACGTGCCGTGCTTCCAGTCGAAAAAGATGGCGTTGATCGGACCGGAGGTGTATTTTTTGACATCGAGGGCATAGCCCATGGCTTTAAGCTTTTCCCGGACATCCGGCGGGACTTTCTCGTTGATCTCGAGCTTTCCCGGAATGGGCCTATGGTCATCAAAAGAGTTTCTCATCTGGTAGCTCGTGATGTTTGGCGCTTCGCAGGCCTCCTGGACATTCATCCCCCACTCCACGACATCCAGGAAAAACTGAAGCAGGTTCTGGTCCTGGGTATCCCCTCCCTGGACGGCGAAGGAAAGGAAGGGCTTCCCGTCCTTGAGGGCGAGACCGGGGGTAAGCGTGGCCCTCGGCCTTTTTCCGGGTGCGATGACGTTGAAAGGATTCTCCGCTTCGGCCAAGACAAAGCTTTGGGCGCGCTGGCTCTGGCCGATCCCCGTCCTTCCCGCGATCACGGCCGGGACCCAGCCGCCGCTGGGGGTGACAGACACGACCCAGCCCTTTTCATCGGCCGCTTGGATGGATGTCGTGCCTCCCCAGAAACTTTCTTCCTTGGCGGCCGTCTCTTTTTCCGAGGGCGGCCACTTCTCCAAATATCTAAGGAACGGATTCTTTTTGCCTTCGTAAGGATACGGGTCGCCGGGTTTTGTTCCCGGATCGTTCCGGCTCCAATTGATGAGCTTCATTCGCTCCTTGGCATAGGCTTTGGACAAAAGGCCTCTGATCGGTTCCTCGGGAGGAAAATAGGGATCTCCGTAATAAAAATCGCGGTCGGCGAAGGCCAAGTTCATGACCTGATAAAGCGCGTGGATGTAGCTGGCGCTGTTGAAACCCATGGATTCGAGATCCAGGTTCTCCAGCATGTTCAGCGCCTGGAGCATCACCGGTCCCTGGACCCAGGAATTCAGCTTGTATACGTCGATCCCTTTGTACCTTCCCATCACCGGTTCTTCGATATAGACCTTCCATTTGGCCAGGTCTTCCATGGTGATGAGACCGCCCTGTTCTTTGGAGCCGCGGACGAATTCTCGGGCAATGTCGCCCTTGTAGAAGCGGTCATAGGCGGCTAAAAGGGCTTCCTTCCGGTTTTTTCCCTTGGCCAATGCCTCCTGCTCGGCGCTGACCAATTTTTTCAAGGTCTCCAAAAGGTCCGGCTGGCGGAAAATCTCGCCCGGCAAGGGAGCTTCATGGTTCTCGCCCAGATGAGGGAGCATGACCTCTTTGGAATAGGGCCACTGCTTGATCTTTTCCTTGTCTTTTTCAATCCTGTCGGCCGTGTCTTTCTCCATCGGATAGCCCTCTGCCATCTGCATGGCGGGAGCGAGCACATCTTTAAGGCTCATTGTTCCGTATTCGGCCAGCATCGTGATCAGGCCGCCGGGCGTGCCCGGAGTCACCGCAGACAGCGGGCCGGTCGCCGGCGGATAATTCATCCCCTTGGATCTATAGAACTCGGGCGTCGCCCCGGTCGGGGCCACGCCCAGGGCGTTGATGGCTATTACCTTCTTTGTCCCGGGATTGTAGATGAGGGCTTGGGTCTCCCCTCCCCAGCTCAAGACGTCCCACATTGTGCAGACGGCGCCGAGCATGGCGCAGGCAGCGTCGACGGCGTTCCCGCCTTTGGCGAACATCATGGCGCCTGCCGTAGCGGCAATCGGCTTCCCGGTGATCGCCATCCAGTGCTTTCCGTGGAGCACCGGCTTTTCCGTCCGCTCAGGATACATCGAATTCGCTCCGATCACGATCATCAAAGCCAATAAGAGAACACATCTTCGACCCCTTGACAAGCCTTTTGTAAGCATCGCATTTACCTCCCTAGAATATTCCAGCTCACCAATAATCGTTTTATCATCACGAGTATCTCCGGCCTAAATGGAAATTTGGATGGGTTGTCGGAATGGCAGAAGCGACCATAGAGGGTTTAGCCTTCGCGAACCGCCTTTCGAGGGTACCCGCTTGTTCGGGCGCCGAGAATGTATGAGCTTCAGCGAAAAAGGGCAGTCGCCACAATGAGGACAAGGACACTCTTGATGCAGCTCTGTTTAATCATGCGAGAAACGCAGGCGCCGAGAAAGGCGCGGTGAGCGAACGGCGTTAAAAACCCGAAAGGGAGCAAGGTCATTCCGACAACCCATCTCACTTCTTAACCCTGCTCTTCTCGAACCAGGCCATGAGGTAGGCCTGCTGGAGAAGCCGGTGCGACGGCCGCCTCCAGCCGTGAAATTCCTCGGGCATCCGGACGAGGAGGGTGTCTTTCTTCAACATTTTGAGGGCGCGGTAGAACTCCTCGCTCTGGCTGATCGGCGTCCGCAGGTCGGCCTCCCCCGTCATGACCATGGTCGGCGTGGTCACGTTGGCCACATAGTTGAGCGGCGAGCGCGCCGCATATTCCAGCGGATCTTCCCAGGGATATTTTTTGAACTGCTTGTACCAACTCGGGCCGTCCGTGATGCCCACGAAGGAATGCCAGTTGATCACCGGCCGCATGGAAACCGCGGCCCGGAAGCGGTTGGTGTGGCCGACGATCCAGGCCGTCAGCACGCCGCCGCCGCTCCCGCCGCAGACGAATAAATTATCCTTGTCAATAAAACCCTTGGCCAGGGCCGCATCGACGCCGGCCATCAGATCATCGTAATCTTTGCCGGGATAGGAGTATTGAATGCCATTCACGAAATCCTGGCCGTAGCCCGTGCTTCCCCTGGGATTCATGAACAGCACCGCATACCCGTTCGCGGCGAAGTTCTGCCAATCCCAATTGAAGGCCACCGAATACATCGACCAGGGGCCGCCGTGGATATAGAGCAGCATGGGATATTTTTTGGCCGGGTCGAATTCGGCCGGCTTGATCAACCACCCCTGGAGGTCAAGGCCGTCCGGCGCCTTGAACCTTAGCTCCTCGACGTCGCCGAGCTTGACGTCCGTCAGGATATCGGTATTGACGTCCACGAGTTCTTTGACGGCATCGGGCTTCATCATCTGAAAAGCGACAAGACAGCCCGGCCGGTTGGAGGTCGTGAGGATGGCCGCCGCCTGGCCGTTTCTGGCTGTGGAAACACCCGACAGGACATGGGCGCCTTTCGTGATTTTCTTGACGGGGCTGGCCAGTCCGGCAAAATAAAGATTGGCCTCGCCGCTCGAATCCATCTGGTAATAGACGCCGGAATTGTCCGGGGCCCAGAAGACATTGGATGGCGAGCTCGGCAGATTCCCGGCCAGAAGCCGCTTGGCCCCGCCGCTTGAATCCATGAGATAGAGGCTCGAAAGATGGCTCGTGTAATTCTTCTCGTCATAGCCGGTGTAGGCGACCCATTTCCCGTCCGGGGAGAGGCGCGGGCTTCCATCCGGACCTTTGCGGTCGGTCAAGGCCTTGATCTCCAGAGTTTTGAGGTCGACGGCATAGATCTCGGAATCGCCGAACTGGTATTCGGCATCCGGCTTCCGGATGGCGCTGAAATAAATGACCTTTCCGTCGGCCAACCATTGGGGATCATTATGCGAATAGTCGCCTGATGTGACCTGCTTGGGCGTCCCTCCCAGCTCGGCATCAATGATAAAGACATGGGTATATCCCTTGGGAAGCCATCCCCGTCCATCGGCGCGCCAGGCAAGCCGGTCTACGAGCACGGCCGGCGCTGCCCACTTCGCGCCCTCAGGCCGCTTGGGAAGCTTGACGTTGAGGATCGGCTTATCGTCCGGAACAAACGCGGTGAAGGCCAGCCTCTTGCCGTCGGGGGACCAGACAAGGCCGGCCGGGGCCCGTTCCAAGTGGGTGAGCTGGGCCACTTCGCCCGTGTCGAGCCACATGACATGGATCTGGGTCGTTTCGTCGCGTTCCGAAAGAAAGGCGATCTTCTTCCCGTCCGGCGACCAGACCGGCGAAGAATCGCGCCAGTTGCCGCGGGTCAGCTCCCGGACTCGCTTCCCTTCGATGTCGGCGATCCACAGATTGCTCCGCGATTGATCGTTGATCTTATCGATCCAGCCCCTGGTGAAGATGATGCTTTTGCCGTCGGGCGAAATCTGGGGGCTGCCGACCGATTCCATTTCAAAATAGGTCTCGGTCTCGAGCAGCTTATAGTTCTTCTGAGCGGCCGGGGACATTCCCAGCAGAAGAAAAACGGTCGCCAGGCACAGAATGAAAGACCGGAAAAAGTTTTTTTTCATATGATCCTCCGACATTTTAGATCCTCCTGAAAAAAATGGGGATAGATACTTGATTCGGGAAGCACGTACCTGTCCCTATTTTTTGTCCTCATTTTTGTGTGTCCCCATTTTTGTATACCCGTTTTTTCAGCTTCTTTTTAGCATTATTTTGCGATAGTGTCTATGATTTCCTGGAGACCGATAAACAAGAAAAAGCCCAGGATCAAGATAAGAATGAGGTTCGTGATCCATCTGTTTTTGAATTCCCTGCCGACCCAGGCCGGCCTGGTGTTCAGGAGAAGCAAGGTCAGTGCTAAAAGGGGCATGAAAAAAGCGCCCATCACCGCATAGATAAGCTGGACCTGCTGCACTTTAAACCAGAGAAGATGGATGGGCACAAGGGCGAGGGCCAGCAGGTAACCCCGATATTCCTTGGTCTTGGTGATATTTTTATCCCGGCTTTCGTCAAGGATGATGCCCCGCCGGAGATGGAGGAAGTCGGCAAACAAGTAAGGAACGCTCTGCCAGACTCCGAGAAGACTGGAAAAGACCGCGCCCCAGAATCCCCAGAGAAATATCCATTTCCCGGCCGGTCCCAGGACGCCGGCAAGCTGGTCGGCCAGGACGAGCGCCACAGTAGCGCCCTGGCCTTCGATCGTCACCCTGGACCCGATGATGACCATGGCGGCGCCAAAAAAAGCAGTCAATCCATAGCCTATCCCGAGGTCGAGACGGCAGTCCTTGACGCCTTGCCGGCCGGCCCTATTCTTCTCCCGAACCCAATAGCTGTAGGAAAGTAGCGTCACGGTCCCGCCGATCCCTCCCAGCACTCCCAGGAGCCAGGCGGTTCCTCCTCTGGGCAGGGCGGGATGGAAAATCGTTTTCCCTATCGCCGCCCAATCAGGCGATATCAAAAATACCGTCGATAAAACGGTCACGAACATGATCGCGGTCAGGAACGACATGGCAACCTGGAAGATCCTGAAGCCGCCGATCCAAACCAGCGTCAGTCCGACGACCGAATGGACGATCCCCCAAAAAATTTTCGAAGTTTGCGGATCGCCGATAGGAAGCAAGCCCACTCCGGCCACACCGCAGGCATTGATCAGGGCGCCGCCGACGCAATAAGACCAGAGAACAAAATAAATAAAAAAGATCCATTGAACCCAGCGGCCGAGCCGCAGCACCCAGCCTTCGAGGACCGTCGTCCCGGTAGCCATCTGCCAGCGGGCGATGCCCTCTGCCAGGACAAACTTGATGAAGGCGCCCCCCAGGGCCGCCCAGACCAAGACGACGCCGATCTGCGACCCGGCCAAGCTGGCCGTGATTAGATCGCCGGCCCCGACGCCCGTGGCCGCTACGACAAGACCCAGGATGATTTTTGAAAACCAGAAATCGCCTGAACGACTCGGTCTTTTGGACATTAATACTTGTTATTAAGGGCGTGATTTTCCGACGGTTCCTATGATCACAGCCGAGGCGAATTTCAAGCCGGTCTCAATCCTCGACTTTTTCGACGATGATCGTCAATTTGGAAACAAGGGCGGCGATGGCCCCGACGGCGGCCACGACCGGCGCCAAAGCGGCTCCGACGATGCCTACCGTGAGCGGGATCTCCAGGAACGTCTTTCCTTCCTCATTCTTGAGGATGATCCGGCGGATATTCCCCTGGTGGATAAGCTCCTTGAACTTGTTGAGGATCTCGCCGCCGGCGAGCTTGAACTCTTCGGTCCTTGTCTTTCCCGTCTTTTTTTCTTCGACCATGATTTTCTCCTCTATTTCAAGATACGTATTTTGCCGCCGCTTTGTTCAAATTCAGCGGGCAAAATAGCCCAGACGATGGCTGACGGAATTGTCTTTGTCCTTGACCCGGACAGAAATCGTTCTGAACGAGCCGTCTTTCTGCGCGTTCGTAGGGGTATAATAAAGGAGATAGTATTTTCCCGCATTATCCGCTGCCTTTTTAAAGCCGGCGCCCGGGTTCTGAGAGCTATCCATCATGCCGCCCGTGACGCGGATGATCTGGTTGAAGATCCGGAAGACGTCTTCGGACTGTTCCCGCATCGTCACGCCGTACTGGTATTTGGCTGTGTTATCGATGAAGATGAAGTTGAAATTGGCGCCGCAGTCGGCAAAGGGCCGGCTGATCTTGTTCAAGTCGAAACTGATGTCCCGGTTATAGAACTGGAAAAGCTCGGCCAAGCTGGCCCGGATGTCCTCCCGGTCCTGGTTGGCCATCATCAGCTGGTTCAAGATATTGCCGTTGATTTCCGGCCGGAATTCCCTTTGGTAGAAGAAAAAGACGAATTTCTGACCGCCGCCCGCTCTCAGGAGGTCGGCGAAGCTCACGAATTTTTTGGGTTCGACGAGACGCAGGGCCTCGAGCTTCTGAACGGCTTCCTTATAGTGTGTCAGCATGAACTCGAGCGAGGACGTTCCTTCGGCGGAGAGAGCATCGACATCCCCCGCCGCGGGATCTTGATCGCGGCTCGCACCGGGGCCCGCGATCGTCCTGACAAGCCTTTTCAATTCATTGAGGAGAGATCTGTATTCACCGGCCCCCTTTTGGATATCCTTTCTCAAAAGGCTGTTCATTTCCTTGGCTAGGCTTTCGCGGGTCTTCGTTTTCAAGGCCTGCGGCGAGAGGGAGTACGGCTTCAGCGGCGTGATGAGAGTGACGCTGTCTCCGGGCTGGAGCACGTCCTTGAATAGATAATCGATCGCTTCTTCGATTTTGGCGAAGTACTCCGTCATCTGGAAAAACAGATAAAAAACCCTCGCCGTCTGCGGACGGAAGTTCGTCTCCGGCAACGCCTCCTCTCGGACGACTTGTCCTTTCTCGATCAGATACAGCGCTTCGACCTTTTCTGGACGGCCGTCTTCCAAAAGCTCGAAGTCCTCCGGACGCAGGGTCTCGACAAATTGGTTTCCGCCGTAGACCCGCACAGGAACCTCAATGAGCACACTCTTGGCGGGCGGCGTTTGGGTCTGAGATGCGAACCCTAAAGACCACAGCAAAATAAGAAGGACGAACCATCGCGCGATAACTCCACTTTTCATTTTTTTGCCTCCTTGTTATTGAAACACATAAAAAAACATCTACTTGCACTTCTCGATGAGAGCCTGGATAGCGGTCCTCTCTTCTTGAGTCAGTTTGTCTTTTTTAAGCTCAAGGTATTTCTGGAAACACTGAAGGGCCCTGGCCTTATTTCCTTTTTCCAGATAGGCCTGTCCCAAATTCAAGGTCGAAAAGTCATCGGCCGGGCTGGTTTCAATCGCTTTCTCCCAGGCGGCGATGGCCTCATCGCGATTGCCGGCCGTCTGGAATGCATAACCCAAACCCCTGAAGGCCAGGTTCATGGTGGGGTCAAGGGCGACGGCTCGGCGAAAATTTTCTACGGCGGCCGTGAGATTCTCCGGCTTCTGATTCTTGAAATACAAAGACAGGGACACCGCACCGATATTCGAATAAGCCAGGGCAAAGGTCTTATCGAGAGCGATCGCCTTGCCGAAATACTCCAAGGCTTTCTCGAATTCCCCCCTTCTCATAGAAACGATCCCCAGGTTATCCCAGACCTGGGGGTCGAAATCCAGGATGGAAAGAGCCCTCTGGAGAACCTCAACGGCCTGGTCGTACAGTCCAACCTTGACGAGGAGCATGGCGTAGCTCGAAATGAGCGTATAGTCCTTCGGATTGTCGCGAACTCCCTCCTCTAAGACCTTGAGCGCGGCGGGCATCTGGCCCTGGGACAAGTAGGTTTGGGAAAGGTATGTATAGGCCGGGCCGAAATCCTTCTTGTCGCGGATGAGCCCGGTCATCAACTCGATGCTTTCCTTTGACTTGCCCTGGTCTCCAAGGAGGATCGCTCGTTCGAGCTTTTGCTGGAAGGGAAGAAAGCTTTTCAGGTCGTCTTCCGGGCCGTATTTTTCTTTAAGCTGAGCGACAGGCGAGGACACGTATCCCAGGCTGCGGAGTTTGTCCAGCGTCCGGCGGTCCACGGCCTGAGCTCCCTCTTTCTTCATCGGCGAGGACAGGCTCGATTCCATCTCCTGCAGCTTTTCCTTGAACGGAGATAAATCCAAGCCGGCGGCAAGATTGGACGACTCATCGAAATCCTTGGCCAGGTTGTACACTTCTGGAATCGGAGAATCGATGTATTTCCTCTGGCCCTCCATGAATCCCCGAAGCGGAGCACAGCCCTTGTTCAAGTAAGAATCCAGGGACTCGAAGTAAATGGCTCTGGCCATTCCCTTTTTGCCGTTTATCCGGGGTACCAGGGATTCTCCCTGAAGAAAGGACGGCGCCTTGATATCCAGCAATTCGCACACCGTCGGAAAGATGTCGATATGGCTCACAGGCTCGGTCACCCGTGCGGGCCGGATCCCCGGCCCGGCCATGATCAGAGGCACATGAAGCGTGCTGTTGTAAGCGAAATAGCTGTGCGTCAATTCGCCGTGCTCGCCCAGGGACTCGCCGTGGTCCGCCGTCAAGACCACCACCGTCCTGTCCAGCCATCCTTTCTTCTCCAGATCGGCCAGCAATTTGCCGATCTGCGAATCGACATAGGCGACTTCTCCCGAATATGGATCGTTGTTATACCGGCCCAAGAACGGATCGGGAGCTCGATAGGGCGCGTGAGGATCCCAGAGATGGACCCAGCAGAACCACTTGCCTTTCTGCTGGGCAAGCCAGGCCAGGGCCGGGGCGATGACTTCCTCCGCGTTCCGCTCCGCAAAGAAAAATCCATACTCCGATTTCGCCGGGAAGGAATCGTTATAGACATCGAATCCCTGGTCCAGCCCGAAGCGGGTATCTAAGGGAAAAGCGCCGACAAACGCTCCGGTGGAATAGCCGTAGCCCTTGAGATGCTCCGCCAGCGTTAAAAAAGCGTTGGCGACCCGGGTCTTGGAATTTTCGCTCACGCCGTGGTAAAGCGGCGTCGTTCCCAAAAGGATGCTGGTATGGGAAGGAAGCGTGGTCGGGGTATGGGCGAAGGCTTTTTCAAAAAGGACCCCTCTGGACGCCTGGGCGTCGATCGCCGGGGTCCGCAGGTATTTCGGGCTGTAGCAGCTCAACCGGTCGGGGCGCAGCGTATCGATCGTCACCAGAAGCAGGTTGAGATCCTTAGGCCCCGCGGCTATGCCTCCCAACAAAGAGGCGACTCCCATAGCGGCAAGCACAAGCGCGGATACGATCTTCAACCTGGGAAAGGCCACATTCAGATTATAGGAGCCGAGGGCGAAATATGCAAATTGTGTGGCTCGTCAAAGCGTCTCCATTCTTAAATATATTTTGATGGCTGGCACGGCATGCTCCCCGCCCGCCCGCAGCTTATGACTGGTGGCTGAGAGGGATAGGTTGAAAAAAGACTTACGCTAAAGCATATTAAACCCCCTACCCCCTTGACCAGTCAAGGGAGATTTAAAAGGTTGACGGACGGGGAGGTGCCGTGACAGGCCCCATCATTCCCATTCATCTTTTATTTCTTACATCTTTGAATGAGGGATTCGATCTCCTGACGCTCCTGGGCGGACATGTTATTTCCTTTGATGGCGATATAACGCCGGCAATATTCCAGCGCCCGCGCTTTGTCCCCTTTGTCTAGATACGCCAAGGCCAGGTTAAAAGCGGGATAATCGAACTTCGGGTCGAGTCCCAAGGCCTTTTCCCAGTTCGATATGGCCTCAGCCATTTTGCCCATGAGGCTGTAGGCGCCGGCCAAGCCGTTATAAGCGGAGGCCAGAGAAGGATCGCGGGCGATGGACGTCTGGAAATATCCCAGGGCCTTCTGGAGTTCGTCCTGATTTTTCGACTTCAGGGACATGACGACATACAGGGAGCCGATGTTGTCGTTGTAAATCGCATCGTTCGGATCCAGGCTCAGGGCTTGTTTGAGGTGTTTCAGGGCCCGCTCGAAGTCCCCCAGTTTCCAACAGGCCACGCCAAGGGAATTCCAAACCTCGGCTTCCTGATCGAAAAGACCGAGAGCCCGCTCGAGAGCTTCCGCCCCCTGTTTGAACCTCCCCTCTTTGACGAGAGCGATTCCATACCCCGAAACGAACCCGTACTTGCCGGGATTCGCGTCGGCCCCTCTCTCGAGAACCCGGAGCGCCTTCTCCGTTTGGCCTTGAGAGCGGTAGACTCGGAAGAGATGGTCATAGGCCGTTGCGAAATCTTTTCGAGCTTGAATAACGTCTTCCAGGAGTTGAGCGGATTCCGCCGGCTTTCCTTGTTGTTCCAATTGTGCGGCCTTCTCCAGCTTGTGCATGAGGGGAAGCAATCTCTTCAGGTCGTCCTCGGGACCGTAAGACTTTTGGCTCTGGACGAAGGGCGCGACGACATAGCCCAGCGTCCGGAGCTTGTCCCGCGTTTCCCGGTCGATCTTCCGGACGCCTTGGCTTCCCGGCTTCGAAGTCGCGGCCTTCATGACCTCCGCCAGCCGTTTCTGGTAGCGCGCCAGGTCGGCCTTTTCGGCGAGATTCGTCCGCTCCTCGAAGTCTTTCTCCAGGTCATAAAGCTCGGGAATCGGCGAATCGATATATTTTTTCCCCCCTTCGATGATTCCGCGAAGGGGAGCCCAGCCGCTGCTGAGGTTCGCTTCCAAAGCCTCGAAGTAGATCGTCGCCGCCTTCCTCGCCTTTCCATTCAGAAACGGCTCCAGCGAATTCCCCTGCAAAGCCGCGGGCTTTTCGATGCCGAGGACATCGCAGACCGTCGGAAAGATGTCGACGTGACTGACGTCCGCTCTCACCCGAGACGCTTTCTGCCCGGGCCCGGAAATGATGAGGGGCACCCAGATCGTCGAGTTGTAGGCGAAATAGCTGTGCGTCTGCTCGCCGTGCTCGCCCAGGGATTCGCCGTGATCGCCCGTCAGGATGATCAGCGTTTTTCCCCGCCACCCTTTCTTGTCTACGGTATCCAGCAGTTTTCCCAGTTCCGCGTCGACATAGGCCACTTCGCCTGAATAAGGATCCCGCGAAAACTGGCCGGCATAGGGTTCGGGCGGCGAATAGGGAGCGTGAGGATCCCAGAGATGGACCCAGCAAAACCACTTTCCTTTCTGGAGAGAAAGCCAGGCCAGCGCCGCCGCGATGGTCTTTTCGGCTTTGCGCTCCGCGTAGTCCAGCCCCGGCCCAAGCCGGCTCGGATAGTGATCGTCGTAAATATCGAACCCCCGATTCAGGCCGAACCGGGAGTCCAGGGGAAACGCCGAAACAAACGCCCCCGTGGCATACCCTTTTTTCTTGAGCGCTTCGGCCAAGGTCACGAATTCCTTGGAGACGACGGATTTGACATTCTCGTTAACGCCGTGTGCGAGAGAGGTCAGGCCTAAGAGGATATTTGTGTGAGACGGAAGCGTGATCGGGTCATGGGCAAAAGCCCGCTCGAAGAGCACCCCCCGCGCGGCCAGGGCATCCATTCGCGGCGTCTGCACATATTTTGAGCTGTAGCAGCTCAGCCGGTCCGGGCGAAGAGTGTCGATCGTGATCAAAAGCAGGTTGGTGTCTGCCGTCGCCCCATTTACGACGACCGGAAATAACCCTATAGCCACGAGGAGAATTAAAGCACTGATAGATTTTAAGCGTTTATATGGCATAAACAAATTATAAGAAGAGAGCCGAGAATTTGCAAACCTCTCAAGATACTCGATCTAATAATAAATGCGGCGCGGGTGACGTCGGCTGGGGCGCCCCACCACCCGCAACTGACGAAAATTTGGGGAAATATGCGGAATTCATAATTCAAGTGGAAGTCCCCCAAATTTTTCAGTGAGGATGGTGGGGCTGGCCGGCGGCAGGTCCCGCGCCGCAAAAAAAAGCCCCTCCCGCCCGGAGGCGGGAGGGGCTTTGTGCGTCTGCGTTTAGGCCTGCGTCTGCGTTAGATCTGGAATCTCATGCCGAGCCGGAGGAGGAACGGATTCAGCAGCTCGTTGAGCACGCCGCTTGTGGCGGCGGGACTGGTATAGCTCACGGGAGCCGTGTCTCTGTAGCGGAGCGTGCCGTAGCTGATGTCGTATTTCCTGAGCTCCGTGTCCCGATTGAGGACATTGAAGAGGTCGGCGGAGAAATACATACGGGAGGTATCGCCGAGCTTGATCATTTTTTCTGCCTTGATGTTCACGCTCCAGACGTTCGGGAGCCGGCTTCTGTTGTCATAAGTTGCCGTGGGTATATTTTTCGAAGATTCGCGCGAGCTTGCACCGGGAACGCCGGTGTCCCGGATCGTGAACTGCGTGAAGTAGAAAGTTCCCTCATGCGCGGAGACGGTACCTGAAATATTGATATCGAATGGGAGCTGATACAAGCCCGACAGCTTGAACATCCAGCGGCTGAAGAAATCGCGGTTGGTTTTGCCGCTGGTGCCGCCCATCTGGACTCCGTACATCTGGCCTTCATACGCCCACAGGTTTGTCGGATCCGTAGTGGAGCCGGTATACGCGAAGCCATTCGCTCCGTAGTAGTGTTTCTGCATCTGGTAGGTGACCGAGCCGTTCATCATCCACTTGTTCGTTAGACGCTTGTTGAAGACCAGGTCAATCCCCCAGTAGATATCGCACTGGTCCGGGTCCCTCATAACGGTCTTTGAGTAGGGCGTGGCAACGGTCTCGGGGAGATTCTTCAGGAGGTACCAGGGCTTGCCCTTGGCTTCTCCAGGATCGAAGGTTCGGCCGTCGGGAGTGGTGAGTTTATCCGGAATAGTGCCCGCAACCATATAGTCATCCTTGTTCCGGACATGATTGTTCAGGCCAGGGAAAGCAGGCAGATTATTATACGTTTCGGGGTAGTAGTTGAGTGCCCAGGAGTTCCGGCCCATTCGCTTCCAGGAATAGCTCAAAGAGACGCCGAAATCCTGGATGATTTCTCGCTCTAGTGACACGAGGACTTCATGGGTCAGGCTTACCTTCCAATCGTCGGCAAGATAGGAGGTCGGGGGAGAAAGCCCTGCGGGGTTGGCGAGATCCCAGCCGCTCCACATTAGGCCGTATTCACGGGCCATGTTCCCCTGGAAATTGCCGGCGTCGTCGAAAGCGCGGTAAACCGGCCGAGTCGACTTGCTGTAGTCCGCCCAATAGAGCTCTTGGTAGCCGGCCTTGCCGTCATTATTGAGGTCGGCCCACCAGAAATTCATGGTGCCGTACATTCCGAAGGGCGCCCAGTAACCCGTCCCCAGACCGTTAGCGCTGCCGGGATAGAGGGAGTAGGCTAGCTTGGCGACCGTCCGGCCGTCGCCGAAGACGTCGAAGTTCAGGCCGAGGCGTGGAGAGACAGTCCAGAACAACTTCTTGGCCTCGACGTAGGCGCGGGTCTTTTCCGGGATCAGGGGCGCCAGCTTGCCGACTGTGTCGGCGGTGAAGAGCTGTGTATTGACGTTGGAGTAGCTCGTCTGGTAGTCATTGCCGCCGGGTTTAAGCCAGAGCGCTCTGGTCGTCAGCGGGTCGATCCAGGCCTTGGCATGGTCGACGCGCACTCCGAGGTTCAAATTGAAGCGGCCGGCGGTTATGGTGTCGTTGAAGTAGAACGCTAACCGGTCCGTGCCGTCACTGTACAGGACATCATTGCTCCCGAGGTTGATCCTCTTGAGGTCGATCCCGAAAGCATCCCGAACGACATCGATCTTGCCGTCGCCGTTCCAGTCCACCGTCTCAGTATTATAATTGGTATTGACATAGAAGTTTCCGGGATAGCCGCCGGTGTAGGTGCGCTGGTTGTTGTTGATTTCTCCGCCGATTTTGATCTCGTGAGAGGTGCCGGTTCCGAACAGGTTGTCGCTAAAGTACTGGACCTGCAGAACGCCGTAGGGGTGGGGACGGTCGGAATAGAACCAGGTCTGGGAATTGTAATAGAGGTCGTTCTCGATATCATACCAGGCGACTTTGGTGATCTTCTCGTCGTTGGCCGGCCACAGCCCAAACCCGGCGTTCGACAGTCCGTAACGGACGGAGACAAACAGGTTATCGCCGAACATGTGCTCGTCCTGGAGCTTATAGGTGGGGTTTCCGAAATAGAAGTTACTGTGCTGGTTCCATCCGGGCGGGAATGACGGCGAAGAGCTGCGGCCGAATTTTTTCTTGTCTCCGGCCGAGTAGAGGAACTCGGCTCTGTTCTCAGGGATGAGCTGTAAATTGATTTTGCCGTTGTAATTCGTCAGGTAGGTGTCGTCCCGGACATTGAGGAGGTTGAGCGTCTGAACCTCCTGGACTCCGTAAGCGCCCCACCACCAGATCTTGTCTTTCCAGATCGGGCCGCCGGCGTTGAACCCGAAGTCCTTGAGATCAATGGCCCGGTTGTATCCGCCGACTCCTTTTTCGGCGAGCCTAGCGTCGCTGATCTTGGCCTGCAACTGCTCGTTCGTGTAATAGAACCGTCCGCCCAGGCTCGTCTTGTTCCCGCCCCGGCGGCTGACGAGGTTAATGACGATCCCGGGGTCCCGGTGCTCGACATCCATCTGGCCGGTCGAGATGTTCATTTCTTCGAAGGCGTCGAAATCGTAGTACCCGGGTGACCCGGCCGAGTTCCGGTCCGTGGTCTGCATGCCGTCAACGGTCCATTCCCCGGCGGTGCTTCCCTTGGTCAAGAAGCTCGCCTGCTGGCCGGATTCGACGCCGCCGATGTTTTCCCGGTCCATCAGGATTGAGGGCGTCATCTGAAGGATGACCCAAGGGTCGCGGGCCGAGGGCAGGCTCTGGAGCATCTCGTAGCCGACGGTATGGGTGATCTGCGTTTTTTTGGCCTGGATTATGGGAGTCTTGGCCACAACGGTCACCTGCTCCTCCAGCGCTCCCTGCTCCATGACCACTTTGATGTCCGAGTTGCTGTTGACGTTGACGATGACGCCTTTCTGGATTGCCGTCTTGAATCCCTGGAGCTCGGCCGTGACGACATATGCATTGCTCGGGAAGAGAGAGGGAAACCGGAATCTCCCTTCGGCGCTGGTCTGCACCTTGACCGCCGCAATTTGCGGGCCGGTCAAAGTGACGGTGACCCCGGGAAGAGGAGTTCCGTCCCGATCGAGGACGGTGCCCCAAAGATTGCCCGATCTTTCTTGCGCGGACAACATGCCGGTTATCAGAACTGCGCAACAAAGAACGATGAAGACTTTTTTCATTTCCCCTCCTTAATTTTGGAGTTTTCTGTTTTTTCCCCTGGAGTGAAATAATCCACTCCCCTTCACCTCTAATCCATCGGCTAACGTATCCCTATATTTGCACCTCCTTCTCTTTCACTTTGTTAAAAAATAAGCAAAAAACATGCCAAAAATATTATTATGCATATTATTTATTTTAAATAACTTATATTTTTTGTCCGCCTAAATCCATCCAATTCCTTGAATTTCGTCCAAAAAATTGGATTTTAAAATACAGGCACGCATGCTTAATTTTTGGATCAGTTCTATGAAAGGTTTTTTAATTCTCCAGCCCCTTCGAAATTCTTCCAAAGCGAACCCGGGAGAACATCCATCGTTCCCGGACGTCCTGGCGGATTTGCCGCACTCGGATTGCGGGCCTGAATTTTCTTGTGGAATTTTTTCTGGAATTTGCCTATGATTCTTTTAGAGACTGGAAACGAGAGGATTTCATGAGAACGAGAAGCGCCTCGATCATTTTAACCCTGTTGGTTTCTGCGTCCCTGATATTTCCGGGACAAACCAAAATTAAACCTAAAGACCTGGCGGCCAAATACCAGGAATGGCTCAAGCTCACAACCTATATCATCACCGATAGGGAAAAGGACGTTTTTATGAGCCTGACCAACGACAGAGACCGGGACGTTTTTATGGAGACGTTCTGGAAGGTGCGCGATCCCACGCCGGGGACACCGGTCAACGAATTCAAGGAAGAACACATCAAGCGTTTTCAGGAGGCCGACAAAAGGTTTCGTCGCAGGTCGGCCAGGGCAGGCTGGATGACCGACCAGGGCAGGTTCTATATCATCCTCGGCCCTCCCATCAGCACAGAAGACATCGCCGGCACCACCGAGATCTATCCCTGCGAGATTTGGTCCTATTATGGCGATGTCGCGAGAGGGATGCCGCAGCATTTTTCCCTGGTCTTTTATCAGCGCGGAGGAAGCGGCGAATACAAGCTGTACGATCCCGTCTCGGACGGTCCGGGCCGGCTGATCATCGGTTCGGAGCACATGGACGCTTTTGATTATCAAGCGTTTTACCAAAAACTCTATGATCTTTATCCCAGCCTGGCCTTGGTCTGCCTTTCGATCATCCCGGGGGAAATTCCGTACGCGTATCAGCCCTCGCCCGAGAACTCCATCATGATGGCGAATATCCTTGACTCCCCGAAAAAGTTCGTTAATGAAAGTTACGCCACGCATTTCCTGAATTACAGGGGCGTCGTCAGCACGGAATATCTGACCAATTATATCGACAGCGAAATCAACGTCGCCGTCGCCCACGATCCCATTTCCGGCATGGCCTTCTGCGATTTCGCCATGTCCCCCGCGCAGCTTTCACTGGATTATTTTGGGCCAAAGGACTATTACTTCTGCGCTTTTCAGGTCGATGTCAGCCTTCGGGCCGGGGAAAAGATCGTTTTCCAATATTCTAAGGAATTCCCCTTGACCATCCCCGCGGACCAGCTTCAAGAGACTCAAAGCATGGGAGTCTGCATTGCGGATTCCTTTCCCATAATCGAGGGAAAATACCAATTGACCGTGCTCCTCCGCAACACGACGGGGAAAGAATTCAGCATTCTCGAAAGCCCTGTGGAAATCCTGGGTGGATCAGGCCGGCCGCGGCTCATCGGGCCGGTCTTGGGCTACAAGCTCACGGACGTCCAGGTCGGCATGCGGCTTCCTTACCAGGCCATGGATAAACGGTTGAATATCGACCCCAAAAATACATATGCGGCCGCCGATCAAATCATCCTCCTGTTCAATATCTCCGGCCTCACCCGGGAGCTGTGGAAGGAAGGGACGGTAGGCATTTTCATCAAAGGGTCAAGGGCCGGCAATCCCTATCAAAAGTCCTTTTCCGTGCCGCTCGGCGGGCAGGCCTTTCATGAAGCGGTCAGCTTCACTCATTCGCTGGCGGCCGCGGAGCTCCTTCCTGATTATTACGACCTGGCATTGACCTTGAAGGACCGGAGCGGAAACGTCCTCGACGAGCGGAAGGCAAACTTCATTCGTTCTCCAGAAAAGGCGGTTTCGCACCCCATCATCGCCTCAAAAGCGTCTTCGTTGGCCAACAGCTTTTTGCTTTATTACATGCTTGCTTATCAATATGACCAGATCAACGAAAATGAGAAAGCCGAGGCCATGTATAAAAAAGCCTACAGCCTCAATCTCGCCTATTTGCAAAGGATTCCGGAATACGCAGGCCTTCTCCTGAAGGTCAAAAAGTATGGAGAGGCCCTCGCCCTCATCGAAGCGATCAAGGGGGACGAAAAGCTCAGATTCCAGTACTATTTCAACAAGGGCCGGGCCCAGATGGGACTGGAAAAGCATGCCGAAGCGATCGACAGCTTTCTCCAAGGGAATAAGATTTACAACAGCGACACGGGACTTTTGAATGCGCTGGGCCAATGCTATTACAAGACCGGACAAATCCAAAGCGCGCTGAACGCGCTGAACGCTTCGCTCAAACTGAACCCCGATCAAGCGGACGTCAAGAAGCTCATCCAGGCCATCGAGGAAAAGAAATAAAATCCAATCAGGCGATTCGGGTGCGGCGGGGCACAACCGCGCCACTCGCTCTGATTAAAAGGGATGCTTTTTGAAAAGGGGTGTTTTTTTTGAGATGACTTTTAGCCGGCGCTTCCGCCGCCGCCCCCGCCTCCCCCGCCGCCTCCTCCGCTGAATCCTCCGCCGCCGCCGGATGAATAATGGGCGGCCGAGGTACTGGCCTGCTGGATGGAGCTCGAGATGTGGTCGATGCTGCTGATCATGCTCGTCAGGCGGCCGGAGCTGATGAAGGCGGCCTGGCTGTAACCGTGATACCAGGCGGGTGACGCCGCCCGCTCGTCCTTGAGGATGATCGGGAGCGTCTTGATAATTTTTTTAGCGTTGCCAAAAATAATCCCGAAGACCAAATATCGCTCCCACAACTTATACGCTTCGGGCGCCAGTTCTTTGAAATCGGAGAAGTCGTCCAGGAACCGCCGCAGGGCTTTCCATTGGTCATTCTCGTGCGCCCAATGTTGAGCCCGCCGCTTCATGAACGGAATGAGGAGAATCGCGAGAGCGACCAATGCGGGATTTAGGGTTAAAACGGCCAAAGGCCAAGTGACAACGAGAAAGATATTGCGCATGCGCAAGCTCGCCGGCTCGATGAAATTGAGCTTTTTCCCCTCGAGTTTGATGTTCTTGGCCCATTCCTGATACCATTTTTGAAATGTCTGGGGATTGCGTTTGAGGTATTTTTTGATATTGTCGAGCGTCTGCCGCGCGCCGACCTGCGGCGCATCGTCAGACGGCTCACTGAACAGCCATTCTAAAAGATCCCGCTCGTAGCCGAGCAGGGTCGCTTCGTTCTTAAATTCTTTGCGCAGATTCAGCGTCGTTTCGTAGTCATCCTTGCGCCCGAAGAGGCCCCGTTTTTCAACCAGCCGGTCCTCGATCTCGATATAGCCGCGCCTGGCCAAATCAAAAATCGTCGCCGTGAACGACTTCGGCGTGATCCCCGCCCCTTCCTTTAAAAGGACTTCGACAAGAGCCGGCTGGAGCTTGGAGGCAGGCTCATGGGCATAGGGAGGAATATCCATAAAGCGATAATCCTTGCCGACCTTTTTCCAGAAATGCAAATAAAAAAGCAGCCAGAAGAGCGGCCCCAGGAAGAACAAGACGAGCCAGGCATAGAATCCCCGCTGCAGGTTCTTTGCGCTGCGTGCATCCCCTTCCTGGTCGCGCTTGGCTTTGGCAATAGTATCCTGGACGAATTGCGCTTCTTCCCGGCGGATCGAGTCCATCGTGTGGCGGTCTGAGGCAACGCCGCTCACCAGCCCCGCCGGCCAGGCCATCCGGATTTCCACGAATTGGCCGGACCGGATATACGCGGCCGTGAAACGGGCCGTCTGGTTATCCACGATCTCCGCATTGCCGGAAAGAGGCCCGTGGCCGTAGACGAGAATGTCGCGCGGATCCGGGAGGGGTTCTGGAAGCCGGATGGTGATTACAGCGTTATGGGTAGGCTTGTCCCACCCTTCTCCGATCACCTGCCAATAAAGTTCGGAGACGTCCGGATAGCTGATGATCCCGCCGCGGACCCGGTAATGGATGTGGAACGTCCGGCGCTCGTTGCGGGCCGAATAATACCATTTGGCTTCGAAGCGGCCCTTCGCCTGGCCGACCTCTGTTCTCAGCGGAATGCCCTGTTCGTCGGTGATCGAAAAATCCACCAGGGCAGCATCATAGCGAGTGCCCTGCCTGTCGATTCGGATCGGGATCCATAGCTTAGCCCAGCTGAATTTCCCCTGGAACTCATAGGTCCGGAATTCGTCGACGGAAAAGGCCCCGTCCTTGTCGATCTGGATCTGGATCCGGACCTCGGGAAAATAGAAGTTTTTCGATTCGTCCCCGGCCGCGGGAATGGAGAGCATGAGAAACAGAACGAAGCTGAATAAAAAAAAGCCGATGGACGTTTTGACTTTTAAACTTTTCCTTTTTGGCATGGGATATCCTCGTAATTAATGGGGTCAAACCTACTCGTTACGCATCTTCCCCTGGCCAATTGTGCGTAACGAGTAGGTTTGACCCCAATTTTATTTCTGGCCAATTGTGCGTAACGAGTAGGTTTGACCCCGCTTTATCCGGCCAGGCGCTTCTTGGCCTCTGCGATCTCGGGATGGCCGGGGTCGGCGTCTTTCCAGAATTCAAGGAATTTTTGATACTGCTCCCGGGCCTGCGCCTTTTCGCCTTTTTCTTCATAGATCCGGCCCAGCCTGTAGTGATACAGCGGATGGATGAGCAAGCGGAGCTGGTTTTTGCGATCGATCGTCATCAGGCGCCCGTATTCGGCGATAGCCTTGTCCAGCTCCCCTTTTTTCCAGTAAGCTCGCGCCAAAACGTCTTTGAGGAAGGGCTGGTTGGCAAAAGCCAGATTTGACGTATGCATCAGCGGCGGATCCAAGGGAACGATTTTTTCGGAAAGGGCGATGGCTCTATCGATGGAGCCCTCCGCCAGAAAAACTTCTGCCTTCAACAACTCATAAAGAAAAGTCATGGCTCTTTTATTGGCTGAATCCACGGCGGGCAGGAGAGGCTCGATTTCGGCCAACCTTGCTTTTGCTACGTCAATTTTTCCCTGTTTAAGGTCCACCCATCCTCGCTGGAAGCTGTCTTGCGCCGTATCAGATATCCTGGTGGCCGGATTCTGTTTGAAATTGTAATCGCACCATCCTTGGAAAGCTTTCCGCGCTAGATCGAATTGTCCAAGATCCGAATAAATATATCCTGTGATCCAGTCTATGGTTGCGACCCCATAGGAAAATTCTGCTTTTTCGGCCTGCTTTTTTAGGGCAAGATATTCTGCCAGAGATCGATCCCGGCGACCGAGAAAATAGTCAAAGTAACCCTTCAGCCAGATTCCTTCCCATTTCGCCGTTGGAGTCAGCGTCCGTTCGATAAACTGATCGATCCAGTTCATCGCTTCTGGATAATTTTCTTCCAGAGCAAAACAATAGGCCAGCCCCCTGCAGGAACTATGGAAATCCGGCCTGATGGCCAAGGCCTCCTTATATTTTCCGATGGCCTCATCGAGTCTTCCCATGCGCAGGTACGACTCGGCGATGGAATCTATGGGATTGGGGAGCCCGGGATTGACGGATGCATAGCGCTCGAAATATTCGATGGCTTTTTCCATATTGCCTATCTGCATATTGTCATAGGCGATTTGATTAATGGCATAACCAAAATTCGGGTCCAGCATTACGGCCTTCTTGAGTTGCTCGATGGCTTCTGGATATTGCTCTTGGCCTTCGTAATATAACCCCAGTTCGGAGAAGGCATATTTTTCTTCAGGATATTTTTTGACCAATTCGGTCAGGATACGGAATCTTTTCTCCGGGTTCCTTTCGATGACGCTGGCATAGGAGGCTTCGATGTAAAGCCTCTCTTTCTCGGTGGCTTTCTGAGAATATTTTTTCGCGACCTCGTAAGCTTCGGCTCGGGCTTTAAAATCGATCAAGTTGCCGTTGGCCCTACCCAGGTAGAGATAGGCCACGGCAAAGGTCGGGTCGAGCTCGACAGCCTTCTTCAGAAATTTTTGGGCGTCTTGATAAAAAAACTTTTCGTAATCGTCCCGGCCCCTGAGAAAATAATTATAGGCTTCTATGGAATTCGTCGTGAGATCAATAATCCTGGCCGGGGCTGCCGCCGCGATCTTGCGCTCCGACAATCCTATGCCCCGCGAGATATTTCGGCTCAGATCGTCGATCTGGCTTTTGAGGATGCTTCCGACACCTTCGCCCCTGGCCCCCGCGCTTTTGAGAAGCTTCTTCGTTTCCACCTCAAGGACTTTTGCATCTGTGGCGAACATCTCTCCGGCCTTGACGAAGCTTCCCAAAACAATGGCCTCGATGCCCTCGCGTTTGCAGAGCGCGAATCCTTGATCCTCATCGATAAGGCCGCCGGCGTCTTTGCCCAGTTGCCTGAGGACGTCCTTCATCCGCTCCCACGTCGTCACGCGCAGATACCTGGACTGCTCGAGGCTCGTGATCAGGAGGTTGGGGATGGCTTCCTGGAGATAGTCGAAGGCCTTGTCGCCCGTTTGATTTTTAAAGCTGATAACGGCGATAGAACGTCTAGCCGGCTCTTTTTTGGGGATTAAGAAGAGGGCGAGCAACCCTGCCGCAATGACGGCTATGACAACTAGGGCAGGGATAAAAAGCTTTTTTAGAGTGAACTTGACCGTGATTTCCCGCGAGGTGAGGCGTGTGGTTCGGGGAATGACCCGCTCGGTCGTGGGGACGCCTTTTTCAACCTTGGCCAGCTCGGCCTGCACTTCCTCGGCACTCTGGAATCTCTTGGCTCTATCTTTTTCCAGGCACCTGAGAATCAGCCGGCTGAACTCTTCAGGAATCTGGCTGTTGATGGTTCTCGGGTCGGGAGGCGGCTGGGTTTCCTGCTTCAGGGCAACGCTTAAAACGGATTCACCCTCAAAGGGAATTCTTCCGGTCAACATTTCAAAAAGGATAATGCCCAGAGAATAAATGTCCGAACGCAGGTCGATATCCTTCCCTTCGACCTGCTCGGGAGACATGTATTCAGGCGTGCCAATCATCACGTTGCCGCCCGTCAGGCCTTTTGTCCGAAAGGTCCGGGCGATCCCGAAGTCCATAATACGCGCATTTCCCTCACGGTCGAGCATGATGTTCTGGGGCTTGAGGTCGCGGTGGACGACGCCCAGCCGATGGGCTTCCGCCAGCCCGTCGCAGACCTGCTTGATGACGGCGATCGTCTTGCCGACGCTCAACTGCCCGACTCTGGCGATCGTGCTCTTGAGGTCCTCGCCGGGGACATACTCCATAGTGATAAAATACGTGCCCTCGGCCTTCCCGAAGTCGTACATCCGGCAGACATTTTTATGGGTGACGGTGCGGGCGACCTTGAGCTCGTTCCGGAAGCGGGCGATCGTCTCTTCATCAGAGGAGATCTCGGGCTTCAGGAGTTTGAGGGCGATTTTCACATCCAGGTCCTTATCCAATACCTTGTAGACCTTGCCCATGCCGCCTTTGCCCAGCTCTTCGATGACCTGGTAGCGGCCGGCAAATAAGCTGCCGGACATGAGCTCTTTCCTTGGAGTTTGCATGGTTTCCGTGCGGGAAGACACGCTCTCCTGGGAAGGATGAAGGGGCGCCCCGCAGCTGCCGCAGAAACTGGTATCCCCGGGATTTTCAAAATGGCACTGAGAGCATTTCATGGCCATAATTCCCTGCCGTGACTCTACCATAATATTTTTCCTGCCCGAAGTCAAACCGCCGGCCGTTTATGTCATTTCGCTTGCGTTTTTAGCTTCGTTTCTCTGTGGCCTCTATTTTTTATTAATCAGATTGAAGAGTTGATTTGCTTTTTCCGCATCTAACGTTTTCAGGATTTTATATTCCTCCGAGGCAGAATCCTTATCGCCGATTTGGAGACAGGCGACACCAAGATTATAGCGCGCCTCGGCATCATCCGGTTTGATTTTTATCGCTTGTTTATAAGCCTCAATCGCTTCCTGCCAGCGGCCGAGGTTGCCGTAGGCAAGACCAAGACCATAAGAGGCGTCGGCATAATCCGGTTGGATTCTGACAGCCTGCTGGTAGGCTTCGATCGCTTCTCGCCAGCGGCCGAGCGCACGATAGATAACGCCAAGATTATTATAAGCCCCGACATAATCCGGCCTAATTCTTATTGTCCGTTGAAAGGCCTCCTCCGCCTCCCGCAGGCGGCCTAGCCGAAGGCAAGCGACGCCAAGATTATTGTAGGCCCCGGCATGGTCCGGCTTGATTTTCGTGGCCTGCTGATTTGCCTCCATCGCCTCCTGCCAGTGGCCAAGATGGCTATAGGCAATGCCAAGATTATAATAGGCCGGGGCATCATCCGGCTTGATTTTAATAGCCTGTTGATTTGCCTCTCTGGCATCCTGCCAGCGACCGAGATCGCCATAAGCGATACCAAGATTATGGTACGCCCCGGCATAATCCGGTTTGATTTTTATGGCTTGCTGATAGGCTTCTATCGCCTCCTGCGGGCGGCCGAGCTCCTGGTAAGCGAGGCCAAGATGATTGTTCATCAGGAAATTGTTGGTTGTTACCTTAAGCGCATGCTCAAAAAGAGTGACATTGTCACGCCAATACCCGACTTGGCGGTAAGTGCATATCGACAAAGCCAAAATCACTGCCAAACCCGCTGCTCCCAGGACAACTCTTTGATGCTTCCATTTTGCCAATAGCTCCGGCAATCCCCAGGCAATGATCATAAACAAACCGATCAGCGGCACATAGGTATAGCGGTCGGCCAAGGACTGACTTCCCACCTGAACCAGGCCGATCACAGGGACAAGCGTCCCCAAATACCAAAACCAACCCGCGCCTACGTATTTGTATTTTCGAACAAAACAGATCACAGCGATGGACACAGCCAAAAGTGCCAGAGCTGATGCTAGACTCGGCCAGATCGAAAATCCCTGGATGGGAGGCGGATAAAATACCGCCAACCGGACAGGACAAATCATTTTTTCAATATATTTCGCATAAGAATTCACGGCGTTCATCAATCGCATCGGCAGGGGAAATAGATCCATCGGAGCTACGGCTCCGCCTTTTTGCTGAACAAGAAAAGTCACAAGACTTGACATGGCCGAAAGGATAAGAAACGGAACCTTTTCTAGAATGAGCCCCGACAATTGAGCGCGAGCTTTCGAGAATTTTTGTTTCTTCCTCTTGATATCTTGAACGGCCCGGCCCAATTGGTACCGCTCCAGAGGCCAGTAATCCAAAAGCAATAAAACAAACGGCAACGTCACAAGCATCGGCTTGGCCATTAGACCCAAGGCAAAAAGCAGAAGAGTTAAGGAATAACGAATTTTGCCCGGATGTCTGACGTAATAGATATAGGCCATCATTGTCAGCATCCAGAATAGCGCACTTAAAACATCCTTGCGTTCCGATATCCAGACAACGGATTCGACGTGGAGCGGATGAAGGGCAAATAAACCAGCCACGAAGGCGCTTCGCCATATGGCCCCGGTCATTTGGTTAAGAACAGCGAAAAGCAACAGCGTGGCGATGACATGAAGAAACAAACTGGTCAAATGATATCCGCCTGCATTTGTCCCGAATAACTGAATATCCAGCATCATCGACAGCCAGGTCAGCGGATGCCAGTTAGAAGCATATCCTGTGGTAAAAGCCCAGGTTAGACTATCAGGGGTCAGTCCGGCTTTGACGTGTGCGTTATCGGCTATATATTTATCGTCATCATAATTCACCAAGCCGTAATTGCGGACCTGCCAGAAGGCCGCCAGGGTGGCTATTGCCAATACCATACAAATCAAAGCAAATCGATGTTTGCTCAGGATTTTGTTCATTGACCCAGCAGGCCACTTCATTAGTCACTCTGCCCCAATTTTTTGGACTGCCTTTTCTTCCCGAAAGATTGACCCGACACCTCCGGATATTCTCACGAATTATTATACTACCCAACCTCATAATTTTAATCAAAAACAAACAACGGATCCGCTTTTAAGATTTTGCAAACAACCGCCGGCCCTTTATTGACAAAGCCCCCGAATTTATATATTTTTGGCTTCGCTTCATCATCGCCAATGAATTCTTCATTGAATTGAAAGTGAGGAGAATATGAGCGCAAAATTTCGCCTCGGGATAATGATGTTCTTGGAGTATGCCATCTGGGGCGCCTGGGCCCCGGTTCTCTCCGCCTATTTGATGAACACGCTCGGGTTCAGCGGCGGGCAGGCCGGATTTATCTACAGCCTGCTGCCGATCGCGACGATCATCGCCCCGTTCATCGGCGGGCAGCTGGCCGACCGCTACTTCCCGACCCAAAAGGTCATCGCTTTCATGCAGCTGGCCGGCGGGGTGTTGCTTGTCCTCGGCTCGGCCGTCGCGTCCTACTCGGCCATGATCTGGGTCATGCTCATCTATTGCCTGATCTATGCTCCGACTCTGGCCCTGACGAACTCCATCGCCTTCATCCACCTTAAGGATTCGGAAAAGGATTTCGGCAAGATCCGGGTCTGGGGGACGATCGGCTGGATCGCGGCCGGATGGGGACTGGCGGGCTGGCGGTTTCTGGTCAAGTCCACGCCGGGAATCGCCGTCAAGGGGGATACGCTCTTTCTGGCAGGTTTGTTCTCGATCCTCATGGGCATTTTAGCTTTCGGCCTCCCCCACACTCCTCCGAAGAAGGAAGGCACAAAGCCCTGGGCTTTTTTGGAAGCTCTGAAAATGCTCAAGGACAAAGACTTCCTGATTTTTACCCTCATCGCTTTTGTCGTGGCCACGGAATTGCAGTTCTATTACGTGCTGACCGCGCCGTTCCTCACCTCCCCCGTGATCGGAGTCAGCAACACGGCGATCTCTATGGTCATGACGATCGCCCAGATCGCCGAGATTTTCGTCATGGCCCTTCTCCTCCCCTACTTCCTGCCCAAATACGGCATCAAGAAGACGATGATCATCGGAGTGCTGGCCTGGCCGCTGCGCTACATAATTTTTGTCATCGGCACGCCGGCCTGGCTGGTCATCGCCTCGCTGTCGCTCCACGGATTCTGCTACGTTTTCTTCTTTACGGCGGCCTTCATCTATGTGGACATGATCGCGCCCAAAGACATCCGCGCCTCGGCCCAAAGCCTGATCGCCGTCATCATCCTGGGCCTGGGCAATTTCGTCGGGAGCAATTTCTCCGGCTGGATCCAATCGTTCTTCACCAAAGAAGGCGCCACGAATTGGCGGAATGTGTTTCTCGTGCCGACGGCTTTGACTCTGCTCTGCGCTTTCGTGTTTGTCCTCGTGTTCAAAGAAAAGAAAGCCGCGGCCAAAACGCCGGCATAATTTTATGGGGATATGTTCCGAATTCTCTGGAATTCGGTACGTGTCCCCGGATTTTATTCCCCCTTGGGCAATCAAGGGGGGGTTAACAGGTCGGAGGAAATGATGAAAAAGAAATATTTGGGCATCGGGATTATCGGCGGTGGTTTCATCGCCCGCTTTCACATCCGCTCCTGGGTCGGCGTCCGCGACGCGGACATCCTGGGCATCTTCGACCCGGACGAGAAGCGCGCGGGTGAGGCCGCAGCCCTGGCCCGGAAACTCAAGGTCGGCAAGGCCAAAACCTACAAATCTATATCGGAAATGATCGCCGACCCGGCCATCGACGCGCTCTGGATCGGCGCGCCCAACTATACCCGTGTCGAAGTCATGGAGGAGATCGCCCATGCCGTTCTCAAGGGCAAAGGCGAGCTCATCGGCGTCACCTGCGAAAAACCGCTGGGACGAAACGTCAAGGAAGCGCGGCGGATGCTCGAGCTGGTCAAGAAGGCCAAGCTTCTCGACGGCTACCTGGAAAACCAGGTTTTTGCGCCCGCCGTCGTGAGGGGCAAGGAGATCGTCTGGTCGCGCGGCGCCGCCATTGCCGGCCCCCCCTTTCTCGCCCGGGCCGCCGAGGAGCACAGCGGGCCTCATATGCCCTGGTTCTGGGAGGGCACCCTCCAGGGCGGCGGCGTGCTCAATGACATGATGTGCCACTCGGTCGAAGAGGCTCGGTTCATGCTGACGCCTCCCGGCGCACCGCGCAATGTTCTCAAGCCCGTCAGCATCACGGCCTACATGAATTGCTTGAAATGGCAGGAGCCGCATTACGCGGCGATCCTGGCCAAAAACAGCGGCGGCAAGACGGACTATCTCAAGAGGCCGGCCGAGGATTTTGCCAGGTCTCTCGTGGAGTATAAAGATAAAAGTGGGAAAAAGGTCATCGTCGAAACGACGACGTCCTGGTGCTATATCGGAGCCGGGCTGCGGCTGACCATGGAGCTGCTGGGACCGGAATACTCGCTTCAGATCAACACGCTGGATGCCGGGCTCAAAGTCTTCTTCAGCCGAAACGTCATGGGCAAGGAAGGCGAAGACCTGGTCGAAAAGCAGAATGCCGAGATCGGGCTCATGCCGGTGGTGGCCAACGAAGAGACCGAGTACGGCTACATCGCCGAAAACCGCCACATGGTCCAGTCGTTCCTGGCGGGCAAGCGGCCCGAAGAGAATTTCAGCGACGGCTTCAACGTCACCGAGCTGCTCATGTCGGCCTACATGAGCGCGGAAAAAGGGATCACCATCCCCTTCCCGCCGCCGGGTCTCGACACGTTCGTTCCGGCCGTGGCCCAAGGGACGTGGAATCCGAAAGGAAAATAAGGAGGCTAAGATGAGAACGAAATCTTTGATTCTACTGATGGCCGTTCCTTTTCTTATGTTTCTTGCGATTCAAACCGCGCCTGGTCAGCAGGCGGGGGCGACGCAGATCCGGCACATCCCGTCCGAGCTCCAGAAATACGTGGAGACGACAAACTACAAGGACGTCCGGATTAAGAAGATCCCTATTTCCATGCAGTGCTGGACTTTCCGGAGATTCACATTCTTCGACACCCTGGCCAAGCTCAAAGACCTCGGCATCAAATACGTCCAAGCCTTTCCCGGACAGGCCTTGGGGACGGAATTCCCCAACGCCAAATTCGACCACAATATGACCGACGAGCAGCAGGCCAAAGTCAGGGACAAGCTCAAAGAAGCCGGCGTTTCTCTTGTCGCCTACGGCGTGGTCGGGATCGGCAGGACCGAGGAGAGCATGCGTCCGGTCTTCAATTTCGCCCGCAAGATGGGCATCCGGACGATCATGACCGAGCCCGAGGACGACGACTTCACGCTCCTCGAAAAATTGGTCAAGGAATACAACGTCCAGATCGCCATCCACAACCATCCCCCGAAGACCAAATACTACCTGCCCGAAACCGTCTATGACCACGTCAAGGGCAGGGACGAGCGGATCGGCTCCTGCGCCGACAACGGGCACTGGATGCGCGGCATGAACGATCCGCGAGAAGCGTTCAAGCTCCTCGAAGGCCGGATCCACGATGTCCATCTCAAGGACCGCAGCGATTACGGCGACGGCGCGGGCGTGGACGACGTGGCCTGGGGACAGGGCAAAGGCAATATCCGCGACCTCCTGGCCGAGCTGACACTCCAAGACTACAGCGGATTCCTGACGATCGAATACGAAAACGAGAAGGAAGTGGCCAATCCCATTCCGGCCATCCAAAAAAGCATCGACTACGTCAAGAGCATCACCTATTATGAAGGCTACGAGCAGATCTTCAGAAGCAGCGGCGGCCGCTATGAAAAGCACGGCTGGAACCACTACGGCCCCGGCTACTTCGAGGTCGATCCGAAGACGGGCGTGTTAAAGGGACAGGGCGGCATGGGCCTGCTCTGGTACGGCAAGAAATACAAGGATTTCATTCTCGAGTGCGACTTCAAGTGCTCGACGAAAGAGACCAACTCGGGGATCTTTATCCGGGTTCCCGACGTCCCGACCAGCGACGACTACATCTATCATTCCTTCGAGATCCAGGTCTATGACGCGGGCCAGGGCATCCATGTGACCGGGGCGGCCTATGATGTCGAAGGGCCAAAGATGAATGCCTTCCTGCCGACCGGCGAATGGAACCACTTCAAGATTGAATTCATAGGCAAACACCTCAAGATCGAATTGAACGGGAAATTGATCCTCGATTGGGATGCCAAGCCGGGCGGAAAGGTCAAGGATTTTGCGCTCGAGGGCTATATCGGGTTCCAGAACCACGACAGCGTCTCTCCGCCGTATTTCCGGAATATCTACGTCAAGGAACTGTAAAGTAAAGATCTCTTCCCTTTTTTGTGAGTGTAGCAGGAGTCCGTAACGCTCTTGCTCCCGCGAAGGTTTTTAACGCCGTTCTCTCACCGTCTTGTGGGCGCTGCGGAACTCGCACCATGACGGAAATTATCTCCCCTGATCTTTGTCGCATATTCCGTATCACCGAAGGCCGCGGCGAGGCTCGCACAGTCCTCGCACTCCGAAAACGGAGTACCCTCGAAGACGGAGAGAGAAGGCTAAACCTTCGCTGATGGTCGCTGCGAGCGTCACGGACTCCAGAATTCACCCGCACGAAATCGAAGAGCACCAAAAAGTATTATTTTAAAAATAATTCGATCACGGGGACGTTCACTTTGGGCTGCCGGACGGGCAGCCGGAGAATGACCGCCGGGCGGCTTGATCAGGTCTTTGCCGTAGGGAGTCTTGGTCGCCTTGTAATCCGTGTATTTGGAGTCCCAGAGACAGAATCCCTCGTGGCGCTTGGTCGTGATGACGAAATACTTCATGCCGGCGTTCTTGGCTGCGCGCGCCCATGCCGCGGGGTCATAGAGGTCAGGATTGAAGACATCGAAATATTTTTGATAGTCCTCATCCTTTATATGCTCACGATTCTTGACCCATTCGTGGCGGGCGGCCTGGGCATAGAGCCCCCAGTGGATGAACATGCCGAACCGCGCTTCGGTCCACCATTTCATCCGAGCTTCTTTCTGGGCCTCGCTCTCTTGGGGGACCGCGGCCTAGACAAAAACAGCCGAGAAAGAAAAAGCAAATAAAAAAAGCGCCGCCACCGCGACTAAAAACATTGAAAATTTTAGATTCACGCTTCCTCCTTCATCTCTCATGAATCTTAAAAGAAATATCTGGGATGGCTGAAGCGACCATAGAGGGTTTAGCCTTCCCGAGTCCTCTTTCGAGGGCAGCCGGCTCGGAAGAAGCCGGCTGGCGAAGTTGTCTGAGCTTCCCGGCGAACATCCGTACAATCGAGGCCGGGAAGCGAGTTCTGAGCCGCCGAGAAGGAGGGCTCGGGAACGGCGTGAAAAACCCGGATGGGGAGCGATAGCCATCCCGGATATTTCAATTACTTCGTTATTCCGGCCAGGTCCAGCATGAAGGCGTATTGGAGCGCCGTCTCTTTCAACCTCCGGAACCTCCCCGATGCC
>CAZIDN010000008.1:0-24685 GCA_964537875.1 uncultured Eubacteriales bacterium
AATGCCTCGTGCCTGCCCCGCCTTGAACCTATAAATCATTTTTCAGCAGACCCTAAGGTAAGGTTCTATATATGTATGAAAATTATATATCCATAATAAAAACTGAAGGTGAATATGATAATATACCGCCATTTAATCCAGATGACGGATATCCTGAATATCCTTTTGTTGAAAAGATCACTAGTAAGAGTGACGCTGCATATCAATCAGTCCGCTCATCATTTTATCTTTTAGGATTAGATCTAGAGCATTTTGGATCAAAAGAATGGAATCCACTCGGTGACCTGATTACCCCCGGCCAAAATGTCCTGATCAAACCGAATCTTATCAGCGAAGGCCATCGCAAGCAACCTTCAGAGTGGAAACAAATTATAACGCATCCATCAATTATCCGTGCTGTGCTCGACTATGTATTTATTGCTTTGAAAGGGAAAGGCAAAGTAACAATAGCTGATGGGCCACAGACAGACTCAGATTTCGATAGAATATGTCATATTAGTGGGCTGTATGACGTTGTTCATTTTTTTCAATCAAAGGGATTAGATATCGAATTGCTTGATTTACGTCGGGATAGATGGTTCTCAAGAGGTGACGTTATTTATAAACGTGTGAAACTCAATGGAGACCCTGCGGGATACACGTCGATAAATCTTGGCGATAAAAGTGAATTTTTGTCATACAAGTTATGCGGTCGTTTTTACGGGGCGGATTATGCTATAAATGAATTAGGGAAATATCATTTTGCCGATAATCACATTTATATTCTTTGTAAGACTCCTTTAGATGCTGATGTATTTATTAATATACCCAAGATGAAAACCCATATAAAAACAGGAGTTACCTTAAGTCTAAAAAATTTAGTGGGTATTAACGGATACCGAAATTGTTTGCCACATCACACATTGGGTACACAGGATCAAGGCGGCGACGAATTTCAAGTAGCGACCATGAAGAATAAAGTTCAAAGCAAAACAATAGAATTATTTAAGAGAACACTAACTAAACTTGGTGGCACTGGTGGATTATTGCCAAGATTGATAAAAATAACAGGTAAAATGGTATTTGGCGATAGTAACAATATTGTAAGAAGTGGAAATTGGTACGGTAACGATACGGCATGGAGGATGGTCCTTGATTTAAACAAAGCCTTTTTCTATTACAATGGTGATGGAAGTAAGCGTGAGAAACCAAGAAAATATATGACTATTGTTGATGGGATAATCGCCGGTGAAGGCAGTGGTCCTATTGAACCGGACCCGATTAATGCTGGTTTAATTGTAGCCGGGTTTAATCCTGTGGCTGTTGATACTGCGAGCGCGATTTTAATGGGATTTGATTACAATAAAATTCCCATGATCGCCAATGCTTGGAATAATAAGGATTTCCCTCTCATCAAATCTCAGATTAATGAAATCCGGTGCCTATCTAATATACCAGAATGGAATTGTGCGCTCTCTGAAATTGTGAATACTCCATGTTTAAAATTCAAACCATCTTTTGGCTGGAAAGGTCACATTGAAAAACAGACAATATGAATTACGGTAGTTCAACGTGGCGTTCTTTCTTTTGGCATCTCCCCCCATTATTTCGAGATATTGCTACATCGATCTATGGATTAAGGCAGACCAAAAGAGTATTTGGGAAACAATATAAAGAATATTATAAATTTCTCGAAAGAAGCCAATTCTTCTCACAAGAAGAATTGGCTTCTTATCAGCTAAGTGAAGTTGTAAGATTAATTCAATATGCAAGTGAGAATGTTCCCTTTTACAAGAAGCTTTTTAAAGAACTAAACCTTTCTATACGTAATATAAAGACAATCAAAGATATAATAAGAATACCGGTTATTGATAAAGAAACTGTGCGTTTATATTCGGGGGAATTTATCAGTAATAGATATACAAAAAGGCAAGTTGTCAGTGTTCATACAAGCGGTACAACCGGCAAAGGCCTTCAATTAGTCTTATCAAAAGAAGCTTGGCAGCGGGAATACGCATTTCGTTATCTTCATCTTGCTTGGGCGGGCGTTTACCCCGGCATGAGGATGGCCTTCATCGGTGGTCATCCCGTCTCGCCACCGGATAAATGGACCCCCCCCTTCTGGAATCATGATTATTACAATAATTCTATTTACTTTTCCTCACAGCACATTTCAACAAAAACTCTACCTCTCTATATTGACAGACTTAGATCATTTAAACCAGATCTAATTCGCGGTTATCCAAGCTCGGTTTACATGCTGGCGCTTGGTGCTCTTGAATATTCAAGGAATGAAATCCGCCCTAAGGCTGTTTTTACCAATTCAGAGAGTCTTCTTGACTATCAACGGCATGCCATTGAGTCAGCTTTCGGTTGTAAAGTGTTCAATTGGTACGGCAATGCGGAACAGGTAGGCAATATCGTAGAGTGTGAAAAAGGATCTCTCCATGTCAAAATGGAACATAGCCTGATAGAGATTCTTAAACCAGATGCAACACCTGCAAAACCAGGTGAAACAGGAGAAATGGTTTGCACAGGTTTTGGTAATTATGCAATGCCATTAATAAGATATCGCATTGGTGATCTTGCTGTTCCTTCGGATAAGCAATGTGATTGTGGTCGTAAAGGTCAAATTGTTGATCAAATAGTGGGTCGTTTAGAAGATATTATTGTTACTCCCGATGGGCGTCACGTGGGACGATTGGATCATCTATTTAAAGAGATGATCCATGTCAAAGAAGCGCAAATACTACAGGAAGATATATCCTCCATAACTATTAAAATCGTTAAACGCCCCGGATTTGGCGATGCTGATTTAAAGCTATTAAAAGAAGAAGCTGTCCTTCGCTTAGGAACCTCGATTTATATAAATTTTGAGTTTGCTGAAGAAATCAAAAAAGAACCATCAGGAAAGTTGCGATTTGTAATATCGCGTGTCCCGCCTCAGATTAAAACGATGCAACAAGAGAATAATCTTAGAGAAAATTAAAGCGTAATGAATCAACTCGCCCAATAACTGAAAACTGGCCAGATGCAGATCGTTGATATGCCTATCGCCAATCTGCAGTCGGGGATGGTTCTGGTCCGGAATATTTACTCCGCGATTTCGGCGGGAACGGCGCGGTCAAGGCGGCCAGGAAGGGTTATCTCGGTAAGGCGTTGGAGAAGCCGCAAATTGCTCTCGGACAATCTTCTGGCCGCGAACTGATGGGCTGCCAACCATCTGTGTGTTGGATGAGGGGCTTGCGCGGACATTGGAGTGGGTCTCGCAGAACCCGATTTTATACTGAATGAAAAACTACGAGATATGAAGGTATTAAACTCAATACGTCCGGCCATCTTGATAGGCTTGCTAGCGATGTCTCTCCGACTATTGGTGGTGATTGCATCTCCACTTCTATATGAAGATGTGATTATAGATCAATATGATGTGATTGCTCAAAATATGCTCTCTGGTCATGGCTTCGGCTACATAGCTGGACAGACAATCCCAACCGTAACTCGAGCGCCTTTTTATCCCTTTTGGTTGGCCTTTGTATTTTCGATTTTCGGCAAAAACTTTTTGGTACTACGCTTGTTTGAAGCACTTATAGATACAGTCACTACATTACTTGTCTACATCCTAGTAAATCGAAATGCCTCATTTATAATGAAAACAAAGTCTGGCAGCAAAAGCCATCGCCTGGCATTGTTTGCCTCAGGAGTGTATGCGCTCCAGCCATTCACGATATATTACACGGTGAAATTGGGGCCAGAGAGTTGGTTCACTTTTTGGCTGCTACTTGCACTTGTAATGTACTTTGAGTTTTTGCGTTACCCTAGATTGAAAACCGATGTGCTTCTAGGGTTGTGTCTTGCAGTGTCGGCGCTAAATAAAAGCGTTGCCTTGTTCTTGCCCTTTTTGTGGTGTTTGTTAGCTTTGGCCATGGGAATACTCTGCCGGAGAACGTTTGCTCATTTTGCGCTTGTGGTCGGTATTATGATAGGCGCTCTCTTGCCCTGGATGATTAGGAACTATCAAGTGACTTCTGGTGCTTTTGTTCCTGTACAAACACTGATATGGTGGAATTTCTGGTACGATTTTGATGTTCGACCAGGAGAAATTGGAAGTAGTTTGAATGCTTTGTATCCGACTTGGGGCGGGCATCCATATAGTCTATCCGCACCTGTGGATGTTCGTCAAGAAGCATATTTCGCAGATCGAGCATTAGAATGGATTCGGGCCAGTCCACACGCGTTCATGATTAAGACGCTGAAAAACATTGGTGAGTTTTGGTATTTGACCGAAACAAAGTCAAAAGTATTGATCGTTCTTGTATGGCAGTTTCTCCAACTGCCATTTGTTATCGTTGGTATTATTATTGGCTTTCGCATGCCTCGTCGCATATTGGTTGTGTTTTGTGTCTCTACAGTCTTATGTTTCAATTTGATTTACGCTCCTGTTTTCAGCGTGTTTCGGTACTCGCTCGTAGCTGTGCCATTGTTGTCGATCCTTATAGCTATGGCAATTCTTGACGTTGATCAGCGAATGAAAGCCGCAGTGTCACTCAAAAAAAGGAATCAAAGAAATGGGTAGGCGGTAACCGTAAGGATATCTTTGAATGTTCCAACTAACTCAAAAACTGAAAACCGGGCAGATGAAGGTTCTGGAGATGCCGATCCCTAATCTGCAGGCGGGGATGGTACTGGTACGGAATTATTACTCTGTGATTTCTGCGGGGACGGAGAGCGGTACGGTCAAGGCTGCCAGGAAGGGTTATCTCGGTAAGGCGTTAGAGAAGCCGCAACAGCTAAAGCAGGTGCTCGATAAGCTCAAGACAAAGGGGCCGCTTCAGACATACCGGGCGGTGATGAAGAAGCTCGACGCCTGGTCGCCTCTGGGATACTCGTGCGTTGGGGAAATCGTGGATCTTGCCCCTGATGTATATGATCTGACGATTGGGGATTATGTGGCCTGCGGTGGCTCAGCGGCGTCCCATGCGGAAGTGGTGGCCGTGCCGAAAAACCTGTGCGTGAAGTTGCCTTTTCAGGGGCAGGCGGGGGGTAGGAGTCAAGAGTCAGGGGTCAGGAGTGAGGGGTCAGAAGTCGGAAGTCAGAAGTCAGAAGTGAATTGCTTTGAGGCAGGAGGATTCGAGGAATATCTTAAACAGGCGGCATACAACACCTTAGGGGCGATTGCTCTTCAAGGAATCCGCCAGGCGGATCTCCGGATAGGAGAAACCTGTGCAGTGATCGGCCTGGGTCTCCTGGGGCAGCTGACGGCCATCATGCTGGAGGCCTCCGGCGTTGTGCCCATCGGCGTCGATGTTGATTCTGCGATGCTGGACTTTGCCGGCGCGCATGGTCTTGCGCATGCTTATCTGCGGGAAGATCCCGGGATTGAGGCCAAGATCCGGGAATGCACCGGCGGGATGGGATGCGATGCCATTATCATTACTGCTGGTTCCGTTTCCGTAGATCCCATTAACTTTGCCGGCGCGATTGCCCGCAAACGGGGGTCGATCGTCGTGGTTGGGGCCGTGCCGACCGGTTTTGACCGGGATCCCCATTTTTACAAAAAAGAACTGACGGTCCGGATGTCCTGCTCCTACGGGCCGGGCCGCTATGACCCCGAATATGAGGAAAAGGGGCGGGATTATCCTGTCGGCTATGTGCGCTGGACGGAAAACAGGAACATGCAGGCCTTCCAAGAGCTCATCTATCGGAAGAAGATCAACATCAATCATTTGACCACCCATGTTTTCAAACTGGAAGAGGCGTCGGCTGCTTACGATTTGATCCTGGAGAAAACCGAACCCTATGTGGGGATATTGATCGAGTACGAGCGGGGAAAAGAGCTGAGGAAAGAACGGGTCGTCACCGGGACGGCTCGAACATCTGGCCGGGCTGTTTCGTCTGTTGCCGTCGGGTTCATTGGCGCCGGGTCCCATGCCCAGAGCCATTTGTTGCCAAACCTGCCGGGCGATGGTGCGATCAGTCGGAAGGGCGTGATGACCGCCTCGCCTGCCAGCGCTCGTTCCGTGGCGGAGCGTTTCGGCTTTGCTTTCTGCACCGCGCGTGAAGAAGATATCATCAACAACCCGGAGATTAATACCGTTTTTATCGCCACCCGGCATGATTCCCACGCCCAATATGTGATCAAGGCCTTGAAGGCCGGAAAAAACGTGTTCGTGGAAAAACCGCTCTGTATAAGGGAAGATGAATTCGAAGAAATCCGGAGGGCCTGGGAAGAGGCTTGCACGGGTGACGGACCGCAACCCCTCCTGATGGTGGGGTTCAACCGGCGTTTCTCGCCATTGACAGGGATTATCCGGGAAAAACTCCCCATGCCGCCCTTATCCATGATCTATCGTGTCAATGCGGGATTCATCCCGGAAGATTCATGGGTCCAGGATCGGGAAATCGGCGGCGGGCGGATCGTAGGCGAAATCTGTCATTTCGTGGATTACCTGACTTTTATCAACCGTTCCTTGCCGGTCTCTGTTTACGCCGCTGCGATACCTGACGCGCAGAATTCATCAGATACGCTTGCCATAACCCTCAAGTATGAAAACGGGTCTGTCGGAAGTATTCAGCATTTTGCCAATGGGTCAAAGGGATTGGCCAAAGAATACATCGAGATTTATGGGTGCGGCGTTACGGCGGTGATGCATGACTTTAAAAAAATCGTTGTATACGGCCGCAGGCGACCTTTCAAAAAGACCCTGTTGACCCAGGACAAGGGGCAAAAGGCGGAAGTGAAGGCGTTTCTGGATGCAGTGCGACAGGGACGTGCGGCGCCAATCCCCATCGCGGAAATCTTCAGCGCCACGGACGTGACATTTAAGGTTTTGGAATCGCTAAGAACCGGCCAGGTGATCACCCTGTAATCCTTTTTTCTCAGATTATCATCTCAGTCAATTGATAAATAATTCACAGAAGCTTGTTTCAGAAAGCATGTCCAGCCAAGATCAGTTGTTTACTTCCCAAACACACCAAAAAGTAAGAGTGATCAGCGACGAGCTATTTTCCTGGATGTCCGTACGGGAATTCAAGGGATGGGACCCTTTTGACGCCCTCAACAGCCCTCTGTTAAAAGGAGTTTCGAGCATTAACCGCTGGGCTGGGCAGGCAGCCTTGCAACTTGTGAAACGAAGCCGGATCAACTTGCGGCCCGCGTTGCTCGTTCCGAAGACCACCAATGCCAAAGCGCTCGGATTGATCCTGATGGCACTGATCATCCGCTATCGCCTGAATCGTCAGGATGAGGATAAGCAACGTGCCTTTCAATTGGCCCGTTGGCTCAAGGAACATCAATCTAAAGGATACGGCGGCGCCTGCTGGGGATATCCCTTCGACTGGCCCAATCGGGCATTTTATGCCCCCGCCGGCACGCCGACGATTGTCAACACGGCCTTCATCGGCGGCAGCCTGCTGGATCTCTTTGAAGAAACGGCACAGGAAGAATGGCTGGAAATGGCGGTCTCCGCCTGCGAGTTCATCTGCCGGGACCTGAAGCGTTCGGCGGGAAAGAAGGGCTTTTGCTTTTCTTATACCCCCATCGATCAGTCCCGGGTCCATAACGCCAATCTTTTGGGCGCGGCCCTATTGGCCCGGGTAGGCAAAATGACCGGGCGCGGCGATTTTCAGCAATTATCCATGCAGAGTGCTGCTTTCAGCATTTATTCCCAGAATGAAGACGGCAGTTGGCCTTATGGCGAGGCGGGCGACCAGAAGTGGATCGACAGTTTTCACACGGGCTACAATCTCCTGGCCCTCAAGGATATTCATGACCAGGTGGGATGCAAAGATGCCGGTGATGTATGCGCAAAAGGGTATTCCTTCTATTTACGGCATTTTTTCCTCCCCGACGGCACGGTGAAGTATTATCACGACAAGGCAGAACCCTTAGACGCTCACGCCTTTTCCCATGCGGCGATATGCCTGTGCGACTTGGCGGCGCGTTTTAATACGCCGCCTGATCTGGCAGAGAAGTCCTTGTCCAGGATGATCGATCAGTTTTGGAGCGGGAAGGGATACTTCTACTGGCAGAAGCAACATGGCTTTCTGTATCGATTGGCCTGCATGCGCTGGGTGCAGGCGTGGGCTTTCCTGGCACTTATGAAGTATCTCGAAAGCCGATCGAAGCTAGTGTAATAAAGGCCTATGTGAATGTTTTATGCGGGCATTGAGGGCAAGATCATGAACACCGGACGACGGATCATAATGGCTTTCTTTTGGCTTATAAGGTAATTGAAAAGTCGGGATTGATGTCAGCATGAAGCGCGAGTTCATATTGGGTTATCCGGTGGATGCTTTGACAATGGATGAGGCCCTCTCGTGGATTAAAGAACAGGTCAAAAAGAAAGATTCGAAGATTATTGCTGTAACAAACGCGAATAAATTGTGGATGGCGCACAAAGATGAAAGAATCGCTTCATTCATAAAAAACGCTGATTTAATCATTCCGGAATATGCAATAGTCTGGGCTGCAAAAAGGCTGGGCGTTCCATTGACCCATATCGGCGGCATCACACTACTGAAGGCATTTCTGTCTTTCGCGGAAAAAGAGTCAATTCGAGCTTATTTTTTAGGTGCCAAAATTCAAATCATTGAAAAATTTATTCAGATATTAAGAAATAATTACCCACTATTATCCATCGCAGGATATCATCATGGATATCTTTCTGACAATCAAATGGTAAAGGGTGTACTTCTTGATATTCGTGAAAAGAAACCAGATATCGTATTCATTGCCATGGGATCGCCTGAACAGGAAATGCTAATGGGCGAGATTAAGAAAATGAATATGGTGCCCATAATAATGGGCGTGGGTGGTAGTTTTGACGTGCTTTCAGGGGACAAAAAAGATGCCCCTTCATGGGCCCGTTCAAAAGGATTGGAATGGCTCTATCGAATTTTCCAGGATCCATTAAAGTGTAATTACTGGAAACGTTACATAATAACCAATACGTATTTTATTTATCTTGTATTTGCAGCAAAGTACTTTCGAAAATAAATATTCACTAGAAGTCATCCAGAGTCTAATAACTCCGTTTCTAGAAAGAAGAAAAAAAGAATATGCTTTGGCGTCCCACATATCATAGAAGACTTGCGCAGGTGGCGGATGCGCTGACGACCGCTCTCAGCTTCATCGGTGCCTATCTTATTTGGGACAAGCTCCGGCGCCTGATGGATATCTCTTTTCCCATCCGCGTCACCACGGATTATATCGCGCTCATCGTCGGGCTTTCACTTCTGTGGGTGATTATCTTCAATAGGCTGGGGGCGTATTCTTTTCAACGATTCAAGTCGCTATGGAAGGAATTGGCCAATGTCGTGAAAACGACCTTCATCGGTGTCTGCGTATTCTTCGCGGCTCATTATTTTCTCCGGTTCGGACACATCCCGAGAACGTATATCATCGCTTTCGCCTTCGTCAACTTTCTTTTCCTGGCTCTCGAAAAAACAGCCCTTTTTTATGTGGCCAAAGAAGTGAGGAAAAGGGGGATCAACAGGAAACGGGTTTTAATAATAGGGGAGGGGGAAAAAGCGCGTGAATTTATCGAGGTTGTGAAGAATAATATTGGATGGGGTTTGGACATCGTCGGAATCGTAAAGGCCGATGCCGATGACCTTACAAATGGTTCGTCAGGCATCAAGATCCTGGGGACTTATAAGGACATAGAACCCCTTCTCCATGACAATATCGTCGACGAAATCATCGTTTGCGTCCCTATCGATCAGTTCGGTTTGATCAGGAAAGTCATAGAGTGTTGTGAGCGCGAGGGAGTTCAAATCCGCATCTATTCGGACTTTTTCGGCAAATTGGTGAAAAAGGTCCGGGTCGATCAACCGTATGGGATGAATATCATCAGCTTGATGGCGACGCAGGACGATGAACTAAAGCTGTACATTAAAAGACTTTTGGACATTGGGATTTCGGGAATAATGCTGATTGCTATGACCCCGATTTTATTGACAATTGCCGTGTTAATCAAAGCGACCTCGAAAGGCCCACTCCTATATCAATGGAACGTCGTTGGGCTGAACAAGAAACCCTTCAAAAGCTGGAAGTTCAGGACCATGGTCCTGAATGCGGACCAAATGAAGGCGGACCTTCAGGATCGCAATGAGATGGACGGGCCTGTTTTCAAGATCAAGAATGATCCGAGGGTGATGAAGATTGGGAAAGTGCTGAGAAAGTTTAGCCTGGACGAGCTCCCCCAGCTCTGGAGTGTCTTCAAGGGGGACATGAGCTTGGTCGGGCCGCGTCCGGCTGGTCCCCATGAATTAGCGAGATATGAGAGTTGGCACAGGCGAAAACTCAGCGTGAAACCCGGCCTGACATGCTTTTGGCAGATAAAGGGAAGAAACAGAGTCAGCAGTTTCGACGAATGGGTTCGGCTGGATTTGGAGTATATAGAGAACTGGTCTCTTGGGCTCGATCTGAAGATTCTTCTCAAAACTATCCCAGCGGTTATTAGAGGCACTGGGAGTTAATACGACATGAAGATCATCATAACCGGAGTAGCTGGATTTATAGGGTCGAATCTTGCTGCGCGCCTACTCAAGGAAGGATATCAAGTCGTTGGGATCGATAATCTCGCCTATGGATTACCCGAGAATGTCCCGGAAGGCGTGGAATTCCAGAAAAGAGATATCCGCGACCGCGGCATTTATGGTCTTTTTGAAGGGGTCGATGCCGTATTCCATCTCGCGGCCAAGAACTGCATCACCGATTGCCAGGCGGATCCGATAGAGACGGCCGATATCAACGTCACCGGAACGATCAACGTCTTCGAAGCGGCGCGGCGGGCCGGAGTCCGTAAGATCATATATGCGGAATCATCGGCGCTTTACGAAGGGATCTCGATTTTCCCGACGCCGGAAAGCGAGGTCCGGCCAGAGAGTTTTTACGCGACCAGCAAATCGGCCGCGATGCATTTTGCTAAAGCATATCGTCGGTTTTTCGGGATGACATTCACGGCGCTTCGCTATTTCTGCGTCTACGGCCCCGTCCAGGATTATCGCCGGACGGTCCCGCCGGTCACGAGCGCCTTTATAATCAAGCTTTTAAAGGGCGAACGTCCGGTCATCAACGGGACGGGCGAAAAGCGACGGGATTTCGTCTTCGTCGACGATGTCAACGATTTCCATCTTCTCTGCCTTCGCGATTCCCGGACCGATAATGAAACTTATAATCTGGGTTCGGGAGAAAACCATTCGATTTTGGAGATATACGAGCTTGTCTCGCGGCTTCTCGGCGTTCGCCTCGAGCCGGAATTCAAGCCCGATCTCCCTGGCGAAGCGCAGATAACGCTTGCAGACATTTCCAAGGCTTCAGCTCTTGGCTGGAAACCGCGGACGGACCTCGAAACCGGGTTGCTCCGCGCCATCGATTACATCAAATCCGAAATGGCGGGGGGAAGGATTTGAGCGGCGGGGAAATGAAAGCCGTCCTGCTTGCGGCGGGCAAGGGGACGAGACTCCGTCCGCTGACCGATGAGATGCCCAAGGTCATGGTTCCGATCGCGGGGAAGCCCATCCTCGAGCATCATGTCGAGCATCTGGCCGAAGCGAGAATCCGGGAGATATTCATCAATCTCCATCATCTTCCGGAACGGATCACGTCCCATTTCGGGGATGGACGAAAGTGGGGGGTGCGGATCCGATACTCCCTCGAACCCGAGATATTGGGCACGGCGGGCGCCGTGAAAAAACTCGAGGCCGAGCTGCACGGCGGTCCGTTCCTCGTCGTCTATGGGGACAATTTCCTGGAGATTGACCTGCCCGGCTTTATTAGGGCGGCTGAGGCGAACGCGGGCGTGGGAACAGTGGCGGTCTTCGAGAAGGCGGATGTTTCGGGCAGCGGCATCCTCGAGTTGAGCCGGGACAACAAAGTCCTCCGTTTCAAAGAAAAGCCGACGCCCAGCGAGGTTTTCAGCCATTGGGTAAACGCGGGCCTTTTCCATTTCCGCTCCGGCATCTTTGATTTTATTCCCACGGGCTTTTCTGACTTCGGCGTCGACGTGATCCCCGCGCTGATTCGAAAGAAAGGGCGTCTTTACGCATACCGACTATCCGGCCGTGTTTGGGCTCTGGATGACCTGGGGCTTTTGAACGAATTGAATCTTCATCTCCTCAACTCCTCGGGGGCCAGGGAGGAGACGCCTTAGCTATCAGAGTCATTTGTAATAAGGGGGAGGCATGATCATCACACGCACGCCATTCCGTTTCACACTGGGCGGGGGAGGGACCGACCTCCCTGCCTATTACTCGAAGTTCGGCGGATTCATCTTTGCCGCTGCCATTAACAAATATATGTTCATCAACCTGAACCGACCCATCGTGGATTCTCTTGTCCGCCTCAAGTATTCCAAATCGGAGACGGTGAATCACCGCGAAGAGCTCCAGCACGACATCGCCAAAGAAGCGATGCGGATGACAGATATCGAAAATTCGCTTGAGATCGCATCGATGGCGGACGTCCCTGCCGGCACGGGGCTCGGCTCGTCGAGCTCATACGCGGTCGGCCTCCTTAACGGCCTTCATGCAATGAAAAAGGAAGCCGTGGCCGTCCAAGAACTGGCCGAGGAGGCCTGCGAACTCGAGATCGACAGGCTCGGCAAGCCGATCGGCAAGCAGGACCAATACATGGCGGCGTTCGGCGGTTTGAGGGTGCTCGAAATCGCCAAGGATGGGACTGTGAAAGTCAGGAGTCCCCTAATCGAAGAATCGACCCTCGACGATTTGAACCAGAACCTCCTCATGTTCTATACCAACACCTCTCACAGCGCGACCCGGATCCTTTCGGAGCAGAGCCAGGGGGCCAGGGAGGACAAAAAGAACGTCATCGAAAGCCTGCACGTCATCAAGGAGATCGGCTATAAGGTCCTGGAAGCCGCGGAATCAGGGAACATCACGGACATCGGCTTGCTTTTCGACAAACATTGGAAATTCAAGAAAAACATGTCCGCCGTTATCTCCAACAGCCGGCTGGATGAAGTGTATGAATACGCTCTGCAGAACGGGGCCCTGGGCGGCAAGGTTACCGGTGCCGGCGGAGGGGGTTTCTTCGTGTTCTATGTCGAAAAGGACCATGCGAAATTCCGCGAGGCGATGAAAAGATCGAATCTTCTGGAAATGAGATACAGGTTCGAAGGCGCCGGATCAACCGTCCTGCTGAACTTCATGAACGGGGCGAGGTAAAGCAATGACTCTCGCAAATCTGGAAAAAACGCATAAGAGGAGACAGTAAGGATGGATTCCGAAATTGGCGTTATCGGACTTTGGCACCTTGGATGCGTTATCGCCGCGTCATGGTCGAAACTGGGCCACCGCGTTCATGGAGTCGATTTCGATCCTTCCAGGATCAGCCGACTGCAGCAGGGAATTCCTCCAATATATGAGCCGATGCTAGAAACGGAGATCAAAAGGGGGATCGCATCGAACAAATTGTCCTTTTCTGCCGAGATGGATGCCCTGAGGTCCTGTGATTATGTATTTCTCGCCTATGATACCCCAGTCGGAAACGACGACAGCAGCGATATCTCCATACTCGAAAATTCTGTTCTGAGAGCAAGGGGCTTATTAAAGGATGGCGCCGTCCTCATTATAAGCTCCCAATCCCCGGTTGGGTTCTGCGCTCAATTAAGAAAAGAACTCATGATGCAGAATCGAACCCTCGATCTTGCCTATTCTCCCGAAAATCTTAGGCTTGGCGCCGCCCTGGAGTGTTATATGACGCCAGGAAGAATAATCCTTGGCGTCGATAATGCCCAAACCGAGGAAAAATGCCGACGGCTATTTCAGGAAGTCACCGCTGAGATCATTTCTATGAGCCTGGAGAGCGCGGAATTGGTCAAGCATGGGATCAACGCGTTCCTTGCGACGAGCATAGTTTTCGCCAATGAACTCTCGGATATCTGCGAATCCCAAGGCGCGAGGATAGATGATGTCATCAAGGGGATGAAATCGGATCCCCGCATCGGAGAAAAGGCCTACCTATCGCCGGGGGTCGGGTTTTCAGGCGGCACTCTTGGAAGAGATCTCATGATTCTTAGCCGGCGGGGACCCGCCCTTCGTGAGGGAAGCAAATTCTTTGGCTATGTTCTAGAACTGAATAAGAGAAGAATTAATGAGATCGTCGGAAAAATCAAGAATATATTGGGAGAAATAGAAGATGCCAAGATCGGCGTTCTCGGCTTGACGTATAAGCCGGGAACAAGCACGTTGCGGCGGAGTCTTCCCTTGGAGATTGCCGGCAAGCTCGTCCAAGCAGGGGCCAGGGTGAGCGCTTATGACCCTAAAGCCGATTATAAAGAATTGGACACCGTACCCGCGTTTCAAGTAGCCAGGAATATCGCGGAAACGGCAAAGGATTCGGACTTGCTTGTCTTACTGACGGAATGGGAAGAATTCAAGCAGTTCGACTGGAGTTCGATAAAAAAGGAGATGAGGCGGCTGATATTTTTCGATACGAAGGACTGCCTTGACGAAAATCAAATGAAAAAGATCGGGTTTCGGTTCATTTCGTTGGGGAGAGGAGAAAGATGAAGCTTCATGGAAAAAACATTGTCATTACGGGAGGAAGCCAGGGCATCGGTTTTGCTGTAGCGAAAAAATGCGTAGCCGAGGGCGCTCAGGCCGTCATTGCGGCCAGGAATCAAAAAGATCTTCTGAGATCCGTCGCCGAGTTAAAGGGAAGTCCGGGCGCCGCTGTTCGCTCCTATTCATTGGATGTCAGTGACCTCAATAAGGTAAAGGCATTCGCTTCCTGGTGCGTAAACGAAGTGGGTGATATCAGCGGTCTTGTCAATTGTGCCGGCGTTTACGGGCCGATCGGTAGGACGACCGCCGTCGATCTTCAAGAATTCAGAGAGGCCATAAACATTAATTTTTTGGGCGCCGTGTACATGTGCAGTCTCTTTGCCCCGATAATGAAATCACCCTCGCGCAAGAAGATCGTTAATTATTCCGGAGGAGGCGCCGCGAGCCCTTTTCCTAACTATTCCGCTTATGCGACAAGCAAAATAGCCCTTGTCCGATATACGGAAAATATCGCGCTTGAACTGGCGGCGGAGAACATCGATATCAACTGCATAGCGCCGGGATTTGTCATAACGAGATTACATCAACAGACGCTGGCCGCAGGAAGCGAAGCCGCGGGCGCTTCTTTTTATGAGGGAACAAAAAAGCAGATGGAAAGCGGCGGGGTTCCCCCCGAAAAGGCGGCCGACCTGACCGCTTTTCTTTTGTCCGATGATTCCGACGGGATTACGGGAAAGTTCATATCCGCTCCCTGGGACCCCTGGGATTCTTTAGAATTTCAAGGCAGGCTTCGATCTGACAAAGATTTTTGCACGATAAGAAGGATCGACGACAAATCGTTCTTTAAAAAGACGTGATCCAAATCACGGGAGCACATAAAAGCTTATGATCAGGATAGGGATCGTTGGCGCCGGGTTGATCGGGAAAAAACGGGCGGAAGCGATCGTTTCGCTCTCAGCGAACTTGAAGGTCGATCTGGTCAGCGATATCGACGGGGATAAGGCGGGCGAACTAGGCCGTTTTTGCGGCGCCGCTCCATGCGTCGATTGGAGAGAGCTCACGCGGCGAGATGATATCGATGCCGTGATTGTTGCCACACCGAACAAGTTCATCCGCGAGATCGCCCTTTCCGCCCTCGAGCATGGAAATCACGTCCTCTGCGAGAAACCTTTGGGAAGAAACGCCGGGGAAGCCGAGTCGATCTGGTCGAAAGCAAAAGAGCGGGGGCTTATCCTGAAGACCGGGTTCAACCACCGTTTCCATCCTGCCATCCGGAACGCGAAGAAGATCGTGGAGGATGGGGGGATCGGCAAGATCCATCTCATGCGGGCTGTCTACGGCCACGGCGGCCGGCCGGGATATGAAAAGGAGTGGCGGGCCAGCCGCGACCTCTGCGGCGGCGGCGAACTTCTTGACCAGGGTGTCCATGTCATCGATCTCTTCCGGTGGTTCATAGGGGAATTCGAGGAAGCGTACGGCCGGATCGCTACGTATTACTGGCCGATGGAAGTCGAGGACAATGCTTTCGCCATGTTCAGGACGAATCGTGGCCAGGTGGCCACGATGCACACGAGCTGGACCCAATGGAAGAACAAGTTCCTTCTCGAGATCATCGGAGAGAAAGGATATCTTGTCGTGGACGGGTTGGGCGGAAGCTATGGAACGGAAAGGCTCGTCATCGGAAAAAGGAAAGTCCGGGCCGCGGAGGCGACGGACCCGACGCCCGGGATCCAATACGCCGGCGGCGCCCCTGATGAAAAAATCCTGGAGTTTCCCGGTCCCGACATCTCCTGGCGCGAGGAGATGAAAGAATTCGCGTCGGCGATCACGGGAAATCGCGAGCCCATCGGCTCCGGATATGACGGCTTGATGGCCAACAGGTTCGTCGGGGCGGTCTATGAATCGGCGCGTCGGAACGTCCCGGTCCGTCTCGGCCCGTTCGAAAGAGAGAAATGAGGGCGTGAAGAAACGGATCGGGATCCTGACGGGAGGCGGCGACGTCCCGCCGCTCAACGCCGTGATCGCTGCGGCAGCCGCTGAAGCCGAATCGCTCGGCGTCGAGCTCATTGGGTTCGTCCAGGGCTGGCGGGGCGTCCTCGACAACGACTGGGTTAGCCTTAGCGGACGCGAAGTCCCTTCCCGGGTGGGGGGCACGATCCTCAAATCCTCCCGCGTAAATATCGGCAAAACAGCGGGGGGCCCCGATCGAGCCCTCCGGACCTTTGCGGACTTGGAATTGTCCGGTCTGATCGTCATCGGCGGGGAGGACACTCTTTCCAACGCTATTCTTCTCGGCTCTTTTCCTCAAGCCCTGATCTCGAAAACGATCGATAACGATGTCGGCGCGGCCGGCGCTCCCGAATCCGCTTTCGAGCCCGAAAAGATCCTCAACTACTTCACGTTGGGTTTCCCGACCGCCGCCGAAAAGATCGTCTCCTTCGTCAGCTTGGCGGAGGGCTTGAGGACGACGGCCTATTCGCACGAGCGGATCGTCATCGTCGAGTCCATGGGGATGAGTGCCGGCTGGCTGGCCCTTGCCTCCGGACTCGGGGACCCCGACTTGATCGTCATTCCCGAGTTCCCCGTCGACATCGAAGCCCTCGCGGCCCGAACCTTCGAAATATATTCGCGCCGGAAGCACGCCGTCATCGTGGTCACCGAGGGGGCGAAATGGAAGGACGGTTCATGCATCCACGCCGCCGAGGACGAGAACAAAGATTTCGGCCATCCGCGTTTCGGGGGCTCGAGCGGGGCGCTTCGGGACAAATTCAAGGAACGCCTCTCGGGCCGGGTCGACACGCGGAACATCAACGCCGTGAACCCTTCGTATCTCTATCGTTCGGGCCCGCCGAACGCCCTGGACGCCCGATGGGCCGAAAAGATGGGAAAAAGGGCGGTCAGGGTTCTGGCCGAGGGCGCGACCGGCCCTAATTTGCTGACGGTCCAGAAAAGCGAAGACGGATTTTATCTCGCCGAAAAGCCGCTTTCGGAGTTCGGCTCCATCGAGACGCTTCATCGAAAGGTCGATCGAAGATTCTACGACCCCGCCGGGTTCGCCATAAGCGAGGCGGGGAGGCGATACATGAAAGAGATCGTTCGCGAAATCCCCGATGACCCGGACTACGGCCTTGGAATCAGGGGGAAAAATGGAATTCATTGATACGTATCTTCAAGAAGTCAGGGACATCGTGGATCGGATCGACAAGGCAAGTATCGAAAAAATGATCCGGCGCCTGGTCGAAATCCGAAAGAGGGGCGGCCGCCTTTTCTTCCTCGGCGTCGGGGGAAGCGCGGCCAACGCCTCGCACGCCGTGAACGATTTCCGCAAGATTTGCGGGTTCGAGGCCTACACTCCGGTCGATAACATTTCCGAGCTGACCGCGCGGGTCAACGACGAGGGATGGGAAACCGTCTTCGTCGAATGGCTGAAAAAAAGCCGGCTGGGCGAAAACGACGGGGTTTTCGTGTTTTCCGTCGGCGGAGGAAACGTCGAAAGGAACATCAGCGCCAATCTGGTCAGAGCCATGGATTTCGCCAAGGAAAAGGGGGCCAGAATCCTTGGCATTGTCGGAAGGGATGGGGGGTACACGGCCAAATGCGCCGATGCGTGCGTCATTGTGCCGACGATCAGCCCCGGCTTGGCGACCGCGCACTCGGAGGCTTTTCAAGCGGTGATCTGGCACCTGATCGTCAGCCATCCCGCCCTCAAGACATGTGAGATGAAGTGGGAATCGATAAAAACATAAAGGAGGAATCTATGGCCATCTTCCTGGATACCGGAAAAATCGAGGACGTCGAAAAGTATATGCGAATGGGGATCATCCGCGGCGTGACGACGAACCCGACCATCCTTCTGAAGTCCGGCGTCACGGGCGGCAAGACAGAGATCCGGAAGCGGTGCGCTGAGATCGCTAAGATAATAGCCCCCTTTCCCCTGTCCGTCGAAGTGACGACGAACGATCCGGCAGATATGATCAGACAGGGCCGGGAATTCGCCGGCTGGGCGGACAACGTCATCGTTAAGATCACAATCCACGGGCCGGAGGGCGAGCTGGAGAATCTTGAGGTGGTCCATGCCCTCGAAACAAAGCACAGCGTCCGGGTCAACGTCACGGCCATGATGAGCGCCCAGCAGTGCCTGCTGGCCGCCTTGGCCGGCGCAACCTTCGTGTCGCTCTTCGGAGGCCGGGTCAACAACATGGGATATAACTGCATAGAGGAAATCCGGAAAACGCGGCGTGTTCTTGACGCCCAAGGCCTTAAAGCGAAGATTATCATCGGCTCGACGCGGGAGGTTCTGAACGTAATCGAGTGGCTCGAGGCAGGCGCCCACATCGTCACGGTCGTGCCCGAGCTTCTCAAAGGGATGATCATCCATCCCTACTCGAAAGAGACGGTCAGGATGTTCCTTGAAGACGCCCGGAAAGCCGGCTCCGGCCGCTCCGCATGACGGCGAGTTTTTTTCGGTATATAATGACACGGCAAGGTAGGTTCTCATGATTCTCACGAACGGCGAAAACAACATCCATGCGCCCAAAGAGGCGCGCGAAATCAACCTTCTTGAGTACTGGGGGGTCGTCTGGAAACGGCGCTGGCTCATTGTGTCCTTTGCGGTCGTCGTATTGGCGGCCGCCGCCGTCAAGACGTTCACCCAGACCCCGATCTTTACGGCGAGCGGGACGCTTCTCATCGAGCGCGAGTACAATTTATACTTGACCCAGGAGGACTTCTACCAGCCGCAGATACTTCAGGAAGACTATTATCAAACTCAATACCGGCTGCTCCGGAGCCGGGCTGTCGCCGAACGCACCGTGGACAAGCTCGGCCTTATCGAACAGGTGTCGGGCGCAAACAGCAAACCGAAGGGGAATGGCCCCGCGCCCGAAAGGGCCATGCTCCGCAGGCAGCTTGCCGGCTTTATTCTGGGCTCGATGTCGGTCTCTCCCATACGAATGACGCGGTTGGTTTCCGTAAGCTTCGGGAATCCCGACCCGAAGTTCGCCGCCGAAGCCGTAAACGCCATCTTTGAATCTTTCATCGACCTGAACATCGAATCGAAGTCCCAGGCAACCGAACAGGCCACGGAGTTCCTGACGCAGCAGATCTCGAGCCTGCGGACAGAGATCGAGCCGAAGGAGAGGGCGCTTCAGGCCTACGGAGTGCAGAAGAACATCATCGCCCTGAGCGATAAGGAGACCACGATCCTCGAAAAGCTCGGCGATTTCAACAAAGCCCTGACGGTCGCTCAACTCGACCGCATCAGTAAGGAAGCCTATTACAGCGAGATTAAAAACGCCACGCCGGAATATTTCCCGGAAACGCTCGCCAACCCGCTCATCCAGCGCCTGCGCCAGGACTACGCCCAATTCAAACGCGAGTACACGAAGAAGTCCGAGACATTCAAGCCCAACTACCCGGAAATGCAGCGACTCAAGGCAGAGCTCGAAAGCGCCCGCAGCCTCCTCGAAAGCGAGACGAAAAACCTGATCAAGGCCGCCCAGGCGGAATACCAGGCGGCCCTGCAGCGCGAGAAGTCGCTCCTGGAGGCCTTCAACAAGCAGAAGGCCGAGTCTATCCAGTTAAACAGCAACGCCATCTCCTACAACAGCCTGAAGATCGAGCTCCAGAACAGGAAAGACCTTCTCGATCAGCTCCTCAAGCGGCAGAGCGAGACGGGTGTTTCGGCCCGGCTCAAGGGATTGCGGACGGCGAACGCCCGGGTCATCGACTCGGCCGAGACGCCGCTCGCGCCGTCGAGCCCGAATAAGAAACGGAACCTTATGCTTGCGCTTTTTCTGGGATTTTTCGGGGGCCTGGGCATGGCTTTCCTCCTGGAGTATCTGGACCATTCCGTGAAGACGGCCGAGGACGTGGAGAAGGTCGTGAAACTCCCTGTGCTGGGGATTGTCGCCGAGTTTAGCCCGGAAGAATTCCGGAAGAAGGGATACGGATATGGATACAGTCGCCGCGGCAAGGAGAACCCCCCTGCCCAGCCGTCCGAGAAAGAGCCTCCCGTCAAGTCCATCGATTTGATCACAGTCGTCGCTCCGAAATCCGGGTTTTCCGAAAGTTACCGCTCAATCCGGACGGCATTCCTCTTATCGGGGTCAACTGCTAATCTCAAAGCGATAATTTTCACAAGCCCGCTGCCTCTCGAAGGCAAATCGGCAAACATATGCAATTTTGCCGTGACCCTCGCCCAGGCCGGTAAAAAAGTCCTAATCGTGGACTCCGACTTGCGGAAGCCGCGGCAACATAGAATCTTCGGCATCAAGAACCTTCACGGCCTGACGAACCACCTGACCGCCGGCGAGGAAATGAAGGATCTGATCAAGGCGACTCGGGTTCCCAGCGTGTTCATGGTTAACGCCGGCCCAGTGCCGCCCAACCCCGCCGAACTCCTGGGGTCGGAGAAGATGGCCGAGTTCTTGGCGCAGACCAAGCGCTTTTTTGATTTCATCCTGATCGACACGCCGCCGTTACTTCCCGTATCAGACGCCCTTGTCCTCGGCCCGTTCGTGGACGGGGCCGTTCTGATCGTCTGGAGCGGCAAGACGCCCCGGGATGCCCTGAGATCGGCCAGGGAAAAGCTCGACATGGTCCAGGTCAAGACGCTCGGCGTTATCATCAACCACCAGAGCCTGAAGGAACAGGGGTACCACTATAAGAAATATTACCATGCCTACTCGCACTACGGCGAGGGGTGAGCCTAAACACGTCCTTGCTCGATAACATCATTTTCGCCGGGACCTGTCTGGTCCTCCTCCTCATCCCGCTTCCATACGGGGGAGTGGAGGAATGGGCGATTTTCGCCTTCGAGGCTGCAGTAATCATCCTCTTCGGTCTGGATTTGGCGTCGGGAAAAAGTCGGAACGCGGCAGCCGGAGCAGGCGGACAGTCCGAGAACGTCCAAGTAAAAACGCGGGGAGGGGGCGCCCTCCTGGCGGCGAAAATAATGCTGGCCTTCTTTTTTGCGGTTTCGGTATTCCAGATCATTCCCCTGCCTTCGTCATGGATCGGTTTCCTTTCTCCGGCGACGCGGAGTCTGGATATGGCCGCCGTGCGAGCCGGGCTGGGTGAAATCGCGGGGCGGCGGACGATGTCTCTTTCCCTCTCTCCGCAGGCCGGCCTCTACGAGATCGTCAAGCTCTTCTGCTACGCACTTTTCGGCACGCTCGTGTTCCGCAGAATCCGATCCCGTTCCCGGGCGAAAATTCTCGTTTATGTCATGATGGCCGCCGGGGTCTTCGAGGCGCTCTATGGGCTGGAAGAACTTTTCGGCGGCACATCCCGGATTTTTGGATGGAAAAACAGATATTACGCGGGCTCCGCCTTCGGGACGTTTGTCAACAGGAACCATTTCTCCGCCTTTTTGGAAATGATCTTGCCCCTCTGCCTTGGATATGTCCTGGCCCGGGCGGATTTTTTCTCTATGGAGAAAGGGCTCACGCTACGGCAAAAAATTCTCTGGTTCGGCCAGGAACGCCTGCAGAAGACCATTGCGGTGGGCGTCATTCCGGTCATCATGGGCCTCGGGATTGTTTTTTCCTATTCGCGGTCCGGCGTCTTCGTGCTCATCGCGTCCATTTTATTTATGATTGCCCTCTCTTCCCTGGCGCCAAATAGGCACGAAGAAGACATCGACGGCAGCGGAGCGCCGACCTCTAAGAGGTCCCGCCGCCTCCTGCGGATCATTTTTCTGGTCGTCGTGGGAGCGGCCCTGTGGATTGGAATCGATCCTCTGATCAAAAGGTTTTCGCCCGACCTTATAACGGGAGAAGGCCGCCCGATTCTTTATAAATACACAGGAGATATGATCCGGGCGAATCCCGTTTTCGGGGTCGGTCTCGGCGCTTATGTTTATGGGTACGGGCTCTTTGAAAAAAAATACACCCAGGGCTTGACGACGCACGCCCACAACGATTATCTGGAGGTCCTGGCGGAGAGTGGGATTCCGGCCGGGGGCATGCTGATCGCGGCTGCGTTCGCCGTATTGGCGGCGATGTCGGCGCTTTGGGTGAGACGGCGCGATTCTTCCTCGCGAGGCGTCGGGCTCGGCTGCACCGCGGCAATCGCGGCGATCCTGATCCACAGCTTCACTGATTACAGCCTCCGCATGCCGGCAAATGCCCTTTATTTCGTAACGCTTTTCGCGCTGGGGTTGGGTGTTTTGTCATTGCGCCGGCCGTCGGTTGCGAGGCCGCAGGCCGTGCCGCCGCCTTCCATCTCCCGGGGGCGGAAGTGGAGGGCGGTTTTCACGACATTCGGAGTGGTTTTTCTGCTGTTCATCACGGTCAAACTTAATATGGGATATCTGTATCTCGGCTGCTATGAGTCCGCGCGCGCTGAAGCCGCGCAAAAAGGAGAAAGCCTTGAAAGGAAGTTTCCCATATTAGAAAAGCATTTGCTTCGGGCGGTTCGCTGGTGGAAAAATCCTATCTTTTTTAGGGAGATGGGCCGGCTTTATCACGAGATGGCCATCGCCGCGAACGACTCTGAGAAGCCGGAAGCGAGGGACGCTTTTGCCGGCCGCGCCGGGCAATCTCTGACTTCCCAGATCGAGCGAAGTCCGGCGGACGCGTTCGCCTATTACGAATTGGGGCAGACGTATATGCTTATCAATTACCCGCTGCTGACATACCGTGACAAAGCCCTGCGATATATGCGCCGCGCCCTCGAGGTCAAGCCCTATGATTTGTTCCTCAACGTGAACGTCCTGTTTAATTTTCTTGCGCAGTGGGACACTTTAGACAAAGAAAATAAGGAATTCGTTTTTAGGACACTCAGAACGGCCTGGACACAAGAAGAAAAGGTCTTCTTCCCGGAGCTCGTAAAAAAATGGAAGAGGGCGGGGGGAGACCTCGACGGGTTGAAAGCGATATTGAAGTCAGACCCGGATGTATGGAATCTTGCCTCGCGCCATTTCGCCGTGGTTCCTTGAACCCGGAATTGGTCCGCCGGGAATAAAATCACCGCATAAGGATTTCCGGGTTAGGAATTCAATCTAAAAGTTGTAAGTGAGGTTGAGGTTAGCGAATTGGCGTTTGGATCGCCAGCCGTAATTCCAGCCGATGAGATCCATCTTCCGGTCCCATCGGCCCGCCGTGACACCCAGGCCGATGTTCTTTTTCAGGCGGAAGTAAAGGCCAACTGATTGCATAGTGAATTTATCGGCCATGCTGAAATCCCCTGCGCCCGCTTCCCCGGAGGCAGGCCGGTAGGCGTTTCGGACAACGTTATAGTCATAGTCCAGGCGGACCTTGCGCTTGAAAATATAAAGCGAGAGGCCGCCGCCGGCTATATTTTCGATAAAGAAGCGGGCGTTGAACCACACGGAAAACTGGACGTCCCGGCGGTAGGAGCCGCGCAGCCTGATCGGCCGGGCGATGTCCACGGAGACGCTCGAATCGCCCACAAGCCCCTGGAAATCAGGCTTGGCTCCATTCAAGGGGTAGAGCGTCTTGTACCCCAGGCGGACGCGGCCGTTGACCCGGCCCCCGGGTGAAAACTCGAACCCGGCGTACGCCGTCCGGGTTTCTGCATCGCGCGGATTGAGGGGATTTCGGAAGTCGAACCTGCCGTATTCGAGCTGGACGAAAGCGCGTATGCGGGGCGTCATCTGGAGGTAAAAGCCTCCGGCGGCGCGGAATTCGTCGCGGTCGAGTTCTTGAGCGACCGGGAAGTTTTCGAACTCCAGGTTTTCGTAGCGGATCCGGGAAGCCGAAATATCCACGGAGAAACCGGTCTTTTTCCCCGTCTGCAGCAAGGCTGAGGCCTGGACGTCGGCCTGCTTCCGCCGCGGCCGGATGTCGATTTCGTAGTTCCACCGCTCCCGGGCATCCGTCCAGGCGGCGCCGGCGGAGAGAAACATTTTATTCAGGAGAATGTTCGCATCTGCGCGGAAGTAGTTATTCCAGGCTCGCTCCCGTGTCGTTTCAATGAAGTAAACATAGCGGGGCGATTCATAGAGCGTCAGGACGATTTTCTTCCGGATCGCGAGATAACCGGTAAAGGACGGCCCGACCGTAAGCCTGTAATCCCCGACCGCCTCCGGCTGGGAATAGATGTTCGAATCATACCCAAGATCGCTGAGGATGATTTCGGGACGGATCCGGAAGGGACCGACTTTCCAGGCTGCGAGGCTCATCTGCCTGAGAAGCTCCTCGCCTTTATA
>CAZIDN010000008.1:24785-92986 GCA_964537875.1 uncultured Eubacteriales bacterium
GATGTCGTCCTTAGAGAGGAAGACGAGGACGGCGCACTTCTCTTCAATCCCGATACGAACCAGGTCCGGGTGCTCAACGCGACAGCCGTCTTCCTCTGGCACCTCTGTGATGGTACGAAGGGCGTCCCCGATATGGCCGCCGCCCTGAAAACCCAATTCGAAGGAGTGCCGGAGAAGGAGGCCGAGGACCATGTCAAGTCGTTCATGGACGACATGACGGCCAACGGCTTCATCGGGGTCGCCGAGGAAGAAAAAAAATAGGGGGGCGCAGGAATGTCCGCAACGCGAGACTCGAGGCGTCCGTCCCCCAGCGTTACCGTAATGCCCAGCCCGAGGTCCGTGCAAATCTCGATTACCGGCGCCTGCAACCTGAAGTGCCGGTACTGTTTCTACACCAACGAGATGGCCGCCCTGGCCGACCTCCCGACATCCGAGTGGCTTCGCTTCTTCGAGGAGCTCGGCCGCCTTGGGGTTATGGACGTCACTTTAAGCGGCGGCGAGCCGTTTGCCCGGCGAGACCTTTTTGAACTCATCGATGGGATCGCTGCCAACCGCATGCGCTACGCGATTCTTTCGAACGGAACGCTCATCGACGACACCCTGCTTAACCGGTTCGAGACGGGCAAGCGACGGCCGCGCCTGAATAATATCCAGGTTTCGCTTGACGGCTCTTGCGCCGAGATCCACGACCGGAATCGTCCGGGGAGCTTCGCCCGCGCCCTGCACGGCCTTAAGCGGCTCAAGACGCGCGGGTTTCCCGTCCAGGTCCGGACGACGATCAGCCGTCACAATATAGACGATTTGGAGAACATCGCCCGTCTGCTCCTGGAAGAAATCGGCCTGGCGTCCTTCAGCACCAATGAGGCCGCTCCCCTGGGCACAGGCTGCACCAATCGCGCCGAGACGGCTCTCACCCCGGCCGACCAGAAAAAAGCGATGGCCGTCATCGACCGGCTTCTCGCCCGCTACCCGGGACGTCTCCAGGCCCAGGCCGGTCCCCAGGCCAAGCTCAAGGCCTACCGCGAGATGGAACGCGCCCGCCGGACAGGGGAAAAGACGGCGGACTGGAAAATGGGCTATCTCAGCGGCTGCGGCTGCGTTTTCAACAGAATTGATGTCCTTCATGACGGGACGATCGTCCCCTGCTGCATGCTGCCCGGGCTTGTCCTCGGCAACATCACTCGTGATTCACTGGGCGAAATCTGGCTGAACCATCCTACGCTGCAGATGCTCCGCGAGCGGCGGAATATCGCCATGAGAGAAGTTGAAGGCTGCCGGGATTGCGAATGGAATGAGATCTGCAACGGAAGCTGTCCCGGGCTGGCTCACCAATTGACGGGGGACGTCAACAGGGCCAATCCGGAGGACTGCTACCGGAATTTCATCGACGCCGTCGGAGGGGTGGATGTCCTGCCTGACTGAGGAAAAGACAGAGGCGAATACCGCTGAAATGCAGCCGCTCGACCTGCCTGAGGGCGTGCCGCCGCTTCAATCGCTCTATATGTATATCGCCGGCTCGTGCAACCTGGCCTGCCGCCACTGCTGGATCGAGCCGGATTTCAGCCCGGACCGGTCGAAGGGGAAATTCCTCAAGCTTGAATGGGCGAAAAAGGCCGTCGTCGAGGCCAAAACTCTGGGGCTGCAATCGGTCAAGCTTACGGGCGGCGAGCCGCTTTTTTATCCACAATTCAGGGAAATCGTCCAGCTCATCGCCCAGGAAAGGATCTACATTACCATCGAGACTAACGGCACACTGGTCGATGACGATTTGGCCGCGTTTCTGAGGGATGCAGGCCGCGTCCGCTTCATCTCCGTCAGCGTGGATGGGGCAAAAGCCAAAACGCACGAAAACCTGCGCGGGGTCGCGGGGAGCTTCGACAAGGCCGTCGCGGGCATCCGATCGCTGGTGAAGGTCGGCTTCCGGCCCCAGCTTATCTGCACGCTGCACAAAGGAAACGTCGACGAAATCGAAGAAGTCATCGCCCTGGCCGAGCGTCTGGGCTGCGGCTCGGTCAAATTCAACCACGTCCAGCGTATTGGGCGCGGCGAACAGATGCTCGAGGAAGAGAAAGGGTTGGGAATCGAAGAGCTTATTGCGCTTAACGATGACCTGGAAAAATCCATCCCGGGTCGGACCAAGATCCGAACATTTTTCGATGTTCCTTATGCCTTTATGAGTATCCGAAGAATCCAGGCGAATATTGGGGTCCGCTGCAAGGTTTTAAATATTTTGGCAATACTCCCAGAGGGGGAACTATCGCTCTGTGGAATAGGAACGACATTCCATGAGCTAATTTATGGACATATCTCCCTTGAAAATCTACGGAGCGTATGGTTGTATTCCCCTGGCCTCAGGGAGCTTAGAGATAAGATTCCTTCAAGAATCGAAGGCATTTGTAAGGAATGCCTTTTTCGCGAATATTGTATGGGTCAATGCATAGCGAATAATTTCAGAAACGGAAGAAAAATCAACGCGCCGTTCTTTTTCTGTCAGCAGGCACATGAAATCGGGAAATTTCCGAGATCACGGGTCAAAGGGAATCGGAGCTAAAAATTAGCTTGACTTTGGCTTACTTTATTATTATATTGAATTTGTGAGAGGGTTGAACATGATTAACAAAAAGAAATATGAGCAACCACTTGCTTTCGATATGTCACAAGGGATGATTCACGGCCAAAAAGTTAAGCCCCTTGGCACATGCAGGTCCGGCTCTTTAATCACGGGATCTACTTGTTCAATTGGAACACGAGTTACTGGTTCTCCTTCTTGCCTACCAACAGGACAATACGAATCAGAGCCGTATTGTAACGCGGGCTCGGGCGGCTCAGCGGGCTGTGTCACCGGATCAAATCCATAATAAAGAGCCCTTCAAGACAGGCGCCTAATAAAAATTGATTTCTTACACATGCGGTCTTGCGCACATAATCTTCTTTACCGAATCAAATTATCCCCTTAAATTATTTGAATACGAGAATCTTTTCTCCCGTAAAAGCAGCGGTGCTTACGATGTTCATAATTCGCTTAGAAGCATCGACCATAATGAACTTAAGGCTTCTGCAGTTCCAAAAAACATACGTCATCTGGTGACGGCATGCGCGATCTCACCATCGTCCGGCCGAGGTGTTCATGCCATACCACTCCAATTTGTGGACATTCATGACGATCGGCTGCAGCCGTTTTTGTTCACTTCAAGTGACATCTTAGACGCCCCCATTCTTCAGTCGCGGGCAGTCCGGGAAAGCCTTGAATCAAGATCAGGGCATCTTGAGCAGGTAGTTATTGCGATACACGCCCTCACTGTCGAAATCCGTGATTATCTAAAACGTGAATACGAAATCTTTTTTGCCGATGGATTGGCGTCGCTGGTTCAATCCGATCTCATGTATAACGGATTCCGAAATATGTTTTCAGCCTTTTTGCCTGATTTCTCGGCCGTCATGATTCATGGTTCGTCCGTTCTGTTGAACGGAAGAGCAGCTATATTCCTTGCCCCAGACGAAGGGGGGAAAAGTACGGCTGCCCGGCTTTCGCATGGGAAGAAGATATTCAGCGATGATCGGAATATCCTTCGAAAACAGAGCCAAGGATTCATGGTGCATGGCACGCCTTGGGGAATGATTACGAGCGGGCCTGATTTCGCTCCCTTGGGGGGCATTTTCCTGCTGGAAAAGGCAGAGTCCTTCTCGATCGACGCGCTCAAACCGCGTTCGGCGGTTCAATTCACATGGGAAGATAATTCATATTTTTGGCGGCAATTGCCGCGCAAGAGAAGAGCCGGAGTCTTTGATCTAGTTTTAAAATTGTGCCAGTCTGTGCCTGTCTATCGCATGCGGTTTCCAAAGGATTATATCGATTGGGACGCCGTGGACCGGGCCATGGAGAAGGGGTGACCGGGCGAAACATCGCACGTTCCCGGTTCTATCGCGGCTCGAGCATGTGGCCGGCCTTCCGGCCGGGCGACTGGCTGATTGTCGAGTCCGTTCCCTATGAAAAGATCCGGCAGGGAGATATTGTTGTCTTCCAAGCGACAAACATAGAAGCAGAAATCTCGGATTCCAAAGGTTCCATCACTCCGGATTCCGAGCTCGCTCGAATACTCGCTCCTGCAGATTGCTTAAAAAATGCGCCCCCCGATGCATCAGAAGCCGAATCCCGGTTCCTCGTCCATCGGGTCATCGCCATCCGTCCCGGAGGCCTCCGCACCCGCGGAGACAACAATCCCGCTCCCGATAGCGACCTCGTCTCCCCCGACCGTCTGATCATTAAGATCGTCTCCCTTGAGCGCCGGGGCCGGAGAGTTCGCGTTCGCGGAGGGACGGGCGGTTTTATTCTCGCCTCCATCCGTCGGTTTATTCGCCGGACTTGCCGTTTTTTATTTCGAGTCATCCGCTTCCCTCTTCGGCCGGCCTACCGGCTCCTTCGCTGGAGCGGCATAATCAGCGCGATTTGGAAGCCGCGCCTGACGGCCGTCCGGTTCCGGTCTCCGTCGGGTCCGTTCGTGAAATATGTGCACGGCGGCCGGACTGTCGCGATGTGGTGGCCGGAACGCCGCAGCTTCCGCTGTCGCCGGCCCTATGATCTGATCATCAGGCCGCCGGTTTCCCGCTAAGGCTCGCCAAGCTATGGAATCCTCTACCACTTTCGAAATCGCCCGCAAGGCGGCTCGAAAATTCCCTCTTCTGCCCCGCACCGTCGCCCTCGTCTGGAGCGCGGCGCCGGGTTGGAACCTGGCCTGGCTGCTCCTCCTCTCGGTCCAGAGCATGATCCCTGTCGGGCAAGTCCACCTGACGCGCGTCCTGGTCAACGGCCTCGCGGCAGCTATAGGAAAAGGGCTTACCTGGGACAATGCGCGGGTTCCGCTATTCGCGGCAGGGCTAATGGGCGGCCTCTTTGTCCTCGGCCAGGGGCTTCAAAGCCTGGCCGGCTGGGTTTCCGTGGTCCAGAGCGAGACAGTCCGCGACAAGCTCTCTCTGCGGCTTCATGACCAGTCCATCGCCATCGATTACCGCCATTTTGATGATCCGGATTTCTACGACCGGCTCTACCGGGCCCGCGCCGGCGGCGCCGAGCTTCCCCTGGCGCAGGTCGCAAACCTGGGAAGCCTCTTCCAGAGCGCGCTGACTCTTATCGCCATGGCGGCGGTCCTGCTCCGCTACGGCCTGTGGGTTCCGGTGGCGCTCCTCGTCGGCACGATCCCGACGCTTATCATCACGATGCACAACAGCCGAAGGCTGTACCGTTGGGCGCGGGAATCCACACCGCGCCAGCGCCGCATCTGGTATTACGACTGGCTGCTCACGGCCCGGGAGAACGCCGCGGAGCTGCGGCACTTCGGGCTGGGAGAGTTCTGGAAATTGGCGTATCAGGCGGAGCGCGGCAAGCTACGCGCTGAGCGGATCTCGATTGCGCGGCGGCAGGCAGCCGGGCAGTTCGCCGCCGGGGTGACGGGACTTCTCGCGGCGGGAGGAGCGTTGTTGTGGACGGGAAGCCGGGTCCTCCTGGGCGCGCTCACGCTGGGAGATATCGCGCTCTTCGCTCAGGCCTTCAATCAAGGACAATCGCTTATGCGGTCACTTCTTCAAAACGCCGGACAGACCTATACAAACCTTCTCTACCTCGGCGATTTCTTCGACTTCCTGGATCTTGAGCCGACCGCCGCGGGAAGAGGAAGCGTCGTTCCGGGTGCGGAAGAAAAAACAGCCGGTGGACAGACCGCGGGAGCCATAGGCGCAAACCTAAAGGCGGCCGCGGGAGCGGAAAGTGGGGCGGCGCCTCCGCTCGACGCTCTCCCCGTCTCTCTCCGGCTCGAGAACGTCTGGTTTACCTATCCGGGCTCACAGGAGCCGACCATCCGGGACCTCAGCCTTTCCCTTGAAGCGGGAATGGTGACGGCGGTCGTCGGCGACAACGGCGCGGGCAAGAGCACGCTGGTCAAGCTCATCACCCGCCTTCACGACCCTCAGCAGGGCCGCATCCTGTGGAACGGCCGGGATGTGCGCGATTTTTCTCCCGACGACCTCCGCCGGCGCATAACGGTCCTCCTTCAAGTTCCTATGCAATATCAAGAGACCGTCACGATGAACGTCCGGCTCGGCAACCTTGACGCTGACGAGACCATAGTGCGCGGGGCCGCAGAATCTTCGGGTGCGGCCCGGTTCGTCGAGCACCTGCCGCGACGCTACGATACGCTCCTAGGCCGCTGGTTCGAGGACGGCGTAGATTTGAGCACGGGCGAATGGCAGCAGCTGGCTTTGGCGCGGGCATTCGCCCGGCCGGCCTCGCTTTACCTCCTCGACGAGCCCACGAGCGCCCTCGACGCCTGGGCCGAAGCGGATTGGTATGCGCGGCTCCAGCGCGCCCGGGCGGGCCGGACCACACTCGTCATCACCCATCGGCTGACGACGGCGCAGCAGGCCGACGTCATTCGCGTGATGGTTGGCGGCCGGATCGTAGAATCCGGAACCCATAAAGAGCTGATGGGCGTGGGCGGCAGGTACGCGGAGGCCTGGAAGATCCTGGAGCGGGGATGAAGGCCGACCGCGAATCAGAAGCGCTGCTCTGCGCCATGCGCCGGGACGGGGGGACAGAGTGAAGATCCGCCATCCGGCCGTCGACCTTGAGAGTGAAGCTCTGGTTCGGGCGGTTCGCCGGGATGACCCGTCCGGAGAAAGTCTGCTCGAGGCGCTGGGGGCGGGCATCAATTGGCCGCGACTCCTTGATCTTTCAGTACGCCACAGGGTCATGCCGCTCCTCTGCGCGCGGCTGCAATCGCTCGGGGAGCGGAACCCCGCGCCACGCGAAATCATGGCCCGGCTGAAAACGCTCCGGCGCCTTAACGAAGGGAAAAACCTCATTATGCTGGGGAAGCTCGCTGAAATCCTCGATATATTCGACAGGAATGGGATTGAGGCGATCGTGCTGAAGGGCCCGGTCCTCGCGGCTGCCGCGTACGGCAGTGTGGGGATGCGGCAGTTCGATGACCTCGACATTCTCATACGGCTGCGGGATTTCATGTACGCTAAAAAGCTAATGGCGAACCTGGGTTTCCGGCTGGACAAGGAATTCACTCCGGCCCAGGAGGCGGCGCACTTCCGGCGGCATAACGAATTAGGATTCATAGATGCTCGGATGGAGATGTATATTGAGATTCATTTCAGATTGACAGCTACGTTCCATAGAGTGGGTCTTGAGACGGAAAGCCTTTTTGCGCGGAGGGAGGTCGTCGGGACTGAAGGCCTGAAGCTTCCGTCGATGTCGGCCGAAGACTCGCTCCTTTATCTTTGTTTCCATGGAACGTATCATGTCTGGTCGACGCTCGGCATGATATGCGACGTGGCTGCTCTTGTCGCCTCGCGGCGCGAGTGGGCGTGGGACAAGATTCTCGAAGAAGCGCGGAAGGCGGGGCTTCGCCGGAAACTTCTTCTAGGGCTGGCGCTGGCCCACGACGCAGTGGGGCTCGAGCTGCCGAAGTGGGTCGAAAGCAAAATCCGGGGCGACGCAGTCGCGGGAGAGCTTAAGGAACGCGTCCTCACGGACGTGCTTCCGGGCCGGCCGACCCGAGCTTCTCATTTCGAGCGCTCACTTTTTTATTTGAAGTCATTAGAAAGAGTCTCCGCCAAGATGGCCTTCATTCTGATGAGGTTTCTTCTGCCCTCACCGGACGATTGGAAAGCGGTCCTTCTGCCGGATAGCCTCTATGTCCTCTACGTCCCTTTGCGAATCTTCAGGTTGTTTTCGGAGAGAATTATCCCCGGGCTGGCGAAAAGGATGAGGCGGAGTCTCCGGAGCGGTGCCTCGGGACGCCGGCCGGATTAAAACCGGAGGCCTTGTAACGGCTCGGATTTCACATATAATTATAGATATCAGAAAGAGAGTCGCCATGAGAAAGACGTTTTATTTAGCAATTCGCCGGCTGATGATGGCCGCCCTTTTCGGCGCGTGGATACCGGCATCCTTCGCTCAAACCGGACAGGAAGCCTTTATCCGGGAATACAAGATCGGCCCCAAAGACCTTCTTGAAATTAAGGTCGTCGAGCTTCCGGAGCTGAATCTTGCCGTCCGCGTTTCAGAGGACGGGTCCATCACTCTCCCGCTCATAGGAAGAGTGGAGCTCGGCGGGATGACAAAAGACGCCGCGGAGCGGAAGATTGCCGCGCTTCTTGCGGAGAAATATGTCAATAATCCTCAGGTGTCGGTTTTCATCAAGGAATACCAGAGCAACCGGGTGGCCTTGATCGGCGCCGTGAAAACGCCCGGGATGTATGAAATGATCGGCAGCATGAATCTGCTTGAGCTCATCTCCAAGGCGGGCGGATTCACCGATAATACGGGAAACGATCTCTACGTGACGAGGGAAGGAAAAGACGGGAGCCAGATCAAGCTCACGATCAACCTCGACGATTTGATCATCAACGGCAACCAAAACCTCAATATCCCCCTGCAGCCGAGGGACATCGTCACCGTATCGGTGGATAAAATCATCCAGGTGTATGTCTGGGGAGAGGTCAAGAACCCGGGTGCGCTGTCCGTGAAATTGTCGAAGAAAATCACGCTCATGCAGGCCATCGCCCAGGCGGGCGGGACGACGGCTACGGCGAAAAAATCCGCCGTGGTCATCAAGCGGAAAGACGAAAAGACCGGAAAAGAAATCCAGATCAAGGCCAACCTGAACGATATCATCAAGGGGAAAGCCCCGGATCCTCCTTTGAAGGAGGGGGATGTCGTGTATGTGCCGGAGAGCTTCTGGTGAGCACGAGTCCATGATCGACCTCCACACGCATATGCTGCCTGACTGGGACGACGGAGCCAGGTCCTGGGAGCAGACAAAGGCCATGGCCCAGGTGGCCGCAGCGGACGGAATCCGCAAGATCGCGCTCACGCCGCATATCTTCCGGCTGACCAAGCATAACGACGATTGGTCGGTTCTCGAAGAGCGGACGGCCGAGTTCAAAAGAAATTGCATGAGCCTGCCCTGTGAATTCTCGTTCGGGGCTGAGGTCTTCGTCCATCACGATATGGTGGAAAACATCCGGAACCATCATTTGACCATCAACGGCTCGGACTATTTCTTCATCGAGTTTCCCGCGGAAACGGTCCTGCCGGGAGTTAAGGACCTCATATTCAAAATCATGCTCCGGGGCTGCATCCCCATCATCAGCCATCCGGAGCGGAACTCGGTATTCAGTTATCGGCCGGGCCTGCTCTACGAGCTGGTGATGATGGGCTGCCTGGCCCAGGTCACCGCCAAAAGCATCGTCGGCGAGATGGGCCAGGAGGCCAAGAGAGCCGCGGATATTTTTCTCAAGCACAATCTGGTCCACATCATCGCTTCGGACGCCCACGACCCGGTAAACCGGCCGCCCAGGCTGAGCCAGGGGGTCCGGGAGGCGGCAAAGGTCGTAGGAAAGGAAAAGGCCGAGGCGATGGTCACATCCATCCCCGAGGCGATTCTCCGGAACGCAGAAATCGGGGATTGGGGGGAGCCGCTGGACCCTGTCCGCGAGAAAAAATGGACGATCAAGCTTCCCTCCTTCATTAAGAAAACCTAGAGGTCAAGAAAATATTCCTTGACATCTTCGGTTAAAGTATTTAAATTAAATAAATAAGAGGGAGGCAGATATGCTAAAGCATAAGACCTTCAGGTCAAGGCTCCTTGTATTGGGTATGGCGGCAGCGCTCTTGGCGATCATCATCCCCATAGAAGGCCTGAGCCAGACGGCTGGAACGGGCGCGCTGACGGGGACGATTTACTGGGATGACGTCAAGACTCCGGTCGAAAATGCCGTTGTCAAGCTCCGGAACATCCAGACCGGGAAAGAACTCCCGAGCCCGCCGTCGAATAATAAAGGCCTTTACTTGGTCAAAGACATCCCCGAAGGCCGGTACCTCATCGGGGTCGCCACCAGCCGCGGCGATTATAACTTCAACTTCGAAGTTTTTATCAAAGCCAATGAAACAGCGAAGCTTTCCCTGGCCCTGAAAACCGCGGAATCCCTGGTTGTCCTCGAGAAAGCCAAAGAGAAGGGGTTCTTCGCCAAGCCGGCCGGGATCGCGCTCGCCGTGGGGGGCGTCGCGCTTCTTTCTTTTGGCGCTTACGAGCTCTTCAAAGGAGAAGAGGAGAAATCACCAACAAAGAAATAAGGGTCGGGATCCCGATAACTCCAGCGGGATAGGATGCGGCAGGCCTGAGGACAAAGTCTCTTAAGGATCATCAAACATCGAAGAATAAATAAAATTAATCCTTGAAGGAAAAAGCAGGAGGCTCAAAATCTCCTGCTTTTTTTTTGCCCTGTTGAGGTGGTGGGAGCGAAAATTGTAAGATAGGGAAAGATAACGAGGCTCATTCAGGTGTCGGATAAAATCATTTTTTGGGGATTGGGCGCGGTTCTCGTCCTTCTCCCTCTTCCTGCGCATTCTGGAAACCAAGCAATATCTCGGCACCTATTTCTTCGCTCGGTACGAAAAAAACCGGGAAGCGGCTGAGAGCATCGAATAGAAATTTCCAGTGCTGGAAAGGCGGAGGAAGTGAAGAAATATTTTCAATGACATCAAAGCGCCGGATTAAAGTAAAGGATTTTCCGCTCCAACGGCTTGAATTCCAGGGCCAGACGAGAATCGGAGAGCGGGAATCCTGCCCCTGAAAAAAAATCGAAAGCGGCGGCGGAAGGCGGACGTTTGAACTCGAAGGTCGCCTTTACAGGTTCGCTGAGCGCGTTGACGGCGATTAGATAGTATCCGGGCTGTAAAAGAGAAACAGTTCCCCCATCGGGAACTGTTCCCGGCTTTAACTCCTTAATAATTGCGTGGACCGCCGGGATGCCCGAGGCGTCGGTTTTGTCGCTGTCGGTCTTGAAATCCAGCCGGGCCTCCGGCGCTTGAATCGCCGGCAGCAACTGCCGCACTTCCCCCACCGTCTTTTTTAATCCCTCCCATAAATCCCTCTTCTCTTTAATAAAATAATCCCCCGATTTGTAAACATAATAAAACAACCCCTGCGCCTTGTGGGTAAGGGCCAGATACGTAAGCGCCTGAACCTCATCGCCCGTGGGGTCGCGGCCCAGGCCGGTTTCCCGGACGGCATCGGATCCATAGTTCCAACCGAAAGCCTGGATGACTGCCCAGACTCTCTTGGCGGGATCGCTGCCGACGGCAGCATGAATCTCGTCCAGGTTGGCGCTCAGCCAGGACAGCGGCTCAAAGGGAATGGGATAGGGATCGGTCATGATGATATCCGCGGCCGGCGCATAATCCACGGCCCGCCAGGACCGGTTCAGGACGATAACGCCCGGCTGACGGAATCCCTGCCGGAGAAGCGAGGCGCGCTTGTTGAAAATGATTTTCGGCGAAATGCCCCGGCCTTCGGGCTCATCTTCCAGGTACCAGCCCAGGATGGAGTCTGAATGGAGAGCCTCTAGAAAGGCGGGATTGCCGCGCTCCGTTCGCCTCGGGTCCTTCGGCTCACTCGCCGGCGATGACACATCATAACCGGGACGATCGGGCCGGGCTTGCCGTACAGCCGAAGGCGAGACAAGCACTTTCAGGTTGTTGGCGCGGGCTGCGGAAAGCGCCGGAAACAGAGAATCCGGGGCCGACGAGAAAAAAGAGGCGGCGTTAAAGCCGATCTCGTTTAATTCCTTGAAGTCTTCAGGGGGGACACCATACATCCCGATGGGGAAAAAATCTAAGTTCTGGAGTTCCGAGAAATGTGAGATGGCCGCGCTCCTCCCGGCCGCCGGCAATGACATTTTATCGTATTTCCCGCCTCTTGCCTCTTCGTTTGCCGCGCTCAAGGTGAGACCGCCGCGCCCAGAGGCCCGCGAGGACGGCAGAGAAACTTCCGGATATGCTTTTTCTAAATAAAAATATCTGGTTTCAGAGATAGCGAGCCGTGTTTTATACTGATAAATTTCCATCCGCCAGAACCATTTGCCTTTTTTTAGATCGTTTGGGACGAAAAGGGTGAGAACCTCAGAATCTCCGATAAAAGACTGGACCGGATTACCATTCGGGGCCGGGTTCCAATCTCGCTGGCCGCCGTCGGCATTATTTATCCGGAATTCTCGCCCATCCCGTCCCCTGAATTCTTTATCACGGGAGAGGACCAGGACAATATCCAGGAGGCGACCCGTTGGCGTCATTTCCCAGGTGAATTCAATCGACTCCCGGTTGATCCGAGCGCCGTTGGGCGGGCTTACGGGCGCAGCCATGATTTCCCGGAGGCTGAGGTCGTCCAGCCAGAGGACGTAATCGTCCCGGGGCACTTTTATGGCCAAGAATTTCGAAGCGGTTTCTGTCTTTTTCAACGCTGCCGGCGCTTGAAACAAAAGCGAGATCGTCTGCCATTTTCCTGAGGCCCAGAAATCGCTCAGCCTCCGCTCCTGGCCGAAGAGCGAAACCGTAGGATAGACGCCGTCGATGTTTCGGTCGCGGATAAAGGAGCCTTCGAAGAGATAAGCCGCCCCCGGCTTGGCGGGCAGCCTAAGCCGGCAGGTCAGGCGCGCGTAATCGAGCGGAGCGATCATCGAAGCCCCGATGAAGAGGGAGCGTTTTCCGCCCGGGCGTGAGAACAAGTCCCAGAGAAAAAACGCCTCCGGCTCAAAACTCCAGATGTCTTTTTTGGACGGCGGATAATAGGCTTCGAAATCGCCGTTTTCGATCAAATTCGGGAAGCGCTCGGCGGGGCCGGCGGCGGAGTTGAGTGTTTGGGCCGAAGTCGCGCCCCTGCTTCCTCTTGCCCTCGAATCCGTCCCTGCCGAGGGGCGAGTTGCCTCGAGACCCTGGGCGGGGCGGGGCACAGTCAAAAGAGCCGCTATTGAAAAAAGAATCGCAAAACAGGCAATCCCGCAGTCGAACCCATGGCTGAAGAGGCGGAATGAAAAGCGAAAGGGGCGGGCGAGATTGCGTTCGCCTATTTTTTGATCTTGTCGAGGCATGACTTTCGGAGATCCCGCGTATCCTTGTAAAAGGGCGAGGCGGCCAGAACGATATCGAATGCGGCGGCCGCCAGATCATATTTTTTCTGTTCCATGAAAGCCCTGCCGAGAAAATAATGCAGCTCAATGTTTTTTCCGGCGATCTTTATCCCCTGTCCCAGGACAGTCGCCGCCTTGTCGAAGGATTTCTCCCTGATATAGACATCGCCGAGATCCACATAGATGCGGACGTTGCCCGGATAATACTTGAGGAGGAGCTCGAGCAGCTCAGCCGCTTCCTTATATTGTTTTTGCCGGATATAGACGGCTTCGATTTCAAAATAGATGTCCGTGTTGTACGGGTCGGACTGCAGGGCTTCGATTAAGAAGTTGAGTTTCTTGCCGGGATCCAGCTCGGCGCGGGCTTTCTGGAGCAAGACCTGAGAGTCCTTGATGCGGAGGGCTTCGATGTCGGCCAGGCTGACTATATAGTGCTCGACGTCCATATATTTCTTATCGATCTCCTGGACCCGGGCGAAGGCCTGTTTGGCCTTGTCGTAATCCTGCTGGTCGAAATATAGCTTGCCCAGCCCATAATGGACAGCCGGATCGCCGGGGAGGAGAGAGGCAGCCTTTTCGAACGAGGAAAGGGCTTCTTTGTTCTTTTGCTCGGCGAGATAAATCTTGCCCAGCTCAAAGTGGGCCGGGCCGTTTTTTGGGTTTACGTCGAGCAGGTCTTCTATAACGGCGCGGGCATCCTTGAATTTTTTCTGATCGAAGTAACGCGCGGAAAGGCGGAAGAAGGGGTCGGGGTTTCTTTTATCTTTTTTAATGGAATCCTTAAGCTGCTTGATCTCGGCTGCGACGGCCTCAGACGGAGAAACGGGAGGGGCCGGAGATGTTTTCGTCTTAGAGGCGGGTTCCGTGGTTTGAGTGGACTGTTTGGCCGGCTTTCCGGACAAGTCCTCGGCTTTTTTCGAATCCGCTTCTTTCTTGGAAGTTGAGGGAGGAGGCGCGGCCTGCTGAGGCTTAGAGTCTGCTTCTTTCTTGGAGGAGGATGCCGGAGGCTGGGATTCGGGTTTAGTTTTCGATTTGGGTTCGGTTTTGGACGCGACCACGCCGCTTCCGGCGGCCTTGGTCTCAAGACGCGCAAAGGCGGCATTGAGCTCGAGATATTTGACCTCGAGGTCTTCGGGGAGCTTGAGGTTCTTCAAGTGGGTCTGGAGCCTGAGCCGCTTGATCTCGTCATAATAATATTTGGTTTTATCGGCATTCTTGAGGTGGGAGTAGCTGACCTCGAGGTAGATATAACATTCAAGGAGCTTCGGTGGATTGTCGACGAATCCGAAAAAGGCGATCTCGAAATTCGAGACGGCGCCGACAAAATCCCCGTTCTGGAAGAAATACTTGCCGTCCTCATAAAGCTTCAGGTAGAACGGGTCTACCTGCTCGGTGATTTGGGCCTGAAGGAAAGGAACGAACGCGGCAGAGACGAGAATTAGGAAAATGAGTGGACATAATGCCCATTTCCGGGATATTCCGCGGGATATTCCGTGACACACACCGAATTTTCCAATTCGGCTGATGTCCCAGCGAGAAAATTGGGACACGTCCCCGGGCGCATGTCCCACTATTTTTTTCTCTACCGTCATCTCTTTAAATTTTAATGTCCCTGGGGGACGCGCCCCTCCGGGCAGCGTCCCCATTTTTTCTTAAAATATCGGGGGGCGCTTAAGCAATCAGCTGAGCTCGCACATGTCCCCAAATCTTAAGATTCCAGGTACGCATAATCATACCGATTCCCCCCTAGATTATCAAGCAAAATCCGCATCAATCCCTCTTTGAAAAAGGGGGGAAATCCGTGACAGTTCCGTCTTCTTTCTCCCCCTTTGAAAAAGTGGGAGAAAGCGGGATTTCAAACGTTGAATTCGCCCGTATCAATCCACTCTTTCTTTAAAATGGACCAGAAGTCCTCGGCCAGACCCCTCAAGACATACTCATAGGGCAGCCAGCCATAGCCGCCCTCTCCCCATCCCGTCCCCCAGGAATTGCGGATGAGGAGGGCGCCGGTCGTTTCATCGCCGCTGGTCCTGTTGGCGATCTTGACGCGGTCATCATAGCCGACGGCGACAACAGCGTGCCCTCCCAGGATCCGCTCGGAGCGCGCGGGAAACGGGATAGCGCCTCGGTCGTCGGCCATCTCGATGGAGCTGTAGACCGTGAAGCCGAACATCGAAGGATGACCGGCCGCGAGGTGAGTCTTGACGCGGCTGAGGATGGTCGTCGGAAGGAGCCCCGGCGGGTCGTGCCTGTAATACTGAATGGTCTTATAGTTCTGGGCGAACGCATAGCAAAAGGCCGGCGGCTCTTTGTCGAATTTCTCTCCGTCGTCGGTATAAGGCCAGTACTCCTCGGGAGGGACGCCGAAGAGGACCATGCCGCCGATCGTGGTCCGGAGGTAGGCGCCCGTATCGCCCTTCATTTTCATCAGGTTGCGCGTGACCTTGTAAAGGAAGAGGCGCGAAGCATCGATGTGCCGGCCAAAGGACTTGCGCTCGTAGTATTCGATGACGCCGGCGCCGGCATGGGCCGTGCAAGCGCCGAGGTTCCGCTGGTCCTCGACGGCCGAGCACCACTCGCGGAGGTCAAGAGAGACGGGGCGAGCGAAGGGTTTGGCGGGTGTTTTTTTTGTCGAAACGGCCCGGACCCCGCCCCTGCCCGCAAGATCGCGGCCGAGAGGGAAGCCGGTCGGCAGGAGGATTTCGCGGATCGTTCCGGTGTCCTCGGTGTAATCCCTGAAATCCGGATAGTCAGGAATCCACCCAAACACATGCTTTTTAAGGTCATTGGTCATGGCCGTACTCCTTTAAAGGGCAAAAACAAAATTGGGAAAAGGCTATACCCGCAACTCTCTTTTAAGATATCCGACCTGCCGCATTGGGTATGCTGTCCCTTATTAAGGACGATTTCGGCGGGCTAAATTCTCACGCCGTTTGGAAATATTGATCGAGGATAAAAGCATCTCCAAGCTTGTGATTTCAAAGAGGTGTTGGAATCGATCCTAAGGCCCCATAGCGGAGGGGGGCCCCGTCGGCTTTTCGACGGGGGGAACCGACGGGACTGGTTCCCCAGGGGGCCGGGAGCGATTCCAACACCTCTTTGAAATCACATATTTCGAGACAGTTACAACGAGGACATAGGTATTCCATCGCTAATTTGTTACAATATGCGGCGTGAAGTTTCGCATTTTCGCAGATTTGTGGTCCTTGGCGCTCATGCTGCCGTCATCGATCGCGATAGGGCTGTTGATGGGGTATTTCCTGGATAAGTGGCTCGGCACCGGCCCCTGGCTTCTTCTCGTTTTTTCCCTGTTGGGCGCCGCTTCCGGCCTGATCGGCTTGATCCGGGGCATCAATAAATACAACAAAGATCCGGATATCGACAAGGATTGAGCGACCTAGGAGATGAGCATGCAGACCGATCCTATAGAAGAAAATATCATCCGCCGGATCCCATTTGAAATCATTATTTTAGCAGCCATTCTGGGTATCGCGGCCGGTCTGATCTTCGACTTGCTCGCAGGTCTCTTTTTCTTTGCCGGAGGGGCGCTGGCGGCCCTCTCCTTCCTCTGGCTCAAGCAGTCTCTGACCCGGGTCCTCCTCCGGGAGAAGGCCAAGGCCGTCCGTTCGGGCATCCTCCTCTACGTCTTCCGCCTGATATTGATTCTTGGCCTATTTTTCATTATAATTTTGGCCTATCCGAATAAGCTTCTGGCGTTTGCTGCAGGCTTTTCGACGGTGATTCCCGTTTTCCTGGGCGAAACGGCCGTAGCCCTCGCCCGGATGAAACAATGGAAGAATTAGAGCACCCGCTAGCCATCGTCATTCTGTTCAACAAGCTCCTTGGCCCGCCGGTCGCCGCCCTGCTCGGCCTGGCCGGCATCCATGTCAAGAACCCCCACGATTTCATCCCCGACTATATCATCATGGTCATCCTCGTGGCCGCTTTTCTGGTCGTTTTTTTGGGAATAGCCTCGCGGCGGCGCTCGCTCGTGCCCAGGGGGATGCAGAACGTGTTCGAGCTCCTCATTGGCGCTCTGGAAGGCCTGCTTGTCGACATCATCGGCCCGGAAGGGAAGAAGTATCTTCCGATGATCGGAACGGTCGGGCTGTTCATCCTCTGTTCGAACCTGCTCGGCCTCTTCCCCGGCCTTATGTCGCCGACCAGCAAGCTCAATGTCACGCTCGGCTGCGCGCTGACGGTGTTCGTCTATTACCACTACCAGGGGATCAAATCGAACGGACTGCTCAAATATCTCAAGTATTTTTCGGGACCCTCGCCTTTTCTGGCTCCCCTGATGGTCCCCATCGAGCTGATCAGCCACTTTTCCCGGCCCTTATCGCTCTCGATCCGGCTCTTCAGCAATATCTTTGCCGAAGAAGTGCTGATCGTGGTCATCGCCTCGATCATCCCTTATTTTCTGCCGCTTCCGTTTATGGTGCTGTCGCTGTTCACGAGTGTTCTCCAGGCCTTTGTTTTCGTGCTCCTCGCCTGCATCTATATTTCCGGGGCCGTCGCCCATGAAGAGGAACATGAATCTCGATAATACCGAAACCTCGAAAGGAGTTTTACCATGACCAAGAAATCTAAAGCATTCGGCCTTCTGCTCTTCTTCCTGTTGATCGCCGGCGCGCCACTCCTGGCCCAGGAAGCGACGCTGACCGAGTCCAAGGTCTCCCTTTACAAGCTCTCCATCATCGTCAGCGGCGCCATTATCACCCTGGCCGTCTCCGCCGGCGCCTTCTGCCAGGCCAAGGCTCTCAGCGCCGCCTGCGAAGGGATCTCCAGGAATCCTCAAGCCGGCCCGCATATCCGCTTCCTCCTGCTTTTGGGGCTGATCCTGATCGAAACTCTGGTCATTTACGCCCTGCTCGTCACCTTCATCATCCTGATGGGGAAGTGGAAAGGCGGATTCTAGACACGCCTCGGGGATGACCTGGGGGCGTTTGTTTGAAACGCCCCTAAAACAAACCCAAGAAAAAGGCTGATGGCCGCGAACATTTTTAGGATCCTCGGCTTGACCTTCAAGAGGTTCAATACCGACAAGTGTTTCAGCCATTCGATCATCATTTCCTACTTTTGCTTTCTTTGCGCCGTCCCCCTGATCGCTCTCTTCGCCTTCGCCACGACGAAACTTCTTGGAAGCTCGGAGATCGCCGTCCGGAGCCTCAATGTCTTTACCAAAGAATTTTTCGACAAGTACGACCCCTCGTTCTTTTCAAAGCTCAGCGGGGTGTCCAAAAATATCAGCAGCCTGGGCTGGTTCGGCCTCCTCGGATCGCTCATCGCCGGAAGCTTCCTCTTCTCCAACCTGATCTATTCGATCAATTTCATCTTCAAGGCCAGCTCGCAGAAGTCGTTTTTCTACAACCGGCTGATGGAATACATCATCATGCTCATCATCGCCGTGATCCTCATTTTTTCGCTGTCGATCACGGCGGTCTGGACCGCCCTCCACCGGATCATCAAGGAGAGCGCCTTCGTGGCCGACACCCTGAACCCGAAGGTCCTCCCTCTCATTGACAATTTCCTGATCCAGTATCTCATGCCTTTCATGCTGGGATTTTTGGTGCTTTTTGTCCTCTACAAATTCATTCCCGAGGTCAAAGTCCATACCCGGGCGGCGCTGGTCGCGGCGGCGATCGGTTCGATCCTCTGGGAAATCTTCAAGCGGATTTTCGTCGTCTACATCGCCCATTTTTCGGCGATCGGAGTTGTCCTGGACAAGCTCCTGAAGGGCACACTGACATCCATCATTTTCTTCCTGTTGTGGATCTCGTTCTCGCTGGCCATTCTCCTCTGGGGGGCGGAGCTGGCGGCCGTGCTCAACGAAAGGATCGACGAGCGCAGGGCCCGAGCCTAGATTCGCCTTAGAATAACATGGCCTTCTTTGGGTTTATTAAAAGAGGCCTTTCTGCTGAAATGGTTGAATATCGGGAGGTTGCCATGAGAATAACGGTGAGGGAACTGACCCAGCGGCTGAACTGCTCGTTTGAAGGGGACGGCGATATCGAAATCACGGGAGTGGCCAGCCTGGAAGCGGCCGGCAAGGGCGATCTTGTCTTCCTGGCAAAGCCCAAGCTCAGAGGGCAGCTCGAAAAAACTCAAGCCTCTGCGGCGATCCTCCCCTTGGACGAAAAATTCGATAGAATTCCCGTCATCAGGGCCATGAACGCCCAGTTGGCGTTCGTCCGGGCTCTGGAGATCTTTTACCAGCCCTACCGGCCGGAACCCGGGATTCATCCGACGGCGATCGTTTCTCGCTCGGCAAAGATCGCCCGGGACGCGGCCATCGGGGCGTTCTGCTCGGTGGGAGACGATGCGCATATTGGGGCGGAAGCGGTGATTTTCCCGCTCGTCACGATCTATCCTCGGGTCAAAATCGGCGAGAAGACGGTCATCCATTCCGGCGTCTCGATCCGAGAGGATGTCAAGGTCGGCGACCGGGTCGTGATTCATAACGGCGTCGTCATCGGGTCGGACGGGTTCGGCTATCTGAAGACGGACGACGGAAGCTATCTCAAGATTCCTCAAAAGGGGATTGTCATCATCGAGGACGACGTGGAGATCGGCGCCAACACGACCATCGACCGAGCCGCCCTCGGAGAGACGATTGTCCGCAAAGGGGCAAAAATCGACAACCTGGTGATGATCGCCCACAACGTCGAAATCGGGGAAAACAGCATCCTGGCGGCCCAGGTGGGAATCGCCGGCAGCTCAAAGGTCGGCAAGAACGCCATCCTGAGCGGGCAGGTCGGGATCGCCGATCATGTTGCGGTGGGGGAAAACGCGATCATCGCCGCAAAGTCGGGAGTGACCAAGGACATTCCGGCAAACGCCTTTGTCTCCGGGAGTCCCCACCTGGATATCCGGGACTGGCGGAAGGTCTGGGCGCTCATGCCCCAGATGTACGATATCGTCAAGGACTTTAAGAAGCTCAAGACCCGGGTCGAGGAGTTGGAAAAAAAGAAATAGGGGCCGGTTTTGTTCCGATAGAGGCTATTTGGAAAGGTATTCGTCGACCGAGATAGCGGCGTGAACGCCCGACCCGACGGCCGATGCAACCTGGTGCGGGCAGGCATCGATCACGTCCCCGGCCGCGTAAATCCCCGGCTGAGAGGTCGCCATATTCGCCTGGACGACGATCTCCCCCCACTCGTTGAGCTTCAACAGACCCTTGACGAACTCCGTGTTGGGATCCATGCCGATCGAAACGAAAAGGCCCTCGACCGGCAGGGTCGTCCGCGTATCGTCCTTGACATTGCGCAGGACGATGGCTTCGACATTGTCCCCGCCGTCGATGGTCTCGATGACCGAGTTCCAGTAGACCTCAATCTTCGGGTTGGCCAGCAACCGTTCCTGAATGATCTTCGTCCCGCGGAAACGGTCGCGGCGGTGGATGAGCGCGACTTTCTTGGCGAATTTGGTCAGGAAAATGGCCTCCACGAGGGCCGTGTCTCCCCCGCCGACAACCGCGATGTCCCTTTCCCTGAAAAAGGCGCCGTCGCACGTGGCGCAATAGGACACGCCGCGGCCGATCAGCCGCCCCTCGTTCGGCAGGCCCAAGCGCCGGTAGGCCGCCCCCGTGGCGACGATGGCGGCGCGCGTCGGGTACGGCGCTTTATGGCCTTGGACCAGCCAAAGTTCGCCTTCTCTACGAATGTCCTTGGCCTCGTCGGTGATAAATTTGGCCCCGAACTTGAGGGTCTGGGTGCGGAAATTTTCGATGAGATCGAACGGCGCGATGCCGTCCGGAAAACCCGGGTAATTCTCGATCCAATCGGTCAGCAAAATCTGACCTCCGGGAATGGCCTTCTCCAGGACGATGGTCTTCAGCCTGGCCCGGCCTGTGTAGAGCGCAGCGGCCAGCCCGGCGGGCCCCGCGCCTATGATGACGACGTCGTATGTTTCGGCCATGTGATCCTTCCTCAGGGACGTGACTCGGACCGTGCCGGAACCGGGCCCGAAATGTCTCCTAGAGGTGTTTTGTCAAAGTCGAGATAATCTTGTCCTTCGGCAGCACGCCGACGATGGTTTCTTTCAGCTCGCCTCCCTTGAACAGCAACAGCGTCGGGATGCCCCGGATTCCATAGCGGGAAGGCACTTTCAGGCTCTCATCGACATTCACTTTGCAGACCTTGAGCTTGTCCTTGTATTCCCCAGCCATCTCATCCACCAGGGGCGCGATCATCTTGCAGGGCACGCACCAAACGGCCCAAAAATCTACGAGCACGGGGAGTTCCGACTTCAGCACGACCTCGTCAAAATCCGCGTCCGTGACGTTGATAATGTTTTCAGCCACTCTGTCCTCCTCTCCTGAGTTCTAAGGCTTTATTGTAAATATGGATATATTCCTTGGCGGCGAGCTCCCAACTTCCTTCGTCCTGGCCATTGCCAATAACGGCGACAACCTCTTTCCGCCGGGAAAGAATCGCCTCAAGGCCTTTCCCCGAATCGGCGGCCAGGAGTTCTTCCCTGTAGGTCCGGCTGACCGTGTTGATGACGTCGGAGAAGATCAGCCCGGCCTTGAGGAAATTGAAACGGCCGTTGAGGGCCAGCTGCTCCGGCGTGAAATAATCCCAGTTCAGGCCTGTCAAGGCCAAGGATTCAGGGGGAAACTTCCCCTGGAAGGCGATGTTATGCAAGGAGAAGACCGTCGCCACCTCCTTGAAGTGATTTTTCTGGGCATAATGGGTCCGGAGAAAGAGGGGGATGAGCGCGGTCGGCCAATCGTTGCAGTGGATGATATCCAAAGGCAGCCTCGATTTGAGCAGGAATTCGAGGACGGCCCGGCTGAAAAACGTGAACCGCTCGTCGTTGTCGAGGTACTCGCCCTTGGAGGAACCATAGATCATGTCCCGGCAAAAATACTTGGGATTGTCGACGAAATAAATCGGGATCCGGCCGACCACGGTCTTATACACATTTCCCTTGGCTTTTTCATCGCCGAGGGGAACGAAGAGATCGGGGAGGACGAGCTCCAGGTTTAGGGACTCGATTTCCGGCCGGCGATACTTGGGCATAATGAGCGAGATCTCAACGCCCAGCCCGGAGAGGGATTTGGGTAGGGCTTGGCCGACATCGGCCAGCTTTCCCGATTTGGCAAACGGAGATATCTCCGGGGATACGTACAGGACCCGAAGCTTCCCGCTCATGACGCTCTCTGCATGCATAGTGTTCATCAGGCTAAAATGAGATGTCAATGATAGTTTTCCCCCCCGAAAATGTCAACCAGACTAGGGAGATGTATAAAGGACTTCTGGGAAGAGCTTTGGAAAGGGATGAAGCGACCATGAGGGATTTAGCCTAAAAATTTCGGCTTTTGAGGGAAGCCTCTCTTAGAGGCCGGCGAGAATGTTTGAGCCATGGCAATAAAACGGGATATACCGAAATGTGGACAGGGACATCCTTTTAGCGCGACCAGCAAGCATGCGAGAATCGCAGCCGCCGAAAAAGGCGAAATTTTTATGGCGTGAAAAATCCCGTTAGGGAGCGAATCCCTTTTCAAAGCTCTTTCTTGAGCGGCATACGCCTGGCCCTACTCCCCCCAGGACAGCTTCTCCTGCAGCAGGTCGAAATAATTCCGTTTGGGGGACGATACAAGGCGCAGCTCGCAATCGGCCCGCCACACCTCGACGGTGTCATTCTTGACCATCGTGCTGCCACGTTGGCCATCCAGAGTTAGATAGACCTCTTCCCCGGACGTCAAGAGCTGAATCTTGATCCGCGAATCCGAAGTGATGACCGTCGGACGGAAGGTAAGGGTGTGCGGGCAGATCGGCGTCAGGAGGATGCCGGGAATATAAGGTTGGATAATAGGGCCTCCCGCCGAAAGCGAATAGGCCGTTGATCCCGTGGGAGTGGCAACGATCAGGCCGTCGGCCTTGACGGTCTGGATCTCCCGCTCGTCGATCCAGATCGTAACCTGGATCATCCGGGCCAGGGCGCCCTTGTTGATGACGACGTCATTCAGGGCCAGGCCGGAGCCGTCTTTGAACTTCGATTCGAGCATCCAACGCGGGCTGACGATGTCTTCGTTGCCGCCGATAAAAGCATCGAGGGCAAGTGTCATCTCGTCCAAGGGGACTTCGGTCAAAAAGCCAAGGCTGCCGAGGTTGACACCCATGACGGGGACCCGTTTGCAGGCGGCGATATGGGCAATGCTAAGGAGGGTACCGTCGCCCCCGAGGACTACGACCAAATCAACCTGGCCCGGGATCTCTTCCCGGTTAGGTCCGTCGGCCCGGCCGAGCTTTTGGGCCGCGACTTTTTCCAGGACACACTCGATTCCCCGCTTCAGAAGATAGGCATCGAGCTTGGTCAGGATATCCTCGATCCCCGGAGCATGGGGCTTGATCACGACTCCTACCCTGTTAATTTTTTTCATCCCTGGCTACCTCCTTGATCCATTTTAGCACGTCCTGGCCGGCCGGTGGCAGTCCCGCCAGGTCCCACAGGCCAAAAAATTCACGGTTTCCCCTCTGGCCGCGCACCGAGCATCTCACGAGGCCCCGGAGGTTGAAGCCGAGCCCCGCCGCCTCCCCCGTGATCTTTTGGAGCACCTGTTCGTGGAGATCGGGGTCGCGGACAATGCCTTTTTTCCCAACCTGACCTTTGCCCACTTCGAACTGGGGCTTGAGAAGGGAGAGAAGGAGCGCCGGACTGCGACCGGCGGTTGGATCTGTCCCAGGATGGGGTTCAAGAAGATTCTTGAGAGCCGGAAGAATCTTCAGGACGGAAATGAACGAAACGTCCATCGTGATCATGTCGAGGCGATCGGCAAAGTCACCGGGCGAAAGGTCCCGGGCGTTTTTTTCGATGACGACCACCCGGGGGTCTTCGCGGAGGCGCCGGTCGAGCTGCTTCGTCTCGACGTCCACGGCATAGACTTTCGCCGCGCCCCGCTGGAGCAGGCAGTCCGTGAAGCCGCCCGTGGACGAGCCGATGTCGGCAGCGATTTTGCCGGTGACGGATATTTGAAGAGTATCCAGCGCCTCTTCGAGCTTGAGCCCGCCGCGGCTGACGTATGGGAAAGGCTTATGGATGAAAATCTCCTGGTCGAGGGCGACGAGCTGGCCGGGTTTTTCGATTCGCTGCTGCCCGCTGAAGACCAGCCCGGCCATGATCAACGCTTGGGCTTTCTGGCAGCTGCCGGCCAGCCTTCTTTCCACGAGGATCTTATCCGCCCTTTCCTTGTTCATGTTCAATCGGGGGGACGGGGCCGTCCCCCGCTCGTCAAGGATGATAGAATTCCTTGATTTGATTGGCCAGGCCCTCCGCATCCAGGCGGAATATTTTCTTGATCTGCTGGGCCTTCCCCATAGGATAGATCTCGAGAGGGATTCCCATCTGCTTGAACCGGACATCGAATTTTTCCCGCCGGTCGAGGAAATCGCGCACGGCGCTCCCGAAACCTCCGACGGTCACGCCCTCTTCGGCCGTGATGATCGTCCTGCCCGGTTCTGCATAGCGGAGAAGCATGTCTTCGTCGAGCGGCTTGGCAAACTTGGCATCGACCACCGCCAGGTTGATACCGTCCTTCTCAAGCTCCTCGGCCGCAGCCAAAGCCGGGTAAACCATGCTGCCAAACGCCAGCAGCAGGTCCTGCCCTTCTTTCAGCCGTTCGCTTTTCCCGAGCGGAACCGCCCTGAATTCCTTATCCATCGGGACACCGACCGCTTCGCCCTTGGGGAAGCGAATCGCCGCCGGATGCCCATATCCGAAGGCCGATTTGAGCATATGCTGGAGCTCGTTTTCGTCCCGCGGCGCCATGAGGATCATGTTTGGCATGTGCCTTAAGTAGCCGATGTCGTTAATGCCTTGGTGGGTCGGCCCGTCATCCGACACGATCCCCGCCCTGTCGAGAGCGAAGACGACGGGCAAATCCTGCAGGCAGACATCCTGATAGATCTGGTCGTACGCCCGCTGCAGAAACGTCGAATAGATGGCGCAAACGGGCTTCAGGCCGCAGAGCGCCAGCCCGGCGGCGAAATTCACGGCGTGCTGCTCGGCGATGCCCACGTCAAAAAATCGTTCCGGAAGCTTCTCGGCAAAACCGGTGAGGCCCGTTCCCTGCGGCATGGCGGCCGTGATCGCGATCACCTTGTCGTCGCGCTGGGCGATCTTGAGCAGGGTCTGGCCGAAAACGGAAGAATAGGTGGGCTTGTGGTTCTTGACCAGGGATTCTCCTGTATGGATATTGAACGGGCTGGCGCCGTGGAACCGCTCCGGATTCTCCTGGGCCGGGGCAAAGCCGAGACCTTTTCGGGTCACGGTGTGGATGAGCACAGGCCCTTCTTGGTAGGCCTTGGCCTTCCGGAACACCTCGATGAGCGATTGGAGGCTGTGCCCCTGGACCGGCCCGATATACCTCAGCCCCAGCTCTTCAAAGACGAGGCCCGGGAAGAATGTCTTCTTGACCAGTTCTTCCACGGCATGACCGGCCTTGATCATCGGCCAGCCCAGAACGGGGATGGATTTCAAGATGGATTTGGCATGGTCTTTCACCCTCAGGTAATGCTGCCCGCTGGCCAGATAGGTCAGATACTTGGACATGGCGCCGACGCTCGGCGAGATGGACATCTCGTTGAAGTTGAGGACGATGATCAGGGGCGTCCGGAGATGACCGATTTGGTTCAGCGCTTCCCATGACACTCCGCCCGTCAGGCTGCCGTCGCCGACGACGGCGATGACCTTGTGTTGTTCGTTCTTTTTATCCCTAGACACGGCCAGGCCGAGCGCGGCCGATAGCGCCGTGGAGGCATGTCCCGTATTATAGACGTCGTATTCGCTCTCCTCCCGGTTGGGGAATCCGAGCAGGCCGTCAAACTGGCGGAGCTTACGGAATTGTTCCCTGCGCCCCGTGATGATTTTGTGCGTGTAGCACTGGTGGCCGACGTCCCAGATGATTTTATCGCGCGGAGTGTCAAAGACGTAATGGAGGGCCAGGGTCAATTCGACGACGCCCAGGTTGGCCGAAAGATGGCCGCCGTTTTTGGAAACGACTTCCAGGATGTAAGCTCGCAACTCATTGGCCAGCCGGGCCAGGTCCTCGGCTGAGAGCTTCCTCAAATCCTGCGGGCTCGAGATCTGGTCAAGGAGTCTGCTCATGTTCAAAGTTCCAAGAGTTGCCGGGCCAGACGTTGGAGCGGGGCTGATCCGATCGAGGCCCTTTTCAAGGCGCCCAGCGCCGCTCTGACGGATTGTTTCAACAGGAGGCCGGCCTTTTCTCGGCCGAACACCGTCACATAATTGGGTTTGGCCAAGCTCGCTTTCTTGCGTGTTGTGGCCGCGTCGTGGATGTCATCCCTGACCTGGAAGGCCAGCCCGATGTTTTTGCCGTATTCGGTCAAGGCTTCGAGCTTTTGGCACGGCGCCCCGCCGAGAACGGCGCCCGCCCTCACGGAGGCCACGATCAGCGCGCCGGTTTTCTTGATCATGAGCTCGTGAAGGCTTTCCTTGGCCGCGTTATCCACGGAAAACGTGATGTCCAAGAGCTGCCCCCCGATCATTCCCTCCACGCCGGCCAGCTGGGCGACTTCTTTGATGACCTGGTCTTTGCGAGCCAGTCGGCTCTTCGGCATTTCCGCAGCGGCCATAACTTCAAAAGCCAGGGTGAGGAGGCTGTCCCCGGCTAAAAGAGCGATGTCCTCGCCGAAGGCCTTATGGCAGGAGGGACGGCCGCGGCGATAGTCGTCGTCGTCCAGCGCGGGCAGGTCATCATGGATCAGTGAATAATTGTGGATGAGCTCGACGGCGCAGGCGAAAGGAAGCGTCCGTCTCAGGCCGGCCCCGAAAGCGTCCGCGGCCGAAAGGAGCAGCAAGGGACGGAATCGCTTTCCGCCGCAGAGGACCGAATAGCGCATGGCCTGGAAGAGAAGGGTGTCGTGACGGGAGAGGATGCGCTGGAGCTCGCCTTCGACGGCCTTTTTCCAGGCCGCTATTTTCGTCCCAGCGTTCATCTTCGTCCCTGGCGGTTAGGCCTGTTCATTTTTCTAAAAGGGGAGTGTATCGTCGTCCCCGCCCTCTTTTTTTGGACCTTTTGTCCGCGTTTTCTTGCCGCCGCTTTTCTCCTTTTCTTCTTCGGCGTTTTCCTCTTCCGCCTGGGCGCCGAGGCCTTCAGCCTCTTCGAGGTCGAACGGCTCGGGCCGGATTTCCCCCTTTTCATTTTTGAGGAGAATCTCGATTTTCTTTTCTGCCCTTTCCAGCTCGTCGCGCAAAAAGCGGGCCAGCTTTACGCCCCTCTCAAACAGCGCCAGCGACTCATTCAGGCTGAGGCCGCCTTTTTCCAATTTTTCGACGATGTGCTCAAGATCGGTGAGCGCTTTTTCGAAAGTTAGGTCCTTCATGTCATCATCTCCCAAAAACGTTCAAAACCCCAAATTCACATAAGCATCTCCTTTTTTGTGATAAGGATGGGTGGCGCGGATGTTGCCCCGCAGACACCGTTGGAGAAGGACCCTTTGATAGAATCCTCCTCCGACGGGCAACGGGAATGCCCGCCTGCCCTGCCACCCCTCCATGGAGCGTCCCCTTTGAATTCATCGCCGAATGCTCCATGGAAAGGAGGCAGAGAGCGAAGCGATCGTTGGAGGGAAACCCGCTCGAAGGGTTTCTCTCCAAGAGTGTCCGACAGGCCCCATCATTCTTATCACAAAAAACGAGATGCATTCTAAATCCATTCATTTTTCTTTGATGGCCCGGGATTCGATGCGCGACTCCCTGTCCACATCTTTGACCCGGCAGAAAAACTCGCCTTGATAAAAGGACACGACGACGTCCTCGTCCTTCTCGATGTCCTCGATCTTCGAGACGATCCGTGTCCCGTCGTCCTTCCAGCAGAGCGTGTATCCCTTTTTCAAGATGTTCAGCGGGCTATGGCTGTGCAGCTCGGCCGACAGCCTCTCCCATTTGGCCGCCTGCTCCTGGAGCCGCCGGCGGAAACTGCCGAAGATTCTTTCCTGCATCAACGCCGCCCGCGCCTTCGCCTCGGCGATCTTTCGCTGCTCGCCCCTGACGACCTCCCTGGCCCGCGTCTCCAGTCCGTCGACCTGCTGCTCTGAATTGAGAAGCCGGATCTTGAAGTTCTGAAAGATACGGTGTTGGGCGAGGTATGTCACCTCGTGCTTTCGCTCCTGGAGGCCATTCCGAACACCCTGAACAGCCCTCCGCTCGAGATGATCGATCTCGTCGGCGAAGGCCTGCTCCTTCTCGATGACAATCTCGGCCGCGACGGACGGCGTGGAAGCCCGGACATCCGCCACGAAATCGGCGATCGTGAAATCTACCTCGTGCCCGACCGCCGAAATGACCGGCACCGGGCAGCGGAAAATCGCCCGGGCCACTTTTTCCTCATTGAAAGCCCAGAGGTCTTCGATCGACCCGCCGCCGCGACCGACGATGATCACATCCAGGTCGGGAAGGCTCCCCAGAGTCTCGATGCCTTCGACGATCTCCTCGGCCGCTCCTTCCCCCTGCACCCGCGCCGGGTAGATCAAAACGTGGAGCCGGGCGAACCGGCGCTCCAGAGTCCGCAGGATATCGACGATGGCCGCCCCCCGTGGCGACGTCACGATGCCCACTTTCTTGGGCAGCAGCGGGAGCTTTTTTTTATGTTGCGCGTCGAACAGGCCCTCGGCCCGCAGCTTCTCTTTCAGCTGCTCAAAGGCGAGCTGAAGGGCGCCCTTGCCCTTGGGCTCGGCCAGGTCGACCACGAGCTGGTACTCGCCCCGTGGCTCATAGACATTGACCCTTCCCCGGCAAACCACCTGCAGCCCGTCCTTTAAATCGAATTTCAGGAGCCTCGCCTCGCCGCGGAACATCACGGACCGAAGCTGGCAAGCCTCATCCCTCAGCGTGAAATAGAGGTGCCCGGATGAATGACGGTGGAAATTGGAAATTTCCCCCGTGACCCAGACCTGGGGAAAACCCCTCTCGAGCTCGAGCTTGACGAGCTGGGTGATTTCGCTGACCGTGTAAACTTTGTCCGGGAGGACAAGACTCTCACTCTTCAACGTTTTCCTCGGTGACGATCTCCCTTTTTATCGAAAGCGCCTTTCCCGTCTTCTCCTCGATCTCGACAAAGACCGCCGAAAGGAAAAGGCCGTCTTTTTCCGGCTCGAAGCGCTGGGGCCGCGCCGTCAGGAATTTTTCGAGCGCCTGGTCCCTGCGGATGCCGATGACCGAATTCAACCCGCCGGCCATCCCGACGTCCGTGATATAGGCCGTTCCCCCGGGCAAAATTCTCTCATCGGCCGTCGGCACATGCGTATGCGTCCCGATGACCGCAGACACGCGCCCGTCGAGGTACCAGCCCATGGCCTGTTTTTCCGAGGTCGCCTCGGCGTGAAAATCGACAAGCACGGCCGCCGTGGCTTCCTTCAATCTTTCGAGCTCTTCATCGGCGGTCCGGAAGGGACAGTCGATCGCCTCCATGAACACGCGTCCTTGGAGGTTCAAGACGCCGAGCTTCCGGCCCTCCGCGTCGCACGCCACGTAGGCGCCCCGGCCGGGATTTCGCGGCGGGTAATTGGCCGGGCGCAGCAGCCGCGGCTCCTTCTCCATATAGGGGATGGCTTCTTTCTTGTCCCAGATATGGTTTCCCGATGTCAGGACATCCACCAGCTCGAACAGCCCGTTCCCGATTTCCTCGGTGATGCCGACGCCCCCGGCCGCGTTCTCGCCGTTGGCAACAATCCATGCCGGACGATATTTTTGTTTGAGCGCCGGCAGGAATTTCTTGACCGCGTTCCGCCCCGGCCGGCCGATGATGTCCCCGATAAAAAGGACGCCGATCTTACCGGGCATATTCCACTGCCCTCATCTCGCGGATGACGGTGACTTTGATCTGGCCCGGATAGTCGAGCTCGTTCTTGATCTTTGTGGCGATGTCCTTGGCGATCAGGCTGGCCTTATCATCGGACACCTTCTGGGCTTCGACCATGATCCGGATCTCGCGGCCGGCCTGCAACGCATACGCCTTGGAAACGCCTTCGAAATTCTTGGCCAGGCCTTCGAGCTTCTCGAGCCGCTTGATGTAAGTTTCGAGCAACTCGCGCCGCGCTCCCGGACGTGCTGCCGAGAGAGTGTCCGCCGACTGGACCAGGACCGCTTCGATCGACGGGAAGTCCACATCGCGATGATGCGAGGCGATCGCTTGGATCACGGGCTCGCTTTCTCCATGCTTGCGGCAGAGCTCCACGCTCAGCTCGGTGTGGGTGCCTTCGACGTCCTTGTCCACGGCCTTCCCGATATCGTGCAGCAGCCCGGCCCTCAGCGCCACCGGCATATCCAGGCCGAGCTCCTTGGCCATCGCGGCCGCCAGGAAGGCGACCTCCTTGGAATGCTGAAGCACGTTCTGGCCGTAGCTTGTCCGGTAGTGCAGCTTTCCGAGGAGCTTGATGAGTTCGGGATGGATGTTCTGGACGCGCAGCTCATAAGCGGCCGATTCTCCCTCCTGCTTGATCTTCTCCTCGAGCTCCTGCTTGACGGTCTCGACGATGTCTTCGATCCTGGCCGGATGGATCCTGCCGTCCACGACCAGCCGCTGGATGGCCAGGCGGGCCATCTCGCGCCTGATGGGGTCGAAGCTGGACAGGATGACGGCTTCGGGAGTGTCGTCGACGATGATATCGACGCCGGTGGCCATTTCCAGAGCCCGGATGTTCCGACCCTCCCGGCCGATGATCCGGCCTTTCATGTCTTCGGAGGGCAAATCCACCACGGACACCGTGGTTTCGACCACGTGTTCGGCCGCCGACCGCTGGATGGCCTGGCTGATGATCTCGCGCGCCGTCTGCTGGCTTTTCGAGCGCGTCTCTTCCTCCACCAGGCGCACGACCTGGACGGCTTCGAGCCGGGCCTCATCCTCGATTTTCTTGATCAGCTGGTTTTTCGCATCTTCCTGGGTCAGGCCGGCGATGCGCTCCAGCTCCTCCATCTGCTTCTTGATCAGGACGTTGGCCCTTTCCTCTTGACCGTCAAGGTCTTTCTCGCGCTGGGAAATCCGGCGCTCCTTGCCGCCGATCTCCCGCTCCCGGCGGTCCAGGCCTTGGAATTTCCGCTCCAGGTTCTCTTCTTTGTGGACGAGGCGCCTTTCCATTTCCGTGATTTTGCGGCGCTTTTCGCGCGTCTGGTGCTCGAACTCCTCTTCCTGGGCCTTGAGCTTGTCGCGGCCTTCGAGCGTCGCTTCACGGGTGATTTTTTCGACCTGGGCTTTAGCGCCGTTCAGGATTTCCTGGGCTTCCTGTTTAGCCCGTAAGAGCCCCCGCGTTCCCGAATTCTTTTTCAGCAGAATAAAAATGATCACGCCGGCCAGAACGATAAAAACCGCAACTCCTGCATAAAGAGCGATGTTCATAGCCATTTACCTCCTTCCGGAGTAAAGGCGATTTCGGAGAAAAGGGATGATGGATGGGATTAAAAGTCTCGCCCCCCCGGCCGGGCCTCTGGGCGCAGCCATCGGGTCGTCTCTGTCCTAAGATGTCGGTTTTTCGATAGGAGGGTAATCATGGTCGTTTTTGAGAAGACGATCCTCCAGACTTCCAATCTCCGTTTCCATCTGGCCAATGGCTTCATCCAGTTGATCGAGCTTCTTCTGAGTCAAGAAATATTCGTCCGCGATATTCAAAGCCGCTAAAACGGCGATCTTCAGAGCATCCGTAGATTTCGATTTCACCGCGATTTCCTGCATTTTCTGATCAACGTAAGAAGTCAAATGGCTGATATACTTTTCATCCTCTTCGCCTTTGACTCGTATTTTATAGGTCCTTCCATAAATTTCGATTTCGATGATTTTGTCAATCATATGCCGAGCTTATCAATCTGATTGATAATCGCCTCGATTTTGCCTTTGATGGCTTCCCTTTCATTTTCGTATCTTTTGAGGTCCTCGTCAAGCTTGCCGGCCCGCCGGGTCATTTCCTCCATGTCCTTTTTCTCGGTGCGGAGCTCTTTGAGCTGCTGCTTCAGCTTGTCGTTCTCTGCGGTGAGCTTGCCGATATACTCGATGACATGGCCGATTTTCCCTTCTAGAATCTTAATTCTTTCGATTTCGCTTGTCAATTTTGACCTCCTCGTTCCCTGAGTTGAACCTGAAAAGCGGACTGAAGGTGTTTGATGATCTTGGCCTCGGACTTGTCCACCTCTTCGGCCTGGAGCGTCGCCTTCGGATTGCGGTAGATAAAGCGGAGGGACAGGCTTTTCTTATCCCCGGGAATCGATTCCCCGGCATAGTCGTCGATGAGGTCGAACGTCTCGAGATGGGGGACGGGTATTTTCTCGATCGCCCGCTTGATCTCCTGGTAGGGGACGATGCGGTCGACGAGGAACGACAGGTCGCGGCTGACACAAGGGAATTTCGGCAGGGGGGTAAACTCAAAGGGCTTGGGCTGTTTACCGAAGAGAACCTGGATGCCGATCTCGGCGGCATACAAAGGCCCTTCGACCGAATAATGGTCCAGGATCTTTTTCCGGACCCGTCCCAGATGGCCGATGATCTCGCCCTTGTAGACAAGGGCCAGAGAAAAGCCTTCCTCAAAGAAAGGATGCTCCTTCTCTTCGAACGAGAACGGCTCATACCGCAAAGTCTCCATCAGCGCCTCGCAGGCGCCTTTCAGATGGAAGATGTCTGTCTCCAAGGCCTTCTTTTTCCAGTGCGGGGCGTCGAGAGGGCCTGTCGTAGACAGGCCGAGACACTGCTCCTCGCAAACGCCGCTGTCCATCCAATAGTAGATATTTCCGACCTCGAAAATGTGAACGCCCTCGATGCCGCGGTTCCTGTTCCAGGCCGTATTTTCAAGGAGGCCGCCCAGCAGGGTCGTCCGCAGCCGTGAGGCCTTGGACGAAATGGGGTTCCGGATCTCGACGGGCGTTTTTCCGCTCCCGAAAACAGGCTCTTGTTCGGGATCGGCGAAGCTCTGGTTGATGACTTCGTCGAATCCCCGGTGGAAGAGCTGCTGGCAGAGTTTCCGGATCTTCTCCTTGTTGGAAGGGACGGGCTCCAAAACTTCGAGCGGCGGCACCACGATCGGAATCTTGTCGTAGCCGTAAAAGCGGGCGATCTCTTCGACCAAGTCGGCCTCGCGTTCGATGTCCACCCGCCAGAACGGGACCTGGACCTGCCAGGTGCCTTTCTGGTTGGGCTTGAGCGTGAAACCGAGCAGGGCCAGGATTTTTTCGATAAACTCTTCGCCGACATCCACGCCGAGAAGGTCCGCGACACGGCGGCTCCGAAGGATGATCTCCTTGTTCTTGCGCGGCCGGGGATAGGCGTCCACGACGTCCTTGGTGACTTTGCCGCCGAACTGGGTAAGCAGCGAAGCCGCCATCAGCGCGGCCTTGGGGGCGAAGGAGATGTCCGCGCCGCGCTCAAAACGGTAACAGGCATCGGTCTGGAGGCCCAGGGCCTTGCCGGTTTTGCGCACGGAGATGGGATCAAAATAGGCGCTCTCGATGAACACGTCCTGAGTCGAGACCGAGACGGCCGACTCCTCGCCGCCGATGACGCCGGCGATGGCCACCGGCCGTTTTTCGTCGGCAATGACAAGCATCTCGGGGGAAAGGGCGGCGTCCTTCCCTTCCAGGGTTCTCAGGGACTCGCCTTTTTTGGCCCGGCGGATGACGATGCGCGGCCCGGCGATCTTGGCCAGGTCAAAGGCATGGATGGGCTGGGCCGTGGCAAACAGGACATAGTTGGTGATATCCACGACGTTGTTGATCGACTTGAGGCCCATGGCCTCGATTTTCCTGCCCAGCCAGTCCGGCGAAGGCGAAACGCTGACGCCTTTGACAATGATCCCGCAATACCGCGGGCAGAGTTCTTCGTCCAGGATTTGGACGTCGACAAGCTCCGAAGTCTTGACCGTGAGCTCGGTCAGCGGCCAATGCTGTTCTTTCATGGACCGCTCGAGCATGGCCGCGATCTCGCGGGCGATCCCCAGGTGGCCCAGTGTGTCGGGACGGTTGGCGTAGGTCTCGACATCCAGGACGATATCGTTCTCAAGCTCTTCCCAGTGCTCTGCGACAAGTCCGATCATCGTCAGCCGGTCGACAAGCTGGGGCAGAGGAAGACCGACGTCCACATATTCTTTGAGCCAATCCAAGCTGATCTTCATTTCAGGGTAAACTGCCTTATGAATCTGAGGTCATTCTCGAAGAAGAAGCGCATATCGGGAATATCAAAAGCGAACATGGCGGTCCGGTCAATGCCCATGCCGAAGGCCCATCCCGAGTATTTTTCGGGATCGATGTTGACGTTCTTGAACACCTGCGGGTCGACCATGCCCGAGCCCAGGATTTCCTTCCAGCCCGTCCCCCCGCAGAGGCGGCAGGCCGCGCCCTTGCCGCCGCAGGCCAGGCATTCGATGTCCACTTCGGCGGAAGGCTCGGTGAACGGGAAGAAGCTCGGCCGGAACCGGATCTTGATTTTATCGCCGAAGAGGCGCTTGAGAAAATATTCGAGCGTCCCCTTGAGATGGGCGAAGGTCACGCCCTCATCGACGACCAGCCCCTCCACCTGGAAGAACATCGGAAGGTGGGTGGGGTCGGGGGTTTCGCGCCTGAAGACCTTGCCGGGGATGATGATCCGGATCGGAGGCTTCTTCTTCTCCATGACCCGGATCTGGACCGGAGAGGTATGCGTCCGGAGCAGCAGCGTGTCGTTAATGTAGAGCGTGTCCCAATCGTCGCGGGCCGGGTGGTGGGGCGGAAAATTGAGCGCCTCGAAATTGTAATAATCGGTCTCGATCTCCGGACCGTCTTCGATCGAAAAACCTATGGACAGGAAGATATTCTCGATTTCCTGCTGGAAGAGGCGGACCGGATGAGGCGCGCCCCAGTAACGCCGTTCACCGGGAAGGGTCAGGTCGATCTCTTTTTTTGTCCTTTGAGGCGCCTTGAGCTTGACTTCGAGCGCGGCAAGTTTTTCCTGAACCTCCAGCTTGAGGCTGTTGATCCATTGGCCGGCCGCCGGCTTTTCTTCCGGGCTGAGGTCTTTGAGCTCTTCGAAGAGAAGCGTGATCAAGCCGCGCTTCCTGCTCAGAAAAAGGTTCCGCAGTTCCTCGAGGGATTTTGAGTCATGGGGCCGGGCAGACTCGTCCGCCAGCTTCTTTTGATAAGCATCGACCTTGTTCTTGAAGGTCTTGAGATTAAGCGAGGGCATCTTTCGCTTTTGCGGCAATGCGGCTGAAGGTTTGGGGTGCGTTCACCGCCATTTCGGCCAGGACCTTGCGGTCCAGCTCGATACGGAGCTTCTTCAAGCCCTGGATGAAACGGCTGTAGGTCAGGCCGTTGAGCTTGGCCGCGGCCTTGATCCGGATGATCCAAAGCCCCCGGAAATCTCTTTTTCTCGCCCGGCGGTCGCGGTAGGCATAGATTAGAGCGTGCTCGACCGCTTCCTTGGCTGTCCGGTAGTTATGGCTTCTCGCTCCCCAATACCCTTTGGCCAGCTTTAAGACTTTTTCCCGCCTCTTCCTTCTCTTGAATCCTCGTTTGGCTCTTGGCATCTTTGACTCTCCCGACTCAAAATTCGTAAGGCAGCATGGTCTTGACGACCTTTAGGTCGGCATGGCTGATGAGGGCCTTCCGGCCGAGGTTCCTTTTCCTCTTGGCTGATTTTTTGGTGAGGATGTGGCTCCTACCCGCCTTGCTGTGGGTCGCCTTCTTGTTCGCTGTGATCTGGAACCTCTTTTTGGCTCCCTTGTGGGTTTTTAACTTTGGCATCTTTTCCTCCTGATTTCGCGGGGACAAGCAGCGCAGAGACAGCCCAATCCAGTTTCCGGATTCCCCCGTCCCGGTGCCCGAATCCTTGGACATCGGCAACGACCCTGTCCAGGACCGCATAGCCCATTTCGGGACGAGACTTTTCCCTCCCCCGGAGCATGATCGTGATCTTGACCTTATCGCCCTCTTCCAAAAAGCGCTGGACATGCTTCAATTTGAACGTGTAATCGTGAATGCTGATCTTCGGCCGGAATTTGATCTCTTTGAGACGGACCGTTTTTTGATGTTTCTTGGCCTCATGGTCTTTTTTATGCAATTCGTAGAGAAACTTGCCATAATCCATGATCCGGCAGACCGGCGGAGTTGCCTGAGGAGCGATTTCGACCAGATCCAGGCCTCTCTGCCTGGCCAGAGAAAGGGCTTCGGAGGCCGGCAGGACCCCCAGCTGTTTTTTCTCTTCGTCGATCACTCGAATTTCTTTGGCCTGAATCATTTCATTAATCCTATGCGGTTTTGGCTTTTCTCTGGGGTAAAAGGGTTGTCTTCTAAAAATGATTGTCCTCCTTTAAAGATTCACGGCTTGTGATTTATGTTCATTGAGTTTCTTGACTCTATCAAGGAAGTCCGAGACGTTGACCTGGCCTTTGTCGCCCTGGCCGTGGATGCGCAGGGAGGCGGACCCGGCCGCCACTTCCTTGTCCCCGACGATCAGGATCAGGGGGACCTTTTGGCTCTCGGCCTCCCGGATCTTGTAATTGATCTTTTCGCGACGCAGGTCGGCCTGCGAGCGCAGCTTGTTGTCTTTAAAGAGTGTATCGAGCTTTCCCGCATAGTCATGATGACGCTCGGCGATGGGCAGGATCATCATTTGGACGGGCGCCAGCCAGAGGGGGAAATTGCCGTTGAAGTGCTCGATGAGAAGCCCGAAGAACCGCTCCAGCGATCCGAGAAGGGCGCGATGGATCATGAACGGCCGGTGGTCCTTGCCATCTTCGCCGGTGTAGTTCAGGTCGAAGCGTTCGGACAAGTTAAAATCGAGCTGAACGGTGGTGCACTGCCAGGACCGCTTAAGGACATCCTTGACTTTGATATCGATCTTCGGACCGTAGAACACCCCCGCGCCCTCGTCGACTTGATAGGCGAGACCGGCGTCCTTGAGGGCGTTCTCCAAGGCCGCCTCGGCCTTGTCCCAGTCCTCCAGCCGCCCGACGTATTTCTCGGGCCGGGTGGATAAATAGATGTCGTATTCCTCAAACCCGAAAGCGGTGAAGAAATGCTTGGCGAAACGGACGGCCTTGATGACCTCCTCCTCGAGCTGATCGCCGCGGCAGAAGATGTGGGCATCATCCTGGGTGAAACCGCGAACCCTGAGCAGGCCGTGAAGAACGCCGCTTCTCTCATAGCGGTAAACGGTGCCCAGTTCGGCGTATCGGATGGGCAGGTCGCGGTAACTGCGCTGCCTAGAGTTATAGACCATGATATGAAAAGGGCAGTTCATGGGCTTGATCTCATACTCGATGTCTTCGCTTTCGAGCGGCGGGAACATGGCATCGTAGAACTCCGTGTGCCCGGAGCGCCGCCAGACATCGAGCTTGGCCAGGTGCGGAGTATAGAGGTAATCGTATCCCTCCCTGACGTGCTCCTCCCGCCAGAAGGACTCGATCACCTGGCGGACTACAGCGCCTTTCGGGTGCCAGAGGACGAGCCCGCCGCCCAAGTCCTCGTTGAAGCTGAAGAGGTCCAATTCGGCACCGAGACGGCGGTGGTCGCGCTTTTTGGCTTCCTCGAGAAGGTGGAGGTAGTCATCGAGCTCCTGCTTGGTGAAAAAAGCGGTCCCATAGATGCGCTGGAGCTGTCTGCCTTTCTCGTCGCCCTTCCAGTAAGCGCCGGAAACGGAAAGCAGCTTAAAATACTTGATTTGCCCGGTGGAGGGCATATGGGGCCCCAAGCAAAAATCGATGAATTTTCCCTGCCGGTAACAGGTGACCTGGTCGCCGGCCTTCTCCTGGATGAGCTCGACCTTGAGCTCCTGCCTTAATTCCTTGAAGAGCCGGATCGCTTCGGTCTTGGAAAAGGTGACCTTTTCAATCGGGAGGTCGGCCCGGGCGAGCTCCTGCATCTTTTTCTCGATGGCATCCAGGTCCTGGAGGCTGAAGGGTTCGGCCCGGAGAAAGTCGTAATAGAAAGCGTTTTCGACGGCCGGTCCGATCCCGACCTGGGTTCCGGGAAAGAGCTCGAGCACGGCATGGGCGAGCAGGTGCGAAGCGCTGTGCCGCAAGACTTCGAGGGCTCCCGCTGAGCCCTTGTCCGGGGACATGTCTTTATTATCTTCCATCTTCCTCATCCAATCCGGTTCCGGGAAAAAATCATAAAAGGGCGCACCCTCCTATGGAAACCAGACCCCTTTTCGTCGTTTTACCGATTCCGGCCTGGACGTTCATGAAAACGTGGCCGGGAAGGAAATGAACAACCGTACCATTCTATGACTCTGTCTTAAGAGACACTCCTTCGCTAATGGTAGGCGCGGAGGGGATTGAACCCACGGCCTCTTCCGTGTCAAGGAAGCGCTCTCCCACTGAGCTACGCGCCTATTTCCGACGTTTAGAGCGGATATATATTAATGAAATCTCCCCTTTAAAGTCAAGAAAATTTGGGGACAGGGACCTAGGCTGCCCATCCTCAGATTGAGACTGGACAAACGGCAAAAAAAGCATTATTTTTATGGTCATACCGGCGGATAAGGGGCGGCGCCGAGACCGTACCCGAGGAGAAACAATGATCGGCGTGATGGCGGACTCGCACGATAACTTGAATGCGATCCGATCGGCCGTGCGTCTCTTTAGGGAATCAGGATGCAACCTGGTCGTTCATTCCGGAGACTTCATCGCGCCTTTCGCAGCCAGAGAGCTTGAAAAGCTCGCCTGCCCGGTCAAAGGCGTCTTTGGGAACTGCGACGGCGAAAAAATGGGGCTGGCCAAAGCTTTTGAGGCCTTCGGCCTGATCCAGAAAGCCCCATATATCTTTCATTTTGAAGGACTTAACATTCTGGTCACCCATCTGAATGCCCGGGTCGAAGCCTTTCTGGCCAAGCAGGAATACGACCTGATCATCTACGGCCATACCCACAAGCCCGATGTTCGCAGACAGAAGAAAACCCTCGTGGTCAATCCGGGAGAAACAGGCGGATGGCTGACGGACAAAAGCACCGTGGCCCTGTTCGACCCGGCCACCAGAGAAGCCGAAATCATAGTCCTATGACCCATCAAATCAACAGGCGACAGAAGCCTCTCTGGCAAAAGCTGCGCAAGCCCATGCCCCCTCCGACCAAGCCGCAGTCGACGAAAAAAGGCAAAAAAGCTTACGACCGCAAGAATCAGGCTTGGAAGAAAGAAATCCATCCGTAAAATGACGCTTGGCGAGGGGCATACCGCGAAAAAGCCCGTCATCGGACTGAGCGGGCATGGTTTCTCTCCAAAGGAGAGAAGAGCGAAGGAACGATGTCGAGCGGATTTTCCTCGATGGGGAAAATCCGCGTGGCTTTGAGCGGCATGCCCCGAGCCGTAAACATCAATTTATGTGGTTTCGAAGAGGCATGGGGATCTCTCCTGAGGCCCCCATAGCGGAGGGGGGCCCTGGAATTGGGGACACACACGGTGTGTGTCCCCAATTCCAGGGGGAACCGACGGGACTGGTTCCCCAGGGGGCCGGGAGAGATTCCCATGCCTCTTCGAAACCACATATTTCGAGATGCTTCGCTCCGAGCCTTTTTCCTTGAGGATGGCCCTTATTTGTATTATACTACCCTTTTTATTTTTAAAATTTACGCTTTTTAAGGATTTATGGAGGAGAGGTTTTTATGAAAAAAGTCATCATCATGGGTGCCGCGGGACGCGACTTCCACAACTTCAACACATATTTCCGGGATAACCCGAATTTCCAGGTCGTGGCGTTCACGGCCAGCCAAATCCCCGACATCGAGGGCCGCAAATACCCCTCTTCGCTCGCCGGCAAGCTTTACCCGGACGGAATCCCGATCTACGCCGAAGAAGAGCTCGAGGCCCTGATCAAGAAGCACGGTGCGACCAAAGTCTATTTCTCCTACAGCGATGTCTCTCATGAATATGTCATGCACAAGGCGTCCCAGGTCCAGGCGGCCGGCGCCAGTTTCGTCCTCCTCGGCCCGGTTGACACGATGGTTAAGAGCAAAAAGCCCGTCGTCTCCGTGTGCGCGGTGCGCACCGGGTCGGGCAAAAGCCAAACTTCGAGAAAAGCCGCCCTTATCCTCAAGAAAAAAGGCCGTCGAGTGGCCGTCATCCGCCATCCCATGCCCTACGGCGACCTGGCCAAGCAGAAGGTCCAGCGCTTCGCCACCTATGAAGACATGGCCAAACACGAATGCACGATCGAAGAGCGGGAAGAGTACGAACCCCATGTGAAGCACGGCATCGTCGTCTATGCCGGCGTCGACTACGAGGCCATCCTCCGCGAGGCCGAAAAGGAAGCGGACGTCATCCTCTGGGACGGCGGGAACAACGACGTTCCTTTCTATACGCCCGACCTGGAAATCGTGGTGGTCGACCCCCACCGGGCGGGCCATGAGCTTCTTTACTATCCGGGGGAAACCAATTTCCGGCGAGCCGATGTCCTGATCATCAACAAGCTCGACACCGCCGCCAAGGAGAATGTGGATAAGGTCCTAGAAAACATCAAAGCGGTCAATCCGGCCGCCACGGTCATCCGAGCCGGATCTCCGATCAGCGTCCAAAACGGCGGCGAGATCACAGGCAAACGCGTTCTCGTCATCGAAGACGGGCCGACCGTCACCCACGGCGGCATGGCCTTCGGTGCCGGCATCGTGGCCGCCTCGAAATACGGGGCCGCCGAAGTCGTCGATCCAAGGCCTTTCGCCGTCGGAAGCATCAAAAAGACGTTTGAAAAATACAGGCACCTGGATAAGGTTCTCCCGGCCCTGGGCTATGGAGAAACCCAGGTCAAGGAGCTGGCCGAGACAATCAACAGGATCGATTGCGACCTGATCATCAGCGGTACTCCGATCGACTTGAACCGCCTGATCAAGACCCGTCAGCCGATGCTTCAGGTCGGATACGAGCTTGAGGAGATCGGGTCGCCCACCCTGGAAGACGTGCTCGAGAGATTCTGAAGGAAATGCCCATCAAACGACGCCTCGCCCTGATCGCCTTCGGCGGCAACGCCCTGCTCCCCGAGAACCAACGGGGGATCCAGGAAGAACAGATGAAGAACGCCGAAAAGGCCGCCCAGCTCATGGCCCACATCGTCCGAAAAGGCTACGAACTCATCATCGTCCACGGCAACGGGCCCCAGGTCGGCAACCTCCTGATCCAGATGGAAGAAGCGGTCACCAAGGTCCCTCCTTACTCGCTCGACCTCTGCGACGCCATGACCGAGGGCAGCATGGGCTTCATGCTCGAAAGGGCTATCACCAACGAGCTGCGGCGCCATTCTATCGATAAAGAAGTCATTACCCTGGTCACCCAGGTCGTCGTCGACAGGAACGACCCGGCCTTCGACAGCCCGACCAAGCCTGTCGGCCCGTTTTACACAAGATACAGGGCCCAACAGCTTGCCCGTGAGAAGAAATGGACGGTGGTCGAGGACGCCGGACGCGGCTATCGAAAAGTCGTCCCCTCGCCCAAGCCCATCGACGTCGTGCCCAAGTGGATCATCAGGGATCTCGTCCAGGCCGGCCGCATCGTGGTCGCCGCGGGAGGAGGCGGTATACCCGTTATCCTTAACAACCGCGGCCTCTTCGAGGGCGTCGAAGCCGTGATCGACAAAGATTATGCCGCAAGCCTGATCGCCCGGGAAGTCAAAGTCGACCTGTTCATCATCCTGACCGGGATCGAAGAGGTTTACATCAATTTCGGCAAGCCCGACCAACAGGAAATGCCCGTCCTCACCGTGGACGAGGCGCAGAAATACCTGGAGGAAGGTCAGTTCCCGCCCGGCTCGATGGGGCCGAAGATCCAGGCGGCCATCGATTACATAAAGGCCGGCGGCAAGGAGGTCCTGATCACGAAAGCCAGCCACCTCAAAGCCGCCCTTCTCAAAAGGGCGGGGACGAGGATCATCGAGGCCAAAGGCTAGCCGGCAGGAGAGAGCTATGCAGAAAGACTTTATATCGATCCATGACCTAACGCTCTATGAATTCAACGAACTCCTGGATTTGACCCAGGAAATCAAGGAGGATCCCGACAAATACCGGAAAAAGCTAAAGAACAAAATCCTGGCCATGATCTTCGAAAAGCCATCGCTGCGGACACGCATGACGTTCGAAGTCGGTATGTTCGAGCTCGGCGGGAAGGCCATCTACCTCAGCCCCAACGAGATCCAGGTCGGAAAGCGGGAGACGGTCGAGGACATCGGGCGCAACCTTGAACGCTGGGTGGACGGCATCATGATCCGCACCTTCGCCCATGACAATGTGATCAGGCTGGCCAAGTCCGCCTCGATCCCCGTTATCAACGCCCTGACCGACTACTCCCATCCCTGTCAGGGGATGGCGGACATCTTTACCCTGCGGGAGAAGAAAGGCGGCCTGTCCAAGATCAAACTGGCCTATGTCGGAGACGGCAACAACGTCTGCCACAGCCTGATGCTGGCTGCGGCCAAAGCCGGGCTCAAAATGGCCGTGGCCACGCCGAAAGGCTATGAGCCGAGCCCGGCCGTCGTGGAATGCGCCCGGGAAGATGGTCGCGAGACAGGCTTTTCGCTCGAGCTCGTCCATGACCCGAAGGCCGCTGTCAAAGACGCCGACGCCGTCTATACGGACATCTGGGCCTCGATGGGGCAGGAACAGGAGAAAGAAGCCCGGGCCAGGGTTTTTGCTCCCTTCCAGGTGAACCCGGCGCTCATGGCCTTTGCCAAGCTTGACGCCGCTTTTATGCACTGTCTGCCCGCCCATAGGGAAGAGGAGGTGACCGCTTCGGTCCTTGAATCTCCCCAGTCGGTCGTCTTTGATCAGGCTGAGAACAGGCTTCATATCCAAAAAGCAATTATGCTATTATTAATGGGGAAAAAAGAGAAACATGGAGAAAGATAACACGCTCGTTCAGGTGACCTCGGACGATATCGCTTTCATCGAACTTGAACTGGCCAAGACGCGCAAGCCCGCCTCCGTCCGGGAGGTCACCGAGAGGTTGGCCTTCCGCAAAACCGCCAGCCAGCGGACCCAGGAAGTGAAAATTTATGACCCGAGCTGCGTCTATCAAGTCGGGGATTCGATCTACAAGGAGTACGATGAACACTTGACCGTGAGCAGCAAGACCGTGGAGTCGTTCAGGGGAGCCGTTGTCCTGAAGGTCGTCCATAAGGTTTTTTACAAATCGTTCAACTGCGAGATGCTCGAGGTCGATTATACGGGCGGCGGGACGTTCCGGAAATACATCGACTACATGAAAAAGTCCAAGACCCAGGTCTTGCTCCCCTCCAACGTAGGCGGCGTCAACTGCGAGCCCCGGGTCATGGGAAAAGACGATGATCCCCGCCTGACCGAGCTCCCCATGACCGACAAGGACCTCAAGACGCTCGAGAAAAACCTGAAGACGGCGCTCACGAAATCGCCGGCCTTTTTCAACTGGAGCGACTTTTGGCAGCTCGTGGCCAACCAGCCCTCCATTCCAGAAGACAAAATCAAGGAGATGGAAGACCACGTTGCGGCGGCCAAAGAATCGGCGGCGACGGGCGACCTGGTCAAAAAATTCATGGGGCTCGAGGCCTCCCACGACCTCTTCGACATCCACTGCCTTTGGCTCAACCACATCCTCGAGACAAAATACAAGAAAGAATTCCTCCAAGTCTCGCCTCTTGAATGGGGAAAATGGCACCTCAAGAGCATTCTCAACGCCCTTCCCGAGAAGCTGCCCTTGTCCTCGGAGCCGGCGCCCCTGCCGGAATTCGAGACCGCCGAGAAGATCGAAGTCACGCCATTCCACGCCTTCCCTCTCAAGGTCTACCTCACCTGGAGAGAAATCCTTTCCGGGGGCGTCAAGATTCCCAAGAGCTTCAACAAAGAGCTCAGCCCTTCGCGGGAGTACATCTTCACGGATGCCGACGAGAACAAAAATTACACCGTTTTCTACTATCCGCAGCAGGGCTACTTTCTAGGGTTGAAAGAGTTCTTCGCCGTAAACGGCATCCCCCAGGGAACGAGCATGACCCTGGAACGCAAAGGGCCGGTCCATTTCCATTTTTGGCTGAAAAAATCCAAGAAAAAAATTTCCGTTGCCAAGCTGACCCATGACCCGGAAAAAGACCTGTTTGCCGATGCGGGAGAAGCCGCGACATTGGCCCTCCCCAACAAAATCATCTATCTGGAACGGGAAACCCTGATCAAGATGATCGGCCTTTACCCCGAGAGGATCGATCGCAACCTCAGGGATCTCCTCGTCCTTGTCTTCAAGAATTTCAGCCCCCCGTCCACCGGCTACTCGCTCCATTTTCTCCGAGCCTATCATCTCGTCGACATTCTCAAGCGAACATCGCAGGAAGATGTCGAATACACGCTGCTCAATTCCTTTGAATTCACAAAATCCGACAAGAAGAAGGGCATCTTCTATTACCAGGAGGCGGCCGCGCTCAAGGAAGAAATCCTGCCCGGAGCCCTTCCGGCCTTGATGGAGGAAATCCCGGAGGAGATGCCGGCCGAAGAAATCCCGGTGCACGAAATCCAGGCCCAGGAAGCCCTGGAAGACATCGGCCTCGAAGCCGGGATCGCCGAAATCCAAGAAAAAGCCACGCCGGAAAAGCCGGCGGCCAAAAAAGAGAAAGAATTCAAGAAGAAAAAGATAAGAGCCGAGGGCGAGAAAGCTCCGCGGGCGAGAAAAAGCGAGCGCCGCGCCATCGAGGAGAAGATCGAAGAAGAAGAGTCGGAAGAGGAAGCCTTGATTGCCGTCAAAGCCCAGGAAGGAGAGGAGCTTGAGGAGGCCCGGGCCGCGGCGGAAGCGGCGGCCGAAGCCCCGCCTGCCGCTTCGCCGGAAGCAACGGCCGAAGCCGATGCCGAAGCCAAAAAAGAAGCCCCCAAAAAAGAAGAAGCGAAGAAGCCCGAGGAAGCGGCCGGCGCCTTCGGCAGCCTCCTGGCGGAGAAATTAAAGGCCGCCCTGACGAAAAAGCGGCAGGAAGAGCAAAAGAAATAGGCTCGCCACTCGGAAGGTTTTTTTCATCCTCGCCATTTTAAATCCGGGATCAAACCTCATCATTCAACAATACTAATATCAACGTAATAATTTAAATGACATCTCAGTTCGGGCGACGCTTAGGCCGCCCGCAGCCCCCGGGCCCAGGGGAACCAGTCCCGTCGGTTCCCCCCGTCGGAAAAGCCGACGGGGCCCCCCTCCGCTACGGAGGCTTGAGGGCGGCCTAAGCGCCGCCCATACATTGTCACTTTATTTATTGCGTTTGAATTAGCCGCTTGAACGCGGGTCTTTTTGGGGATGATCTTTTTTTGTAAGACATGTTGAATGTCGAGGTTTGACCCCGAACGACAGACAAGAAATCAATCGTTTTTCTCAATAATTTCGCGACCGGCCCCAACCCGGCGCGTCACCCCCAACCGGTCGAGCAGCTCGAGTATCGGAATGGCGTATTTGCGACTGAGTCCGGTCATGGCTTTGAATTCCGCAACGGTCAATTCTTTCTGACCCAGGCCTCGGACCTTCTCGATGATATCGTCCAGCCAGCGGGAATGGAGAAAAAATCCCTCCGCTCCTTGGACGATCTTTTTCCGTTCGATGAGGATCTCCAGCAATTTTTCCAGGGCTTGGGAGGTAAGGTGGAGTTCATCCTGGACGGCCTTTAAAGGCACGGAGTGGAATTTGCCCTGAACAGTCATTTCCTCAAGCCTCTCGAGTAGCTTCTCTTCACGCGCCGAAAGGACCTCCTGGAAGCCCGATAGAGCGAAGGCCTTCCCTTCTTCCCGGACCCGGCCTGTACTGACCAGGGTCTTCATGGCCAGGCCAAGGATTTTTTTGGGGATTTCGAACCTCATCCGGATCTTGTCCAGGGTGATGCCTTTCTCGTCCGGATGTTTCTTATGATATTGGGATATATGGGACAGGAGCTTCCGGCAGAGATAATCGAGGCTGTCTCGAGAGACCAGAAACAAGGGCGAAAAGGAGAGAATCCTGATCGTCCCCTCCTCCTCCAGTTGCTGGCTGAGCGAAATCAGCCCGGAGAGGTCAAAAGGGAAATGGATCCGGGCTTCGCTCTGTCTCAATCCCTTGAGCCTTTTTTTGCGGACCAGGGCCGACAATCTTTCCGAATCCGTCAAAGGCCGCTTTTTCATATCTTCCTAGAACGGGTCAAGCCTGCCGCATGGACACTCTTCTTTCCCTCGTTGAAGAGAAAAGAGCGTCGAAGAGATCGGCCAGACTTCCCTACGGATTTAAAATAAAACTCATCCTCCTCAGGACGGGGTCTACGGCCACCAATATTACCCGAAGAGCCTGTCCCAGCTCAAATGTCTGCCCGGTCCTTTTGCCGGAAAGCACGCCCCGGGATTTTTTCCAATAGGTGTCTCCTCCCAGGTCGGCAAAGGCCAACAGGCCGTGGACAAAATAATCATCGAGCTCGACGATGAGGCCGGCCTTGCCGATGTCCACGATGATCCCGGTGAACTCTTCGCCCAGCTTCCCCTTGAGAAACCGGTAGATCCGCCACTCAAGGAGGTCCTTTTCCGCATCATCGGCTTTCCGTTCCTGATCGGAAGAATGGAGGGCGGTCCCGGCAAGGGAGGCTCCCTTCAAAGACTTCCCCCGGATGGCTTCTTTTAAAATGCGGTGAACGGCCAGGTCCGGATAGCGCCGGATCGGGGACGTGAAATGGGTGTATTCTTCCTTGGCCAGGCCGTAGTGTCCCAGGTTCTCCTCGAAATAGAGGGCGATCCGGAGCGCCCTGAGGACCTGGACATTGACGAACTTTTCTTCGGTCCTGCCTTCGGCCGCGGCGATCGCGCGCTGGAGGTCCCCGGATTCGATCTTCTCGGGCTTGGGCAGGAGGATGTTGAAATGGGCGAGCGTCTCCCTGAGTTTTTCCAGGTCCGCAACGGCGGGCCTAGGATGAATCCTGTAGAGGGAAGGAATGCCTCTCCGGCTCAGGAATGAGGCCACGGCGACATTGGCCGCCACCATGAACTCTTCGATGACCTTATGGGCTTCGTTCTGGGCGAAAGCGGCGATCGAATGAAGACGGCCTTCTTTGTAGATGAGCTCCGGCTCCAGGAGGTCAAAATCAAGGCTTCCCTCGGCGACCCTACTTTTCCTGAGCCTTCCGGCTAGTTCCCGCATGAGAAGCAGGTCGGGAACGACATGGGCATATTTTATCTTTTCGGCCTGGTCGCCCTCAAAAATCTTGAAAACAGTCGTGTACGTCAGCCGTTCCGCTGTCCGGATCATCGAGGGATGGAACTCAGCGTCTTTGACCCGGCCGGATTCCTCGATTTCGAGAAGGACGGAAAACGTCAGCCGGTCTTGGCGGGGCCTCAGGCTGCAGACGTCGTTGGACAGCTTTTCGGGAAGCATGGGGAGCGTCACATCGGGAAAGTAAACGCTCGTCCCGCGCTCGTAGGCCTCTCGATCGAGCGCCCCGCCGGGCTCGACATAATGGGAGACATCGGCGATGTGAACGCCGAGCAGGAAATTTCCGTTTTCGAGCTTCCGGATGCTGACGGCATCGTCAAAGTCCTGGGCTTTTTCGCCGTCAATCGTGAACGTCGTCCAGCCGCGGTAATCCAGCCGCTGGCCTTTGTCCAAAGCGGCGGGTTTACCGGCGACCGCCTCGGCCTCGGCCAGCGTCTCCTTTGAAAAATCCACGGCCAGCCCATATTTCTGGATGACGACCTTCGTGTCGACGCCTGGATCGTCGGGCATCCCAAAGACTTCAACCAGGGCCAGGCTGCTTCTGTCCGCGGCGACGATCGTCCCGGGCCCGGGGAAAAAGCTTCCCCGGGATGTGAGCGGAATTTCTGCCGACAAGGGAGTGTCAAAAGGGACGAGGTAGGGTTGACCGAACCGCTCGGCATAAAGCCCGATGATCTTCTTCTTCTCCTTCTTGAGGATGCGGACCACTTTTCCCTCGGGCTTCCCTTTCTTGCCCTTTTCTTTGAACAGGACCTCGACGACGTCTCCCTGGATCGCGTTTTTGGCGAACCGGCCGGGAATGAAAATGTCCTCTCCCGCCCGTCCGTCGGGCGTCACGAAGCCGAACCCCCTGCCTGTCGTCACGAATGTGCCGCGGATGAGGTCGGTCTGGACGGGAAGAAGGAAATGGTTCTTGACGAGCCGGATGAGGCCCTGGCCCTCCAACCTCTTAAGGCCGGCCTCGACTTTAGCCCTTTCTTTGCGCTGGACCTTGAGCTCTTTGAAAATGTTCTGGAGGCTCAGCCCCTGCCGTTTTCTCCGTAGCAGGTCAAGGATGCGTTCGTCGATGGATGTTGACATTGTCAATAATAGAATAGGGAGAGATGGGGAATCTTGAACCTTTCCCGGAGACGCCTGACAAGCTTGATGTCCCGGACACGGGCCAGCTCGTCGCCGGCCAAGCGTCTTCCCTCGGCCAGGATGTCCTTTTTCACCCCGTCCTTGTCTTCATGGCCGGCCCGGGCCAGCAGCTGCCCATCGACCTTTTCGTCGAGGTCCTCCATCTCTTCGTCGGCGAAATCGGGCCCGGCCAATTTTTGGCGCGCCTCACGAAAGAGGTCTTCTAAGAACAGGACTTCCGGCGGGACGTGAGCCAGAAACCACTCGATTTCCGTTTGAACGCGGCGGCGCTTATCCTCCCGCGAGGCCATCTTTCTTCCGCTCCCGACCTTCCGGTCCCGATATTGCTCGAACGCTTTCGAGACCTGGCCGCCGCAGAATGAAAGCGAAAGGATCTTGTCCGCCTTGGGCCGTCTCAAGCGGTGATTTTCGAAGGCCTTATCGATGCCCTCCAAGACGACCGGGAGTGGAAGGCCCGCCTCCTCCCAGGCAGAAATCAAAGCCAGGTCTTTGGCCGAGAGAAAGAACGGGGCGCCGCGCCATGCCAGGAAATGGCGGGCGATTTTCTGGTAATAAAGGCTCTGCTCCTGGTCATTGGGATTCATGAATCAGGGCCTGTTGCGCTCGTAGAGGATCCTCAGGCCTTCCAGGACCAGGTGAGGTTCATAGACCTGGATGGATTTGACCTCGGTGCTGATCTGGCCGCCGAAACCGCCGGTGGCGATGACTTGGGCTTCCTCGCCCAACTCCTTTTTGATTTCTCTGATGATGTTCGAGACCAGCCCGACATAACCGAAATAAAGGCCGGACTGCATGCTCGTGACGGTCGTCTTGCCGATCGCCTTGGGCGGTTTGCGGACCTCGATGCGCGGCAGTTTGGCCGTCTTTAAGTAGAGCGCCTCGGCCGAGATCTGGATCCCGGGCGCGATCGCTCCGCCGAGATATTCGCCCTTGACCGAGACGGCATCAAATGTCGTGGCCGTGCCGAAATCGACAATGATACAGGGGCCTCCGACCTTGTCATAGGCCGCGACGGCGCCGGCGACCCGGTCGGCGCCGACCTCGAGAGGCGCTTCATAGAGGATGGGCATGCCCGTCCGCAGCCCGGGCCCGACGACCAGCGCCTTGTCATGAAAGAAGTTATGGCTCAGCGTCTGGAAAATCGGCGTCAGCGGCGGGACGACGCTCGAGATGATGACCTCGCTCACGGCCGAGGGCTCCAGCCCCGCGAACCTCAGCAGGTTGAGGAGAATGATGCCGTACTCATCGCACGTCTTATCCTTGTCCGACCGTATCTTCCAGGTTTTGACCAGATTTTTGCCCTCGAAGATCCCGACAGCAACTGTGGTGTTACCGATGTCCAGGGCTAACAGCATGAAACGCTCCTTCCCCTCATAGCATTTTCGTGATCTCGGCCGAGCGAAGAGCGCGACGGCCGGTCTCGTCTTCAAGCACCAGGCCGCCGTCCGAGTCAAGCCCCTGATAAACCCCGGAAAAAAGCTGTTCGTTCATCAGCCCCTGGATCCTGTCTCCTTTTTGGATGGCCGAGTGAGCCTCGAAGGAACGAACGATCATTTCCTTCTCCCCTCGACAGAATACATCATACCAGTTTGCCAGACTTTCTAAAAGCTTTGCCAGAAGCGCCTCGGGGTCGCCGTTTTTTTTCAGGGCGATCCTCACGGATGTCGCCAGGGGCCGGATGTCTTGGGGAAAATCGCCTTCTTCGTGGTTGAGGTTGATGCCGATGCCGAGGATCGTAAAATCCGGCCGGTTGCCCAGGAACGCGCTTTGGCAAAGGATGCCGCCCAACTTTCTTTTTTCCCAGATCAGGTCGTTGGGCCAGCTCAGTTGAATTCTCAGCCCGTGCACTTTTTCGACGGCGTCCCGGGCGGCGAGGCCGGCGACAAGCGGGAGCAGCGAGATCTCTGCCGGACGGGGGCGAAGAAGGACGGAAACATACAGCCCCTTGTCCCGGGCCGAATACCAGGCGCGGCCTTTGGTGCCTCGTCCGGCCGTTTGCTCCGCGGCAACGACGACCGTCCCTTCGGGGGCCCCTTCCCCGGCCAAACGCAAGGCCAGTTCGTTGGTCGAACTGCAGCTGGCGACACGATGGATCACGGGTGCGGATATCATCGGCCGAAGCCTATTTCTTCTCGATGGCTTTGAGCTCCTCGACGAGCATCTTTTTGAACTCCGATGAAACGATCTCCCGGGTCCAGTTTTCCAGCTCGTCCGTGCTCTTCCGGATTTCTTTTTTTACGACTTCGTGGATTTTCTTTTCCAGCTCGTCGGTCCATTGGGGAGTCACCGCCGGGATGTCCTCGGGAGGATGCTCCGGCAGGGCGATATCTTCAAGGAGGGGATCTTCCGGAAAGGAGGGAATCTCCTCTTTCTTATCCAGGGCTTCCCTGATCATTCTGGCCAGGCTGTCCGAATCGAACGGTTTTTGAATGAGGCCGTCGTATTCAACCGGAGAAATCTTTCTCAGATCGAGCGCCTCGAAGGCCCCCCGGACTAAGACCAGGGCGCACTGGTTGTAGGCCTCCTGGGTCCGGAGATAGAGGCCGACATCATAGCCGTCCATCGACGGAAGCTGAAGGCTCAGCAAAACCGCATCGGGGTTGATGTCGGGCAGGGCTTGGATGACCTTCCAGCCGTCGCCGAACATATGGATCTCGAACTCCGGCTCCGGCAGGGCGAGCTGGGCTGCCTTCTGTACGGAGGGCGAGCTGTCGGCGACGATGACTTTGTAGGCCATGATCAGATTGTATTATATTCGATCTTCAGTACTCAATATACACGGAGTCTTCGCCCAACAGGTTCTGGATCATCTTGGTCAGATCATCTGACGGCAGGACTCCTTTGACCTCGACCGATTGGGCAACCAGCCGGTAGGCATGGGGCGTCTCGAGCTCGAAAAATACCGGGCACTCGCCGGCGTTCTTGTCCAAAATCTCCTTCAGGTCCCGCAGCATGGACTCTTCCATCCCGGGCACGAAGATCCGGACGACCATCCGCTTGGCCTGTTTTTGAAAGGCCTCGGCCAGGGGCATGACGTGGGTCAGATGGATTTTCCGGCTTTCCCCTTCGCCCAGGAACTTGCCCTTGAGCCAGACCAGCATATCTTCATGAAGAAATTCCCGGTTCTTGCGGAAGGCCTCGGGGAAGGCCACGACCTCCACCCGGCCGCTCATGTCCTCGAGAGAAAAGAGAGCCATGGGCTCGTCCTTTCTCGTCCGGGTCGTCTTGAATTCCTGGATAATGCCGGCCAGGCGGACCTCGCTGTTGAAGTCCTTTTCGTCGTCCAGCTCGCTGACCGTGTGCGAGATCAGCCGGCGAAGGTTCTTCCGGAACTGGCTCAGAGGATGGCCCGTGATGTAGAAGCCAACGGCATCCTTTTCATAGGACAGGAGCAGCGATTCGTCCCATTCGGGCATGCTCTTGACCTCGGCCGGGACGTCGGGAGCCTCGACTTGGCCGCCGCCGAAGAGCAGGTTCTGCTTTGTCGTCTTTGCCTTCTGGACATTATGGGCGTAGTCGATGATTTTGTCGATCAGGTGGAAACACTGGGAGCGGGGCCAGCCCAGGGAATCGAAAGCGCCGGCCTTGATCAGGCTTTCCAGCACCTTCCGGTTGATGACCCGGCTGTCCGCCTCGCGGCAGACATCGAACGGCGTCTGGAATTTGCCGTTGGCCCCCCGGACCTGGACCAGCGCCCGGGCCGCGGTTTCGCCGACATTCTTGATCGCGGAAAGGCCGAAGCGGACGGCGTCTTGGGAGACCGTAAAATTGAAATCGCTCTCGTTGATGTCCGGCGGCAGGACCTGGATGCCCATCTCCTGGCACTCGTTGATGTACTTCACGACCTGCGAGGTCGCCCCGCGCTCCGCCTCGGACGTGACCAAGGCGGCCATGAAATGAAAGGGATAATGGGCCTTGAGATAGGCCGTCTGGTAGGCCAGCGCGGCATAGGCGGCGCTGTGGGACTTGTTGAAGCCGTACTCGGCGAAATTCTTGATCTGCTCGAAGAGCTTGGTCGCCTTGTCCTGGCTGATGATCCCCTTTTTCTTGGCGCCCTTGATGAAATTCTGTTTTTGCGCCCTCATGATCTCGCCCACCTTCTTGCCCATGGCCTTGCGCAGCATATCGGCCTCGGCCAGGGAGAAGCCCGCCAGCTCGGTGGCGATCTTCATGACCTGCTCTTGATAAACGATGATCCCGCGCGTCTCCTTGAGAACGGACTCGAGCTCCGGGATCTCGTAACTGATCTGGTCGGGATGGTGTTTGCGCTTGACGAAGTCGGCCGTCATCCCGCTTTTCAGCGGGCCGGGCCGGTAGAGGGCGTTCAAGGCGATCAGGTCGCGGAAATTGTCCGGCTTATAGCTCCGCAGCAGCTCCTTCATGCCGTGGCTTTCGAACTGAAAAACGCCGTCGGTCAGGCCTGCCTTGAACAGGTCGAACGCTTTTGGGTCGTCGAGCGGAATCTTGTTCATGTCGATTTTTTCGCCAAAATCTTTTTCGATCAATTCGAGGGCGTCCTGGATCACGGTCAGGTTGCGCAGGCCCAGGAGGTCCATCTTCAGCAGGCCGATGGCCTCGATGTCCTCCATCGGGAATTGGGTCGTGATCTCGCCCTTGACCGACTTGTAAAGCGGCAGGTACTCGGTCAACGGCTTGGGCGTGATGACGATCCCCGCGGCGTGGATCGACGGGTGGCGGACCTGGCCCTCCACCTTCTGGGCGATGGACAGGAGGTGGGCGATCTTGGTGTTCTTGTCGCGCAGCTCTTTGAGTTGAGGGACGGATTCGATGGCCTTCTCGATCTTGACATCGGAGCCCAGAGGGATCATCTTGGCGATCCGGTCGACCTCCTGGAGCGGCACTTCGAGGACTCGGCCGACATCGCGGATCGCTGCGCGCGCCGCCATGGTCCCGAAGGTGATGATCTGGCAGACATTTTCCTGCCCGTATTTATTGGTGACATAGGCGATGACTTCTTCGCGCCGCCGGCCGCAGAAATCGATGTCGATATCCGGCAGGTTGATCCGCTCGGGGTTCAAGAACCGCTCAAAGAGCAGGTCGTACTCCAGGGGATCGATGTCCGTGATGCGGAGGCTGTAGGCCAGCAGGCTCCCGGCCGCAGACCCTCGTCCCGGCCCGACGGGGATCCCGTTCGCCCGGGCCATCCGGATCAGGTCCCAGACGATCAGGAAGTATCCCTCAAATCCCATCTTCTCGATGAGCTTGATCTCCCTTTCCAGGCGCTCTTTGTAATTCTCGATCGAATAAGAGAGCAGGCCTTTTTCCCTTTTCTCGACCAGGCCACGCATCCTCTCCTCAAATCCCTGCCGGGCGACATCCTCAAAATATTCTTCCAGGGTCTTTCCTTCGGGCGGCTTGAACTGGGGCAGGAAATAGCCGTGAGAGGGAAAGCTGAACTCGCATTCGGAGGCGATCCGGGCCGTGTTTTCAACGGCCTCGGGAACCTCGCGGAAGATCTGGGCCATCTCCTGGCCGGACTTGAAATAAAACTCGGTTGTGCCGAAGCGGATCCGATCCTGGTCGCTGATCTTCTTGTTCGTCTGGATGCAGAGGAGCACTTCGTGGCTCTCGGCATCGTCCTTGTGATAGTAGTGGACGTCGTTCGTGGCCACGAGCGGAAGGTTCAATTTGCGGGCCAGGCGGACGAGCAGGGGATTGACCTCCTGCTGGAGCTTCAGGCCGTGGTCCTGGAGCTCGATATAATAGTTGCCGGGAGAAAAGATCGAGGCGTACTGGGCGGCCGTCTCTTCGGCCTCTTTCTCGAGCCCCTTCCCCAAGAGGAAGGATACCTCGCCCTTCAGGCAGCTGGAAAGGGCGATCAGGCCCTGACTGTGCTGGGCAAGAATTTCTTTGTCGATGCGCGGCCTGTAGTAAAAACCTTCAAGATATCCCTTGGTGATCAGATGGCAGAGGTTCCTGTAGCCTTTTTCATCCTTGACCAGCAGCAGCAGGTGGAAATGGATCGATTCTTTGCCGTCCACCCTTTTATCGAATCGGCTCCTGGGCGCCACGTAGACTTCGCAGCCGAGGATGGGCTTGATCCCCTTGTTCTTGGCCTCCTTGAAAAAGCCGACGGCCCCGAAAATGTTGCCGTGGTCGGTGAGGGCCACGGCCGGCATCTTGTGCTTGAAGGCGGCGTCCACCAGGTCCGAAACCCGGATTCCGCCGTCCAGGATGCTGTACTCGGAATGGTTGTGGAGGTGGATAAAACTCTGCGACATCTTATTCCCACTCGATCGTGCCCGGAGGCTTGGTCGTAATATCATAGACGACGCGATTGACGCCCTTGACTTCATTGACGATCCGGGTCGAGATGGAGGCGAGAAGCTGGGGAGGCGAGGGGAACCAGCTGGCGGTCATCCCGTCGACGCTCTGGACGAGGCGGATGACGACCACCCTTTGGTAGGTCCTCTGGTCTCCCATCACCCCGACGGATTTCACCGGGAGCAGGATGGCAAAGGCCTGCCAGAGTTTATGATAAATACCCGCTTTCCGGGTTTCCTCGATGACGATCTCGTCCGCATCTCTCAGGATGTCCAGGCTCTCCCGGTTGACTTCGCCGACGATCCGGACGGCCAGACCAGGGCCGGGGAACGGATGCTGGTCGATGAAATCCTTGTCCACGCCCAACTCCAGGCCGAGGGCGCGGACCTCGTCCTTGAACAGTTCCTTGAGCGGCTCGACGAGCTTGAACTTGAGGTCCTTGGGAAGCCCGCCGACATTGTGATGGGATTTGATCGTCGAGGACGGGCCTTTGACCGGATTGCTCTCGATGACATCGGGATAGATCGTTCCCTGGGCGAGGTATTTGACGCCGCCGATCTTTCCGGCCTCGCGCTCGAAGATCCGGATGAACAGGCCGCCGATGATCTTCCGCTTGCGCTCGGGCGACGTGACCCCGGCCAGCCCATCGATAAACTCATCGGCGGCATCCACACCGTCGATATTCAGCGACAGTCTTTTCCGGAATTTCTCCATGAGATCGCGGTACTGGCCTTTCCGGAGAAACCCGTTATCGACAAAAATGCACGTGAGCCGGCGGCCGATAGCCTTGTGGATGATGAGCGACGCGACAAGGGAATCGACGCCGCCGCTCAAACCGCAAATGACCTTTTCTTTGCCGACGAGGAGTCGGATTTCTGCAGCCTTTCGCTCGATGAAAGAGCTCATGTTCCAATCGGGCCTGAGCCCGGCCAGCCTGAACAGAAAATTGCCAAGAATCTTTTTACCTTCCTTCGTGTGGATGACTTCGGGGTGGAACTGGACGCCGTAGATACGCCGCTCGGCGTTCTCCACGGCGGCCGCTTTGGTGTTGGATGTCCTGCCGGTGATGCAGAATCCCGGGGGAATGTTTTCCAGGCGATCGCCATGGCTCATCCAGACCTGCTCCGAGTTCTTGACCCCGGACAGAAGGCCTCGCCTGTCTAAGATATGGAGCGAGGCAAACCCGTATTCGCGCTTTAAGGACGGCTTCACCTCGCCGCCGAGCAGATAGGCGGTGAGCTGGAGCCCGTAGCAGATGCCCAGGACCGGAATGCCCAATTCAAATATTTCCCGGGAAGCGAGCGGCGCGCCTTTTTCGTAGACGCTCTGCGGGCCGCCGGAAAGAACGAGCGCGGAAGGATGTCCTCTTTTGATCCTGGAGATGGGCGTGTCGAAGGGAATAATTTCCGAGTAAATGCCGAGCTCGCGGATCTTGCGGGCGATGAGCTGGGTGTACTGCGATCCGAAATCGAGGACGAGGACTTTGTTCATGCAGAGATTTTATCAGACGAGACCCTCGCCGACAAGTGGGGCGATGCGGCAAGCTGTCGGCTATTTTCGTGGGCCGTTATTTGACAGGGCGGGCGGGTTCTTTTATAGTTAACTCGCCATGAACCGGGAAGATATCGTCAAAGAATTATCGGTCCAAACGGACTCCAAGATTATCCTGCTGGTCATTGACGGGCTGGGCGGTATACCGGTCCAGGGAAAAACCGAGCTCGAGGCGGCCGCTACCCACAACCTGGACCGGCTGGCTTTGAATGCCTGCTGTGGGGTCACCGACCCCGTTTTCATGGGCATTACGCCCGGCAGCGGCCCATCGCATCTCGCGCTTTTCGGCTATGATCCGCTCCGGTACCAGCTCGGCCGTGGCATCCTGGAAGCGCTCGGCTCGGACGTGGAAGTCAGAGAAGGGGACCTGGTCGCCCGGGGCAATTTCGCCACGCTCAAGGGCGGCCTGATCACCGACCGCCGGGCCGGGCGAATCCCGACGAGCGAATGCGAACGATTGTGCGCCGTGCTGAACAAGGCGTTTTCCAGACAAAAGGACCCCGAGATCGCGCTCTTCGCGGGAAAAGAACACCGTTTCGTGACGCGTTTCCGCACCCCGGGACTCGCCGACGCCCTGACCGATGCCGACCCCCAGAAGGACCACAAACCCCCCGTTCCGACAAAAGCCCTCGCCCCTGAGGCTGCCAAAGCCGCCGAGGTCGTCAACCGGTTCATCGACGAGGCGACGAAGATCCTTAAGGACGAACCCGTGGCGAATACGGCGCTGCTCCGGGGCTTCTCGGTCCAGCCATCCATTCCCCAGATGCAGGACCTCTACAAGCTCAGGCCTGCGGCCGTCGCCAATTATCCCATGTATAAGGGGCTGGCCCGGCTCCTCGGCATGGCTGCCTATAAAGTCGGGCCGGAGACGCGCGATCTTTTCGATACGCTCGAGACCCATTACAAAGACCATGACTTTTTTTATATCCACTATAAAAAAACCGACGCGGCCGGGGAAGACGGGAATTTTTCGGCCAAGGTCCGGGCCATCGAAGAAATCGACACATTCATCCCGCGGCTCGTGGCCCTCAAACCCGATGTTCTCGTGATCACCTCGGACCATTCGACACCGTCGCTGCTCAAAGGGCACTCCTGGCACCCCAATCCCTTCCTGCTCGTCTCTCCGACGGCCCTTCCGGACAACATCGGCGTCTTTACCGAGAGGGAATGCGCCCAGGGCCTGCTCGGCCGGTTCCCGTCGCTATACGCCATGCCCTTGATGCTGGCCCATGCCGGCAAGCTCAAGAAGTACGGCGCCTGACAGCCGGGCTTTTTTTAACTTTAGAGAATTGATATAATCAATAGGAATTGAGACACATAAACGATCCTCGAAATCCCCGGCGATCTCCCCTTGATAAAGGGGGAAGAAAAGGCGAGGAAGGCTCTTCGGACCCGGCCCAAAAATGAGTTCGGCAAAAAGAGGAGATGGTCCTATTTCGCTCGCCATGCGGATGATTCGGCTTGACCTGAGGTTCAAAACTCGCCGGGTCGCCGTTTTTCTCTTCGTCCTCCTCTGTCTTGCACCTTTTTGTCCGGGCCAGGCCCCGCTGGCCGAAGTCTACAACCTCCGCTATTACACCCATCCCAATTTCACCAGGATCGTCGTCGATGTCGGGACCCTCCGGGAATATTTTTCTGCGGAGCTCCGCGACCCCCAGCGGATTTACATCGATATTTACCAGGCCAAGCTGAACCCCATCCTCCGCGAAGAGGCCATCCCGGTCAAATGCGACTACATCAGCCTCGTCCGGATTTCCCAGAAAAATCCCTCCACGGTCCGGGTCGTCGCCGAAGTGGACCTGGCCAAAATCGAGCGCTACCAGGTTTTTCATGTTCTCGACCCCTTCCGGGTCGTGATCGATATCTACCCACGGCCTGGGACGCCGACGGCGGCCGCCGGAAAGCCGCCCCAGCCTGCCCAGCCCGCGAAATCCGGATACAGCATGGCCCGGCAGCTCGGGCTGGGGATCAAGACCATCGTCATCGACCCCGGACACGGAGGCTCGGACCCGGGATGCCTGGATTCCTTCGGTCAGCAGGAAAAAGACACGGCCCTCGATATCTCGCTGCGCCTCAAAGAGCTTTTGAAGGCGAGCTCGGAGCTTGCCGTCATCCTCATCCGGGAAACGGATATCCATGTCCCGCTCGAGAACAGGACGGTCATCGCCAACCAGAACAAGGCCGACATCTTCATCTCCGTCCACGTCAATGCCTTCCGGAAAAAGGACCGGCGCGGCGTCGAGACTTTTTATCTCAACTTCAGCCCCGACCCCGGCGTGAACGAGCTGGCGGCCCGGGAAAACGCCACGACGACCAAGACCATCGGCGAGATGGACAAGATCATCAAGAAGATCGTCCAGAACAGCAAGATCATCGAGTCCAAAGAACTGGCTCAAAAAATCCAGGAAAATCTGGTAAAATGTCTCTCCCGGAACTTCGCGGAAATCAAGGACCTGGGCACGAAGGGAGGACCCTTTTGGGTCCTCATCGGCAGCGAGATGCCGTCGGTCCTGGTGGAGGTGTCGCACCTTTCCAACGCCCAAGAGGCCCAGCGGCTGAAAAGCGGCGCGTACCGGCAGCAGATCGCCCAGGGGATATATGAAGGAATCATGGCCTACATTCAATCGCTCGGAAAAGGATGAACAAGCATGGACAGACGAGACTTCATAAAAGATATGGCTCTCGGGAGCCTTCTCCTCAAGCTCGCGCCCGGGCTTATCGCCCAGAATCCCGGCAAGCCGGACTTGGCCTTTGTCCAGGGGAACTCGCCCGCGGCGATCACCAAGGAAGCCATCGCCCTCCTGGGCGGCTTGAACAGGTTCGTGGCCAAGGGCGACGTGGTGATGGTCAAGCCGAACATCGGCTGGGACAGAACGCCTGAAATGGCCGCCTGCACCAATCCCGAGATCATCAAAACGCTCGTCGAGATGAGCCTGGCCGCCGGGGCCAAGAAGGTCGTCGTCATGGACAACACGACCAACCAGGCCCAGCGCTGCTACATCCGCTCCGGCATCCAGGAGGCGGCCAAAGCGGCCGGGGCCGACGTTCCGTTCGTCAACCCCCGCCGGGTCAAAAAAATGCCGATCAAGGGCGAGTGGCTGAAGGAATGGGAGGTCATCCAGGATTTCGTCGAGGCCGACAAGATCATCAACGTGCCGATCGTCAAGCACCACAGTCTCTGCCGGGCGACGTTGGGCATGAAAAACTGGCTGGGGGCCATCGGCGGGAGCCGCAACCAGCTTCACCAGAAGCTCGACCAGGCCATGATCGACCTGGCGGCTTTTTTCAAGCCGACGCTGACTGTGCTCGACGCCTACCGGATCTTGGTCCGGAACGGCCCGCAGGGCGGACGCCCGTCCGACACCAAGCTTTTGAAGACAGTTGTGGCCGGTGTCGACTATGTCGCCGTGGACGCCATGGGGGCGAGCTTCTTGGAAATCCCGCCCCTGGAATTGCCATACCTCCGCCTCGGCAAAGAGAAGGGACTCGGAGAATTCCAGCTGGAGAAACTGCGCATTGAAAAAAGAACGGTCTAAAAAGCACAGGACCCTTCAGGCCATCCGGGTCCTGGTCCAGGCCGCCTTTTTCGGGCTGTTTCTCTATCTCCTGTTCGGAACGCATTTCGCCGGCAAGGACTATATCGGGCGCGTCGAGGTTTTTTTCCACTTCGACCCGCTTCTGGCCGTGGCTACGGCCATCGCCGCCAGGATCCTCTTTGCCTCTTTCTGGCTGGCTGCCGCGACCGTCGTCGTGACGCTTGTCCTGGGCCGGGTCGTCTGCGGCTGGGTCTGCCCGCTCGGCTCGATCCATCAGTTCTTTTCTTTTCTTTTTAAAAAAGCCAAGTTGCTCCGGCCCAAAAAAGTCGCGACCGGTGGCCTGGACTGGAAATATCTCGTCCTGCTTTTTATCCTGATCAGCGCCGTCTTCACCCTGGACCTGGTGGGGATTCTCGACCCGCTGTCCTTTCTCTACAGGTCGATGACGACGAGCGTCATACCGGCTTTTGCCCAGGGCTTCTATATGCTGATCGGCTTCGTCTACAATTTGCAGCTCAACGCTCTCGGAGACAGCCTGACCCAGGTCTTTGAGAAAATGACCCTCAACGCCACGTTCCTCCAGGGTTTCTTCATCGGCCTGATTCTGCTCGCCGTCATCCTCTTGAACATGGTTCGGGAGAGATTCTGGTGCCGTTACATCTGCCCGCTGGGCGCCTTCTTGGGGCTCCTTTCGCGCTGGAATGTTTTCAAGCTGAAGGTGGACGACGAGAAGTGTATCCAATGCAACCTGTGCACGCTCCATTGCGAAACCCAGGCCCATCCCTGGCCGGACAAGGATTGGAAAAGCTCGGAATGCGTCTATTGTGAAACGTGCGCGGCGATCTGCCCGACAAAGGCGATCACCTTCCCGGCCAAGGCCGCGCCGGAAAAGGCCCCGGCGGTGGACCTGACAAGAAGAAAATTGATCCTGACGTCGCTGCTGGCGTTTTTTAGCATACCCTTTTTCCGTATCTCGCAATCCGTGAAACGGGCCCACGAAAAGCTCATCCGGCCGCCGGGCGCGCTTCCCGAAAAGCAGTTCCTCGAGAAATGCGTCAAGTGTTCCGAGTGCATGAAAGCCTGCCCGACCAACGGGCTGCAGCCGGCCATGCGCGAGGCCGGCCCCGAAGGCCTCTGGACGCCTATGCTCGTCCCGAAGATCGGCTACTGCGAATATTATTGTTCCCTCTGCTCTCAGGTCTGCCCGACCGGCGCCATCAAAGAGCTCACGATTGAAGAGAAGATCAAGGTCAGGATCGGCACGGCCTGGATCGACAAGAATAGATGCATCCCTTATTTTCTAGGCCGGCCCTGCATCGTCTGCGAAGAGCACTGCCCGACATCGCCCAAGGCCATCAAGTTCGTCATGGTCGAAACCAAGCTCCCCGACGGAACCGTTGCCACCCAGAAGGCGCCGGTGATTGACCTGGACCTATGCATCGGATGCGGAATCTGCGAAAACAAGTGCCCGGTGGTCGATGATCCGGCGGTCTATGTCACGAGCGTCGGCGAGCAACGCTCGGAGAAGAACCAGCTCCTCCTGCAGATTGCCCCAGACAAACCCCCCGAAAAATAGCTTATTCGGAAAAGGCTTTTTTGAGCGCTTCCTTTAAGGGCGGAATCACCTGGAACAAATCGCCGACAATGCCGTAATCGGCCACCTTGAAAATCGGCGCATCGGGATCTTTGTTCACGGCCACTATGAATTTTGAGGAGGACATCCCCGCCAGGTGCTGGATCGCCCCCGAAATGCCGAAGGCCATATAAAGATTGGGGGACACGGTTTTCCCGGTCTGGCCGACCTGGCTTTGGTGGCCGATCCAGCCGGAGTCGACGGCCGAGCGCGAAGCGCCGACGGTCGAACGCGGGATGACCGCCGAAAGCTCCTTGAGCAGGGCGAAATTCTCGGGGCCTTTCATCCCTCGGCCGCCGGACACGATGACGTCGGCTTCGGTGACGTCCATCTCTTCGCCTTTTTCCCGCAAAATATCGGCGACTAACCCTTTGATCTGGCTTTCGGGGATGGCCACGTCTTTTTTGACCACCTCGCCGGCCCTGTTCCGTGGCTCGCCGAGGGGAAAAACATTCGGCCTCAAGGTCGCCAGCTGCGGGGAAGATTTCAGGCTGAGTGAGAGGAAGGCCTTTCCGGCATAGATCGGCCGGGTGAACTCCATCTTCCCGTCTGTCACGGCAATCCCTGTACAGTCCGAGGCCAATCCGACGCCGAGCCTGGCCGCCAGCCGCGGCGCCAGGTCTTTGCCCATCGCGGTTGCCGCAAAAAATATCGCCTTCGGGTGAAGCTCCTGGGCCAACTGATGGAGGGCCGTCGCATAGCCCTGGGACGAGTAAGCGCCGAGCTGGGCATTCTCCAGGAGGAAGACTTTTGAGGCGCCGTACGAAAAAATCTCGGGATTGAGGCAATCCATGTTGGAGCCGCAAAGAGCAGCCGCGACGTCCTCTCCGAGCTCGCCGCCTCGTCTCTGGGCTTCGGAAAGGACTTCCAAAGAACTCTTCTTGATTTTTCCTTCACGTGTTTCGATGAATACTAAAAACATTTTCCTTCCCCTTCTCAGATCACCTTGGCTTCGTTGCGCAGAAGCCTGACCAGCTCTCTGGCCGCATCTTCCGGAGTCCCCACGATGATCTTTCCGGCCTGACGCGCCGGGGGCATCTCGAGCCGAGCCACCTCGACCTGGGGCGCCGTCTCCTCCTGGCTCAGTCCCAGCTCTTCGAATGTCACGACCGGGATAACCTTTCTCTTGGCCGCCATGATTCCTTTCAGCGTCTCATAGCGGGGCTCATTCAAGCCTTTCTGGGCGGAGACCACGGCCGGCAGGGAAAACGTCACTTTTTCCATGGCCCCTTCGATCTCCCGGTGGGCGGTCCCTTGGTTGCCGTCGATCTCGAGCTTGATCACAACATTGGCTTGAGGGAAGCCCAGCAGCTCTGCCACCATGGACGGAACCTGGGCATTGTCCGCGCCGACGGCCTGCTTCCCGAAGAGCAGAAGGTCCGAGCTCGGGAACTTCTTTTCAACGGCCCTGGCGATGACCCTGGCGGTCCGCAGCCCGTCATACGTCTCTTTCGCTGGATCTTTGATGAGCACGGCCTCGTCCGCGCCCATGGCCAAGCATTTCTTGAGAATGACCAGAGACTCGTCCGTCCCCACCGAGACGACGGTCACCTGCCCACCCTTGGCTTCCTTCAGTCGCAAGGCCTCCTCGACGGCATATTCGTCATTCGGGCTGATGATGAATTTCAGCCCCTCTTCGACGACCGAGTTTGTCTCACGATTGATCCTGATCTTCGATTCCGTATCCGGGACGCGCTTGACAAAAACAACGATGTTCATCACTGCCTCCTTGGACCGCCCGCTCGACCGACCGACCTTTTTATTCCCCCCTAATTGCCTAGGGGGGTAGGGGGGTTAATAAGTATGAATCTTAATTCTTTACTCATGCCTCTCTTTTTCCCCCTTGATTGCTCAAGGGGGTTGGGGGGTTAATAATTATGGTTCTCTTCCGTTTTGTGTGGCTAGGATAGGGAAGCGATCCGGAGACGGCTGAAGCGACCATGGAGGGTTTAGCCTTCCCGAGTCCTCCTTCGAGGGCAGCCGGCTCGGAAGAAGCCGGCCGGCGAAGTTGTCTGAGCTTCCCGGCGAACGTCCGTAAAATCAAGGCCGGGAAGCGAGTTCTGAGCCGCCGAGAAGGAGGGCTCGGGAACGGCGTGAAAAACCCGGATAGGGAGCGAGGCTGTCTCCGGATCGTTTCCCAAACGATTTTTCCCCACACCAAATGGAAGAGAGCCATAATTATGAATCTTAATTCTTTTCTCCTGCCTTTCTTCTTCCTCCTCAATTCCCAAAGGAGGAATGAGAGATTCATAATGTTAATCGAATTTATTTTTTTATGCTAGGGGAGAATTGGCTCTGCGAAAAAATCGGTGACCGGCTCTTCCTTCAGCGGTGAAGGACCCGTCGCCCATTTTTTTATTCTTCGAACTTTTTCAGAAGCAATGCCCCGTTCGTGCCGCCGAAGCCGAATGAATTGCTCAAGCCATAGACAATCTCGGCCGGCCTGGCTGTGTTCGGCACATAGTCGAGGTCGCACTCCGGGTCCGGGTGTTCATAATTGATGGTCGGTGTCATGACCTGGTTCTTGATGCAGAGGGCCGTTATGCCCGCTTCCACGCCGCCCGTCGCGCCCAAGAGGTGGCCGGTCATGGATTTTGTCGAGCTCACGCCGATCTTGCGGGCGTGATCGCCGAACACCCTTTTGATCGCCGCCGTCTCGATCTTGTCGTTTAAGGGCGTCGATGTCCCGTGGGCGTTAATGTACTGGACATCGCTCGGGTCGATGGCCGCGTCATGCAAGGTCACTTGCATCACCCGGGCCGCTCCGGCTCCGTCCAAAGCGGGAGCGGCGATATGGTAAGCGTCGCCCGTCATTCCGTAGCCCACGACCTCGGCATAAATCTTCGCTCCCCGCCGCAGAGCATGGCCGAGCTCTTCGATCAGGAGAATCCCCGACCCTTCCCCCATGACAAACCCGTCCCGCTCCGCATCGAACGGCCGCGAAGCTTTTTGCGGCTCGCTGTTCCTTTCCGAGAGGGCTTTCATGCTGCAAAAACCGGCCACGCCCAGCGGCGTGATCGGAGCTTCGGCGCCGCCGGCGATCATGAGGTCGGCCTCGTCCCTGAGGATCATCCGGAACGAATCGCCGATGGCGTGGGTACCGGTGGCGCAGGCCGTGGCCGTCGCCGAGTTCGGGCCCCTGGCCTTGAACCGGATGGAAATCTGGCCCGAGGCCTCATTGATGATCGTCGAAACAAGGAAAAATGGAGATACGCGGTCCGGCCCTTTCTCGAGCAAAACCTTGTGGGTCTCCTCGATCGCGCCGATGCCGCCGATTCCGGAGCCGACGTAGACGCCGGTCCGGTCGCCTCCGAGGGCGGCCGGGCTGATCGCCGCATCTTCGACGGCCAACTGGGCAGCCGCCAGGGCGTACTGGATAAAGAGGTCCATTTTCTTGGCCTCTTTTCGATCGATGAAGTCGCGCGAACGAAAATCCCTGACTTCACCGGCGATCTTGGTCGAAAAGCGGGAGGCATCGAACCTGGAGATCAGGCCGATGCCGCTTTTGCCGGCCAGGAGAGCTTCCCAGTTTTTCTGGGTTCCAACGCCCAGGGGAGAGACAAGGCCAATCCCCGTTATAACAACCCGTCGCTTTGTCGCTCGATTCTTCTCCTTGAGATTACGAGACATGGCTCACAATGTAATCCATCGCTTTGCCCACCGTAGTGAGCTTTTCGGCTTCTTCGTCCGGGATGTCCAGACCGAATTCATCCTCGAGAGCCATGACCAGCTCGACGGTATCGAGAGAGTCTGCGCCGAGGTCCTCGATGAAAGAGGCTCCCTCTGTGACCTGGTCTTCACTGATGCTCAGCTTATCGGCCACGATGACCCTCATCTTCTTCAATAACTCGTCTTTTTCCATGTTAACCTCCTGTTAAATAGAAATTCCTACATATACATACCGCCGTTCAGATGGATGACTTGGCCCGTGATGTAGGCGGCTTCATCCGAACAGAGGAACTTGACCGCATGCGCCACTTCGCGAGGCTCTCCGAACCTCTGCATAGGGATGAGGTCAATGAACATTTTCTTGACGTGCTCCGGAAGGCTGCCGGTCATGGGGGTCGCAATATAGCCCGGGGCCACGCAGTTGACCGTGATCCCACGGGACGCGACTTCCCGCGCCAGCGACTTGCTGAACCCGACCAGGCCCGCTTTTGAAGCGGCATAGTTTGCCTGCCCGGCATTCCCCATCAGCCCGACCACCGAGGAGAGATTGACGATCCTCCCGGAGCGGCTGCTGACCATGTGCCTGACGACCGCCTTGGAGAAGTTGAAAACGCCCTTGAGGTTCACGGCGATGACGGCGTCCCAGTCGTCCTCCTTCATCCGCATCAAGAGGGCGTCCCGGGTGATGCCGGCGTTGTTGATGAGATGGTCGATCTTGCCGAACTCCTTGATGACGGCATCCACGACGCCCGTCACCTGGTCGAGCTTGGCAACGTCGGCCTGGAAAACTGCCGCTTTTCCCCCCTGTCCGGCGATCTTCCCGGCAACTTCATCCAGCTTGGCCTTTTGAATATCGACGAGGATGACGGTCGCCGCGGCCTGGGCAAATTCGACGGCGATGGCTTCTCCGATCCCTTGGGAAGCGCCGGTGATCAAGGAAACCATGCCCTGGAAGATCATTTACGCTTTCGCTCCTCCGACCGCATGGGCCGACCTGCCGATCTCCTGCTGGATCTTTTCCTGGACACGGTTCACGACGAAATCCCTGGCCAGCCGGATGGCGTTCTTCACGGCATTCGGGTTGGACCGGCCGTGGCCGATGATGCAAACCCCGTTCAGGCCCAGAAGATGGGCGCCGCCGTACTCCGAATAATCCATTTTCTTAAAAAGGCTCTTCAGGTTCCTTTTCATGAGAAAGAACCCGACCCTGGCCAGGAGGTTTTTTGTGATCTCCCGGCGGGCCAGGGAGAAGAGCGTCTCCATGACACCTTCGGTCGCCTTCAGGGCGACATTTCCGGTAAAGCCGTCGCTGACGATGATATCCGCTTTCCCGGAATAAAGATCTTTGCCTTCGACGTTGCCGATAAAATTCAGAGGAGAGGCATGAAGCCTGCCAAAGGCTTCCTTAGTCAAGTCGTTGCCCTTGGTTTTCTCTTCGCCGATGCTCATCAGGCCGATGCTGGGATTCCGTAATCCCATGATCTGCTCCATGAAGACCTTGCCCATGACGGCAAATTGTTCCAGGTCGCGGGGCCGGCAGTTGGCATTGGCGCCTACATCGAGGAGCAGGGTGAAGCCCTTCAGGGTAGGGACGAGGAGCGCCAGCGCCGGCTTATCGACACCCTGGAGGGCGCCCAGGATCTCCCGCGAGATATACACGACGGCTGCTGTGTTGCCTGTGCTGACAAAGGCGTCAGCCCGGCCGTCCTTGACGAGCTCGGCGCCGATCCGGATGGAGGATTTCTTCTTTCTCCGGATCGAGAAGACCTCTTCGCCCATGCCGATGGCCTCGGGCGCATCGAGGATTGTGATCTTGGGACCGCGGTATCCGATCCGGTCGAACTCTCTTTTTATGAGGGACTCGACACCGACAAGGACCACGTCCAGGTTGAAGTCTTCGGCGGCCTGGACAGCGCCCCGGACCGTGATTTTAGGGCCAAAGTCTCCCCCCATGGCGTCGACGGCGATTTTCATCTTGAGCCTCCGGCTATTCTTCGGCTTCTTTAATGACCTGTCGGCCGCGATAGTGCCCGCATTCCGGGCAGGCCCGGTGGGGCAGTTTCGGGGTTCCGCAATTGGCACACACGGAAAAGGAGGGCATCACCAGAGCGTCATGTGCCCGGCGGCGTCCCTTTCGGGAATGTGAGTGTCTTCGTTTTGGATTAGGCATTTAACTCTTATCTTTCATGAAATATTTTAATTTTCCCAACCGGCCTTCGGGCTCCTTGACCAGGCAGCCGCAGTTTCCACCGTGCCGGGCCTGGCCGCACACGGCGCAGATGCCCTCGCACCTCTCGGAGCAGAGGGGCTTGGACGGAAAGGTCAGGTTCAATTGCTCTAGAATGACTTCACGAAGGTCGATGTGATGACTCTTGTAGAATATCTTGTCCAGGTCTTCATCCTCCAGCTCATCCTTCATCTCATGGACATCCTCAGGAAGAAAAACGAGGTCGAACCGGGAATCGACGGCAAACTCAAAGGGGGCCAGGCACCGGCTGCAGACAAGGCTCAGACAGGTCGTGATCCGCCCCTTGACCATGACCTCTTCGCCGATTCTTTTGATCGTCAGCTCGCCATGGACCGGCTGGAGGAAGACGGCGTCCTCTTCGATCAGGTCGATGTTCGGAAAATCGAAATTCCGGCTCACCTTCAGGCCTTCTTTGGGCAGTTTATCGATATCGATGATCATTTTTTTCCTAATAAGTTTGATTTATTATACCAATTCGCCGTTCTTTGTCAATAATTCGGCCACGCCTGAGCTTCCAACTCTTTGATTTCTCTTGAGTTGCCGGTCCGGCCCTTTCCCCATGTCGTTCAGACTACACTATTCCCACACAATATATATTTATTTGTCATTTGGCGCCTTATTCTTTATCGCCGGGCGAGGACGGATTGGCAAGAAAACACGAAGCAAAGAGCTTTGACAAGGAAAAAAGCGCCCATGGCGCCGGCCGCTTTCTCGATTAGCTGGGCGAGGGGCGAGTCCCGTAGAAAGCCGTCCGCTTTTTATAAGGTCGGAAAGAAGAATTAAGATTTTAGGTTCTCTTCCATTTCGTATGGGGAAAATTGTATGGGAAACGATCCGGAAACGGCCTTGCTCCCCAACCGGGTTTTTCACGCCGTTCCCGAGCCCCCCTTCTCGGCGGCTCAGAACTCGCTTCCCGGCCTTGATTTTACGGCCAATCTCCATGTCCATAAAGGATTCATCGGATCATGCTCCTTGGAAGGAAGGCAGAGAGCGAAGCGAACGTTGATTATATGAAAGCGCCGCCGATAATCCATTAGAATGGTGGATAAAGGAGG
>CAZIDN010000009.1:0-87272 GCA_964537875.1 uncultured Eubacteriales bacterium
TGATTTATAGGAAGGCGTCTTTCGGGATTTTGACTTATGCCTACGTACCAATCGTACGGAAAACCTCCGCGTGTCTTAATATGTTCAGATATTTTTTCAATAATTTCGTCTTTATTCATAGGGCCTCATTATTCCTTTTTGTTTTCCTCTTTTTCATTCACGGTTACGCCCTCCAGCCTACAGAAAGGAGGCTTTACTCCCGGGTAGCCCCAATAGCTGCGTTTATAATAAGCACATTGATAAAGCTCATCGACTTCTCTATTGTGTTCTGAAAACGGACACTCCTTACAGCTATGAGGCAAGAAAGTTTTTATTGGCATTGGTAAACCACTTCGTTCCCCACTGAAAAAAGACAATCCCGGCCGTTTTCTGGATTGAAGACCCTATTTTTCACAAACTACACCCTTCTATAATATAAACAGTAGAAAGGCGAAAAATTTATCACTTTTTTTTTATTTTTTTATCCCCCCCGAAAGTTTCCTGGGTTCCCGACCCTTTTTTCAATTTATAGGATAGCGGCCTGCCAACGGAGAATTTTTCTTGCCCCGGAACTTGAAGCAGAACTCAGATGAATTTTTCCCGCTTCTGCAAGCGCAGGAGAGCCAGCATCGTCAGAAACAGGGAGCCGCTGATGAAATAGAGCCGGTTGGCGATGGTCGTTTTTATCAGGATCACCGTCCTGATCTGGTCCGTACTGGTGAAGGGGTTGTGAAAGAGATACCAGCTGCTGCCTTCGAGCGAACCGCGGAAAAGCCAGAAAAAAAGAATGATCACGACCATGATGACGGCCGTGCCCAAGCCGCTGCCTGTCTGGCTGGCGGTAAAAAAGGCGAGGCTGCCGAGAAATACCACGGGTACCATCAACTGCAGCACCATTTTGCCCAAGGGAAAATCGGCCAGGCCCACCCGGCAAAAAATTGCCAATACAAAAAGAAGGGCGGCCACCATCAAGTACAAAGTAAAATAACGGGTGAGCCAGACCTTGTACCGGTAATCCGGAATGCCGAACAGGGTTTCGATCATTCCGGCGTCCTTATCGTTTTGGATGGCGAAGACGGCGGGATAGAAAACCAGCAGAATGCCCGGAATGAGCAGCAAGTCGTATATTTTCTGGCTGGTGAAGGCTGCCTCCCTGCCGACAAGGTTGAGAATGACGACAGCCAAAAAGACGGCACTGGCCAGGATCATGAAATAGACCGCCCGGCCCGAAAAGACATTGGCGGTGTTATAGCGGAAGAAGGTCCAGACATTGAAGACTCTGCCCATCCCTGCCCGGCCGATGTTTCTTTTGAGCCCCATCCTTGTCATCGCCCTAGCTCTCCTGTCCCAGCAGCCACATGTAAGAATCCTCAAGCGTCGGAACGACCGGGATGGCCTCCTCCAAGGGCTTTTCGGCAGAGAGGATCCGGGCCCTGATCTTATCCCCGTCGCGCATATGATGAACGACTTTGTGAGTCTGGCGGACGACCTCAAAGCGCCGATCGTCGAGGGCGACCTGCCAGACAGATCCTTTTGTCAAGTCGACCAGGTCGGAGGGGGTTCCGAGGAACCGGACTCCCCCATTTAAAAGAACCGCCAGGCGATTGCAGGAGCTGGAAATATCTTCGATGATATGGGTCGAGAAGATCACGATCCGATCCCGGGCCAGCTCCGACAGGAGATTGCGGAATTTGATCCTTTCATTGGGATCAAGCCCTGCGGTCGGCTCATCGACCACCAGGATCCGCGGCAGATGGAGCAGGGTTTGGGCGATACCGAGCCTCTGTTTCATGCCGCCGGAATAGTTTTTAATGCGGTCGTTCCGGCGGTCGTACAGGTGAACGGAACGCAGGGATCCTTCGACGGCCGCCTCACGCTTCCGCCTGTTCCAGAGGCCTTTCAACTGGGCCTGATAGTCCAGGAATTGGAGGGCCGTCATATTCTCGTAGGCGCCGAATTCCTGGGGCAGATACCCGATGAGCGACTGGAGCTCTTCCCGGTATCGACCGAGGTCCAAGCCGTTGAAATAGACTCTTCCCCGCGAGGGAGGAAGGATGCCGCAGATAATGCGCATCAATGTTGTTTTTCCAGAGCCGTTGGGACCGACCAGGCCGAACATGCCGCTGCCGACCTCTAGGCAAATCCGGTCCAAGGCTTGAAAGGGGACTTTCCGTTTTCCGATCACCGGAATTTTCTGGACAAAACGATAGAAAATCGTCCTGAATTTTCGCCACCGGCCGGAAATGCGGTTGACGTTGATTTTCTGCGTATAAATCTTTTGCGAAGTTCTAAAGATGAGCAGCGCCGCATACCACAGGACGCCGACGACCGCCACGGCTCCCCAACCTTGCCAGCGAGACTGCAGCCAGACGAGATTGGCCAGAGGGAAGCCCCAAATGATCAGGACCGCGATGATTTTCTTGAGCCTTGCCGCGGAGTCCGCGGATCCCTCGGCTTTCCATCCGGCCCAAGGGCTCAGAAGTCTGAGGATCGCCAGATAAACCAGCACAGAAAAAGCCAAAATCCAGGCATTTCCCTGCAGATAAAAATAAGTGAAATAGAGCAAGAACAGATAGACGGGGATTTGCCAGTAAAGAGACTGCCTCCGTTCCCGGCGGCGGACCGGCTCCGGGATTTCCCGGTGTTCCTGTTCTTTCTTTCCTTTCCGCCATTCTTTGCTGAACCGGGCGAAATCATCGTACAGCATACTAATGTTGCGGACGTTGATGGTAATGGGCGTTCCCGCTGGGACCAGAGATGCGCGGCTTCGCCGGAGGCTGGTCAGGGCAAAAAACGTGAAGCTCGGAATGCCCACGAACAGGATCAAGGAATAGGCAACCTTCCAGAGGAAGGATTCGATGTTGGCGATGAGGAACCACTCCCCGCCGGCGAATGCCAGGGCCTGGACCGCCTTGAGTTTCCAATTCAACCCCCGCCACCATTGAAGGGCGTTTTCAAGGCCAGAGGAGAACGTCGGGATCAGAACCAGGGTGAAGAGCGTCGCCACTCCCAAGCCCCCCATCACCGTGATCGCGAACGGCGCGCCGATGAGGGAGATATACTCCTGCTTGCCCATGGCCACCGGGAGCATGCCCAGGATGGTGGTGATGGCGGTGATCAGAATTGGACGAACGCGGATCAAGCCTGCCGTCATCAAAGCCCGCTCGCGTCTTTGCTTCCGTTGTTCGAGCCGGCGCGAATAATCAATCAGGAGAACGCCGTTGTTGACCACGACGCCGAAAAGGATAAGAAATCCCACCAGGACATTGGCGTTGTAGAGGGAATTCGAGGTCAGGATGAGACCGGAAAACGCCCCGATTCCGGCCAGCGGCAAGGTGAACATCATGACCAAGGGCGCCCGAAAGGCTTCAAATGTCGAAGCCAGGATCATGTAGATCAGGAGGATGCCCAGGGCGATCATGAAATAGAATTCGGACATGTCGCTCTCGTCGCGCACGACCTCGATCATCACTCCCGGCGGAGGCGTGATGCTGGATACGATGTCTTCCACCGATGCCCGGGCCTCTTCCAACAGGCTCTTGGACTGCTCGATGTCGCCGCTAAACCGGTACGTCACCTGGACCTGTTTTTCTTGGTTGACCCGATTGATATTCGAATATCCGGTTGAATAGACGAGGCGCGACAGCTGCTGGAGCGGAACCAGCCCTCCGGCCGTGGATGGAAATTGGAGCCGGCGCAGGTCCTCGGTTTTTTTCTCCTTTTCGGAGGCGGATTTGAGGATGATGTCGATTTCCTCGTTCCCAGCCTTGAACTTGATGTCGGATGTGGTTTCCCTCTGGAACCCGGACAGCTCGTTCCTCACGGCCTGGAGGCTGACGTTGAAGTGGCTCATCGAGGCCTGGTCGAGAAGGAGGTCGATGCTTGGAGACTGATTGGAAACGCTGATTCGGACCCCTGCGACCGTGTCCAGGTTGGAAATATTGTACTGCACGTCTTCGGCCACGGACCGGAGGAGTCCCAGGTCCTGGCCTCGGACCAGGACCTTTTCCTGGGCGGTTCCGATGCCGAGCAGACGAGTCAAGCTCACGCCGCTCTGCTGGCCGCTTCCACCTCCGATGCCGCCCCCGCTTCCACCTCCCCTCGACCCGCCCATATAACGCGAATTCTGGGTAGGCTCGGTCGTGGAGAACTCGACGCGGGGATACGCCCGGGAAAGGCGGCTGACGATGTCATCCTTTATTTCCGTGACAGTGCGTGCGGATGTCCGGCTGAAGTCATCGACGAGCTTAAAGGCGAATGTGGCGCTGCCTTCTTCGATCGTCGCCAGCCGGTCGGCGACCTCGGGGATATTCGTGAGGAGGGCGTCCATGGCCTTGACCTGCTCATCGGTCGCTTCGAGCGTCGTTCCCGAGGTCATCGTGGCATAGACATTGAATGTGAGGAGCTGGACTTCGCGCGGGACGTTCACGCTGAGCGTTAAGCACAGGCCAAGGCTGAGGAAGAAGAGGGCGACCGTCGCCGCAAGAGTCCGGGCCGGATAGCGCAAGCAGGTCTTCAACAAGACGGTATAAATCTGCCTCATCCGGCTCATCGGCCGGACGGACGGAGGTCTCCTCGCGCCCCTCTTCTCCCGGCGGGAGAAAAACCTGTCGGCCAGGACGGGGATCAGGAAAAAAGCCACGGCCAGGGAGATCAAAAGCGTGGTGATAATGGCCGCGCCCGCCTGGGCTCCCAGCGTCCGCACTTCGGTGTTGGTGGAGAAAAGAAAGGGCAAGAAAACGGCGATCGTCGTCAGAGTGGAAGCGAAGACTGCTCGCGCCACTTCCGTCGTCCCGCGGACGACGGCCTGGCGGACGTCTTGCGTCCGGCTCGCATGGCGGACGATGTTTTCTAGGACGACGACGCTGCAGTCCACGAGCATCCCGATGGCGATGGCCAGGCCGATCATAGTCAAGGTGTTGATCGTGATATGCAGAGCGTAAAAAATGTTCATGGATATGAGGATGGAGATGGGAACGCTCGCCGAGACGGTCAGGACCAGGGCCGCGTTCCGGAGAAAAAGCCAGAGGACGGCGATGGCCAGCAGGCCTCCGGCGACAATCAACCACATGATGGACCGCATGTTGTCTTCAATCGTCTTGGCCTCGTCGGCCGCAACGACTAAGCTGATCCCGTCCGGCTTGACCTTCGTGTTGAGCGCGGTCACAGCCTGACGGGTCTGGCGAGCGAGGCTGATCAAATTGGCTTCCCAGCTGCGTTGGAGAGAGAGGGTGACGGCTTCCTGGCCGTTGAAACGGGAGATCGTCTGTTCGTCCGCGCCCCCTTCCGTGATTTTCGCTATCTGGTTGAGGACGACGGGTCCCTTGTCCTTGACGACCAAGTCTCCAATAGACGGCAGCTCGGTATATTCGCTGATCAGATTGACGAAATACTCTTTCCGCGCGTCCTGGGCTTGGCCAAGATAAAGACGTTTGCCGGACTGCTCCGCGATTTTGGACGACACCTGGCCCACGGTCAAGCCATAGGCTTTCATAGCGTCCTCGTCCAGAAGGACCTCGATGGAACGTTTTCGGCCTCCGTATACTTCCACGCTGGCGACGCCGTCGATGCTCATCAGGTCCGGAGTGATCTTTTCGTCGATAACCGTCCGGATTTGATCGAGACTCCCCTCGCCCCGGGCTTGGAGGACGATGTACCGGTTGGAGAGCTGCTCCGTATCGGCTTTCGACACCGCGACCGTGAACTCGGTCCCGATTTGGGCTCGGACCGCGGTGGCGCACTGCTGAAGCTTGAGGTAGGCATATTTAAGATTAACGTCTTTTCCATAATAGACATAGATCGTCGCCCGCCTCTGGTCGATCTGCGTTTCTATCCGCTCGATCTTATCCAATCCGGCGATGGCGCTCTCTATGGGTATAACGGCGTGCTGTTCAACGTATCCGGGATCCGAGGACTGGCCGCCTCTGACGATGACGACCATCCGCGGCGACTCGGATTGCGGGAAGAGCTCCATGGGCAGCTGCAGATAGGAGATCACGCCCAAAAGGCATAGTCCTGTGAGCACCATGGCCACAAAGACGGGGCGCCGGAGGAAGAATTCGATCATGCGTCGTCCTTTCCGGCGGCCCGTCGGCCTTCGATCAGCCGGTAGAGGGCGGGGATTACGACCAAGGTCAGAAGCGTCGAGCTGATCATCCCTCCAGTCACGGCAATCGCCATCGGCGCCCGGAGCGAGGCGCCTTCGCCGATCCCCAGAATCATCGGAACGAGGGCCAGGATCGTCGTCAGGCTCATCATGAGAATAGGCCGGATCCGGTGCCGGCCGGCAAAGATGATGGCCTCGTCGAGCCCCATGCCGGCCCGCCGGCTCTGGTTGATGAGGTCGATGAGAATGACGGAATCATTGTCGGCGATGCCGACCAGGATGATCAGACCGATGATCGATATGCTGCTGAACGGAACTCCCGCGACGAACATGAGAAGGATCGCCCCGACGCCGGCCAGAGGCATGATAAAAAGGACGATGAGGGGATGGACCAGCGACTCGAATTGGGCGGCTAAAACCATATAAATGAGGACGATGGCGAGGATCAAGGCGAATTTGAGGTTCTTGAACGACTCGCGGCGGAGGAGTTCCTCGCCGGCAATCGACATGAAATACCCCTCGGGCAGAACCGTGTCCTTGATCGCCTCTTTGACGCGTGAGACGACCTTGTCGAACGACGTTCGTCCGGCGAGCTGGGCCCGGACCTCGGCGACGCGCGTCTGATTGTTGCGGATGATCTCCCGGGGCGATTCCGTCCGGACCAGCCGGGCAACATCGCTCAGGGGAACGCGAAGACCGGAGGAAGCAACCAGGACGAGGTCCTGGAGCTTCCCGACGGAGACCTTCGGGTTGCGGAGCATGATCTTGATGTATTCGCCCTTATCCTCCAGCTCACCCAAGTCGCTGCCGGCGAGAACGTTTTTGACCTGGTTGCCGATCGTGTCCGCTCTCAAGGAATATCGAGCCGCCTGCGCCTTATCCACTTGGATATCGACTTCGGGACGGCCCGCTTGAAAGTTCGTCTCGACATTGGCCAGTTCGGGAAGCTTGGTGAGCTTGTCCTTGACGCCGTCGGACAGCTTGATTAGAGTGTCCAGGCCCTTGCCTTTGATTTCGACGACGAGGGGGGCATCTTGGGTCCCCAGCGCCGTCTGCAGCGTCGTCTGCTGCTTGATGAACCGGACGGTTAGGTCCGGGATCGCCGACAATTCCTTTTCCAGACTGGCGATGACACCCTGGAGCGACGGGAGTGATTCCTTCTTGAAGCCGACCTGAAGGACGGCATTATTCTCATCTTCGAGAGCTTCAGCCGTTGTCTGAGCCGTTCCCTTGGGCCCAACCCGGGCGAAAATGCTGTCAATCAGGTCTCCGGCCCGCTGCTCGACCAGAGCTTCGATGTTCCGGACGGCGCCTTCCGTTCGCTCGAGCCCCGTACCTTCGGGAAGCCTCAACTGAATGACCAATTCTTTCTGGGCTTCCTGGGGCATGAATTCGCTTCCCATGAAACGAAGGCAAAAAATCCCGACTGCGACGAAGGCGAGAGTGATCGAGACGACGAGCCAGCGTTTTCGTAGGATTCCCTGGAGAATCCGGCCGTAAAAATTGAACCGGACGGATTTGGACGCGGCGACCATGCTCCGGGGCTTGATCACTCGGGAAAAAAGCATCGGGATGACGACCATGGCTACGAGTATCGACGAGAGGAGGGAAAAGGCGACCGTCCAGGCCTGGTCTTTGAAAAGTTCCCCTGCCACGCCGTGGAGGTAGACGATCGGGAAGAAGACGACGATCGTCGTCAAGGTGGCGCTGGTGATGGCCCCGCCGACTTCCCCCGCTCCCCGGACGGCAGCGTCTTTAATGGACATCCCGCTTTCGACATGGCGAAAGATATTTTCGCCGACGACGATGGCGTTGTCGACAAGCATGCCGACGCCGAGGGCCAGCCCTCCGAGCGTCATAATGTTCAGGGTCAGGTTGTTGAAATACATCAAATTGAACGTGGCGACGACGGAGATGGGAATAGCCATGCCGATTATGGCCGTGACGCCGATCTTCCGGAGGAAGAAATAGAGGACGAGGATGGCCAGGATGCCGCCGATGATTCCCGCTTCCTCCACCTCGCCGATCGCCGCCTTGATGAAGCCCGCCTGATCCTGGATGATATGGATTTGGTATCCGGGCAATGACCGGCGCAAAGAATCCAGTTCGTCCCGGATAGTCTTCGAGGCGGCCGTCGTATTGGACCCCGCTTCTTTATAGATCTCCAGGGCAATGGCCGGCCGGCCGTTGTAGCGGACGACGTTCTCCGGCTCGCTCAGAACGAACCGGACATCCGCCACGTCCCGGAGATAGATGGCAGTTCTTTCCGCCGGCTGCTGGCTCGTCGCCTCCTTTGTCTTGTAGGCGACGATGAGGTTTCTGATGTCATCGAGCGATGTCAGCTGGCCCACGCCTCGGATCGTGTAGCGGATCCCCATTTCGGTGATCGAGCCGCCCGAAAGGTTGCGGTTGAAGTTCTGGATCGTGGAGCCGAGCTGGTCCATGGTCAGGCCGCAGGATTCGAGGGTGTAGGCATCCGTTTTGACCTCGATCTCCCGTCGGCGGTCTCCCAGGAGCTCGACGGCGGCAACGCCGGGGAGGCGGATGAGCTCGTTTCGGATGTTGTTTTCCGCAGTCAGTCGCAGCTTGTCCAGGTCGGTGATTTCCTCATGAGCCAGGACGGCCGTTACGACGGGCTGGGCGTTGGGGTCGAGCTGGGTGACGGCGATGCTGTCGGCTCCGCTATTTTGGCCGAAATCGGCGACGGCCTTCTGCAGGTCGAGATAGGCCTCCTGCATATCCGTATTCCACTGGTATTCGGAAGTGATCAAGGCTTTGCCGACGCGGGATAGGGACAAGACGTTGGTGACGTTCCGGCCACGGGAGGCGAGCGATTCAATCCTCTCCACGAACTGCTTCTCCATCTCCTCCGGCGGCCGTTCGCCCGCCTGGACTTCTATATACAGCCGAGGGCTGTTGATCCGGGGCAGGAGGTCAATCCCTAATCTTTGGTACGAAATGTACCCGAGAAGGAGGACGGCCAGGACGATCATGGCGACAGTCGTCGGATATTTGACCGCAAATCGAGCGAGCTTAAACATCGTCGACCCTATTCGATGATCCTGACCCGGGCGTTTGTGCGCAGCGTCTCAAAGCCTTCGGTCACGACGCGGTCCGACGCCTTGAGACCGCTTGTCACTTCGGCCTCATCGACGTTTTCGATGCCGGTCTGGATCCTCCTTTCGAGGGCAATGCCCCGCTCGACGACAAATACGGTCTTGGCGCCGCGGCGGTCGAGGATGATGGATTTGGGGATGACCAAGACCGCGGTCTTTTCCTGGACGATCACGTCCGTCTTGATGAAGCTGCCCGGCTTGAGGCGGAGGCCGGGATTGGGGATCTCGATCCTCAGCTTGAACATGCGGCTCTCTGCGTCGAGAGCGGGAGAGATCTGGGTCAGGATCCCCGAGAGGGCCGTGTTGGGCTGGCTGTAATCGGTGACCAGGACTCGCTGGCCCTGGGACAGCCGGTCCATCTCCTTGCCGGGCAGGGTCAGGTCGGCATAGAGGCGGGAATAGTCCATGATCCGGATGACAAGCGTATTCGATTCGATCCATTGGCCGTCGGTGAAATGAGGCAGGTCGACGACGACCCCGTCGAAAGGAGCCCTGACCTCGAGCTTCTTCAGCGCCAGCAAGGAGTTTTCGAAGCTGTAGGTCGAGTCGATGAAAGCCCTTTGGGCGTCGGCCAGCTCCTTGAGAGTGATTCCCCCTTTTTCATAGACGCCCTGCTGCTTGGTGTATTCCCGCTGGGCGGATTCGTGCTGCAGCTTTTTAGACTCAAAGGCGACTTGGTTCACAAATTCGGGATTCTCCAGGGAAATCAGGATTTCATCCTTCTTGACGCCGTCCCTCATCCGGAACGGCTGGCCCGTCCGGGCGTTGGTCCGGAGAAGATACCGGCCCGCCTGCTCGGTTTTGAGCTGGACGTCGCGGATGGGGAAGGCCGTTCCGGTCGCGGCCACGAACTCCTGAATAGCCTTGGGCTTGAGCTCGGCGGCCTTGACCGTGATGGTCGTCTCCGTATCCACGCTGAGGGTTTCCTGCTTGCAGCTCCAGAACGCCAGGAGGGCTGTCAGGCTGAGAAAGGCGATCGTTGTTTTCTTCACGGGCATCCTCCTACATCTTTTCGACGATGGAAACATTTTTATCGAAATCCCAGAGGGAACGGATCTTGATATCCAGAAGGGCCAGCTTATAGTTGATCAGGGCCGAAACCTCGTTGAGCTTCTGAGTGGAGAGCTGCTGCTGGTAGAATTGCATATCCTTGGACGAAAGATCGCCGCTCTTGTATCGCTCGAGGTTGATCTCATAGGTCAATTGGGCATTCTTGGTGTTCTTTTCGGCGATCTCGATCTGCCGCTTTTGGTTCAGCAAACTGCGGTAGGCCTGCCGGATATCAAGCTGGATCTGTTTTCTCTGTTCCTCAAGGGAAAGTTTCTGGGTGTCCACCTGGGCCTGGGTGGCCGCCAGGACGTGTTTCTTTTGGCCCCAGTCGAAAACCGGAATGTTCAGGGTGAGGGCGACCACCTGGTCGACGTTCGGGGAGCCGTAAATGTTTTGGAAGGCTTTATTGACGCCGGTCAAACCCACGGTGAGATCCACCTGGGCTTTGAATTCATTCTGCGCTCCGGCCTGGATGAGGTCGTTGAGGGCAGTCTGGATGGAGATATCCCTTTGGCGGAGCTCCATCCGGCTGGCCAGGCCATGGGCGATGGCCTTTTGGAGGTCGACATCCACAAGATACTTGCGGATGTCGGTCACGATCTCGATCTCCTGGTCCAGATACATTCCGATCAGGATCTTGAAGCTGTCCATAGCGTTCTCGTACTGGATCTGCTTGTTTTCGAGAGCGGCCTGGCTGCTTAATCGGGTCAGGTCGGCCTGATAAAGCTCTCCTTGAGCGGCGATCCCGGCCTGGACTTTGCTTTCGATGATTTTCAACTGTTCGTCGGCGTTCTTGGATTCTTCCTGGGCGATTTTAACGCCTTCCCGGCTGTAATAAAGGTTGAGGAACTGCTGGGTGACCTGACGTTCGATGGAAAGCTTTTGGAGGGCGTAATTTAGCCGGGAGTTTTCCAGGGATAGCTCGAGCTCCTCGATCTGCATCTGGGTCCGGTTATAGGTGAATAGGGGCTGGCTGAATTTTAAAAACAGGGAGTTGTTATACGCGCCCGCCTTGTTACCGCCGACAAACGAACTCGAAGACTCCTGCCAGTTGAAGCTGTCGGTGACCGTCAGGGTGCCGTCCGTCCATTTGATGGGCTGACGAATGGAAAAGCTGGCGGCCGTCCTGGTGACGCTCTGGGTATTGTAGCTCGAAGTCAGCTCGCTAAAGGTCTTTGTGTCCGAAAGATTGAGGGGATTGAGGGTGAGGCTGAACTGGGATTTCAACCCGGCCTGTTGGGCCTTGAGGTTTTCTCCGCTGGTCTGCAGCCGGTAAGCGGCCTCCTTGATGGAGGGACTGTTGCGAAAGGCGAATTCCAGGGCCTTGTCCAGAGTCAAAATCTCCTGCGCCGCGAGCGGCAGAAGAAGAAGAAAGATCAAACCTCCCGCTAAAAGGCCGAGCCGTACAGTCCTATGATCCCGGGTGCTGGAGAAACTTTTCGCGCTTTTTATCATAGCTTTCGCTCCTGATATGATATTCGACGGTCCTTCGAAGAGCGCTATTTTTGTTGGACCCACTTGATGGCGTCCGCCAAAACAAAACGCTCCTCGTTTTTGTCCGTCAATTCGACTAGATTCTCGCCGGCCGCCAGCCGGAAATTTCCGATGAGGGTCCAGCCGGCCGGCACGTCCCTGAGGTCAACGATAACCTCTTCGACCCGGCCCTCGTGATAAATCAGGAAATGCTTTTTGCCCGGCTGCAGCCGCGGCACATTGAAGCCCCGGCCTGCCGCCTGTGTTCCCGCCGTGGTTCCACTCCCGCGCTGGCCGCCCGAGGGCGGGGCTCCCCCCATGGCGAAGCCGCCGCGGCCTAACGCCATCACGTTTCCTCCCCGGCCCATGCCCGCGCCGATCCCTTCGTAATAAAAATAAATGCTATACTCTCCGGCCTGGTCGAGATGGACCGTCCAGGCGACCTTGCTCACGCCTTGGCCGGATTTCTTGACAAACGCGGAGCGGACGAATCGGCCGAAGAAATTCTGGATGATCAAGGGTTCCCAATGATCGGGCGGATTTAGCAAACTGCCGAACGTCCCATAGTCTGCCTCGCTTTGATCAGGCACAAAAATACGGCGGACCGTGCTTCGCAGCCAATTTTCCCGCCCCTTGTCGGCAAGCTTGAAACCCGCGTCTTCATTGTCGACGATGTATTCTCCTTCTGCTCCGGGCGAGGCCGGGATATAAGGTCGAGCCGATTCGCCGTCGAACGGCTTGACGCCCGGCTTCGGCTGTTGATTGCTGAAGGGAAGGGTGAACATCCCGGGCAGGTTGCGCGACATCGTGGTATCGATCGTTGTCATGGCCGATGCCTGATCCAGGACAATGCCAACCGCTTTGACGGTCTGGGCGGGCACGAGGACCGTGCGCGTTTCCGGCGCCGAGGCCGACACCCCCATCACGCCGCCCATTCCGCCTCCGCCCCGGGCGCCGAAACCGCCCATCGTGGCCAGATTGACCTTGATGACGCCTTCCTGGTTCGTTGGATTCGTTACCTGGAATTTGATCTGGAACTTAGTCTTTTCTTTGTCGATGACTCGGTAGCTCTGGACGTCGTCGAACAGGAAGCCCGGCAAACCCTTCTGCTCGTACCAGGACGCGATCGTTTTGTCTAGATCCAAACGTCCCAGGCCGGCGATGAAATCCTCCAAGGATTTTCGGGTGATCGGCTTGAAACGCCGGTCCTTGAGAAACGCGATCAGCCGGTCGTCGAAGTCGGCCGCCCCGAGCTTGGCCCGGATGAGAATCAAAAGAGCCTTTCCTTTTTGCTGCAGAATCGGGATGACCGGCTGGTTCTCCCGGCCGGAGAGTCGAATCGCCTCGGCCAAAGAATGGTCCATCAGAAACTTGTTGATTTCATTCTGGAGCGTGTTGCTCCCCTGGCCGAGGCGCATCGGGCCTAAAGTGGGTGAACCGGCCCGCTCCTGAAGGTAAGATTCCAGCGCATAGCCGAAGAGAGGCCACTCCGCGATATTGAGGGGAGAAGCGTAGGCCACGAAATTGGGGAAAATATTGAAGGCGGCTTCGGAATTCGTCTCGACCAGGAAGCCCAGGGGAGCCCGCTGCTGGCCGCCGAATAGACCCGGCTGCGTCGCGATCAGGTTGGATTGGATAAAACGGTTGAACAAGACGCGCTGAATGTCCTTCGGACTTATTTGGCCGCCTGCTCTCGCCGTCATCGCCCGTTGGCCCGCCGCTCCGGCCCGACCGCCCAGGCCTGCCATCAGGCCGGCCCTGAATTCGGCCCCGGCGCACAGGACTCCCATTTCTGGCAGAAAAACCAACTGCGGCTGGACGTGCTCCTGGGCCATGGTCCAAAGCCGGTTATAGCTGGTGATATGGATCGGAATTTCGACGAGAGAAAGCTGTTTGTAGGGATAATTCAAGCCCAGTACGACCTCATATCCGTCTTTAATCTGCTTAATCAGCTGGGGCAAATCCCCGGCGATTTCCTTAAGCTTGGGCGTGAATCGGTCGTGCCCGTCAAGGAGCAAAAGAGAATATTGGACTCCATCCACCGTGACGGTTTTTTTCTCGTAACGGCCCAAAGTCAGGGAGATTTGGGGAAGAAGAGTCTCCGGTTGAAAGACATAAGTTTTTTTTCGGCCGGCGTTTTCGATTGTCGGAATGCCCTGAGAAATGGCCGTCAAGTTCTCAGGCGTCTCGACGGACAGGGTAAAGCGGCTATTATCTTTCTTCATGAGCGAGGGGAAGAGCAGAGATTCGGGAAGCCCCGGCCGCGGATACCAGCCGCATTCAGGAGTCAGATGGACAAAATCCGGACTGATCACGGCATAGCGCTTGGGTACGGAAACCATCCATATCTTGAGGGGCGTATCGCGTTTCGTATCGTCGATATCCAGGTAGCAATAGCCTTCGTCGATCGTCCCCGAATAAGACAGCGAGAGACGGATCTCGCTGCCCGGCGGAATCAGTTCCTTCGCCTCGACGGCGACGAGATGATGATTTTTGCGATAGGGCAGCGCGCCGGATTCGCCCTTGAGCTCGCTGATCCGGAGCCCCGGATTGAGAGAAAGATAGATCGTTTTCAGGGCAACATCATTGTTGTTGGCCAGGGTGAGATCGGCCGTTGCGGTAATCGTTTTTCCTTCATGACGCAGGCGGATATTGCAGCCGAGAAGGGTCAGCGCCGGCTTCTCTGCTACTTCCCGGCTCTCTGCTTTAATCGCTTTTCGCAAATCCCGGGCCGTAGTGACGCCGTGAAGATACGTATAGCCGAGTCCGGCCGCCGCGGCGACGGCGAGCAGGGCCAGAATCCCCAGAATCCTGTTCAACCCGGGAGACTGGCGCAGCCTTTTCATGAGCAGGGCGGAAATCAGGATCAATCCCGCGCCCAGGAAAAAGTACATCCCTCGGAGAAGAACGAGCTGGGGCAGATTGCCCAGGCCGATAAAATCCGAGTACATGACCGGCGTGTAAAAAGCGAAGCTGTCAAAGGCAAAAGAGTAACGGGGACCGATCACGATCAGGGAGAGGAATATGTAGGATAGGGTCAGAAGATAGATGATCGCTTGACTGCGGATCAAGGAGCCGATAAAGATCGGCAGCCCGATCATGAAGACAAGGGTCGGCAGGCTGAGGAGCCCGACGTAAAGAAGATATGAGGACCCGGCAAAAAGCGTGTGGGAAAAAAAGACGTGGATGATGAAGGTGATGAGAAGGACGACGAAATTCAAGACGGCGAACACGCCGAAGATGCCCAAAAATTTCCCCAGCATATATTGCCCGTTGGAAAAAGAATGGGCGAAAATCACTTCAGACGTATCCTGCTTCCGGTCGCGCTTCAGGAATTCCGTGGCCAGGAATACGGCCATGATCCCCTGAAAGACATTGAGGAGCTTGATGACGATCAGAGGAAAAGCCCCGGAAAGCGCCCGGCTGAAGTAGAAGCCCGAATAGGCGGGCAGGGCGATAGTGACCATGACCAGGATCAGGACGGCCACGGCTAATCCGGAAAAGATGCGGAATCCCCAAGAACGGAGAAGCAGTTTGGCTTCATACCGGGCGATGCTTGCGACAGTTTGTGTGGCGCTCATTCCCAGGCTCCTCTATGACGAATTAAAATAGTAGTCTTTGGAGGCGACTAATATCAACGCAATAAAATGACATCCCCGTATGGGCAGCGCATAGGCCGTCCTAAAGCCCCCGTAGCGGAGGGGGGCCCCGTCGGCTTTTCCGACGGGGGGAACCGACGGGACTGGTTCCCCCGGGCCCGGGGGCTAAGGGCGGCCTATGCGCCGCCCAGACATTGTCACTTTATTTATTACGTTTGTATTAATGTTGGCCGTCTGCGGACTGCATGAAGTAAACATAGGCGTCCTCGAGGTTGGGTTCCACAGACTCCGCCGGGCCGTCGGCATAATTTTCCGCGACGATGCGGAGCTCATAGCCGGCCTCCGAGGGAACCGCCGAGATCACTTGATACTTAGTCTTGAAAAAGTCCAGTTCCTGGGAGGTAATCGAGGCCTTCCAGACCTTCCCCTGGACCTTGGCCGCCAATTCCGCCGGGGTGCCGTTGAAGACGAGGTTGCCTTCGTTCAACAGGGCAATCCGGGAGCAGGTGGAGGAGATATCGCCCACGATGTGCGTAGAGAGAAGAATGACCTTTTCCTGCCGGGAAAGATCGGAGAGGAGATTGCGAAACCGAACCCGTTCCTCAGGGTCCAGGCCGACTGTCGGCTCATCGATGATCATGATCTGGGGATCGCTGATCAGGGTCTGGGCGATTCCCAGCCGGCGCTTCATTCCTCCCGAGAGCTTGCTGGCTTTGCGGTCCCGCGCCTCATAGAGCCCGACGTCTTCGAGCGTTTTTTCAATCAGAGTATGCCGCCTTGACCTGGGGCGAATCCCCCTCAGGCAGCCCACGTAGTCCAGAAACTCCCAGACAGTCAGTCTGGCAAATGAGGTGAATTCCTGGGGCAGGTAACCTGTCAGCTGACGGATCTTCTTGCGGTCTTTCCCTAGATCCAGGCCGTTGATCAGGACCCGGCCGGCTGTGGGTTTGAGAAGAGTTACCAGGATTCGGATGAGGGTGGTCTTCCCGGCGCCATTGGGGCCGAGAAGACCGAACATTCCCTTTTCGATGTCCAGATTGACATCTTTGAGCGCGACGGTGTTTCCCGGATAGCGATGAGTCAAACCTCGGATTGTAATAGGGGATCTGCTTTCTTCAGGCATATCTATCTCTCAACAATTTAAGATAATTGACAGCGGCTTCCATTGATCCTTTGGCTGCATTCATAATACTTGTTTTCCATCATCGTGGCTAGCCGCCATGACCGATGCAAATTTTTTGGATTCAACGGCCGGGTCTCTATGAAGAATTTTTTTCATCCCGACCTTCAGTTTGGGCTGTCCTTTGCTTCTTTCACCTCGTTATTTGGACGCAAAATCCGGATCTTTCTTCCCGTCTTCCTTTCTAACCCGGCGATTTGTATCTTTTTTCCATTAAACGATTCCCGGCCGACTAAACGCAAGGATGCCCCAAATTCAATCCCCCTGCGTCTTGAGGCTTTTTGCCGACAAGGATCCCTTGCCGGACGGCCCTTTTTCCTATATAATCTATAAAGTAAGTATATTCAGCCGAGAAAAACGAGGCTCCCCTCGACTAACGATGAAGGAGGCTCAATGAAAGACGACCCTCGCCAACACTTTCTCAGCCGCCGCAATTTCATGAAATGGACGGTCGGCGGCGCTTTTTCGACTTTGCTCATCCGATCCCCCCGTTTTTTCAGGACGGACGCCGCAGCCCAGAACTCCCTGTTCTCCGTGAGCGAAATCCCCGGAAATCCTTTTTACAGCCAACTGAGCCCGAACAACCACGCCGGAATCGACTGCCTGCTTTTCCTGATGGGAAACAACGGCCTCAAGTTTTACCGGTCCAACGTGACGGGGCCGGTCTCCGGGCCCCTCGGAATGATCGCCTCCAACGATGTGGTCTTGATCAAAGTCAACGCCCAGTGGAAATACAGGGGCGCCACCAACAGCGACCTCGTCCGCGGCCTCGTCCAGGCCATCGTCAGCCATCGGGACGGCTTCACCGGCGAGATCGTGATCTTTGAAAATGGCCAGGGACGGGGCAGCCTCAACTGCGACACATCGGCCAGCTATTCGGACAACCTCGTCCATGCCAACGCCCTCAACGAAAGCCATTCTTTTCTTTACATGGTCGATCATATTTTCAAAGACTCCCGGGTTTCGGCCTTCCTGCTCGATACGATCCGCGACAGGTTCATCAACCGTGATGACCATGTCACCAACGGCTATCGAATATTGGAAAATGTCTCCTATCCCTGTTTTACCACGAGGCGCGGCACCCGTGTGGAGCTCCGGGAGGGCGTGTGGAACGGCAGCGGCTATGACCAGAACCTCAAGCTCATCAACATCCCTGTTCTCAAGACCCACGGCGGGTCCGAGATCACGGCTTCACTCAAGCATTTTTACGGCGTCCTGAGCATGAACGACGGGAACAGCGGATACCGCCATTACGCCGGGTTGGGAGAGACGTGCGGAAAGATGGTTGTTTCCGTCCGACCTCCGGTCCTGAACCTCATGGATGCGATCTGGGTGTCGCATGAATCTCTCACGGGTTATCCGGCGAGCACCACCTTCAACGCCAACCGGATCGTCGCCAGCCAGGACCCGGTCGCCCTGGACTATTGGGCTGCCAAGAACATCCTTTATCCGATCAACAAGAACTACAACCATCACCCCGACAATGCGACCATCCAAGACTGGCTATATGTGGCCCAAGGCTTTATCAACAACCGGGGCGGGCTCTATAGCCCTCAGAGCGGAATCCTGGTCGACAAAGTCAGTAAAAACGAATCGGAGATGGCCGTCTATTTCGACAGCGCCATAAGTTTCATCCAAAACGGGCCGAACGCGATCCCCCGAGAGTTCAAGGATCGGGAGCGCCAGAGAAGAAGATTCTAGCGGAAAAAGCGGCCGGCAATCTTCAACAGGCTCCTGACAGAGGTCGTGCTTCGAACGTACGGCCAGGAGCGTAAAAGCCCGAGGGCGGCCTTGATTTTTTCCCGTTTGCGCTCGTGGTGGATGAGGACGGTGGCTTTTTCCATGATTTCCGGTTTGGGAGTTAAATAAGGAAACCACCAGAGTTGGGCTTTTTTTTTCTGGAAATCCTGACTGACGTACTTGATATTCATCAACTGAAGATGGCCGTAGCGACCGTGCGATCGCCCCATGCCGGTCTGCTTTGGGCCGCCCCAGATGGCCGTGGGCTCGGTGAAAGAAAACATGTGGTCATTGACCGTCACCGTGCCGACCTCGAGCCTGTCCGCCAGGGCGGCCGCCATTTTTTTATCCCGGGTCCAGACCGAGGCGGTCAGACCATAGTGGCTGTCGTTGGCCAGGGCTATGGCGTCCTCGACATCGGAAAAAGCCATAATGGGAAGAACCGGCCCGAATGTCTCCTCTGTCATGATCTTCATCGTATGATTGACATTGGTCAGGACGGCCGGCCTGATAAAATAGCCGGGCAGGTCCTTGATCCTCTCCCCTCCAAATAGAACCCGGGCTCCTTTTTGCCTGGCATCCTGGATGTGTTCCTCGACAAGCTCGAGCTGGCTGAGGACCGTCATCGGCCCCATGTCCACGCCGGGCTCGAGAGGATTGCCCACCTTGATTCGTGTGGTGAGCTCCAAGACTCTGGCCACAAACGCTTCTTCGATGTCCTTGGCCACATAGACACGCTCGATGGAGGCGCAGCTCTGGCCGGAGTTCATGAAAGCGGCCCAGACGGCTCCTTGGGACGCCCTGTCCAGGTCGGCATCCTTGAGGACGATCATCGGGTCTTTTCCCCCGAGCTCCAGGACCGTGTTCGTCAGGTTCCGGCTGGCCAGTTCCATGATTCTTTTTCCGATGGCGACACTTCCCGTGAACATCACCGTCTGAACATCGGGATTCGTGATCATCTCTTCGGCTTGGGCGGCCCGGCAGTTGACGATATTCAAGACTCCCGGCGGCAGGCCGGCTTCGATCAAAATCTGTCCGATCATCAAAGCGCAGAAAGGTGTAGAAGTCGACGGCCGGAGAATGACCGTGTTGCCGGCTGTGAGCGCGCTGACGACATCATAAATGGGAATCAAAAAGGGAAAATTCCAGGGCGAGATGATGAGCGTGACGCCGAGCGGCTGATAGTGGAAGGTGTTTTTCTTGTGGGCGAAAAAGGGGACCTGGGATTTTGCCTTCCTTGGCTCCAAAGATTTCTCGAGGAAGTGGGAATAATAATCCAGGACCGCCAGGCTCCCCATGACATCGACGGCCATGGATTCGGCCAGCGGAGATCCCTTTTCCAGGGTCACCAGCCGGACCACCTCCCGGCTTCGACTCAGAAGAATTTTTTTAGCCCGGATGAAGATCTTTTCTTTCTCTCGATGCGCCAAATTCCTCCACAGAGGGAACGCGTCTTTGGCTGCGCGAACAGCATCTCGGCATTGTTCGGAGGAGGCCAGGCATGCTTCCCCCAGCGGCTCCAGCGTCGCCGGGCTTTTCGAGACGATCTTTTCCTTGGCTTCAAGGCGTGCGTTTCCGATGATCAGCCGTCCGTCCATTGTTCTCACAATCTTCCTTTCAGCAATCTTCTCCACTCAGCCATTCTTATCAGGCCTCCTTTTTTGCCCTCAAGTATATATTTTCATCTTCGCTGATTTCAACTTTTAAAATCTCGATGTCTAGCTTATCTAAAATAGCTTGTGTTTGCCCGGCTGCGCCGCTTTCAATATAATCTTGATTTCATCGGGTTCAGGAGGTGAACATGGCCAGAACCATAAGATTCGGAATCTATGCCGCGGCAAGCCTTATGGTATGTATCATTCTAATCGCCCGGACGGCTCCGGCGCAGAAGAAAAGCTATGACCTGTTCGAGACGCCCAAGCGCTGCGCCCAGTGCCACAAGGATATCTATATCCAGTGGAAGCAGGCCATGATGTCTCAGGCCTACACTCACCACTGGGATGAGATCGAATATTTCAAGCTGGCGCTTCCCCAGGCGGAAAAAGACCCCAAAGTGGCCGAGATCAAGGGCGGCTGCAACGGCTGCCACGCGCCCTCGGCCCTGTTCATCGGGGACGTTCCTCCCCAGCCTCCCTCGGCCAACACCCGGGCTAATGAATCCGTCTTCTGCGACGTCTGTCACACCATCTCCGGCTTCAACGGTGATACGCCCTTCAATTTCAACTATATCCTGACTCCCGGAAAGACGAAGTTCGGCCCGCGCCAGGGTGTCGTCTCGCCGCATCACGACACCAAGTACTCCGACTTCATCAAATCGCCGGACTACTGTGGCACCTGTCATAACGAAAAAAACCCTTTCGGCATCTGGGTCAAATCCACTCATCTGGAGTGGAAGGAAGGGCCTTATTCAAAACAGGGCGTGCGGTGCCAGGACTGCCATATGTGGCACGCTCCCGGGAAGAGCGCCGATATGGGCGAGCCCTTGCCGGATATGGCCAACCATAATTTCCCCGGCGGGCATGTGATGGCCAAGCTGCGCGGCGCGATCGAGATAAAGGTTTATGCCGATGCCGAGGAACTTGTGCCGGGAGACAAGACAGTGATCAGTGTTCATCTCTACAACGCTAAGGCGGGACACAAGGTTCCGACGGGTTCGGCCGAGGAACGCCAGCTCTGGCTTGAAGTCAATGCCGTCGACGCAAAAGGCACCCGCTATGTGCTTCCCGTGGATAAAAAGGGATTCAAGGGCGAGGAATACACGATCACGTCCAATGTCCTCGCTTACCAGGACATGGGCGATATGATGATGGGCATCCCGGATTTTAAAGGCGTCAAGAGGGATGACATCGAGGAAGGCCACCGCATATTCCGGCTTCCCTATTTTGATCCCAAGGGCCGGCTGACCATCGGCCAGTGGAACACGGCCTCGCTGGGCGCGGACTACCGGATCGGGCCGCGCGAGACAAAGATCGAGACCTACACCTGGACGCTTCCCCAGACGCTGCCGGAGGGGAACCTGCGCATCGAGGCCAAGCTGCGGTATCGCCTGCTTGTCAAATCCGTGGCCGAATTCCTCAAGGTTCCGGCCGATGAATACGAGATCAAGGAAGTCAACGCGGCCGAAGCCGATGTCAAGATTGTCTATTAAAAAATGTCATGGCGAAGGAAGCCTGGCCAGCTCAGAAATGGAAGAGATGGCCACGGCCTGAAGCGCCTGGTTTGGACAAAGATCGAGATAGATTTCGGAAATCCGTTTTAAGGAGCCGATATGAAAAAAATATGCGTCTTTTTTCTAGCTGTTTTTCTGCTGGCCCGGTTGGCCGCGGCCATTCCCGCCTTCGCCCGCAAATACGGATATTCCTGCGAAGTCTGCCATGCTCCTATTCCCCATCTCAAGGCGTTCGGCGAGGAATTCATGGATAACGGCTACCGCATCCCCGACAAAGAGCCGCCCCGGGCCACGATCGACACGGGCGATCCGATCCTGCTGCTCCAGCGGGAGCTTCCTCTCGCCTTTCGCTTCGACGGCTTTCTCGCCTACGAGCCCAAGTCGGACATCAAGCCAGACCTCAAATCGCCGTTCGTGATGAAGATCCTCAGCGGCGGCAATATCTCCAACTCGATTTCCTATTACGCCTACTTCCTGATGACCGAGGAGGGAAAAATCGCCGGACTTGAAGACACTTATCTAGCCTTCCGGAATGTTTTTGGGACACCGATCTCTGTCGTTTTCGGGCAGTACCGCGTTTCCGACCCGGTCAAGCCGTCCGAGATCCGGCTGACCTTCGAGGAATATAAGATCTTTAAGTTTGCGATCGGGCAAAGCCAGATCAACCTTTCCTACGACCGGGGAATCCTGGGAAGCTATAGCACCAAGTTCGGGACGGACATCGTCCTTCAGGTCGTCAACGGCAACGGCATCGACACGCCGGACATCTTCGACAAGGACAAGTACAAAAGCTTCGTCTGGAGGATCGCCCAAAGCTTCAGAAAAAAGAAGGTCAAAATCGGCCTGCTCGGGTATCATGGCAAGGAAGAGGAGGGCGGGGCGACAAACACGGTGAACTATTTCGGCCCCGATATTCGGGTGCGCCTGCCCAAGGTGGAACTGATGTTCCAGTTTGTCCGAAGGTCGGACACCAACCCTTATTTTGCGGGCACCGAGGAAAAACACAACACGGACGCCTACCTGGGCGAGATCATTCTCAGCCCCTGGGGCGAAAAAGGCCGCTGGTTCTTTACGACGGCCTATAACCGGATTAAATCCGACTTCATAGGGCACGACTACCAGACGCTCACGGTGAATGCCAGCTATCTCTTACGGCGCAATGTCAAGTGGATGAACGAGTACACCCGTGACCTGGAGGGCCGGAACCATCGCTGGCTGACCGGCTTTATCGTCGGGATATAAAAAATCGACGGGAAAAACAATCTATTTGAAGTAAAATACTGCGGCGGGAAGACCATGAGCAGAGTCAAGACTACTCGGGCTAGCTGGCTGTTCGGACTGCTGGCCATTTTTTGTTTAGGCAAGGCACCGTCCGGCCTCGAACCTCAAAAGCCCGCAGACCTCGGCCCGTTTTTTGCCAAGAGAGAAGTGACGATTGCCGTCACGGATTCCGGCCTGGGAGGGCTCTCGATCATGGCCGAGGCGGCCGCCCGGCTTAAGGAAGCCAAAATCTTCGAGAAAGCGGACTTCGTCTTTTTCAACGCTCTCTTCTCGAATGAAAGCGGATATAACAGTCTGAAGACGCGCGCCGAAAAAATCGCTGTCTTCAACAGCGCCCTCGACAGCCTCGAAAAAAATTATCGGCCGGACCTCATTCTCATCGGCTGCAACACCCTTTCGGTCCTCTACCCAGAAACTTTTTTTTCCACAAGGACCAAGATCCCTGTTGTCGGCATCGTCGACGCCGGGGTCGCCATGTCCCTGAAAGCGCTGCTGACGAATCCCGCCGCCTCCTTGATTCTCTTCGGCACGGAAACGACCATCGGCGAGGGAGAGCATAAAAGGAAGCTGATGGAAGCCGGTATTCCAGAAAAAAGAATCATCGCCCAAGCTTGCCCTGAGCTGGCCGGTTATATCGAAAACGGATACCAGAGCGATGAAACGGGCCTGCTCATCGAATCGGCTGTCGAGGAGGCCTTGGCCAAGCTGACCGATCCCAAAGTTCCCATCTACGCGGGCCTGGTCTGCACCCATTACGGATATTCCCTGAGCCTATGGAATAAGGCCTTTGAGGAACGCGGCCAAAAGCTCTTGGGCCTCTTGAACCCGAATTCTCAAATGTTGGATTTCCTGTTCAAGACAGGAGATAAGAATCGAGCTCGGACGACGGGAATATCGGCACGGGTTGTCTCCATGGTTGAGATCGCCGAGACCAAAAGAAAATCGCTGGCAGGATGGCTGAACAAGGTTTCTCCCGAAGTGGCCTCTGCGCTGACAAAATACGAGCTCAAACCTAACCTTTTTAAGTGGCAGGACCCGCGCCGCGGTTCTAAACGAATGTCACTTCGGGCTTGCCCCGGACAAGCTCGCCGATAAGAAAGGCCTTCTGGCCTGATCGATTGAAGAGCCGGACCGTTATTTTTCGCCGATTTTTTGTAACCTTTTCTCAAAAACGAAGTCTTTACTAATGAATATCCGATGAAAAACATGGTTTTTTCGGGCGAATTCCCAGGCAGGAGCACCCGGTGACGGACAACCTGCTGATGGAAGACGTCCGGGACGGCAAGGTCGAGAAACTGGCCATCCTGTTTGAGAGGCACCACGTGGCTTTATTCAATTATTTTCTGAGGCTTACGGGCAACCGTCCGGTCAGCGAAGACCTGGTCCAGGAGGTCTTCACCCGGATCCTTAAATACCGCACGACCTACCGCGGAGAGGATCGATTCGCCGTTTGGATGTATAAAATCGGCCGAAACGCCCATATCGATTTCCTGCGTCGCCAGAAAGAGACTGTGCCCCTCGAAGACCAATTCGATGAAGCCCAAAGCGCCGACCTCATCCCCGAGGAGAGGGTGGAAAGGCAACAGGAAGCCGCTCTTATCTCCAGGGCTCTCAAGAGACTCTCCCCCAGGAAGCAGGAGGTTATCCTGCTCAGCCGCTTCCAGAACCTGAAGTACCGGGAGATCGCCGAACTGATGGAATGCCCCGTGGGCACCGTCAAAGGCATGGTCCATCGGGCCGTCCAGGAATTGGGCGATATCTATAAACAACTTTCCAGGGAGGCATGCCGCCATGAAATGTGAAGACATTAAGGAACGGATGCCGGATTTTCTGACCGGCGATTTGGATAATAAGGCAAAGTCGGAATTCGATGCTCATATCGCCCGCTGCTCCGCCTGCGGCGAAGAGCTGCGGCAGCTGAGCGAGATCTGGACCAAACTGGGGGTTCTCCCCATGGAACAGCCTTCACCCGCTCTCCGCAACCGCTTTTACACCATGCTCGAAGCTTACAAGGAAGGTTTCGAAGCGGAAAAGGCCGCGGCTGTGCCGAAAAAGAAATTGTCCTTCTCATTCGGCCGAATCTGGCCCCGCCGGCCCGCTTTTCAATTTGCCGCCGCCCTCGTCTTTGTCGTCCTCGGGATTACGGCCGGCTATCTCCTCAGGAACCCGCAGGCCCAGTTGTCCCGGCTCCACCAGGAAGTCGATGGCATGCGCCAGATGGTGGCCGTCTCTCTTTTGCAGCAGCCTTCATCCTCGGACCGGATCCAGGGCGCGAGCTTCAGCTCTCAGGTCAAAGCCCCGACTGCGAAAACGCTCGACGCACTTCTCCAAACCCTGGATCATGACCCAAATGTCAATGTCCGGCTGGCCGCCGTCGACGCGCTCTACCTCTTTTCTTCTTATCCCGCCGTGAAAGACAGAATCGTCCAGTCGCTGACGAAGCAGGAGTCGCCGCTGGTGCAAGTCGCTCTGATCGATCTCCTAGTTGGCATCCGCGAGCAGCGCGCCGTCGGGGCCTTCAAAGCGCTCATCCAGAGTGAGAAGCTCAACCCCGACGTCAAGGAAAAAGCCAAACTCGGCATCCAGCAGCTCAGTTTTTAGGAGATGATCATGAAGAGACATATCGTTCCGGTCCTCATCATCATTATGCTGGCGGCTCTGGGATTCTCAGAATCCGCCTATAAGTTCGACCGCTTCACACAGGTCCGCATCGGAAAAGGCGGGCCGGCCATTGCTTGCGATACGCTGAACGGCGATATTTTGATAAAGAAAAGCCATTAAGGAGGCAACCATGAAAAAACGGATACTTTTTGGGATCGTGATCCTGCTCGCGGCGGGGATCGGGGCGTATGCCCAACAGGCCAAGACGGACCGGGTGACCGTTCCTTTGACCAACCCGGGAAAGCCGGGGATCGTGGAGGTCAGTCTGATGATGGGCAGCATCAAGGTCGTCGGCTACGAGGGCAAAGAGATCATCGTCGAAGCCACGCCCCGGGATAAAAACATCAAGGACACTGAAAAAACGACCGGATTTGTGATCGCCGTTCCGGTCGCGCCCAGCCCCCCCCGTCCCGCGTATTATATCGGCCCCAAAGACAAGGACAAGGAAAAGGAGCAAAAGGACAAAGCGGCCGGCATGAAACGCATTCCCATCGAAAACACCGGCCTGACTATCGAAGAAGATAATAACACGGTGACGATCGAGGTCGAGTCCTGGAGGCGGGCGGTCGACCTGAGCATCCGGGTTCCCTACGCCAGCTCGCTCAAGCTGGAAGGCACCAATCTCGGAGAAATATCCGTGGAGAATGTGAACGGGGAAATCGAAGTCGAAAACATGAACGGCGAAGTCAAGCTGGCCAATGTGGGAGGGACCGTCGTTGCCAACTCGACAAACGGCTCCATCAACGTGGTACTAAACAAAGTGACTCCCGACAAACCCATGTCCTTTGCCACATTCCACGGCGATATCGATATCACCCTGCCGGCCGATATCAAGGCCACTCTCAAAATCAAGTCCACTCAGGGCGAGGTGTTCAGCGATTTTGATATCGCCCTCAAATCCGTTCCCGTAAAACCCGAGGAAACCGCCACGAAAGAGGGAGGAAAGTACAGGATCGAGCTCGACCGGTCGGTCTACGGCACGATCAACGGCGGCGGTGCGGAGTTCAAGCTCCAGAATTTCAGCGGCGACATCTATCTCCGGAAGAAGAAGTAAGCGAAAAGATACGGGGACAGGTACTTAGTGCGGGAATGAGGTACCTGTCCCCTTTTTTTATCATGTCATCGCGAGGAGCGGAGCGACGTGGCGATCTGACACGGAGTGTCATTCCGAGCGAAGTGAGGAATTCCCGCTTTTACTGCGAGAGACCTAAGCGGGGATTGCCGCGGCGCTGCGCGCCTCGCAATGACACGATAAAATATTTCCTATTCTCTTATGACAACCGTGTGCAGGCCGAAGGCTTTGATGGGGACGTAGATCGAATCTCTCAGCACGGTGTAGGTATTCGCGGGGCCCTCTCCGATGTCCGTCACGATGAACGTGACTTTTTCGGATCGAAGCAGAGGGCTTGAGATTTTCACTTCGGTGTCCAAACCCGCGACCTCTCTCAGCCTGACGACGATCCCCTGTCCGTCCTCGGCCGGTTTGACGGCCTGGATCAGGACGTTGGGTTTGTCTACGGCGAAGAAGCTCAGCGCCGTAGCCGGAAGGGGGCCGGCGTTTTTTTCTGAGAGCCAGGATGCCATGAGCGGCGTATGGACTTCCCAGCCGAACCGCGTCGATTTTGAGCTGTCCGCCCCGCCTGTCCGGCTGGCCAAGGAATACCGGAAGACAAACGTGCCGCCCTGGCCGGCTTTGAAATTCGTGTGCCAATAGTTGTTCATGGCATAGGAAAACAATCGCGTGTTCGTCAAATCGAGCTTCCCCAGCCATTTTCCGGTGTTGATGTCGCAAAATTGGACCAGCGGCGCCTCGACCGGCGACCAGACGATGCTCTGTTTCGCCCCGGCGATCTCCACCCAGCTCTGGACCGTCTGCCAGTCGCGGGTCGTTCCCGGGAGCTGATCCGTCTCGGGCGCCATCTCAGCGTCGGCGATCTCGAACTTGAATTTCCCGTCCGCCAGCCCGAAGGGAAAGGCGAAATAGACGGCCTCGGACTCGTACGTTTCCTCTTTCTTGAGAGTGTTGATGAGGTCGATGCGCTTGAGGTCCTCGTAGAGAATGATCTCGGATTTAATTTCAGGGCATTGTCTGGCCTTTGTCTGAACAATGAGGCTAGAGGCTGCGGCGCCCTTCATCCCCGGCGCCACGGTCGCCGAAACAGGGCTGTAGCGCTTGAACTCCGGCCTTTTTTTCATATTATTTACGGCATTGCGCCCGCCTTCAGGGTTCTCGTAGATATATTGATTTAGGCTGTAAGGCGCCTTCTGATCGATCAATTCTTGGCCGTTTTCTTTGTCTATGATGCTGGACAAACCACCGCTCTTTGGGTCTACCGTGATCTTATAATAACGGTTCTCTATGGAGTTTTCCTGGATGCGCGCCGTGGGCTGCCCAACCGCCGGCGTCCTGTCCGGGACGATCGAGAAGGCGGCATATCCGATGGACGGGACGTTCTGCGCCAGAAAAACCAGCGTATTTTGATCCAGGAGCTGGAAGCCGACTTCACCGCCCGTCCGTTTATCGATGAGAGCGAAATTCCCTTTTTTATCGCGCAGCGGCGGCGGGAGCGCAATCATCACGACATCGCTTCGCTCCCAGGATAAGGGATTAAAGACGGCGAATGCGTATTTTTCGGCCGCGGCAATATTTTGGCTGAGGGCCTGCATGCTCCTGCTCGTGACCGTCCTGGCGATCTCCCTGGCCGTGTAGGCAAAGCCCGATTTGATCGTCCACTGGCTGCGGGCAAATTCAGATTCAGGGTCGCTGATCGAGTTCCAGGCGCCCCAAGTGTGCTCGTCGTAAAGCATCGTGTTCGTGTAACCCTCGCTGATCTCGCTCTGGGGGTAGTTGAAATCTTTGTTCATGAGGCTCGCCACGAAAGCCCATTTTTCAGCGGAGAGGAGCTCATTATGGGCCTGACGATTGATACCCGTCTCGAAAGAGGTTGAAGCCACGCCGTCGGTCCAGAAATCCGGCCAGCCGAGCTTGTAAGTGGGGATCTCGTTGGCATATTTCTTCTCGAAGGCCGTGAAGAACTCCCCCATCGTGGCCAGCCTCATCTTCGGATAGGCCCAGCGATTGTTCCACTCCCGGACCCTGTCCGAGAGCTCCTGTTTTGGCGGGCAGTTGTCCGTGACACAGCCGCTGATGTGAAAGGCGATCGTGTCATACGGATAATCGCCGCGCGCCTCGAGCTTGCCAAGATAATCCATGACCTTTGGAAAGCTCTTTTCGTAGCCTTCGTGGATCAGAAGCCCGTAGTTGGCGAATAGATAGTGTTCGCCGTTCCAGTGGAGAATCCTGCTGCCTTCGGGAGACTGCCAGTAAAAAGGATTAGGGCGGCGGAGCGGCGCCCGCGACCTGTCCTCGTTAATGCCGGTCGTGAAATATCTGACCCAGATCTGGCTGAGGATTTGGGGCACGGCCCAGCTGAATCCCGTGACGTCATTGTTCATGGCGCTCTGGAGCGGAAAGCCGTATGTCCGGCTGAGTTCTTTGGCATAAAGAACGGCCCGGATAAGCTCCTCGTGGGAAAAAAGGTCCGATTGATTAAGATACCATGCCGAAAGCTCGACACGACCACTTTTGAGAAGTCCGATGAGTTCCTGGACTTTCGCCTCAGGCCGGCTCTTGATGTAGTTCTGAAGGCTCCAGGAGACCTCGATGTTCCAGCGGAACTTTGCCTCATCGGGATAATCGTTCGTAGCCTTGCAGAAATCGATCACGGAATCCAGGTAATCCATATGGTTCTTGGCCACCCGCGTTTGGAGGTCGGTGTAGCCGATGTCGGTATGCGAATGAGGCAGCAGGTAGAGCGTCCATTTTTTCCCGGGCTGGAGTTGGACTTCGTGTTTGATCATCTCCTTCCCGAGTTTCAAGGTGAAGGAGGCCTTAGCAGGTTTCTGAAGGTCGGGGACAAAAACAGAATAGACGTTTTTGCCGGCCGCGATTTTTTCCAGCGGCATGCTGAACGTGACCTGGGGCGTCTTGACCAGAAGCTCGCCGGAAGTCTCCGGCCCGGAGTTATCGATCTCGACATCCAGCCGCTGCTTGAGGATTCTGTTTTCTTCGACGAAAAGGATGGTCGGCTTGACATCGATTTTTATCGGAGCCGCCGCCTGAGCGGCCTGGCCGGCTTGACAGAAAAATCCAAACCCCAAAAATACAATCGCAATGAGATAAGCTCGTCGCTTTTGAAAAGACATCTCTTCCCTCCTTCCAGGACTCAGGGCTTAAATATATCGTTTTAGAGGGTCCAAATCAAATGGAGAGGAGCCCGATGGGGCCCCCAAGGTTCTCTTCCATTTCATATGGGAAGGAAAGGGAAACGGTCCGGGGACGGCTGAAGCGACCATCGACCTTTTTATTCCCCCCTAATTGCCTAGGGGGGTAGGGGGATTAGAAAGTTAAATTTCCGGCCGGCGAAGTTGTCTGAGCTTCCCGGCGAACGTCCGTAAAATCGAGGCCGGGAAGCGAGTTCTAACCCCGCTTATTTTTTAAAGGTTTCGTGCCGGATCGTCGCCTTCCGGATCCTGGCTTCGACCGGGTTCACGCCGATCCCCGGCCCCTCCGGCACCTTAATAAACCCGCCCTTTTCGAGCACGATCTCCGGGTCGATCAGGTCCTGCTTGTAATACCGGTTGCTGGCCGACAGGTCGTTCGGGAACTTGAAATTCGGAAGCGAGGCTATATGTAGGTTGTGGGCGCGGCCAATCCCCGACTCGAGCATCCCGCCGCACCAGACCGGGATGCCGTTGGCCTGGCAGAAGTCATGGATCTTTTTGGCCTCGACCATGCCGCCGACGCGGCCGACTTTGATGTTGATGATCCCGCAGCTGCCCATCTCGAAGGCCTGGCGGGCCGTCGTTTCAGACAGGATGCTTTCATCCAGGCACAGCGGCGTCCTCATCTCTTTCTGCAGCCGGCTGTGATCCCAGAGGTCGTAGGGAGGGAACGGCTGCTCCACCATCAGCAGGCCGAACGCGTCCAGCTTCTTGAGATGCTCCTTATCGGCAAGGATATAAGCGCCGTTGGCATCCACCTGGAGGGGCAGGTCGGGAAATTTTTTCCGGACGGCTTTGCAGGCTTCGACATCCCAGCCCGGCTTGATCTTGATCTTGATCCTCTGGTAGCCCTCGTCGAAGTAGGCACCGATGCGGTCGAGGAGCTCGGGAATGGAGTCTTCGATGCCGCAGCTCACGCCGGCCGGGATTCTGTTCTGCACGCCGCCGTAGATCCTCCAAAGGGGTACGCTGGCCTGCTTGGCCTTGAGGTCCCAAAGGGCGAGCTCCAGCCCGGCCTTGGCCATGAGATGGCCGCGGAACCTTTTGGCGTGCTTATAAAATTCTTCCGGCCTGGACAGGGATTTTTCGAACACGAGCGGGATCAGGAACTCCTTGAGGACATACCAGGCCGTCGTCGTGGTCTCGGAGCTGTAGAGCGGCGCCCCAGAAGCCACGACCTCGCCGTAGCCGCAACCCCCCGCGGCGTAGACCTTGACGATGATAAACGTCCGGTCATATTCGCGGCCGAAGCTCGTCTCAAAAAAATGGACGTAGGGGAGTTTGAGAAGGGCCAGATCGATGCGTTCGATATTCATGGCACGGTCCTTTCCGGCCTCTTTATTATACCCGACTGTCTTTCCGGAGCGAACCCCCCAAAAAAAATTTTGACGAGCGCCCTCCCTTTTTAGTATAAATCTTTTTTAATCTTTAAAACTCTTTTTTTATAAAGGAGCCGGTACTCATGGAGAAAATTAAAGTCATTATCTACGGTTGCGGCGTCATGGGCCGCAAAATCGTCCAGGCGCTGCTTGATAAAAAAAGTTTTAAGATTGTCGGGGCGGTCGACATCGACCCTAAGATCGTGGGAAAAGACCTTGGCAGGCTCCTGGAGTCTCCTAAAAAGCTGGGCCTGAAGGTCGAGAAAAACGCAAGCGCCCTTTTCTCCCGCGTCAAAGGCGATGCCGTCGTCCATACGACCACGTCCGGCCTGAAAGGCGTTTTCCCGCAAATTGCTCAATGCATAAGAGCCGGCCTAAACGTCGTCTCCACCTGCGAAGAGCTCTCCTATCCCTGGAAGCGCTCTGCAAAGCTCGCCAAAGAGCTGGATAGCTTCGCCAGGAAAAAGGGAGTGACTGTTGTGGGCACGGGCATCAATCCCGGCTACTTGATGGATACGCTTCCGCTCGTTTTGACCGGTCCCTGTCTCAAAGTGGATTCAATCAAGGTCACACGCATGATGAATTCGGCTAAAAGGCGCATTCCTTTCCAGGCCAAGGTAGGAACAAACCTGACCCCGAGAGAATTCAGGGAAAAAATCGACAAAAAAGTCATCACGGGACATGTCGGACTTCTGGAATCCATCAATATGATTGCGGCCGGGCTGGGCTGGAAGCTTGATGAAGCCGTCGAAAATCCGCCCAGGCCTGTCCTCGCCAAAAGGCCGACAAAATCAGCCTTGGGCGTTGTAGCGCCGGGAAAAGTCATCGGCCTTATCAGCCAGGCGTATGCCAAGAAGAACGGAAAAAAAGTCATTACTCTCCAATTCTGCGCCCACGCAGGAGTGAAAAAAGAATATGACGAAATCATCATCGAAGGGACGCCCCGCATCCACGAAAAAATATTGGGCGGCGTTCACGGAGACCTCGGCACGGTGGCCATGACGATCAATGTGATCCCCAGGACGATTGAAGCGCGTCCAGGTCTGAAAACGATGAAGGATTTGGCCCCCGCGGTAGCTACTTTGTAGTCTTGAGCCGAAGGCCCTTTCTCCGAGCGATTTTCTCGTAGACGTCGATGATCCGGTCGGCCATGGATTCGGCGGAGAATTTCTGGTGGACGATGTCATATCCTTTCTGGGCCAGGTGGCGTCCGAATTCCCGGTCGTGATAGAGCTTGAGAATAGCCTCGGCAAGCGCCTGGGGATTGCGCGCAGGGACCAGGATCCCCGTCTGATTGTTGATGACGATCTCCGGAATGCCTCCGACGGCCGTGGCCACGACCGGTAGGCGGCTGGCCATGGCATCCATAATCGATGTTCCCAGCCCTTCCAAATAAGAGGAGAGCACGAATAGATCCAGGGAGGCCATGATCTGGGGAACGTCCTCGCGAAAGCCCAGGAAATAGACGAGGTCGTCCACGTGCAAAACCCGCGCCTGCTGGTCCAGCTCCAGTTCGAGAGAGCCCTTGCCGACGATCACGATCTTGATGTTCGAAGTGCGCTCCTTGAGGATCTTGGCCGCTTCGATTAGATACTTGTGGCCCTTGTGGTCTTCGAGTTGGGCGACGATCCCGACCAGGAAATCATCCTGGGCAAAGGAAAATTCCCGGCGGAGAAAGTCCCTGGACTGGACCTCGTCGAAGGGCGAAAAATCGATCCCCGACGGGATGACCTCAATGACCTCCGGGGCGATGCCGCCCTGGAGCAGGACATCCTTGACGCCCTCCGAGATGGCGATGATGACATCCACGTTTTTTCGGTATTTGTTGCGGGAGAGCAAGTTCTTTTTGAGCGGAAAATCGACCCGTCTGGAGATGACCCGGATCGGGACCTTGGCCCAGTTCGCGGCGACAGACCCGACAGCGGCGCCGTGGGCGTCATGGAAATGGGCGAGGAGGCAGCCGTGGCGCCGCATCGCCCGGGAGAGTTTGAAGGCAGCGCCGAAGTGCGATTCGCTCTTGATGCGGAGCGGAAGGACGGGCAAGTTTTCGGCCGAGGCTTTTTCATAGAGCGGGCTGCCGGGCTGGACGACGAGCTGAAAAGGATAGCCCTTTTTCCGGAGCTCCCGGGCCAGGAACAAGGCCTGGCGCTGGCCTCCCCGCCACTCCCGGCCCGCGTCAATCTGGAAAAGGCTCAATCCGCTCTCCTTTTTTCCAAATCTCCCGCAGCTTGGCGTACCGGATAAAAATCGCGTAGCCGTTGAGCACGGAGATCACTAAGCCGGCGAAGCCGTCCAGAAATCCCAGCTTTAAAAAATACGATTTGGTGAACCGGAAGCAGGGAAGAAAGAGGAGGTGATACCAGCGGCACTTTTTTTTGTGGGCGTAGAGCTTCTGCGCTCCCAGGTCCGAGAAATGGTTGATCCGGGTCAGGTGTTCGCCGATGTTCCGGTAGGTAAAATGATGGATGGCGCCCTTGAGCTTTCTGATCTCGCCGGCCACGACGAGCTTTTCATGGATATACTCGCCCTCCCAATGGGCGTGGTCCTTACGGAAGAGGCGAATCCTGCGATCGGGGTACCAGCCTGAATGGCGGATCCATTTGCCCAGATAATAAACCTGCCTAGCGACAGAAAAGCCGGAACTGGACGGCTCCTCCCCTTTCAGCTTGAGAAGCTCCGCCCGAAGCTCGGGAGAGACCCTCTCATCGGCATCAAGGGATAAAATCCAGGGGCCGGCGGCATGGCTGTTGGCGAAGTTCTTCTGGTCGGCGTAGTTCGTCCATTTCCGCTCGAAGACATGGTCCGTGTATTTCTTGGCGATCTTGACCGTTTTGTCGGTGCTGCCGCTGTCGACGACGATGACCTCGGAAGCGATACCGGCAACGCTTTGGATGGCGGCCTCGATGTTATTTTCTTCGTTAAAGGTAATGACAACCGCCGATATTTTCATGGGAGAATCTTAACACACAGAGAAAAATCTTAGCAAGCCAAAGGAAACATGGGGTCAAACCTACTCGTTACGCACGTAACCCTGGAGAATTATGCGTAAAGAGTAGGTTTGACCCCGGCTTTCATTTCTTTGGGAAGATATTATGGGAATCGTCGTCCAAATAAAGAGAGGAGTACACTTATGGGCTTAAAATCAAACCCTTTTGAAAAATCCGGAGCATATTCCCGGAGGCGCTTTCTTAAGCAAACGGCCCTGACCGCGGCCGGTTGGGCGGCGGCCCGCAAGCTGGCCCCGGGATTCGACGGTTGGCTCGACGCCCGGCTGTCCCCGGAAAAAAGCAAAGTCGTCCTGGTTCGCCATAAGGCCGTCGTGGACGCATCGGGCAAGGTCCAAAGCCCGCTTCTTCAGGAGATGCTCGATAAAGCCCTCACGACATTCACCGGGCAGTCGTCCGTTTCCGATGCCTGGCGGCGGTTCATCTCGCCGGAGGACGTCGTCGGCCTCAAGATCAACACGCTCGGCTGTCAGAGCGTCCAGGGCACGGATTACACGCAGCACTTTCCTGCCATTATCGAAGCCGTCGCTCGCGGGCTGCGTGGGATAGGCATTAAAGACCGGAGTATTGTCATCTGGGACCGGAGCGAAGAGGAGATGAAGGAAGCCGGCCTGACCATCCAAACCGATCCCGGCGCGATGCGATTCATCGCCAATAAGCCCGGCCGTAGGGACCCGGGCGATTACGCCGCCACAAGCTATCCCGTCGGCGGGGGGTCGAGCCGGGTCAGCCGGATTCTGGCCGACGTCTGCACCACACTGATCAACATCCCTGTTCCCAAAACCCACGGCAACTCGATCTTCACCTGCAGCCTCAAAAACCACTACGGCACGATCGATAATCCCAACCGCTATCACGCCAACAACTGTTCGGATCCCGGCATTGCGGAGGTCAATGCCATTCCCATCATTTGCCAGAAACAAAAACTTGTGGTTTCCGATGCTCTTCTCATCGTCACAGAAGGCGGACCGCGCTGGGACCGACGTTTTATTCGTCCCTACGGAGGAGTCCTCGTAAGCACGGATCCCGTCGCCGTCGATGCCGTGGCGCTGAGCATCCTCGACGATCTGCGCAAGACGGATGGGATGGAGCCCATCGCTCCCCGGGTCCCGCATATCGCGTTAGCCGAAAAACTCGGACTCGGGAAAAGCCGTCTCGAAGACATCGAGCTTGTGACCGTGAATTTGTAGGGAGCCTGTTTTCGCTGGATCGAAGTCAGGCCTCAACGCCTAGCATTTTTAAAGGATCATTTCAAAGCCAAAATGGGGTCAAACCTACTCGTTACGTATAATTTCTAAGGGAAGCATGCGTAACGAGTAGGTTTGACCCCATTTCTGCCGTTGCAAGCCAACGCAGAACTGTTAGTACGCGACTTTCCACTGCACGGACAGCTTGCGGCCGGACGCCGCGCAATCCCTCAAATAGAGATTGATCAGGGTCTGGTAGGGAATTCCCGCCTCTTTGGCGATTTTCTTGAAATATTTTACAGTCCCTTCATCGAGCCTGATCGTTACTTGCCGCTTGAGCAGACCGGCGTAGGGATTTCTCTTCGCTCTCGTAAAATCGTATTCTTTTCTCATGTTTTTCACCTTTCCCAATATTGTTTCTGCTCGGTACGGGTTGCCTTACGAGCGGATATGATTCTGATGACATTCTCGGCTTTTCGATAGCAATGACAAACGATCAACAACCTCAGCTTGAAGCTCATCCCGAGAAGAACAAATCGATCTTCTTCAAGGGAATGGTCCGGATCATGGATCAACAAGGCGTTCTCATCCAGGAAGACCGTTTGAGCTTCTTCAAAGGAAATGCCGTGCTTCTTTTTATTGGAAATGCTCTTCTTCTCATCCCATTCGAAGCATAGCTCACTCATATTTACAATGTAATTTTATTGTATGCGTTTGTCAAGGTTCCGCCATGAATCAAAAAAGCCAGGCCTGTTCAACCTAACGACGGATCGTGACGTCGGTCTCCACCGTGAAAAACTTATAGTCCTTGAGCGTGACCTGCAGCTCGGATTTGCGTATTTTGCGCGTCCCTCCCGGAGTGGTTTGGGAATAGTCTTCTTCGACCGTAAAACGGCTCGGGAATCGAATCCCATTTTTTTCGTACTGGTATTCCGTCGTGAAACGCAAGGTGGGTTTGGCCTTGAGCGCTTGGGCGTATTTCAGCGTTTCCTCGTAGTTTCCCAAAGATTCTTCCTGCCATTCGATCTTGAAAACGCTTCCGTCCGCCGGGCTGACCCAGGCCCGGCCGTAGAGCCATCTCGCATTGCCCGGCTCGCGAGGAACCACCCTGATCACCAAGGCCGGCTTCCGCCAAATCTTTACTTCATCTTCGACCAAATAGGAATGAATCCGCTGGGCCGTGTCTCCCAGAAGCCCGATCGGTCCGAAGGCGAGAAATTTATAGTTGAATCGAAGAGTTTTCAACGGAGCGTCCTCGACGCGGCAGGGCTTGCCGTTTTCCCGGATGAGAATGCGCCTCTCCTCTTCCAGCCCGGTTTTACGAATGAGTTGATAATCATAAGAATAGGCATACTCCTCCAGCTTCCAGCCTCCAGGCCGCATCATGACTCGATACGGATTGAAAATCCGCTCTCGTACATCCTCCTGAGAGATGAAAAATAGGGCGATGCGATCCAGTCGGAGGCAATATTCCAGCGATTTTTTGAGAACATCGTTGAGTCGTTTCTGGTTGAAGGCGAGATTCTCATCGGCATCGAGCCCGCCGATCGTCCGGATCAATTCAAGCTTTGCCGCCAAGTTGGCGTCCCATTTCCCGCTCTTCTCATTGTGGATAATAGGGACACTGTTCATAGTCTCGATTTTTTGGGCCGAGGTGAATGCCGCGACGAATATTATGGCCAAAAAAAGAATAGCTGTTTTTCTCATACGCTTCCCCCTTTCCTGATGAACCATAATTCTCCTCTTGGATTAAACCCACTCAATTCGCAAAAGAGAAAATTCAAATTGATCAATATTTTCAAATAATTTTTATCCTGCGGCTGACCTCGGTTTTCGCCCCCGAATTTTTATCCTGAGCGACGAGTGTCAAAGTGTAATCTCCTGGCTCGAGCCCGGGGAGAGGAAGCGAAAGGAGCAAGATATCCAGCTTCCCCTGACGCTTGCCGTTGAGAATCGAGGGAGAGAGAGGGATCGCCTCTCCTCCAGCGCCCGCTTTTAGATAAGCTGAAAATTCGATATTAGCATTAGGGATGTTATGAACCATCGATCGAACCATGGCCAGCACTTCGGAAGTTCCCTTTGGGATCTCATCCATGACTGGCGCCAGGCGGTTCGTGAGAAAAGGAAAGAGGTCTTTGAGTCCGCTCGCAAATTTATCGATAGGTTCTTTGTCCTGTTTTGTCAGCCTGAAATAGGCTACATCTTTGTCCGCCGTCGGGACAAGCAACAAAGGCGAATCCAATTGCAGCCCGGATGTAACGGTCTGCGGAACCGTTGCCGCGCCTCGCGCCCGCGCCGCCTTGCCCGTCTGCATATTCCGCAGGATCATTACGCAATCATAGACGCCGGGGTTTAGGGGAATCATGCCGTAATACACGAGGCGTTTTTTCGAGATATCCGGGATCTCGATGTCCCCGCCTTTGCTCACGATCATATTATTGTCCTGGTCGATGACGATACTCACCACCTCCATCGGAGGTTTCATAATCTCTTCGAGACGCTCCCAGGGCAGCTCGGCCATAAAAATTAAATGCGTTCCGGATTCGACCTGGCAAGGCAAAACAACTAAAGCCAATTCGACCGGGGTTTGAAATTGGGCGTTCTCGCTGAAGGCCAGGTCCATCAGATGGAGCTCTTTTTCAAACTTTGAAAATTGGGAGAAAGGCTTCGGGTTATAATAACCGCTTTGCGAAGATACGAGACAATCCTCGCGGTTCACCTTGACCTTAATCTCGTGGAATTGTCCGTCCCATTTTGCGTCGATGTAATAGCCGAGGACATAGTAGTTGCCGGTCGCATTTTGAATGCCGGAAGCGATTTTTTCCGCTTGAGCGACGTCCTCGTAATATTGACCGCCGGACAGAGCGGCGAGATTTTGAAGCGACAGATCTCCTCGATCATCCGGAGATATAAAATGGGAACGCGAGCCCATGGTATTGATCGTGTAGATAGGGCTCGAGGATGAACTGAATTCCTTGCCCATGTCCTCGTAGCTCTTTTGGAAGACCATGTCGCCGACCAGCGTCGATCGGGCGAAACCGGCCGAAAAAAAGACAATATTCTTATAGCCGGGAATATACCGCAGCGTTTTCGCGAGCTCGGTCATGACCGAAACATAGTTTTTGCGCAGCATTTCAGCATAATCTGCCTCCGGGTTGTAGGGCGGAGCAAGAAAAGCCAAAATGCCGCCCCCGCCTTCTCCGAGAGGTTCGGTCGGCAGTCCTCCGCTACCCGAGCCCGGAACGCCTTTCAGCTTTTCGATCGCCTTCCTGACTTTTTTATGGTCCGTGCTTGAGTATTCATGCATCTTCAACCCTATTCGCGGCTGAAAGGAGAGAATGCCGACCTCGTCGGTCGGCTGGACCTGATTGTCCATGAAATGAAAAGCAGCCTGCTTTGATCGTGCGAAGCCCTGCAAGTCGTTCTGCTGGATGTCAAAAATGAAAAAGAATTTTCTATTTAGTTTTGGGAGCTGCGTAGGGGGCAGCACCGCCGTTTTTTGAAGTTCGGCGACCTCCTTTTGTTCAGGCTTTTTCCCCGGCACGGCGAGGAAATGTTTTTCAAAGTCTGTGATGGTTTTGGCCAGTCCATTATCAAAAATCTCAAAATCCGATTTATTCAAATCCTTAACGGGTCTTCCCTGCTTATCCGTGACATAGACCTGGACGAGCTTCAACGTGACGGAGACTTCATACTGGAGCGTTGGCTGCTGGGCTTTTTCTTGGGCAGGATCGATATTCCCCGCAGCCGGCTGAAACGGGAAAAACAATGATAAGAAGACAATAAAAAAACGGACGAGATGGCTGCGCCGAGAGGCTGGCCACGACCATCTTAATTTATTGCCCATCCTTCGCTCTCCTCCTCGTTCATCTTCAATATTCGACTTTGGTTTCCACGGTAAAAAACCGGTAATTCTCATATCGGATCTCCGTCTTCGTCTGCGTGAACCCGCTGCTTCTCGAGCCCGAATATTTTTCATTAAAGACAGTCCGGCTGGGAAACCTCAGGCCGTTCTTAAGAATTCCGTATTCATGAACCGTGGTCAAGATGGGCTTCAATCCTCGGCTTTTTGCAGCCTCCAGGATTTTTTCAAAACCGGCCAGGGATTGATCTTCTACTTCCATCTTAATAACGCTCGAATCTGTCTTATCCACCCAGAGAGTCCCATAATTGGGCTTGCCTTCGATCGAGACCTTGGGCTTCGCTTTGATGACATAGGTTTCCCGGCCCCCGACCCGATCCTGTTTGATAAATTCATAATCATAAATATCATGCCACTCGCGCCCAAAAAATCCCACCGGCCCGAAAACGGCTTTCCGGGAAAAAAATCTCTGTGTCTTCAGGTGCGCGTTCTTCAGATTTTTCTTTCGTCCATTTTCTTCGAGCAGCGTCCTTGTCTCTTCGATAGTCTCGCCCTTTTTCACAAGCTGATAATCATAAACATATGAATTCCTGTTCGCCCTGCGCTTGAAGGAGGGAGCGGTTCCATAAGTGATGGCTGCTCCCTCTCCTCCTGACACGACCACTGTCCCTCCGCTGCGGAATTCATAAATATCCTCTTTGATCTTCTCCTGGCAGATAAAAAAAGCGCGGAACTGGCCAATTTCCGGCAATACTCCGCACAATTCTGGAGGATGGCAGTCATATCCGGACGGCTCGAAGCTGACGATTTTTGCGGATTCTTTTCAGGAATAATGCCTGCAGAGGCTGTCTGCGATTCTCGATCCAGCCTGAAATCCGTAAGCGCGGAGAAACTCGCTGAAACCGGAACAGAGATCCAAGGGGCTATGAGAAAGAAGCCGATAAGCAAACTCAAGAAACGGTTTCTATTTTTCATCGCCCTTCTCCTTTACGCCGGGGTCAAACCTACTCATTACGCAAGTTCCCCTGGAGAATTGCGCGTAACGAGTAGGTTTGACCCCCATTTATTGAATTCATCTTATGATTTGACTTTCCGTGGCCACAGTGAAGAACTTGAAGTCCTTGTAGGTCACGGTCGTTTCAGACCGGACAAAGGCTCGGCCCAAATTGCCGACATAGGCTTCCTCGATGACGAGGCGGCTGGGAAACCGGATGCCGTTTTTTTCGGCATTGAATTCCGAGATTAGGGTAAGCCGGGGCTCCCGTTTGAATCTCGCTCCTCTCTGCCGAAAAATATCATATTGGCCGACACACTTTTCGCTCCATTCGATCTTTAAGATATCGAATGTGGCGGCATCGATCCAGGCCTTTCCATAGAGGTTCCTCGTCTCCGGTGCATCTTGCTTGGGCTTGACATCGATAACGAGGACAGGCCGCCCACGGATTTTGTCCTTCCGGGCAATTTTGTAGTCGTAGGTCGGCAGGAAGCGATGGCCGAATAGGCCGACGGGCCCGAACAAGGCATTGCCGTAGGCGAAGACCGAAGTCTTAAGCATCGCATTCGGCTCATTCGTTTTCTTCCCGTTCTCCTCAAGGAGCGTCCGGCTCTCGCGGATGAACTGGCCCGAACGAACGCACTGGTAGTCGTAAAGATAGGAGTTGTTGATCTTGCGCGGCGGCAGGGAATAGGTCGAAACAGTCTGGCCGGCGCCCCAGGGGACCCAACTCCAATCATCCCGGATATTCTCAGGCTTCATGCGGTCAAGGATTGGATTGATGCTTTCCTCGATCTCTTCGCGGCAGAAGAAATCAAGGACGGCGCTCTCAAGCTTACGGCAGTATTCGGCTGTGTTCATGAGAAGGGCGTTGAGATCGATCGCAGCGGAACCTGCCGTCCCCTTAGCGGCTTGCGGATGGATTCCCGCAGCCCCGGCGAGAACGCTAAGACCAATCATTATCCCCATCCATGGCCGAAGGGATTTTCTTGTTGCTTTTTTCCCGCTTTCCCTCATGGTTTTCCCCTATTCGATGATGAAATTGGTGGCGATTCGGGACGATGCGCCGCTCGCCGCGTTCTCCGCGACCAGGTGCATTGCATACATATCCGGTTCGACTTCCGGGATCTGAAGCCGAATGAATAACGCCTTTTCGCCCTTCTCATCCTTTTCGGCAACAACCGCCAGCGGAACCGGGATCTCCTTGCCCGTGACACTGTCTAATAAAAAGGCCGACAGCTTGAGGTTGGCTCCATTGCCGCTCTCTGCGGCGCACCGGACAGCGGCCCAGATCTCGGTGTTTCTTTTCAGGGATTTTTCGAGATAGGGAGCGAATTGGGCAGGATCGAACAGAAACGCCTTCGCGAAAAGGGCAGAGCTTCCCTTAGTGCTGGAGCCCTTCGCCGCATTCTCTCCGATATAGACGGCCCCTCTTTCTGGAACGAGCAGGAGCGGCGGGTAGAGTAGAAGCTCGTTGGCCTTCCGTTCGGGAACGACTGCCGTCGCACCGGCCACAGCAGCCCGGCCCGTCTCCAGGTTCCTCAGCACGACTCGGCATTTGTAATTTTCCGGCGGAACAGAAAGTACGGAGAAATTAAAAGTTTTATTCTGTTTAATCACTTTGAAGTCCGATTCGGTGCGGCGGAGGTCGACGATGTCATCGGCGGCATTAAACACAAGGCTGACGGCCTCGACCTTTGTCCCGGCGACCTCGCCAAGTTTTTCGAAGGGGATCTCCGCGACGAGGCCAAGATTGTTCTGCGCCGCCGCGGAGCAGGCCAGGGCTTGCATCGCAAAACGCACCGGCGCTTGCGACAAGGGATTCTCGGCCAACGCCAGATCCACGAGATGGATCTGTTTCTCGAGGTCCGAATAATCCGAAAACGGCTTGGGATCAGAATAACCGGCCTGGGCGCGGACCTCGCAGCCGGGACGGCTGACCTTCACTTTGATCTTATGGTACTTGCCGTCCCAGGTCTCTCTTATCGAGTATCCCAAAACGTAGTATGTTCCGGTCAGGGTTTGAATCTTCTCCAAATGCTCGGAGGAGTTTACGGCGTTGCCGAGATACTGCCCGCCCGTGGTGGAGGCCAATTCACGGAGCGTCACGGCCCCCGTTTGCGACTCAGGTTTCGTTAATAAGGTATACGGGTCCTCTGTATTGATCGGATAAATGGAGATGTTGGAAGTGGCCAGCTCTTTGCCGAGCTGCGTGTAGATATAGCGCAAGTCACTGTTCTTACTCTCTGGGCTATTGATGAAGGGTCCAGGGATTCCACTCGAGAAAAGGATGATCTGTTTCTGGCCGGGGACGTAGCGCAGGGCCTGGGCAAATGTGGTCAGAGCCCAGATGAAATTGCGGGCGACGAATCGCGCCTCCGAACCGGAGCGGGCCACGGCTATCTTAACGCCTCCCCAATCAACTTCCTCCCGCCCACCCATGGCCTTCGGGTCCATGAGGACCCCCATCATTTTTTGAAGGCCGAGCGATTCGACCGCCTTCCGGATCTTCAGATGATCCGTCGTCTGAAACTCGTGGATCTGGAGGTCTCTCTTTCCAGAAAAGGAGATGACTCCGAGTTCGTCGGTAGGCATGAGCTTGGTATCAATGAAGTGCAGGGCCGCCTGCCGAGCTAGACGAACGCCTATCCCATCGGTATAGGCGAAATCGAAAAGGAAATAAAGCTTGCGGTTCAGGAGGCGGGGCGTGGTGGCGAGTGGCGTCGGGGCGAGCTTCTCATCGGCAGGCGCCTTTGCGGACGGAAAGGAAAGGACATGCTTTTCGAATTCGGTCAGGATTTTCTGTTCTCCGTTGTCGTAAAGGATGAAATCGTCTTTGCTCAGGTCGGTCACTGGGTTCCCTTTCTTGTCCGTGACGATGACCTGGATGAGCTTCAGGGTTACTCTGGCTTCGTACTGAATAGGCTTCTGGGGCCGGACGGCTTCCTGGGATGCTGAGCTTGGTTGAAAAAGAGGTCCCAAGATAAGGCATAAGCCGGCAATAATAAGGAGAATGGAGGATTTTGTAACGAGATTTATTTTCCTCATATCAAGGCTCCGAAATCCCCTGGTTTCCGCATAATTGCTGTTTTTTTTATCATAGCGCTAATTGGCACGATAAGAAATTGTTAGGAAAAAGTTTTTGCCTGGACATCTGTGCCCTAAGTTGCAGCATTAAATGTGCCAAGAATCAAGGGTTTCCTTATGGGGAAAATGTTTTAGAAGCCGTGGGTAATGTCCTTTTTTTTGGACATTTGACTTCGTTTTTCCACGCCAAATTGTAAGCAAGCTTAGTTCTATAAAATTGTTTTTCATCACTGAGATAATTTCTGCCTTTTTTGCTATGGAATGACATGCGTGGCCCAGCACGAATTTCTCGCCTTCAATTTTCGAAGTCAAAGCTACTCACTTCGCGAGATTTCTTGGGGAAAGATGCGTAAAAAGTAGCTTTGACCCCGGTTCATCTTATGATTTGGCTTTCCGTCGCCACAGTGAAGAACTTGAAGTCCTTGTAGGTCACGGTCGTTTCAGACCGGACGAAGACGAGGCCGCCCTCGCTCACGTAGGCCTCCTCGATAAACAGTTTGCTTGGGAAGCGGATGCCGTTTTTTTCGACCGGGAACTCCGAGCGAATGGTGAGACGGGGCTTACGGTTGTATTGTTCTGCCCTTTTGAGGGTGATTTCGTAATGATTGACACGCTTCTCGCTCCACTGGATCTTGAGAATATCGCCGGTGGCCGCGTCGATCCAGGCTTTGCCATAAAGATTCCGGGCTTCCGGCGCGTCGGGTTTGGGCATCGCATCGATGATGACAGCAGGCCGCTTTTGGATTTTATCCTTCCCCACGATCTTGTAATCATAATAGGGTTGAGAACCTTCGGCGAAAATGCCGATAGGAGCCATCAAGACGTACCCGAAAAGGAAGTTCAAGGTCTTCAGCTTCGCGTTCGGCTCGTTTATCTTCTTGCGGTTCTCTTGAAGGAGATTGCGAACCTCGCGAATCTCCCCGCCGGCCCGGATGCATTGATAATCGTAGATAAGCGTCCGCTTGACCTTCGGGGATGGCGGCACAACGGCGATTCCCGTCCGGGTTTCGCCCATGCCGGCCGATGCATCGCCCTCAGTACGTACGGAAGTCCATGTGGTCAACGTCGCTTTCGACTGCTTCAGGTCGAGCCTGGGATCGACGACCTCGACGATCTCCTCCTTGCAGATGTAATCGAGGGCAGCGCCCTCGAGCTTGCGGCAGTAGGCCGCCGCTTTATCGAGCAGAGTGGCCAGGTCCGGCGCTTGATTTTGGGGAAATTCCTTCCCCCCCCCGATTCCGGACAGAATCGCGACAAGAATTATTGTTAGCCCACCCTTGAGAGCGTTCATTTCTACCCTCCTCTCCCTTTTAGGGATCTCGGCTGACTCCGATTTTATCGAGCAACGTCGGCGGTTTCAGATTCGCCCGCTCGACCTTAAAGTCGTTGGCGATAAGCGATGATTTCCCGCTCGTCTCTTCCTCAGCCTTGAGATAAAGGCGATAGGGGCCGGGTTCGACCTCGGGGATATCGAGGCGCGCAAGGTAGGCTTTTCCCGATGGTTCGTCCTTTTTCGAGAGAAGTGTGAGAGGAACGGCGACAACATCCCCGAATTCTAGGTTCTCGAGAAAAGCCGAGATTTTGATCTTCGGCGCCGCAATCTTGGCGACGGCGCATCGAAACGAGGCCCAGATCTCGGAAGGGCTCGAAAGCGTCTTCTCCGTATAAGGGACATACTGGCGGGTGTCGAAGCCGACGATTTCAGAGAGGGAACGAGTCGGCGCCTTCCCGGACGCCTTTGGAGTGAAACCCTTTAGATAGAACGCCGCCCTCTCGGGCTTCCATAACAAGGGCGGGAGGAGCGCGATTCCGGAAGCTTTGGCTTCAGGGACAGCGGTCGAGACTCCCGCGACCGCAGCCGCTCCCGTCTCCAGGTTCCGCATGACGATCCGGCATTTGTAGGCGCCCGGCGGGACGGCCAGGACGGACAGCAAGTATGCCCCCGACTGCGCGACCTTCGTCAAATCCTCCTCGCTCCGGCGGAGCTCGACGATCTCGTCCGACGGATTGAAGACAAGGTTGACGACTTCGACCTTTTTCCCCACGACGCTACTGATTTTTTCTCTCGGGATCCAGGCCGCGAATACGAGGTTCCCGGCCGGATCCGACGAGAAAGGCAGGGCCGTCATCTCGAACCGGGCAGGCGTCTGTGACAGAGGCGTATCGGCTAGGGCCAGGTCGACGAGCTGGATCGTTTTCTCGAGGTCCGTGTAATCCGCGAAGGGTTTCGGATTGAAATACCCCCACTGGGCGCGGACATCGCAGCCCGGCCGCTTTACGGTCACCTGGATTCTGTGATACTTGCCGTCCCAGGTCTCGCTGACCGGGTAGCCGAGGACATAATACGAACCGGTCGATGCATGGACCTTTTCGACAAATGGTTCATAATTATACATATTGAGCCAGTATTGGCCTCCCGTTTCATAGGACGTTTTGGCCAGGGTCCAGGCGCCCGTCAGCCAATCGCTGAGTGTGATCCCACCCGTGTACAAAGCGTGGACCGCGACGTTCGACGTCTGCAGTTCCTTCAGAAGGATCTCGTATGGATGATATTTTGCCGGAAGGGCAACCGGGTATGCCACCGGATAAGGGACTCCCTCGGAAAAAAGTACAAGATGCTTCTGGCCCGGGATGGAGCGGAGCGCGATGGCCAAAGCAGTGAGAGAATCGACGTAGTGTAGATAATTAAGGCGCCACATTTCCGCCATATCGAGTTTAGGCATTTCGGGCATGGGTTGAGTATATTTTGTTTCTGGCCGCTCATCGGCAAGACCTGCAGCCTTCAACTCCCTTTGATATTTGTCTTCCAGGTCCTCGAATCGGTCGGCCGAATCGCGGAGCCCGATTTTAGAGACGAGATTGCGGACCTTCTGATGATCGGTCGTCAGATAGAGATGGACCTGGAGGCGTTTGAGGAGCGAGTAGGAGACAACTCCGATCTCGTCGGTAGGCATAATTTTGGTATCGAGGAAATTCCGTACCACCTCTCCCATTTTTCGGACGCCGGCGGGACTGTTGTAGGCGAAATCGAGGAAAATGAAAAATTTGCGGTTGAGAAGGCGCGGCGCCTGAAGGGGCGTCGCCGCGACGCGTTCTTCGACAGGCTTTTCCGGGGATGGGAGAGAGAGAACATGCTTTTCGAACTCCGTGAGATTCATCTCCTGCCCGTTGTCAGTGAGGACGAAGTCTTCTTTCTTGAGATCCGTTACGGGTTTTCCTTGCTTGTCCAAGACAATGACCTGGATGAGCTTGACGGTGACTCTGACTTCATACTGGAGAGGCTTTTGAGGCCGGACCGCCTCCTGGGGGACGGAGCTCGATTGAGAGGATAGCCCTGCGATAAGGCACAAGCCTGTAACGGGAAGGAAAAATGTGAATTTCTTAATTTTCCACACAATAAACCTCAGAAATTCCCCGAATTCTATATTATGGCCGTTATTTTAATTATAGTCCTACTCGGCTCAATAAGAAATCGTTAGGGAAAAGCATTAGTATAAACCTTTGCTTTTAAACGCAGCATAAAATGTGCCAAGAAATGAACGGGGTCTTAAGGGGAAAAATGCTTTAGAATCTGTAAGTTATATCTCTTTTTGAGGACATCTGACCGCATATTTCCTTACAAGCCTGTAAAGAAATCGGACTCATAGCCGGGGTCAAACCTCAAAATTCAACAAACTCGAAAAGAATTGGGCTCAAAACTACTGATTACGCAAAATATCTAGGGGAAAGGTGCGTAATGTGTAGCTTTGACCCCGATTTTACAAAAAAAATCGCGGGTGGCGCGGATGTTGCCCCGTAATGCCCGAAGCGCCTGAGTGGCGGGTGGGAAGAAGCATGATAAAAGATTTTTAATTAGCGATATTAAACCCCCTCCCCCCTTGGCCAATCAAGGGGGATTTGAAAGGTCGAAGGGCATTAGAGGCACGTCCGCGACAGGGCCCGCGGCCGCTTTTTATTTGGCGATTTTGATGTTCCGCTTCTCGAGGCTCGTGCCCATGGCCTTGTCCAGCCTGGCCACGGAAAGGATGTAATCGACCTTTGCCTTGAGCTCCATGGACCGGGCATTGGCCAGCTTTTCCTGGAAATCCAGGACGAAATAATTCGTGGACAGCCCGACCTGGAGCTTCTTGACCTCCGCATCCAGGCTTTTCTCGGCCAGCTCCCGGGCCACCCGGTAGGCCTCAGTTCTCTTGGCGTTTGTCTCGATCATCCGGACGGCATCGCTGACGTCCAGGATCATCTGCTGCTCCTGGTTTTTGAGCTTGACGAGGCTCTGGTCCAGATCCATCTTTGCATAGGCATAATCGGCTTTCGTTAGGAAGTTGCTCAGCGGGATGGAAAGCGTCAGGCCGATGTTCCAGTTCTGGTAGAGGAGCTTGAACGCATCGCGGAGGGAGTCCCCCGCGCCGCCCGGCTGCTTGCCGATGATGACACCAAGGAACGGATTATCGTCCAAGTAGAGGATGCGGTCACCGCTGATCCCGGGGCTCCAGTAGGAAAGCTGGAGGTCGAGGCCGGGAAGCATCTGGTTCTTGGCGACGCCGACGGTGAGCTCCTTGGATTCGATGGTCTTCCTGAGGGCCTGGATGTCCGGACGCCGGTCCATGGCCCGTTTCAAGGCCTCATCGATCGTCACCGTCGCCTCTTTGAAATCCGGCATGTCCTTGGGCACGATCCTTTTCAGACGGGCGTCGCCTTCCACGGCAAGGTTGATGATCGTCTTGAGGACTTCTTCGGTCCGCGTGATCAGCGCCTCGGCCTGGATCATATCCGCTTCGCGGGAGGCCACCTGGGATTCGGCGATCAGGATCTCGATGGGGGCGAGCTGTCCGAACTCCACTTCCTTCTTGTTCTTGGCCAGGAGGTCGCGGCCGAGCTGAAGGGACTGCCGCTTGACATTGGTATTCTCGATGGCATAGACCAGGTTCCAGTAGGTTTCCTGGACCAGGTAAATCGTGTCTATGAGGGTGTTTTGGAGCTGGATGTCGGAAATCTCCATATTCTTTTCGGCCTGGACGATCTGGGCGCGGTTGACCTTGGTCCCAAAGTTCTTGAGCAGGGGCTGCACAAAATCCAGACGGAGAGTGCTGCCGTAGCGCGGATTGATCAGCTGGAAGGCCTGATTGGTATCTGATTTATAGCTCTGAAGGGACAGCGTCAAATTCCCGCCCGTCGGGATGGTCTCAACGACCCCGACACTGTAATCGGACAGACGGTTGATGCTGGTGCCCGCGCCTTGGATCCACCAATAGGAGGGAGTTTCCTGGCGGTTGGCCCCATAGCTCAGCTCGAAGCGCGGCATGAAGACTTCCCTGGCCTTGGCGATGGAGATGCCGGCCAGTTCGGGGTTCATCATTTCGACCGCGACGTTGAGGTTGTTTTTCAGAGCTTTGGCGACACATTCTTCCAGCGTCAGGTTCAGGACCTCCTGACTCTGGCCCAAGGCCGGCTTGAGAAAAAGCGCGATCACCAGAATCGCCATCCATCGGATTCTTGTATTCATGTCGATCCTCCGTAATAAAAGCTTTCAGTCTATCAAATCGCTGTTATGAGAGTAACTCCCGGTTCCCGGGAGAACGCAACAGTATACCACACCTATTTATACGATGGCGGCCGGCTTTGGTTCCAGGCTGCCCGTCAACTCAGAGGGGAAGACCCCTTCCGAAGGTCGCTTCGCTTCCCGCCTCCCCTGCCCGGACGGCAAATGATCGCCGCTCGGCATCCCTTCATCGTCAGCGGAGGAGCCGAATTTCAAAAACGGCCAGGCCGAGGCGGCGCGTGTCGCCGCTGCCGGAGTCTTCTCCGGGAACAAAGGTCGGCGTGGAGAGCTCGATTCTATAGAGGCGGGAAGGTGAAAAATCGAATGCGGCCGTGAAATTCCCCCGACCTCCCTTTTTCCCGAAAAAGACAAATCTTTTTTCCTCGCGAAACGTCCTGGTTTCCTCTTCATAAACCTGGAGAGAGGCCTGCAGCGGGGCCGTATCATCGAGCTCGGAGAAAAAGCGGATCTCGATCGTCCGGGCCGGGATGCGGACAAAGACATAGCTGCGGGCCAAGCCCTGCGTCCATCGTCCGCCTACGCCATAGAGGTCCTTCTCCCAATCCCACCAGCCGCCGCCGAATTTATCCACGACCTGTTCTTTGGCGGCGAGCGGCCCGGTGTCAAAGATAAAGACGCGGCCCTTGCATCGACGGCAGACCGTCTCAGTCATGGCGTTCCGCCGGATGGCGGCCCGCTTTTCCGAGCGCAGCACGTCTTCTAACTTCGTGCTATCGATATTCCCCAAGCGCATCTCACCTTCATAATCCAAGCAGCAAAGGACGAAATCGCCGTTGGACAGGAGCCCGACGTTTTCCGCCATAATGCACGCCCGGGACTCTGTATTTTCTTCGATATAAACGTACTTGTCGGCAGGGACAACGCGCCGGATAAACGCCCAATCCCGGGCCCAGAGTTCCAGCGACTTGAAAACCAGCAGCACGCTGGGCAGAAACATATATCCCCAGAACATCTCGTCCTTCAGGCGACGGAAATTCTCTGGAAGCTGGTCCCTGGTCAGGGCCACGCGGGAGCCGATATGATCCCGGTATTTCTGCAGGGCAAAATTCGTTTCGTCTTCAAACGAACGGGGATATCGGGACCGGATCGTTCGGGCGAACCGGTCCAGCCTGTCGAGCATTCTCCGGATCCATTTGAGCTCAGCTTCTTCGCTTGAAAAATTCTGCCACAAGTGAAGATCAGAATCACTCTGTATGGTGGGATCGTGGGACAGGACATAGTTGGAGGCGACGTGGATCTCCAGCCTGGCCGAGCTTCCCATCCGGAACTTCTCCTCCACCACATCGAAGAAGATCGGGAAGAAATCCTTGAATTTGAGCCGGTCATAGCCTCTCATCCGGTAAGCCTGCCGGGTGACGGTCTGGAGGCTCATGGCCAATGTCGCGTTGTTGTGCTTGAGGATCTCCCGCTGGACATGCTTGTCGGCGAGAAGAGTCATGTTTGTAATCAGTGTCACGGGATGCCCGTATGCCTCAAATAGCTCGAGATATTCGAAGAGCCGTTTATTCAATAGCGGTTCGCCCAGGACGTTCAGGAGAACGGATGTTTTGATGTCCAGGGCCTGGAGCTCGTCCATCAGTTTGCGAAAGCGGGAATCCGCCAGGTGCTCCTTCTGTCTCCGGAGAATATCCGACGGGCAAAACGTGCAGTGCATATTGCAGTGGCTGGTCAGCTCGATAAAAAGAGTTTTCGGCGGGTCGAGGGGCGCATGGCTGTTTGGGCGGGACGTTTCTTCAGGCATCGGCTCGACTGTTTTTTGCATTTATAGCATAAGGGATGAAGGAAAGCAAAAATCCTGCTTGCCGCTAAATTTGCCGATAGAAATGCCCGACGGGTCCTGTCGGACACTCTTGGAGGGAAACCCTTATTCTGGGTTTCCCTCCAACGATCGCTTCGCTCCCTGCCATCCTTCCAAAGAGCATTTGACTATGAATTCATGGGAGGATGCTCCTTGGAGGGGTAGCAGGGCGGGCGGGTATTCCCGCCGCCCCGTTAGAGGGGGACCCTATGAAAGGGTCCTCCTCCAAGTGTGTCCGGGGGGCCCCCGAACCACGCCACCCGTCGGGTGGGGGTTCTAATTGTTGATTTAGTGGAAAGTCAAGCACTTTTGGCTAGTGAGCTTTTCCTATCGGCGAATTTGGGGTTGTCCCTGATCCTTGACATCGGTAGGCAAGTTGACTCATAGTCTGGAAGATGACGCGAGTCCAGAGGCTGCTGCGCCAGGTCTTTTTTCTCCTGGCGGCCCTGTCTGTAGCTCTCTTCCTTCAATTCCGCAGCCAGGTCCCGTCCTTCACGATTCTTCACCACGCTTTCCGCTTTCAGCCGGGATCATTTGTTTTATCGGCGGCCCTGATCTACCTTCTTCTTCTCCTCGTCTGGGGCTTGTTCTCTCAATGGCTGGTCAAGAGCTGCGGGATAAAATACAAAGAAGCCCTGGCCCTGGAGTTTCTGACATATCTGCCGCTGTTATCTTTCATCCTGACCCCGCTCGCGCTTCTCCATTATCTGACATTAGACGATCTCCAGGAGCGTCTAAAGCTCTTCCTCCTGGCCGTAATCTTTGCCGTTTTCTACCTCAAGGCTGTTCAATCCCTTCACTTGAGCCGGGAAAGGCAGACCGTCTGGAGACGGTTGTCCGAGAAATTCTTCGCTCTTTCTCTTCGAAAAAGGATCCTTCTCCTCTTCTTGGCCGCCCTTCTTGTTTACAACGCAGGCGCCGCTCTCATGAATTCGAACGGGGTCACTTTTTCAGGAGACGAACCCCACTATCTTCTGATCGCCCACAGCCTCCTCCATGATAAGGACATCGACCTGGCCAATAACTATGACCGGCAGGACTACGCGAAATATTTGGCTCCGGGGACATTCATTCGCGCCCACTCAATCCCCGGGGCGAAAGCGGACAGCCAATATTCTTTCCATTCTCCGGGGATTTCCCTGCTCATGCTTCCGTTCTATGCCCTGGGCAGCTTGTTTGGGCTAAAGGGAATTCTCTTTTTTGTCCGGCTGGGCATGAGCATTTTCGGCGCCCTGCTGGGAATCCAGATGTACCTCTATGCCAGGCAGGAATGGCGCAGGGAGAAGCTGGCCCTGGGTCTGTGGTTTTTGTTCAGCTTCACATCTCCCGTCTTTTTCTTCTCCATCCATGTTTATCCGGAGCTCATCGCCTGCCTCTTCTCGCTCACGACCTTCCGCCTCCTCCGCTTTTCCTCCGGCCTTGCCAAACCGCGGCTCCTGCTTCTCGGATTCCTGATCTCATCGTTTCTCTGGTTCCATGCCCTGAAGTATCTGCCGATCATGGGGCCGCTTTTTCTCTACGGCCTCTGGATTCTCTTCAAAAAACAAAAAGGCCGCGGCCTCGTCTATTTTCTGGCCTTGGCTGGGGCGAACCTGGCCCTCTATTTTTATTTCCAGTATTCGCTGTACGGCTCCCTGAACCCGACGTCTGTGACCTGGCAGGGAGCCATGGACGGACAGCAGACCTTGAATTTTCTAAAGGAAATCTTGACTAGCATTCCGTTCCGCTTTCGCTGGGAGACTTTGGCCGGCTATTTCTTGGACCAAAGAGACGGTCTTCTTTTTTACGCGCCCATCTACTTTTTTGCTTTGCTGGGCCTGGTCGAGATGGCCCGGAAAAAAGGCAAAGATTTTCTCCTGCTCCTATTTATCATCGCTCCCTACATTCTATTTTACGCGTTCGCGGCGCAAAGGGCGGGATATTCTCCGCAGGCTAGGCCGATCATGGCCGTCATTTGGGGAATGGCGGTCGGACTCGGCTATTTTCTGGCCTACAATGCGAAAAAAATATTTTCTTATCTTTTGAATATCGCCGTCGCCCTCAGCTTGGTCTTTGTCTGGATCCTCCTTCAAAGTCCGCTGGCCCTTTTGCAGCCGACGACGGTCGGGACGACGGAGCGCGGCGGAGATCTCTTCTACCGGCTCAGCAACCTGCATTTTTACCTGACAAATTGGCTCCCGTCTTATATCAAAGTCGAGGAGTGGAGGTGGCTTCCAAACTTCGCCTGGCTGGGTGTTCTGGCCGTTTTCCTGGCGGCCTATCTCCTCGTCCGTAAGCACGAATTTTCCATCAAGTTCTCCCGGCATCTGGTTCTGACATTCTGCGGACTGGCCGTCTTTTTTGCCTGGTTCGTCTTCTATCCCCGGACCGCCCCCTATCCGCCCGTCAAGGCCTCCCTTCCCTCCGGCGACAAGCTCACGTTCTACGGCCTCTCCCGCGTGGCCCTGATGCGCGAGCCGGCCAAATTCTCGCTGCTCGAAGACAACCGCGATTATGATTTCACCTTTGCCTCATGGAGAAAAATCCAAAAGCTCAAGCTGGAATTCGGGTCATTAGCGGGCGATTACCTCCTTCGGCTCCGCTTTTTTGACCAGCCGGTGATGGAGGAAAAGACTGGGAAAGAGGTCCGGACGGTCGTTTTTGAATCGCCGCCCGCCTACCGCCGGAAGAACCTCTTCCTGTACAAGGTTTCGATCCACCTCGAACGGCAGTCGGACGTCCGGACGGTCCTCAACCCCTACGTTTTTGCGATCCGTCCCGTCCGTTGAACATTTCGAACTTGACCAGCCCCTTTTTATGAAGCTTGAACTTGACCAATGTCTTGAGAATGGAAAGCCCGTAGACGATGCTCCGGCCGAGCCCGATCTGCGAGGCGGCGGGAAAGTAGCGCGTCTCGATCGGGATCTCCTTGATCCGCATCCTGTGGAGAACGCCCTGGGCGATGATCTCGGAATCAAAGACGAAGTTGTCGGAGTTCTTCATGAATTTGACGGTCTCCAGGTAGCGCCGGGAATAGGCCCGGAGCCCCGAATGATATTCGGTCAGATACATGTAAAAGGTGGCGTTCTCGAGGGCCGTCAGGAAAATATTGGCCAGGTACTTCCATTTGGGCATGCCGCCTTCGAGCGGCCGGCCGCCCAGCATGCGCGACCCGAACACGGCGTCGCATTCGTCATACAGGAGGGGCATGACGAGCTGGGGAATGACCCGCGGGTCATACTGATGGTCAGGATGGACCATAATCATGATCTCACCGCCCAGCTTCAAGGCCTCTGTATAGCAGGTTTTCTGGTTGCCGCCGTAGCCCCTGTTTTTGTCATGGACAAAAACGCGCAGTCCTAATTTTTTGGCGAGGTCGACCGTGTCGTCCCGGCTGCGGTCATCGACGAGAATGATCTCATCGACCCAGTCCCGAGGGATATCGTCGAGCGTCTGTTCGAGCGTCTTGACGGCGTTGTAGGCCGGCATGACGACGATTACTTTTTTGGCCCGCTTTGGTTTTTCGTCCAAGCGCTCACCTCGCGATTCTCGGAGTGCTTTACTTATACCATAAAGCAGCGCCCCTTCTCCACCCTCTATGCCGGCCTGATGACGCCGGAGCAAGGGCAGGCGGCGAGAGAGGCCCTGCTCAGCACGCCCCTGCGAGCAAGGATCGATGCGCTCTCGAATTACTTTATGGACCGGAGAGACGGACTACTTCTCTATACGTCTTTCTACGTCTTTGCCTTTCTCGGTATCGTCGAAATGGCCCGCAGGGCGAGGTGGCCGTGGATGTCCGATTCTTCGACCTTCCGCTTTTTGAGGGACGGACAAAGAATGAGAAGAAAGAATGGATCTTCGAGCCGCCGGCCTATTTCCCTTTCCGCAGTCTCTACGTGTATGAGATCAGCGTGGCTTTCAAGGAGAGACCCTCCGGGAACTTGGCCGTCAATCCCTATTTTTTGCAGATTGTTCCGGTGAAGGACTAGGACGGGAGCGGGGATACGCATCCAGGTTCAAAGAGACGGCGTGCTTTTTCTCGCTCCTGAGCTTTTCCAAGGCTAGCCCGCCGACCATGGCCGCATTGTCCGTGCACAATTTGGGTGAAGGGATATAGGAATTCAGGCCGCCAGATACAGCCCTCTTTTCAAACTCGGCCCGGAGCCTTTTGTTGCGGGCGACACCGCCGCAGAGGATCAGGGACTTCGGGTGGAGGCGATCGGCCGCCCGGAACATATTTTCGAGAAGCGCCCGGACGACAGCGCTTTCGAAGCTTGCCAAAAAATCTCTGAGCTGGGGATGTCCCTTGGAAATCCCATTTTCCCTGATGATCTTCAGGGCCGCCGTCTTGAGCCCGCTGAAGCTGAAATCAAGGCTGCGGTCGGTCATCCGCGGCAGGGCAAAATCGAATCGGGACGGGTCGCCGTTCTCGGCCAATTTCTGAATCACCGGCCCTCCCGGATAACCCAGCTCCAGGAACTTGGCGATTTTATCCAGGGCCTCGCCGGCCGCATCATCCCGCGTTCTGCCGACAAGGTCAAAGCGCAGTTTTTTCTTCAAAAAAAAGAGGGAAGTATGCCCTCCGGAAACGATCAACGCCAAGGCTGGAAATGAAATGTCCCGGTGTTCGAGAAAGGCGCTTTGGATATGGGCCTGGACATGGTCGATCCCGATCAGGGGCTTTTGAAAATAATAGGCCAGCCCCTTGGCGAAGGACAATCCGACCAGAAGCGAACCGATGAGGCCCGGACCCTGGGTGACGGCATAGACATCGATTTTTTCGAGCGAAATGCCGGCGACGGCCAGGCTTTCCCGGACAATGGGATCGATGGATTTCAGGTGCTGGCGCGAGGCCAGCTCCGGGACCACCCCGCCATAGGGAGCATGGATCTCGTCCTGGGACAAGACGATGTTGCTCAGGATTTTAAAATCGCCGTCCAGGACGGCCGCCGCCGTCTCGTCACAGGATGTTTCAATGGCTAAGACGTGCATCAGCTTTTCGCTAGCGGGGTCAAATTTTTCTCATAAGGCGGGTAAATGATTCCTCGCTCTGTGATAAAAGCCGTTATATACCGCGCAGGAGTGACGTCGAAGGCCGGGTTGCGGACCGGCGCGTCCGGTACCGTGATCAGCCGGCCATTGATTTCCTTGACTTCTTGGGCCGGCCTCTCTTCGATCGGGATCCTCCCGCCGTCCTCCATAGAGAAATCAAAGGTGCTCAGCGGCGCCGCGACATAAAAAGGAATTTTGTTCTCCTTGGCCAGGACGGCCACGGAATAGGTTCCGATCTTGTTGGCGGCGTCGCCGTTGCGGGCGATCCTATCAGCGCCGACGATGGCCAGGCTGATCTCCCTTTTTTGCATCAGCCAGCCCGCCATATTATCGGCAATGAGAACATAGGGAATTCCCAGCTTCGAAAGCTCCCAGGCTGTGAGCCGCGCCCCTTGGAGAAAAGGCCTTGTCTCATCGACGAAAACCTTGATCTTTTTCCCTTCCTCGAAAGCGGCGCGGATGACGCCCACGGCCGTCCCCCAGCCAGCCGTGGCCAACGCACCTGCATTGCAGTGCGTGAGGACCGCATCGCCGTCCTTGATCAAGGATTTGCCGAAAGAGCCGATTCTTTTATTAATTTCAATATCCTCGCGCTCGATGGCCAGCGCTTCTTCGATAAGCCTCTTTTGCAGGGCCGGCAGAGCCAAGCCTCGGTTTTCTTCATAGACCCGCTGCATCCTCTCCAGGGCCCAGAAAAGGTTGCGAGCCGTCGGCCGCGTCGCCTTAAGCCGCTGATAAATCCGGGAAAATCCTTCATCGGCATCCTCTTGAGAGGCCACCTTCAAGAATCCAAGGGCGACGCCGAACGCGGCTGCCACGCCGATGGCCGGTGCGCCGCGGATGACCATTTTTTCGATGGCCTCGGCGACGCTTTCATAATCCCGGCATTCCACATAAACTTCTTCGCCGGGCAGTTTTCTCTGGTCGATCATGACGACTTTGTCTTCGGCCCATTCAATCGTTGGCAGCATCTTGATTTCTCTCCTGGGTCATCTCCGGGGTCGAACCTCAACAATCAACATGTTAAACGCCGACGGGATAAGAAGCTAGGAAAAAATGTTGATTGTTGAGGTTTGACCCCGATCATTCTATTCCTCGCGATGAGTATAGTGGCAAAAGGGGAAAAAGGCAAAAATGCTGGAACCTGCCGCGGCATGCCTCCCCCCGTCCGCGCTCAAGACTCCCCTTACCCACCACCATGAGCCTCGGGCGAGCGTGGGCATCCTACGCCACGCGACAGTCTTTTCACGAAATGCCGGGATTTGACTTCTCAGCTTCGGCACTATTAAAATTGTGCTGGAACTGCCCAGAAGTCAAAAAGGATCACTTTTTCTGAAACTGAATTAGACAATGATGATTCCCAATTTATCTTATTGGACCAGCCAGCCTCCCGAAAAGGCCCTGGAAAATTTGGAGTCGACTCCCCAGGGATTGTCTGCGGCAGAGGCCGTGCTTCGGCTTAAAACATACGGACCGAACCGGATCAAGGCGAAAAAGAAGACGGGGATTGTCCCGCTTTTCTTGTCTCAGTTCAAGAGTCCGATCATCCTCATCCTTCTTTTTGCGGGGGTCCTATCCTTTTTTCTGCACGATCCGACCGACGGCGTGATCATCCTCATCATCATCCTCTTCAGCGGATTCCTGGGATTCTGGCAGGAAAAGGGCGCAGTGCGGACCGTTGATAAACTCCTGGCCGCCGTCGAGATTAAATGCGAGGTCCTCAGGGATGGCAGGCTCATGGACCTCGCCGTGGCGGAAATCGTCCCTGGAGACGTCGTCATCCTGCGTGCCGGAGATGCCGTGCCTGCTGACGGCTTGATCCTTGAATCCAAGGACCTTTTCGTCCAAGAGGCAACGCTGACCGGAGAGACTTTTCCTGTTGAAAAAAACGCCGGCATCGTGCCTCCGGGTGCCCCCCTGGCCCGGATGACAAACGCCGTGTTCATGGGAACCCACATCGTCAGCGGAACGGCTAAAGCCCTTGTTCTCTCGACGGGGCGGCAGACGGAATTCGGGAAGATCTCAGACCGCCTCAGGCTCAGGCCTCCCGAGACAGAATTCGAACGCGGCATCCGCCGTTTCGGCAACCTGCTCATGGAAGTCACGCTTATCTTTGTCATGGTCATCTTCGCCGTCAATGTCTTTTTCGCCCGGCCCGTGCTCGATTCCTTCCTTTTCGCCATGGCCCTGGCCGTAGGCCTGACGCCGCAGCTGCTGCCGGCGATCATCAGCATCAACCTGGCTCACGGCGCCAGACAAATGGCCCAAGACAAAGTGATCGTCAAGCGGCTGGCCTCAATCGAAAACTTCGGAAGCATGAACGTCCTCTGTTCAGACAAAACAGGGACCTTGACCGAGGGCGTCATCAAAGTTCAGGCCGCCCTCGATGCAAAAGGCGTCGACAACGAGAAGGTGCTTTTCTACGCCTACCTCAACTCCGTGTATGAATCGGGCTTTACCAATCCCATCGATGAGGCCATTCGAAAATACCAAACGTTCGACCTTTCCATTAGTCAAAAGCTGGATGAAGTGCCCTACGATTTTATCCGCAAGCGACTGAGCATTCTCGTAGCCCTGGAGGGAAGACATCTCCTGATCACCAAGGGCGCTTTGCTGAATGTTTTGCAGGTGTGCTCGTCTGCCGAGACGACGGATGGGGCCGTGGTCCCCATAGCTGAAGTCCGGAAAGACATCGAAAGCCTTTATCAGCAGCTGGGCGGCAAAGGCCTGCGGACCCTAGGAGTCGCCTATAGCGATATGCGGGGTCAAACCGCCGTCTCGAAGTCCGACGAAAAGGACATGACATTTCTGGGGGTCCTAGCGTTTGCCGATCCCATCAAACCCAATATCGCCCGCACCATTGAGGACTTAAAAAATTCCGGAATTTCCTTAAAGGTCATCACCGGCGATAACCGGCTCGTGGCCGGGGACGTCGGACGCCAGGTCGGCCTGTCGAAACCGATGATTCTGACAGGCCCGGAGCTTTCGCATATGAGCGATGCCGCCCTCGTCAACCAGGTCCGCGAGGCGGACGTCTTCGCCGAGATCGAGCCCAACCAAAAGGAGCGCATCATCCTGGCCCTGCAAAAAAGCGGCAACGTCGTCGGGTATTTGGGCGACGGCATCAATGATACTCCCGCCCTCCATGCCGCCGATGTCGGGATCTCGGTGGACTCGGCCGTGGACGTGGCCAAAGAGGCTGCCGATATTGTCCTTCTTGAAAAAAACCTGGATGTCCTCGTCCGAGGCGTTCAGAACGGCAGGCGGACATTCGCCAACACGCTGAAATATGTCTTCATGGCGACCAGCGCGAACTTCGGCAATATGTTCAGCATGGCGGGTGCGTCGCTCTTCCTCCCGTTCCTCCCGCTCCTTCCCAAGCAGATCCTCCTGACGAACCTGCTGACGGACTTTCCGGAGATGAGCATCGCTGGCGACCGTGTCGACCCGGAAATGCTGGCCGGGCCGAAGCGCTGGAACATCAAATTTATCCGCAATTTTATGTTGACCTTCGGCCCGGTGAGCTCCGTCTTCGATTTTTTGACGTTCGGCGTTCTCCTCCTCCTGCTCCGCGCCTCGCAGGATCAATTCAGGACGGGATGGTTCATGGAATCGGTGATTTCGGCGTCCCTCATCGTTCTCGTCGTCCGGACACGCCGGCCGTTCATCCGGAGCCGGCCGGGAAAATATCTCCTGCTGTCCACGCTTTTTATCGCCGGTATCACGCTTGTCCTCCCCTACCTGCCGGTCGCGGTAGCCTTTGGATTTCGGCCCGTCCCCGTTTCCTTTTTCCCAGCCCTCGTGGCGATTCTTGTGCTCTATGTTTTATCCGCAGAGGTGGCCAAAAGAATTTTTTATAAGAAAATCAAATCCTGAATGGGCCCCATGAATCCAAAATTCAAGCGAAGGCTGCGCTGGCTTGGAATTGGCAGATAGTTGGCCACCCCTAAGAAAATCAAGGCCAAGAATTCGATCTGGAAAAGCCTGGGCGGATTTCTCAAATTCTTCGAGAAATTCTAAAAAGCTAAAAAATAGAGCTTGACTTTTGCCTTGTATTATGTAATATATGATTATCTTATTTTACATATAAAATGGCAGAAGAAAAAATAGTCTCCGCGACAGATGCCGTCCGAAAATTTTCAGAGCTGTTGAATTTTGTAAGATATAAGGGGGAAAACTACCAAATCGTCAGGGGCGGAAAACCTGTCGCTGTTCTTCGCCCTGTAGAAATGGCCCCAGAAGCCCCGCCCCATGCGGAATTTGAAACCAAGTCCCTTTCGGAATTTAAGAAGCTGATGAAGAATCTGCCCAAGCTGGGCGCCGAGGTTGAGAATTTCGAACGCGACATCAAAAAAGTCCTGCAGTTCCAGCCCTCCCTTCCCAAGAAAAGCCCGTGGGAATAATCTTCGACACGAGCACCCTGATCGGTCTGGAGAGGACTTCTTTAAGTCTCGAAAAACTCGTCAAGGGCAGGGAGAGCGAGCCTTTCGGCATCAGCATGATATCGGTTTCTGAACTTCTCCATGCGGTCCATCGGGCGGATTCGGAGGCAAGGCGCGAGCAGCGCGAGGCCTTTGTCGAGAAAACCCTGGAGATCTTTCCCCTCTATCCATTCGACTTGAGTGCCTCGCGTGTCTACGCCAGGCTTTGGGCCCAGTTCATCAAGAAAGGAGTTGTCGTCGGCACCCATGACCTCATGATCGCCTCGACCTGCTTGTCTCTAGGATTCTCCGTCCTCACGGCCGAGATCAGAGATTACAGGAAAATCGAAGGCCTTCGGATCGAAGAATTTCCGTCTTGACCCTCTTATTTCAGTTACATCTCGACCAAGCCGGCCAGCTTCAGGATCTGGAGATAGTTCAGGATCCCCTGAACGGTCGACTTTCTCTGGGCCTGGGCATCCATCAGTTTCATGATGTCTAAGACATTATGCTTTCCGTTGATGAGGAGCTGGAGCTCGCCCGTGCTGGACACTTCGGAGGCGTATGGATATTTGGCTTTTTCGGCCGCCGGAACGCCGTCGATATATTTTCTGTAGCCCTGATAGCCGCCTTCTGTGACCTTGGCCGTTGGCCTCGGAATGATCTTGACGGCCTTTTTCTCAAGGTCCGTCAAGGCGATCACGACCGGCTTCTGGCCCAGCCGGCGCGCTACTGCCTCCATATGAGCCTGGAGCGCCGCCAGATTGGCATTCCCCACGGCATCGACCGTCTTCTTCATCTGCAGGATGTAGTTTCCGATCGCCGCTTTATCCGTCGCCAGCTCGAGGATCGAATCGAGCGTGTCTTTTTCATTCAACACGGCACCTTCCACATAGGTCCGGGCCGACTTGTAAGAATCCGCCAGCGTCTCGGCTTTCGCCCCGTTTAGGATTTCCAGGGCTACGACAAACTGGTGCCCGATGCGCCGGGTGGCGTTGCTCGCCGCCTCGCCCGCAATCTTGATGGCCATATTGTCGTCGGCGTTGGCGACCGTGTAGGCGCCGGCCGCGCCGATCGCCGCCGCCCGCTTCAACTGGGTCGCGTCGGACTTGTCGGGCAGATCTCCCGAAGTATGATACCAGCGGTCCGGCCAGGCGATCATCATGACACCGGGAACCTGGACGCCCCAGTCGTTGAACACCTCGTGGTCCGACGCGCCGTAATGGGTTTCGATGGAATAATAAAACGGCTCGTCGGCGCCGAACGGGGCCACGATCCGGACCGGGACTTTATTGAACCCGCTCCGGTTCTGGATGCGCTCGCGGTTCCCCTCTCCGACATACCGGTAAAGGTTTTCCATGACATCGTTGATGTAGTGGGGATTGCCGTAGGTCGTCCTCATCAGGCACATGAAGGCCTGGTTCTTGCTCAGCCATTCGCCGACCATGTCCATGTTGATATTGCAGAGCGTTTTGTCCATGATCGCCTTATTGGCCTTGACCCACAGGCTCGTCCCGGAGAACTCCGGGCCCCAGAGGAAACGGATCGTCCGCTTCGGCTTGGGCAGCCGGCCTTCTTGGATGAGCGTGTTGAGGATGCGGCCGGCTTCCAGGATTGTCGCGCTTCCCGACGTGTTATCGTTAGCCCCGAACTTCGACATGCCCTCAAAGAGATGGGCGGAGAAAATGACTTCGCCAGCCGTGGGGTCCGTGCCGGGAATATAGGCCACGACATTTTCCAACTTGTATTTTTCCTGCTTGGGCTCGACCTGGGCGCGAACGGTGATCTTCTCTCCGGCCATAAGCCTCTGCTTGAGAATATCTCCTTCGCGGACGGGGAGTTGAAAGCCGAACTTGGGCTTCGGCGGAGGCGGAGGAGGCGTCTGCGGCTGGGCGGCCTGGGCAGGCTGCCCGGGACCTCCCCTCATTCCACGGAAACTGGCGATTCCTGCCCACCCCATTTGGAGCGGGTCAAAATAGGGCCGGGACATGCTGATCCCGATGACGCCCAAGGCTCCCTTCTGCAAGCAGGCCAGGTTATGCACGGCGCCAAGGCTTCCCTCGGTCACCACAATCTTCCCTTCCACTTTGGCCGCTTCGATTTCGGCAGTAGTTCCCCGGCCTACCCAGACCAATTCGCCCGTCACATCCGTCGCGGAGCTCCCCGAAGCGAGCATCGGGACCATGTCTCTCATGGACGCCAATTTCTGGCGCCTCGGGGTGACTTCCCACAGCTCGCCTTTGACGCCGTCCCAGGTTTCGCCGCCCGGATAGGAGACGATCTCCGCGCCGGCCAGCCCGTACTGTTTCAGTTTTTTCATGATGACCTGGGTTTCCAAAAACGGCCCCGCGTACTCCTCCGACATCCGGTCGCGGTTGTAACCGTTGATATCGATGATCGTGTTGAGGGCGGTCTCGCCCGAAGCCTCGCCGACGATCTCATCGATCTCGTTTTTGGGAAGCAGCGTCCAATACAGCCAGGGCGTGTATTGGGCTGCCGCCAGGCCTAAAACCACCAAGAGCGAGAGGGCCAGAATGATAAGCTTCTTTTTGTCCATGAGTCCTCCTCTATTAGGATTACGAAAAAAGGGGTGGGGTGGTTCTATCTTTTTCCCCAACGTGCTATTTTTGGGAGCTAAAACAAAAGATAGAAGCGTCCGCATTTTTTTATTGATCCGCAAACGGTTGGTCGATAGACACGGCTTCCATACCGCCCAGGAAGCGGCTGCCGTTTTCCGTGACGACCATGCAGTCCTCGGTCCGGACGCCGAATTCTCCGTAGATGTAGATTCCAGGCTCGTTGCTGAAGGTCATGCCGGGCAGGAGCTTCAGCATGTTGCCCTTCACGAGATAGGGATATTCATGCCCTTCCACCCCGATGCCGTGGCCGACCCTGTGGGCAAAATATTTATAGCCGGGCCCGTAGCCCGCCTCTTCGACGACCTTGCGGGCGGCGGCATCCACATCTTCGCAGCGGACGCCCGGCCGTGCCGCCCGCAGCGCCGCCGTCTGCGCTTTTTTGACGATGTCCCAGACAGCCCGCTGCCGATCCGTCGGCTTACCGAGAACGACGGTCCGGGTCACATCCGACCGAAAACCCTCGACGCCGCAGCCGCCGTCGACCATGACCACATCGCCGTCGCGAAGTGTTCGCGGGACTCTCGACCCGTGCGGAAAAGCCGTGCCGGCGCCGAACTGAGGCCCCCCGCCCCCGCTCGCTCCCATCTTCGAATGGGCGCTGCTGATGAGAGCCGACAGATCGCGCTGACTCATGCCTTCCCGGAGCTGTTTGAATCCTTCCCGGTAGGCCAGCTTGGTGATCTTGTTGGCCAGGTCCATATAGGCGATTTCCTTTTCCGTTTTCGTGCCCCGGCAGCCCTCTGTGACGACCGCGCCGTCGACCAGTTCCAGCCCCGGAGCGTCCCGGCCGATTCCGAAATAGACAAACGCGCTGGTGGACGGATTGATGCCCAGGCGTCCGCTTCCGACGCCCAGATCCTTCATGATTCCGGCGATGAGCTTATAGGGGCTTTCATGCTCCTCCCAGACGCGTATTTGCTGGCCGGGTGGGATGAGCTCTTCGGCCCGCTCAAGCTCAAAGGCCGGGCAGACCCAGACGGGACTTCCTTTGCGGCCGACCAGGGCGCCGAAGGTCCGCTCGCTGGTCCCCCAGCCGACCGTCGTGAAATAGACCAGGTTCGTGCTGCCGGTCAAAAACAATCCGTCGACCTTGTGGGCAGCCATCAATCCTCTGGCTTTCTCCAGCCGTGCTTCGTAATCTTCGGGCGCCAAGGGCTTGACTCCAGCCGTCATGTTTTCCAGCTTGGCCATTTCCGCCGCGGGCTCCTGCGAAAAAATATTTCTCACAAAGCCGAACGTCGCGATGGAAAGGCCTCCGATCTTTAAAAAATGCCGGCGAGATGCCATGTGTCGACTCCTTTGAGTGGGGGCGAGAAAAATGGATGGGAAAGGCCGCCCATCTTTAAAAATTCTCATAGACAGGTCTTAAACGTATATCACCGGCAACACTTGATGTCAAATATCTCACATTTGTTGGGGCTTAGTCCGGGAGCATTTCTAAATAAGTGATTGCAAGGAGGCGTCTGCATCACCCCATAGGCCCCCATAGCGGAGGGGGGGCCCATCGGTTTTTCGATGGGGGGAACCGACGGGACTGGTTCCCAAGGGGGCCGGGGGTGATGCAGACGCCTCCTTGCAATCACTTAAAGGGAGACCCTATCGCCTAGTCCCCATAGCATTGACTTTTCGAGCCGACTAAAGTACCTTGTAACTGATAAAGTCTTGGCCCCCAATCCGATTGAAGCTAAGCCTTCGAAGGAGGTATAGATGTTACTATTTGGCACGGTCGGACCGCAGGAACTCCTCATCGTCTTGCTCATCGTGATCCTCATCTTCGGTGCGCGCAAACTTCCCGATCTCGGGAAATCCCTGGGCGAAGGAATCAAGAATTTCAAGAGCTCCATCGGCGGCAAAGATAAAGACAAGGACAACCCGCCCGATAAGACCCAACCCCCCACAAAGGACTAATGAAGCGGACGATCGAGAAGCTCAGCCAGGAGCGGAGAGAGAAAGAAGAACAGTTTGCTGAAAAGCTTGCCGAGCTTAAACGAGACAGCCTCTCCCTCGAGCATCTCGAAGAACGCCTCAAGACCTTAGAATTTCCCGCCCCTTCAGAAAAAAAGCAACTTTTTACCTCAAAAATAAAACCCTCTCCCTCCGACGGCAAGAATCTCCGGGACCTTCTTATCCAAGCTTTCGGCCTGACCAAAAAAATTTCCACGTCCGTCGCGGACGTCCTCAAACTCCAGGACTCCCTGGCCGACGCCAGGGACAAGGAATGGGACGCCCTCGGCAACAACCACGTCGGGATGATCTTTAAAAGCATGGAATGGCGGGTGGACAAGCTCTCTTCAGAATACGAAGACGTCAAGCTTTTGATGAAAAAATTTCTGCTCCTCAGGGACCAGTTGAACAGGCTCCTGGCGCTCCTCGAAGCGAAGAAAATGCCGTTCCCGGCTCAGGTCCGGGAAATCCTGGAGCCTCTGGAAGATGCGGTGTATACGGGGTTTGAAAACAGGTTCCGCGGCTACGAAGAGGAGATCAAAAAACAGCAGGAGGGCTATATCCCCTATTTCCGGAAAGGGGGAAAAGTCCTGGACCTGGGCTGCGGACGCGGCGAATTTCTCGAGCTTCTTCAGAAAAACGGGATCCAAGGAACCGGCATCGACGGCAACAGCCAGATGACTGATATATGCCTGGACAAAGGACTGGACTGCCGGAAAGGAGATATCCTGGGGCTCCTGGCGGAATGGCCGGACGCCTCCCTCGACGGCATCTTTTCTTCCCAAGTGATCGAGCACCTGCCTCCGCCCTACCTGAAAAAGATGATCGACATCTGCCAGTTCAAGCTCGCCCCCTCCGGAGTGCTGATCCTGGAGACCATCAATCCCACCTCCGTTTTCGCGCTAGTCCAGATCTATTACCTGGACCTTTCCCATGAGAGGCCCGTTCACCCTCAGGCGCTGAAGTTCCTGATGGAAAGCGCCGGCTTCGAGGACGTCCGGATCCAGTACTCCGCCGAGCTCGGAACCGACAGGCTCCAGAACCTCCCCGGTGCCGACGAGGCCAGCAGTATTCTCAACCGGAATATCGACCGCCTGAACAGCCTTCTCTACGCGGCGCCGAACTATGCCGCGATCGGCAGAAAGAGGTGACCATGTCTGTGTACGCCGGCTTCGACCTCGGAGGCACTCAGCTCAAGTATGGGCTCACCGACGAATCCGGCGTCGTTCTTTTCAAGGATAAAGCTCCCACCCCGCCGACCATCGGCGGGCTGATGGACCTCCTGGAATCTCTCTGGAAAGATCTCCAAAAAAGAGAGGCCGGGAAAATCAAAGCCGCGGGCTTCGGCATCCCTGGTATCTACAGTTTGAAGGAAAAGAAAATTTTCCAGTCGCCCAACTATGCCGACCTGGACAACTTCGACTTGTATCCCGCCGTTTCCCGGTTCATCAAAGCGCCTTTCTGGATCGACAACGACGCCAACATGGCCGCCTTCGGCGAATGGTCATGCGGCGCGGGCCGGGGCGTTTCGAGTATGATCCTGCTCACCATCGGGACCGGCATCGGCGGCGGGATCATCCTCGACGGCAAGCTGTGGCAGGGAAGCTGCGGCTATGCCGGCGAGATCGGACATATCGTTGTGAACCCCAGGGGCATCCGGTGCAAGTGCGGCATCCAAGGATGTCTCGAAACCGAAGCCTCTGCCCCGGCGGTCGTCAGGAAGTATGCGGCCATTCGAAAAACAAACGAAGCGGTCACGGCCGAAGAAATCTATCACAGGGCCAAGGGGGGCGAGGAAGCCGCCCGCCGGGCTTTTGCTCAAGCGGGATATTATTTGGGGATCGGGCTCGGCATGGTCATCAACCTGCTCAACCCGGAGAAGATCCTGCTGGGCGGCGGTGTTATGACGACCGGCGAATACCTTTTAGCGCCGACCCTAGAGGAGGCCCGGAGGCGGTCCTATAAGGCCACGTTCTCCTGCTGTTCCATCGAAAAGGCCGGCCTGGGCAATGATGCCGGGTTGATCGGGGCCGCTTCCTGGGCCCGGGTCAATCTAATACAAACGCAATAAATAAAGTGACAATGTATGGGCGGCGATTAGGCCGCCCTCAAGCCCCCATAGCGGAGGGGGACCCCGTCGGCTTTCCCGACGGGGGGAACCGACGGGACTGGTTCCCCGGGGCCCGGGGGCTGCGGGCGGCCTAATCGCCGCCCGAACGGGGATGTCATTTTAACTATTACGTTGATATTAGAATCTCCCTAAATTAGAAAATTGGATTCAAATCCAAAAAAAGGATTTTCCGCCCATTAAATTATTGGGATCTCTTCCTTTGTGTGTGGGGAAAAATCGTTTGGGAACCGATCCGGAGACAGCCTCGCTCCCCATCCGGGTTTTTAACGTCGTTCCCGAGCCCTCCATGGTCGCTTCGGCCGTCTCCTGACCGTTTCCCTTTCCTCCCCACACGAAATGGAAGAGAACCAATTATTGTTATTAAAGGCCGTTCGTTGGAGAAAAAATCAAAATAAACTTCCTTTTTTTAGCACACGTTTCGCTTATAATAAAAGTAAAATGGTTAGCTTTTTCCAAATAAGGAGGTCCCATGATCAAAAAAATTGTCCACGTCATCCTTGTCCTCCTCTTGGCTTTCGGCATTTCTTCCCTGAGCTTTGCTCAGCGGCAGACCGGCTCCATCCACGGCCAGGTCATCGACAAGGAAAAGAACCCGCTTCCCGGGGCGACCGTCTCTATTTCTGGTCCTGCCCTGATGGGAACGAGTAATTACGTGACATCGGAAACGGGCCTATTCCGTTTTCCCTCCTTGCTTCCCGGCACGTACGAGGTGCGGGTGGAAATGCCGGGCTTCAAGACCCAGCTCCGGAAGGGCATCGTTGTCAGCGTTGGAAAAACGACCGATATCACCGTGGACCTTGAGGTTGCGACCATCGAGGAAGAGGTGACTGTCGTGGCGGCATCTCCCGTCGTCGACATCAAGTCGACAAAGATCAATGTCAACTACAGCGCCCAGTTCCTGGCCAGCATCCCGATGAACCGTGACCTGTACGACATCCAGAACTCTGTCCCGGGCGCCATCTCCGAAGGCATCGATTACCGCCGGACGTCCTCCATTCTCGGCGGCACGGTTCGCAGCCAGCTCTACGCCCTGGACGGCGTCCCGATGAACGACCCGGCCACGAACTATTCCATGGCCAATATCAACGTCGACGTCTACGAAGAGATCGAGTTCGAGCTCACCGGCCATCCCGCCGAAGTGGGCCAGACCGACTCCACCTACCTCAACATCGTCACCAAGAGCGGAGGCAACAAATTTTCCGGCGGCGGCATCTTTTATTACACCGGAAAGAGCCTGGCCGAAAATCTGTTCAGCCCCGAGCAGATCCGGTCCTTGAACGTCAACGCGCCGGAAAGCTTCACGGATTCCAAGGACTTCTCGCTCAACCTCGGCGGGCCCCTTCTCAAGGACAAGGCCTGGTTCTTCCTCAACGGCCGCCGGCTGGCCTGGCAGCAGGCCTATGCAGGAACGCCGGAAACACGGATGATCAGGCTGGGATTCACGGACGCCAACAAGATCAACCACTACGGCCTCGAGCATCAGGAATGGCTGGGATTTGCCAAGCTGACCATCCAGGCGACCAAGCAGATCCGGTACATGGGCATGTTCCATTACAACCACATCTACGAGCCGATCTATTCAAACTCCGTCGGGAGCGACGCCGCCTATGAATACCTCGAACGATGGGACCATGAAAACACGTACACGACAACCCACCAATTCAATATCGTCCTCAACCAGAACACGTACGTGGACGTCCGAGGCACATACATCCGCCGCTATTTCCCGCTCCATTCGATCACCCAAGGCGACTACACATATTATGATTACACCCAGAAGGTCTACTGGGGATCGTCACCCTACAATGACGAATACATCCGGAAAAAGATGCTGGGCTCGGCCTCGATCACCCGGTTCCAGGATGATTTCTTGGGCGCCAACCACGAGTCCAAGGCCGGGGTCGAGTTCGACCAGAGCGAATACCACCGCGACTGGTACAGGTCGAACCCGTATTATTTCTACTGGTATGACTATGTCAATAAAGATCCTTACTATTATTCGACCTCGAAAGCACAGGGCCGCCTGAGGATCAGGACCTGCACTCCTGAAAAAGGCATGTGGGACGTCCAGGACAACGCCCGCCGTTTCTCCGGCTACATCCAGGACAGCATCATCACGGGCAGGCTGGCCCTCAACCTCGGCGTCCGCTTCGACTATTCCTACCAGTACGAGCCGGAGCAGACCAGGCCCGATCTGAGATTCGACGCCAGGCCGCCGCTCCTGAATCCCGCCATCACGGACTCCAATGCGCTCCTCGTCGCCCTGGGCGAGCAGCTTCGCAGCGAAGGCAAGATTTCCCCGTTCGACGCCTTGACCACGCCCTACAAAAAACCGGTGGAATTCACGACGCTATCGCCGCGCCTCGGCGTGGTCTATGACATCTTCGGCAACGGAAAGACCGCCTTCAAGCTTTCCTTCGCCCGCTACTACGAGCCCATCTGGACGGCCAAATACAACGGCGGACAGATCTTCGGCGCCAGCTCGATCAACTACTACTGGAACGATCTCAATAAGAACAAGCTGTTGGACCTTCCGCCGACCGACAGCTACGTCGTCCAATCCTATCCCGAGCAGGACCCGAATTACTCTTATTACGGCAATCTCAAATCTCCGTACATGGACGAAATCACGGCGGGGATCGAGCAGGAAATCGTCAAGGACTTCAAGCTCGGCTTTGAATTCATCTGGAAACAGAATAAAAACATCGTTGACGACTTCGACATCGTCAACGGCTATGACATCAACGCCTCGGATGAGAAGGGCCCCATCTGGCTGCCCTTCACCTTCGTCGATCCGGGTTGGGATGGCAAGTTCAGCACGGCCGACGACCAGACCATGACGATCTACGGCTTGAGAGCCGACCGCCCGGCGCCGATATGGAAAGGAGCCAACCCTCCCGAAGCCAAAAGAAAGTATTGGGCCACGATTCTGACTTTTGACAAGCGAATGTCCGATAAATGGCAGCTCAAGGGCTCAATCCTCTATAGCTCCTTCAAGGGAAACGCCGGCGCCGAATACAGCCCGACCGAGGGCGAATCAGGCATGTTCGACAATCCCAATACTCTCATCAACACCTACGGCCCCCTGTCCTTCGACAGGCCTCTCCAGATCAAGATTATGGGGACGTACATTCTCCCCTATGATTTTATCGTCAGCGCCTACTTCCAGTTCCGGTCCGGAAGCCCATGGGGAAGAACTCTGGACCGGGTGTACTTTCCCAGCAATTACATGGGCTTCGGCACCTATGATTCCTACTACGCCGTCAACGCCGAGGTTCCCGGGACAGAGAGAAACCCCTCTTATACCAACCTCGATTTTCGTCTTGAAAAAGCCTTCAAGCTCGGCGGCGTCGGAAAATTGGACTTCTATATGGACATCTTCAACCTGGGCGGCCGGGGCGGAGTCAATGTCAACCAAAACCCGGCGGCAACTCTCCGCTACGACAGGACCCCCGCGACATACGCGCTCTCCACGACCTACGGCCTCGTCACCAGCATCTACGGAGTGCGCTCCATTCGCTTCGGGGCGCGCTTCAGTTTCTAGGCCGGCAAAAAAAAGGGGCGGTCCGGAAACCGCCCCTATTCTCTCTTCCCGAAACGTCCTACTTGAATTCCAGGGCTTTGGTCAAGACTTCATTGCCCGTCTTGTTGGTCAGAGTGACATACATCAGGCTTTTGCCTTGACGAATCTGTTCGACTTTCTGGCTGCCGACAATCGAAAGAGGGATCTCGATGACGAAGCTTTTTCCTCCCTTCTCAGCCAGCTCGGACTCATCGAGAACCACGTTATGGACGCTTTTGTGATCCCAGACGAGCTCTTTTTTTGAATCCCGGAGCTCCAACAAGACCTCCAGCGCCGTGGTCATCTTTTTTCCCTCCGATTTGAACCAGATCCGGCCATAAGAGACGTCCAGGTTGACCACACCCTCGATCTTCTGCTCGTCCTGGGCCGTCAGCCTCAAGCCGGCGTTGAAGTCGAACAGGCGCTTCTCCTCCTTGAACGTCTTCTGGGCCTCGCCCTGGGCCAGGTTGAGCTCGTGCATATACATGAGGTTGATATCCCTCAGGCCCGAGAGGTCGTAGCTCACCAGCTTATATGATCCGGTGCAGCTGGGATCGGAAAATATCACGGGGAAATTCCCATAGTACCAGATCTCGACGCAGCGCGTGGAAGGGTCGCCGCCCATCGGCTGGCTGGTCTTGTCCGTGGGCGGGCCGAACAGGATATAGATCCGTCCCCTGTCCGTTAGCCAGCCGGGGATCCCTTCGCTGGCGAACTGCTTCGTGGCCAGTTCGATGCGGTTGAAATACTCGATTTTGAATTCGTTTTCCTCCGTATCGGGGTCCGGGTCGCGCCGCTTCCAGAACTCTTCGATGAACTTCGGCTTCTCGGAATCGGGAAGTTCCAGGAAGATCTTTCGCTCTTCACGGGTGACGATAAACCGGACCTTGGATAAAAAATCGGCATTCTCCGGGGAGAGCTTTTGCTCCAGGTTGTAGAGCTTGCAGGAGGCGGACAGGGCGATTGCGGCCAGAAGGCTTAGAAACATTATTTTGGAAACGGTTTTGCTCATCTTTTCTCCCTCAAGGCCTGGACGTTCTTTCGGATTTGCGGCTGGTTGGGACTGATCTCGAGGGACTTTTCCCAGACCGCCAGCGCTTCCTTGGTCTTGCCGAGCTCGAGATAGCATTCGCCGATGGCATTGAGCAGGTTGACGTTGACGCCGAAATGAGAGACGGCTTGGTCAAAGATCTCGACGGCCTTGGCGAAATCACGCAATTTTTGATGGGCCTGGCCGGCCAGGACGTAGATCTCGTATTTTGGAGACTGAGTCTGGGTCAAGAAGGGCTGAAGCACGGGCGGTATTTTAGCGTATTCGGCCAGGGCGGAATAAGCTTGGGCCAAGCCGAGGGCGATGTCCGGAGAATTGCCGCTTTTCTGGAGGGCCTTTTCCAGGGAGGCCTTGGCCTCTTCGGCCCGGCCGGAATTCAGGAGCTGGATCCCGACGAGATAATCATAAACCGGATCCCCAGATTCCGGCATAAGCTTGGAATAATACCAAGGGCGGGGGATGGCGGCCTGGTGGGACACATCGAATTCCTCCGAGCCGGCGATGAGCTCCCGTCCATCCGCAACGACGGAGACCTTCAGGTTATAATGGGCTGGGACAAAATCGGCCAGCGGAAATTCTTGAAGAACATCGGGAAAATCGCCGACCTCGGGGATGGGGCGATTTTTTTCAAAGGCCGTCTGGCCGTCTTTCAAAAAAGTGAACCGGATGAGCCCGGACCGCTTCTGCTCCGGAGTGAGGCCGAACACCTGGAAGGCCACGGCCAGCATGTCGCTCTTGGCAAAGACGCGGCCCGGCTGGCAGTAGACCTGATAGGGGCCGATTTGAAAAGGCTTGATTCTCTTTTTGGCCGTGTCGGCGCGCCCGCTCTTGTACCCGAGAATCGGCAGCGTCATTTGCAGGGCCGGGGATTCGCCGGGAATGACCAGGGTTTGCTCGAGCGAAGTGAATTCTTTGGAGATCTCATTCTTGACCAGGATCGAGAGCTTATAGGTCCCCGGGATGAGCGGAAAAAGATCATTCAGGTCGAACGGCTGGAAGTTAGCTTGTTTCATCTGGGCTTCGTCCATATTCACCGTATAGGTCTTGTCGAACTGATAGATCAGCTTCCCGTCCAGCGAATGGACCGTGCCGTTGAGCTTGAGGGTCGTGTAGTACTTGTTTTCATAGGCATTGACCGAAAGCCGCTTCGGCTCTATGGCATAATGAACGAAATAGAGTCCGGAAGGCTCCCGCACCACCTTGATCAGAGAATCACTGTCCAGGTAGTTGGTGCTGTATTCGACCTCGACGGTATCCTTGTATTGGAGAAACTTCTGGGCATACCGTTCCTCGATCTGGCTTTTGGGCGAGTTCTCGACCTTCTGGAGGAGCATGTCCGAAGCCAGGGTCGGTCGGCCCATGGTGGACACGGATTCGCCCGGGATGAGAGAAAGGGAGACGTCCGCCACGGTCGGTTCGATCTCTCGCAAGCTCTGATAGGCCGTCAGATAATCCGCGGGATCGCCGGAAATGCCTGTTAAAAGGGCTTGCGGGCCGTCCTTGGATGGGCTATAGAGTTTGTAATCGCCCAGGCCTCCGTGCTGGAAGAACATAATGTTGAATCCCGGCGGAAGGCCGAGGTCGGCCTTATTCTGGTAAAACCAGATCTCTGTGGGATAGATCCCCGATTTCCCCTCAAACCTTTGAACATCGTTGGGCTCTCCCAGGATGATGTAGATCCGGCCGCGGTCCGTCCTCCATCCCGCCATGGGCGAAGACCGGCCGTAAAAATGGTTGGCATAGTTGATCCGGCGGTAATGCTCGGTCCTGAACTCGTTATCCGGGGTATTCGGAGTCGGATCCCTGTGCTTCCAGAAGGCGTCGATAAAGAGATCGCGCTCCCTGTCCGTTTGGAGCTTTAAAAAAACATCCCGCTCCACGGGGGTGATAATATAGACGACCTCCTCGTCCAGCCATTTCTTATACTGGGAGGGAAGCTGAATTTTCTGGGCATACATAACCTGAAAAACCAGGGATAGGGCCAGGATCAGGCAAAGGATCGAAAGCGAGCGTAGTTTCACGGCAAAACTCCTTTACCCTTAAAAAATAATCCTATCCCCGAATAAAAGCAAGCTGGAGGAACGGTAGGGGAGGCACAAGCCTCCCCTTTTGGTCAGTTGCGGAGGTTCAGAACGAAACCCGCGCCGAAAGCCTGTAGTTCCGGACTCCCGAAATGTTGGTCACCTTTCCGAAGCTAGAGCTGGCTGTATAGGTTCCGACATTCGTGTTGGCATCCGACGGACGCCAGGTCCCGCCCGGGTTCATGCCGATCGTGACATACTGGTTGCCCAACAGGTTGAAGACATCGACAAACACGCCCAGTTTCCCGAACCGGCCCAAGCCGAACTCTTTTTCCAGCCGGAAATCCAGGTTGTCGGATGCGGGATCCCGCCGCGTCCCCGACGCTTCCAGGTTGACGCTGTAGGATAATCCCTGGGCGTTGTTCGCGGCCATCCACACCGCCGGAGGATAGACGGTGACGCTTCGCTGCCACGGGGAGCCGGAGAAGTGCATGTAGTAGAACGAGGCCAGGAACCGCAAGGGCAGGTTGAACGTGCCGAAGAGCTTGATCACGAGAGGACGGTCCGACCCGATATAGCCGTAGCGGTTGACGAACCAGTTGGCCTGTTGGTAGGCGCCGGAATATCCCCAGACCGAGCCGTAGTCATCGGTGTTGTTGCCTTTGGTCTGGGACCAGACGACGGACCCGCCGAGCTGCCAGCCGCGGGACATGCGCTTGTTGAATGTCAGCTCGAGCGCCTGGTATTTCCTCAGGGCTTCCGGAATGTTGGCGAACGCGGTCATCTGGGCGGGGGCATTGTTGGACATGAAATACATCGTTACGGCTTGCTCGGGGAAGCTGCCGGCTGACGGGACGATCGTGGTGAAGGGGATCCACCAATCGGTGGCCTTGTCATAGGTATTCCAGTAGCGCTTCGTGTTTGGATCGTACAGGATCGCGCCGACGGTGTCCTTTTTCTCCCGGAAGATGAACTGGAGGCCGACGTTGAAATCGCGGAAGAGCTCGTGGTTGATCGAAGCGGTGAACTCATTATACATCGGGGCCTTGATGTCCGGATCGATGCGCTGCTTGTAATAGCTCGGCAGCATCTGCTGAACGGAGGCTCCGAAAGCGACATATTTGTCGCCGGGCGGGGCATCGGGGACGCCGTTGTTGTTCAGGTCCGTCCAATAAAAGCCGTAGCTCACCGGACGCAGCGGATGGACAGTCTGGAAGTACATAACCGGCATGGCTTCCGCGTACCGCGAGAAGGACGCCTTGACGGCCGTCTTCCCGTCGCCGAAGAGGTCATAGGAAAGACCGAGGCGCGGCGAGAACGGGCTCCAGCCCATGACATCATCCCATCGGTCGATCTTCATCTCGCCGTAAGGATTGAACCCAAACTGGGGCACGAACAGGGCTTCCCCGATGGCCGGGGCAATGCCCGAAGAAGCAACCTTTGTCGACTCCGGCAAATAGCCGTTATAGGTATCGAAACGGAGCCCAAGGTTCAAGGTCAGCCTGTTCTTGATCGTCCATGTGTCCTGGATATAGGCGCCGAAGCGGACTTCGGAGCCGTTGACGACGTTCGGGCTGGTCTTCGGGCCGCAGACATAGATGGTGAGCAGGCCGTCGCCGTAGGTCGGATGCGGACCGCTCAAGCCGTAGAGGCCGCGGTAATAGTACGGGCTGCCGTTATAGTAAGTCCACGAAATCGGATTATCCCGATACCAGGTCCATTCGTCGACGCCGGTCTGGACTTCGACGCCCGCCCTGAACTCGTGGTCACCGCCCAGGAAACCGTCCTGGAAATGGGTCAGGCGGACCGAGGCCTGCTTGGTGTTCCTCCACACGGGCTCGCCGAACCGGCCGGTGGACCCCCAGCTGTAGAATGTGTAAGCATCATTAAATGCGTAGTTTTTCTCTGTCCCCGGCTCGTAATAGATATTCCATTGAATATCCGCCAAGCCGGCCCGGAAATCGATGAAGGTGTTCGGGGACAGGATCCAGGAGGCGTTGGCCGTGAAGGCCCAGTTGAAGTCCGTCCGTTCCTGGCAGGCTTCCGCCGTGGTGTATGTGCCGGCCCCGCTGTACGGCGTGTAGGGATTGGAATGGTTGGCCATCACGAACACCCGCAGGTTCTTTCCCAACTGGGTCGTCAGCTTGAGGAAGCCGTTGTAGTTCCGGTTGTAGGGCTGGTATTGTTCGTAGCTCTTGCCCAGGATCGTCGTCGGCAGGAACGTCGACATGAATTTGTTCCGGGTCATGCCGAGGTCGCCGAAGAACCACAATTTGTCCTTGACGATGGGGCCGCCCAGGATGGCCGAGGTGTTGATTTGGTAGATGTTGAAGGTCGGTTTGCCGACGTTGAGGGCCTTGATCTGCTCGTCCGAGAACAGGATCTCGTTGAGATCCTTGTTGCTGTAATACAGCTGGACCATGCCGCTGAATTTGTTGCCGCCGGATTTGGTGACGACGTTGACGAACGAGCCGCCCGTGTTGCCGACCTGGGCCGGCAAACCGCCGGTGATGACTTCGACCTCTTCCATGGCGTCGTATTCGACCGTCACGAAACGGCCGTTCACCGACGGGTCGTTGACGTTTACGCCGTCGACTTCATAGGCGTGCGAGATTTCGGTGCCGCCGTGCATGACCCCGGAGACCGTTCCCGCCGTCATCCCCATGATCCTGTCGAGGCTCCGCTGCATGGGCAAGTTCATGATAATATCGCGGCTGATCTGGGTGGCGATCTTGGTCGATTGGATATCGACGACGGGCGAGGCGGCCTGGATCGTGATTTCTTCCTGGATCGCGGACACCTTCATCTGGATGTTGAGCGTCACGACCATGCCGACATTGACGATGATGTTTTCGCGCTTGACCGGCTGGAAGCCCTTGAGCTCGAAGGTGACCGTGTAGGTGCCGGGCGGCAGGGCCGGCGCGCGGAACAGGCCGTTTTCCTTGGAGACGTCCGTCACCGTCCCGAGCAGACTCGGCCCTTTGACGGAGACGCTGACGCCGAGAAGCGGCGCGCCATCTTCATCCGTCACCGTTCCCCGGATCGTTCCGGTCTGAAGTTGCTGGGAGAGGAGAAGGGACGGCCCGAGAAAAAAGACGATGAACAAAGTGAAAAAAAATCGTTTTGTCATGCTTTCTTCCCCTTGGCTGGAATATTTCTGCGAAATTTGATTCATCATTTTTCTTTTTCGGCCGACGATTTCTCGAAAAAAAACGTCGACCGGATTCATTTTTCGCCTGATCAATATGACAAAAATATGGGATATCTTTCCCCTTTTGTCAAGCTTGGCTTAGCTTATGGAGACAGGAACGCGCTATTCGATTAGAGACGACGCTTTCACATAATACAGATCGATGAATTTTTTCTGGACGCGGAACGACCAGTGGACGTCCCGGATAAAATCGACAGCCTTTTCCGCGTTCCTCTGCTGGATCAAACGGACAAGCTCGGCGTGCTCGCCGATGGAGGCCTGTTCCCACTCCTTGACAAAGCCTTTCTGGCGTGGAAAATCGTAGAGGCGCTTTTTCAGGGTGTTCACGATTTTTTTCAGGTTCTCGTTGCCGCTGCGATCCAGGAAGACATTATGGAAATTCAGGTTTTTCTCGTAGTAAAGGTCGAAATTGTCCCGGTCGATGGCGTCCTTCATCGCGGCATTTAGCTCTTCCATGTATTGAACATCGGGCTCCTTCAAGTTATCGAGGGCCAAGAGAAGCGCCTCGCTTTCAAGGGCGCCGATAATTTCATAATAATTTTTGATATCTTGAAGGGACAGGGTGTTGACGATAACTTTCCGGCGGGGCAGGATGGAGACAAAGCCTTCCATTTCCAGCAGAAGAAGCGCATCCCGGAGAGGCGTCTTACTGACCCCCAGTTTCTTCGAGGTCTCCTCCATATCGATCACGGAGCCGGGGAGGATCTCCCCGACCCGCATTTGCTCTCTGAGATATTCATAGACCTGCTCTTTCAAGGACTTGATGTTCAGCACCGGCTTGTTATCCACGGCTTGATGACCTCCTTGTTGCGCTTGAAGAAATAAGAATATTGAATATGAGAGGTCAAGTCAATAGCCGGAGCAGCGGCTCCTTCCGGGAGCTTTGACCCCCTTCCTTCGTATATGTTATAAGAAATAGGTTAAATGGGTTAAAGGAGTGCCCCCGTGATCGAATTTCGGCGCGTTTCCAAGAGTTACAATAAGGGCAAGGTCAAGGCTGTCGACGACCTCGACCTGGTCATCAAGCCGGGCGAGATCTTCGGCTTTTTGGGCCCCAACGGGGCGGGGAAAACCACGACCATCAAAATGATCGTTGGCCTCCTCAAACCGGACGCGGGCACGATCACCATCAACGGCCTGGACAGCCAGAAGGATGCCCTCAAGTGCAAGGCCATGACGACGTACGTGCCGGACTATCCCGCCATCTACGAACGGTTGACGGGATTGGAGTATTTGAATTTCATCGGCGATGTCTACGGGGTAGCCAAAGAGGACAGGATCGCTAGAATCGAGAAGTGGCTGGAGATCTTTGAGCTCAGCCAAGCCGTCTCCAGCCCCATCCAGAGCTATTCCCACGGCATGAGGCAGAAGGTCGTCTTGATGGCTGCGCTGCTTCCGGCCCCCCGGGTGATGGTGCTGGATGAGCCGCTGGTCGGCCTGGACCCGCGGGCCTCCCATCACCTTAAGGAGATCATGCGCGAGCATTGCGACCAGGGCAAGACGCTCTTCTTTTCCACCCATATCATGGAGGTGGCCGAAAAGCTGTGCGACCGGATGGGCATCATCAATAAGGGGAAGCTCATCGCCTGCGGAAGTTTGGACGAGCTCAAGAAGCTGAACCACGAGCAGCATGAGTCGCTGGAGAATATCTTCCTGGAGCTGACCGAAAAATGAATAAGCTGCGGTCGCTCATCCGCGTCGGGCTGAAGGTCAACTTCGGACTGGCGGTTCTGCGCCACCGCCTGTTCAAAGAAAAGAAGGACATCTGGCTCGTCCCTTTGATCGCCGTGGCTTTTCTCGGCCTGGGGCCGACCCTCTATGGCTATCTGGCCTTGATCAAGATCGCTTACAGGCTGCTCCTGCCCTTGGGACAGCAGCATCTCATTCTGACCTACGGGTTGCTGGCGGGGCAGGTTTTTGTCCTGATTTTCGGGGTTTATTATGTCGTGTCGGCTTTCTATTTTTCCAAAGATATGGACATCCTCATCCCCCTCCCCCTCAAGCCCTTTCAGGTCATGTTTTCCAAATTTACCGTGATCCTGGTCAATGAATACCTGACCATCGCCTTCTTCGTCCTGCCGGTCCTGGTCTATTACGGGATCCTCTCAAAAGCCGGCCTCCCCTATTGGCTCTATGGGCTGGTCATCTATCTCCTGCTCCCCGTCATTCCGCTGGCCGTCGTTTCGCTGCTGGTCATCGGCATGATGCGCGCCGTCAACCTCAGCCGGAAAAAGGACGCCTTGATTATCGTCGGCAGCCTTGTCTTGATCGTGGCCGGATTCGGGCTGCAATATTTTCTGAACAGGATGGCCGGCGCCTCGCCGGACCCGCGGGCGATGATCCGGTTTTTAACCGCTCCGGACGGGCTGATCCGGCGTGTCGGCGCTATTTTCCCGCCGAGCATTTGGGCCACCAAAGCGCTCGCCGGAGGGCTGACGGCCAGGGGATTTTCAAACCTGCTCATCTTCGTCGGCGTTTCTCTCACCATCTTTTGCGGCATTCTGATCATGGCGGAGAAGTTGTTCTACCGCGGGCTGATCGGGCTCGGAGAGATATCGGGCCGGAAGAAGGCGCTGTCCAAGGAAAGCATGTCGCGCAAGGTCTCGTCCGGGCGGCATCCCGTCAGGACGATCTTCGCCCGAGAGTGGCGGATCATGAACCGAACCCCGATCTTTTTGCTCAACGGCGTGCTTGTCGTCGTCATCGTCCCTCTCATTCTTGTCATCATGGCCCAAACAGGATCGGGGAAAGGGGACAACGCCGTTCTCTTAAGACTCATGACCTCGGCCAAGCCGATCTATGTCATCCTGGCCACGGCCTGCTTTATGACCTTCTGCTCCTGTCTGAACGGCACATCCTCCTCGACCTTCTCGCGGGAGGGAGCCCAGTTTTGGATATCAAAGGTCATCCCCGCCACCCCCAAGGAACAGGTGATCGCCAAATTCATCCATTCCTATTTCATCGCCTTGCTGGGCATCGTCGTGGCGTCCGTGGTCGCCGTTTTCGTCGCTCACTTGAAGGTCGTCATGTTTGCCGGCGCTTTCTTGATCTCGATCGCGGCGGCCGTCGCCCTGACCGCTGTGGGTATGATCATCGACCTGGCCAGGCCGCTCCTCGATTGGACCAACCCCCAGAAGGCCATCAAGCAGAACCTGAATGTCCTGCTGGCGATGCTGGCCGATATCGGAATCCTTTCGGCGCTCGGCTACTTCAGCGTATCTCTCTTGAAGCGGGGAATCGGAGGGGGAATGCTGCTTGCGATCCTCTTCGGGGCGCTGGTTCTACTTTCGTATACCGGCTGCCGGTTCCTCCTGAAATTTGCCAAGAAACGATACACCCAAATCGAAGTCTAACCATCGGGGTCAAACCTCAACCTTCAATTTGGAGGGGAAGACCCCTTCCAACGGCCGTCGAACTTCGTCCGATGCCCTGCGGCTTCTGCGAAGACACAGACCTGTTTCGGGGCCCCCCTTGATTGGCCAAGGGGGGAAGGGGGGATTAATATGCATTATTAATATTCATAAATGTGTCTCCGATGAAAATTTAATTGACCACGGGGGCGGCTCCCCCTTGGAACCCTCTACGAGCGGCTCTCCGTAGCAAGCCACGGGGCATATTCGCCGCTCGTCAACAAAAATATTTCGTTTTCAATTTCTTTGGTCAATTTGGCCTGGGAATAAAGGCACACAATCCTTTGTCTCCGTATTTTTCCTGGGGAAAAAGGATTGTGACTTTCTTGGTTGTATCTTCCTATTTTTACCAGAAGATGATGTAGAGGACGAGGGTGATGGCAATCACCAAAACGCACAGCCCCTTCAGGACCGGCGTCGACCGCATGTCGAAATCCTTGTTCATCGGCAGGACCCTCGGCACCTTGAGCGGCTTGATCAGCGTGATGAGGCCCATGACGACGATCATGACGACAAAGGTGATGGCGATCCGGTTGAGGAAAGCGATCTTTCCGAACGCCAACATCAGGAAGCCATAGACCGGCACGGTCAGGATGAGCGATGAGACGCCCGCCGCCGGCGGGGTTCGCTTGACGAACAGGCCGAAGACAAACGCCGCCAGAATCCCCGGCGAGATGAATCCCTGGAACTCCTGGATATAGTTGAAGATCCCTTTGAACTTTGGATTGCCCAACTGGGGAGCGATCAGGCAGACGACTAGGACAAAGGCAAGCGTCGCCCACCGTCCGATCTTGACCAGCGACTCGCTGGAGGCATCCTTTTTAAAATGCCTTTTATAGATGTCCATAGTCAGGATCGTCGCCACCGAGTTGAGAAGAGAGCTGAGCGTGCTGATGACGGCTCCGGCGATCGCGGCCAGGATAAATCCCCGCAGCCCCGGCCCCACCAGGTTCCTGATCAGAAGAGGATAGGCCTGGTCGGTGGTCGCGCCGGGCGCGGTGAGCTGGCCCTTGAATAACTGGTAGGACATGATGCCGGGAAAAATGATGATGAACGGTATCGTCAGCTTCAGGAAGGCCGCGAAAATGATCCCCAGCTGACCTTGCTTCAGGCTCTTGGCGGCCAGCGTCCGCTGGGTGATGAACTGGTTGAGCCCCCAGTAGTAAAAATTCGGGATCCAGAGGCCGACGACAAGTGTGGTCCAGGGGATAACGGGATGGTCGGCCGGCATGATCATGTGGAGCTTATCCGCGTTGGCCGAGAAGAAAGCGCTCACACCGCCCACGGCTTTAAAGCCCAGGACCATCGTGATGAAACCGCCTAAGATCAAGCCCGAGCCCTGGAACAGGTCGGCCCAGGCAACGGCTTTCAGCCCTCCCCATGTCGTGTAGATGGCCGCGATGATGCCGATCATCCATACGGCTTTGGTTAGGTCCATGTCAAAAATCGTGTGAAGCGCCAGGGCCCCCGTGTAGACGACGGCCGAAATGCTCACGGCGATGTAAATGACAACAAGGTAGAAGGCCATGATGCCCCGCGCGGCCGGATGGTAGCGGTACTCCAGATACTCAGGGATGGTGTAGATCCCGCTCCGCAGGAATTTAGGCAGGAAGAACAAGGCCACGACGACGAGCGTGATGGCGGCCATCCATTCATAGCTGGCAATGGCCAGGCCGGCGATGCCGGCCCCCTGCCCGGACATGCCGACAAAATGCTCGGTCGAGATGTTCGCGGCGATCAGCGAAAAGCCGATCAGCGGCCAGACCAGGCTGCGGCCGGCCAGGAAGAAGTCTACTCCCGTCTTCTCGCGCCGGCTCTTGTACATGCTCACGCCGACGACGACGACGAAAAAAGCAACAAAAATCGTGATGTCAGCCCAATGCATCCTTGTCTCCTTGTTGCCCGAGTTCTTTGTTCATCGCTTCGGATTCAAGCGCTTCCTATTATATCTATCGCTTTCCTTTCGGAAAAGCAACTCTCGTGCCGAGTAAGCATCTTCGTTTGTGTTATTTTCTAGCGGTGCCGGAATCGCCCCCGGGCCCCTGGGGAACCAGTCCCGTCGGATACTCTTGGAGGGAAACCCTTATTAAGGGTTTCCCTCCAACGATCGCTTCGCTCTCTGCCTCCTTTCCATGGAGCATTTGGCGATGAATTCATGGGAGGATTCTCCTTGGAGGGGTGGCAGGGCCGGCGGGTATTCCCGCCGCCCGTTGGAGGGGGAACCTGCAAAAGGGTCCTCCTCCAAGAGTGTCCGGGGCCTCCCTCCACTAGGGGGCCTCGAGGGCGATTCCGGCACCTCTTTGAAATTACATATTTGGATGCTTCCTCGTCCCGATTTTTGTCCAGCTCCCTGAAATTTTTGACATCAAATATTTGTAATGATAATCTAGTGAACCGCTGATCAAAAAGCAAGCTCCATGAGAAAAGGGAAAAAAAGCAGAGGGTTCTATTTTGTCGGGTTTTCCCCTGCTCCAAAAAATAGAACTGTCCCTATATATTAAGGAGGTCGTATGAGACGAAAAAATCTTTTAGGAAGAGCCTTTTTGCTTTTGATCCTCGTTGGCCTGCCTGTTCTCCTCTCGGCCCAAGGCAAGCTGGCAGATTACGAAAGAGCGGCCGGCCTCAGGGACAAAGTCGAGGGCTTGGCCCTCAATATCATGGGCCGGCCCGTATGGATCGATAAGACCAGCCGCTTCTGGTACAGGAAGACGGTCAAGGGAGGCGCCGAGTTCGTTGTCGTGGATGCGGAGAACCAGTCCAAAAAGCCGGCCTTTGATCACGCCAAGCTGGCCGCCTCGCTCTCTTCGGCAGCCGGAGAAAAATACGCCGCCGTCAAGCTTCCCTTCAACACCATAACTTTCGTCGACGGCGAAAAAGCCATCGAGTTCGAAGTGGGCGATTCCAAATGGAAGTGCGACCTCGCCGATTACTCCTGTAAAAAGACAGGTCCGGTCGAGCGCCGCGCCCGATTTGGCGGCGGTGGCGGACTCGCCCAGGGAGGCCCTCCTGCGGAAGCCGCATCAAAGGAAGCCAAGGCATCCCCCGACGGAAAGTGGGAGGCCTTCATCAAGAACTACAATGTCTTCCTCCGCTCCAAAGACAAAAAAGACGAAACGGCCTTGAGCTTCGACGGGTCTGAGGGAAATTACTACACGTATCGGTCCCTTGTCTGGTCGCCCGATTCGAAGATGCTGGCGGCCTATCGCCTCAAGCCCGGCTACCACCGCTTTATCCAATACATCGAGTCATCCCCGGTCGACCAGCTCCAGCCGAAGTACTCGACGATGGAATACGCCAAACCGGGCGATGCCCTCGATATCAACCAGCCCGTCCTTTTCCATGTCGACGCGAAAAAACAGATCAATATCGACAACGCCCTTTTCCCGAACCCTTATGCCATATCGGCCCTTGTCTGGTGCAAGGATAGCCGCGCCTTCACCTTCGAGTACAACCAGCGGGGGCACCAAGTCTATCGCGTCGTCGAAGTGGACGCCGCAACCGGCCAGGCCCGCGCCTTGATCACGGAGGAATATAAAACATTTTTCAGCTATTCCGGTAAGAAATATCGCTTTGATCCCCAGGACGGCAAAGAGATCATCTGGATGTCGGAGCGGGACGGCTGGAACCATCTTTACCTCTATGATGGCCTCACCGGCACGGTGAAAAACCAGATCACCAAGGGCGAATGGGTCGTGAGAGGCGTGGACAGGGTCGACGAGGCGACGCGCCAGATCTGGTTCCGGGCGAGCGGGATGGTTCCGGCAAAAGACCCTTACTTCATCCACTACTACCGCATCAATTTTGACGGCACCGGGCTCACATCGCTGACCGAAGCCGATGCGAATCACAGCCTGGTCTTTTCCGCGGACAGGAAATATTATATCGACACCTGGTCGCGGGTCGACCTTCCGCCCGTCTCCGAGCTCCGGATCACGGAAGAAAGGAAGGTCCTGATGGAGGTCGAACGCGGCGATATTCAGGAATTGCTGAAGATCGGCTGGCGCGCGCCCGAGGTGTTCACGGCCAAAGGCCGCGACGGAAAAACCGACATCTGGGGGATTATCCTCAGGCCGATGAACTTCGACAAGTCCAGAAAGTATCCCGTCATCGAATACATCTATGCCGGACCCCACGATTCCTTCGTCCCAAAATCCTTCAGCGCATATTATTCGATGCAGTCGCTGGCGGAACTGGGATTCATCGTCATCCAAGTGGACGGGATGGGAACGTCCAACCGGTCCAAAGCCTTCCACGATGTCTGCTGGAAGAACCTCGGCGACGCCGGCTTCCCGGACCGCATCCTCTGGCACAAGGCCGTCGCCGCCAAATATCCCACCTACGATATCAGCCGGGTCGGCATCTACGGCAACTCGGCCGGCGGCCAGAACGCGCTGGGCGGGCTCCTGTTCCACCCGGAATTCTACAATGTCTGTTTTTCGTCCTGCGGCTGCCACGACAATCGCATGGATAAGATCTGGTGGAATGAGCAATGGATGGGCTGGCCGCTGGGGCCCGAGTGCGCGGCGTCCTCGAATGTCGACAACGCCTACCGGCTCAAGGGCAAGTTGCTGCTCGTCGTCGGCGAGATGGACCAGAACGTGGATCCGGCTTCGACCATGCAGGTCGTCAACGCCCTGATCAAGGCCAACAAGACATTCGACCTGCTGGTCATACCGGGCGGGGGCCACGGCCCGGGCGGAGTTTACGGCGAACGTAAGCGAAACGACTTCTTCGTCCACAACCTGCTCGGCGTCGACCCGCCGGATTGGAACAGGATCGAGCCGAAGAAGCTAAATTAGCTCCGTTAATAAAAAAGGTTCTCTTCCATTTCGTATGGGGAAAATTGTATGGGAAACGATCCGGAAACGGCCTCGCTCCCCATCCGGGTTTTTAACGCCGTTTCCGGATCGTTTCCCTTTTCTACCCACACGTAATGGAAGAGAACCATAAAATATAATTACGAAGAACGAAGCGCCACGCACCCGACGGGTGCTCGCGATGACAGGCTGAGCGTTCGTCCAACGGCGATTTCGGGTTTCCATTAATTCGATCTGCCAGGATCTTTGAGTCCGATCGCCCTGAGATCGATCGTTGAGACGAGCCCCCAGCGCTCGTAATCGCGTTCAGCCACAATCATCTCGTTCGGCGTGATGTGGACGACGAAAAATTCGCCGAGATGAGGGTCGATCTGGGGCGAACCGACGCACCAGGTCGGGATGCCGTTCCAGTTTAAGAATTGGGGCGTGTGCGAATGGCCCCAGAAGATGGCGATGATATTGTAGTTTTTGATGGCCTCATAATACGCCGAGCGCTCCCGCTCCGACCACCAGCCCTTGCCCCAGTCGTCCCAGCCGTAGTGCTGGAGGAGGACGACCGGCCGTCCGCTCGACCCCACATTCTTAGCCAGGTCAGCGATTAAAAATTCCAGGCTGTGCTGGGGATATTTCCAATCGCCTTCAAAATGCCGGCCCCACGGATTGATGATGTCATCCCCCACCGTTCCAGGAAATAGGTTGAGCTGGACAAAATGGACCCGGTCCCAATCCCAGGAATAATGCAGCCCGTTGCTTGAAACATTTTTCACGGCGGGACGGACGGCGTTGCGAGCGACGATTCCCTTACGGACCGGATCCTTCTCGCCCCCGTCGTGGTTTCCGGCGCCTTCATAAACCGGATAGACGAGCCGGCCTTCGCCCTTGATGCCGTAATCTTCGGCAAAGGATCGAAAGATTTCCGTCGCGTCTTCCGCCTCTCCCTCATCAATGAGGTCGCCCAGGACTAGCACGCCGCGCGGCGTCTTGACGAGGCCGTCCCCGACGCTCTTGGGATAGAGCGTTCCCGGGAAGCCGTTCATGACATCGACCATCGTCCGGTCGGCTTTTGCGATAGTCACACTCGCTCCATAATGCGTGTCGGAAACAAGGAAGAATGTTATGTCTCCCGATTCCGGCTTGTCTTCAACCCTGAATGACCAGATATCGCCTTTGGCCGGGGGGAGCTTGCCGTTATTCGTGTCCACCCGCCAGAAATATTTTTTCCCTTGTTCGAGCGGAAGTCGCGGGATCCGACAGCTATTGGCAGTCGCCGGCAGTCCTTTAATTTGAGGAGTGGCCGCTTTTTGAACTTGATCTTGGGAATCGCCGAAATAGAAATCCTGGGAGACGGCATAGCGGCCCGGCGTCCAACGAAGTTCGGTCAAATCCGCTTTCACGGCGGCAATTTTATCACGCGGGAAAGGACCGCCGGCTGGGCAGGCACTAACCGTGAAACTCCAAGTTTCGCCGCGCGTGATAGCTTTTTCGGCTTGGCCGACCTGATCGACACGCCAGAAATAGGTCCGGCCTAGAGAGAGTTGCGAAACCTCCCAAGAATGCGAATCGGCAGGCAGGCTGCCTTGAAAAGCTTTTGAGCTCTTGTCTGCGTCACCGACTTCGCTTTTGTCTTCGCCAAAATAGATATCGAACGAATCCGCATCCGCGCGGCCCTCTTCCCACTGGAGGGATGCCGATAAATTTTCGATGGTTTCGCCGTTTTTCGGAGACGGATGAAAGGCCGCCGTCAAACCGATGAAATTGCGGATATCTCGCGCCGACAGAGCATCATCGCAAAGCCGCAGCTCCGCCAGCGAACCGGAGAACGGCGTGACGGGCGCATTTTTCCCGGAATCCCAGGCGGTGCCGATAATAATGTGCTCGCCGTTTTTAATGTTCAGGAGGCAGGGTTTTTCAACATTGAGCTCGCCGTTTAAATAGACTTTAAGGACGCTGCCATCAAAAGTGACCGCGAGATGCTGCCAGGTTTTGCCGGCCGGCACCCCGCCTTCATATCCGGCTTTTATCGATCCCGCGCTTAAAAAAGCCGCATCCCTGCCATTTCCTACGGAAAACTCGGCGCTGTTATTGGGCCGCGACGCCCAGGAGATAACGGTTTTCTTTCGATCGATTTGGGGGTCATAGACCCAGGCCAGAACCGAGAAAGAATGATTTCCGCCGCGCGCCTCAGGGATGGCGGATGTCGATTTCAGAAAATCTGCCTGGCCTTTGAATGTCACGGCCATACGCCCGGCAACGATGGCGGCGACGGGCAAAGCCTTCGCGGCATTGAAACTGCCGCCCAGCGACCCTAGGTTGGGCCACGCCGCAAGCGGGCCCGGCGTCAATTTGGCCGCGTCGAGGCGGATTAAAATATCGGCGGAAAAGCATGAACTCCCGAGCCAAATCAACAGGAGAAATGAGAATGCCAGGCGGCGTTTAAGCGTCATCTTATATAGATTTCCTCCGAACCGGCCTATTGTAAGGAAATATCGCTTGAACAAGCAATGTGATTACATTATAATTACGC
>CAZIDN010000010.1:0-78103 GCA_964537875.1 uncultured Eubacteriales bacterium
TCCCGTCGGTTCCCCCCGTCGAAAAATCGACGGGGCCCCCCTCCGCTAGGGGGGCCTTAGGGGCGATGCCAAAGCCTCCTTGAAATCATACAAACGGAGATGCCTGCTTCTATTCAACAAAATTTGACAATTTAAAACTCAGTGTAGTAATCTGATTTTCAATGAACGTGCCGAATCTTCTGACCTTGGTCAGGATCGCCCTCGTCCCGGCCTTGATCGTATTTCTCCTCTCTTCGTTCCGCGGGCATGAGTTCGCGGCCCTCTCCGTTTTCCTGGTGGCCTCCTTGACGGACACGGTCGATGGATTCCTGGCTCGGCGAAACAACAAGATCACCACACTCGGTCAGCTTCTCGATCCGATCGCCGATAAGCTTTTGATCACGTCCGCGATCATCTGCCTGGTCCAATCCCGGGCCGTCGCCGCCTGGATGGCCATTGTCATCATCGGCCGTGAAATCGCCATCACGGGCCTGCGGGCCATCGCCGCGTCGAAAGGCGTGATCATTCCGGCCTCCTGGCCTGGAAAGATCAAGATGACGCTGGAGACGATCACCATTTCTTTTTTGATCCTGGGAAAAGGGATCCTGGGCAAGCTGTCCATCATCGGGGACATCGGACTCTGGCTGGTCCTCGCCTCCGCGGTCTATTCCGCGGGCGACTACTTCATCAAATACGGCCCGCGCCTGCTCTTCGAACGCTCAGAGCAGTGAGCCCTGGGTTTTGTCCAACGATTCCCGGTCCTCGACATTCCAGGTCGCGAACGGATGCGGCCACGACCGTCCGATCCTCTTGATCAATCCGGTCAGCACCTTGCCCGGCCCCAGCTCGACAAAGGCATCGATGTTCTCGCCGGCCAGACGCTGCATGGACTTGTACCACAACACGGGCCGGCTGACCTGCCTTTTCAAGGAATCGCGGGCGGCTTCGCCTTTCTCGATGATCCTCGCGTCCACGTTTGTCACGATCGGAAACTTCAAATCCTTGAGCTCCACCCGGTCGAGATCCATGGCCAGCCTGTCTTCCGCGCCCTTCATCAGCGCCGAATGAAAGGGGGCGCTGACGGGCAGCATGACCGAGCGGGGCGGCCTGGCCAACTTCAGGGCTTCTTCCACGGCCTGTTTATGGCCGGCGATGACGAGCTGTTCCTGGCTGTTCCAGTTGGCGATCTGGACGACGCCGCTCTGGACCCGGGATACGGCTTGGCTCAGGTCTTCATGGCTCATTCCGAGGACGGCGGCCATCGCCCCCTGCCCGACGGGCACGGCTTCCTGCATATATCTTCCCCTGTTATGGACGAGCCTGAGGGCGTCCTCAAACCGAAGAGCGCCGGCCGCTACGAGCGCCGAATACTCCCCCAGACTATGGCCGGCGGCTATCGCCGGTTCCCTCCCAACAAGCGAATAGGCGATCGTGCTTACGACAAGAAGGGCCGGCTGAGTGTTCTGGGTCAGGCGCAGCTCTTCGTCCGGGCCTTCAAAACAAAGCCGGGAAATCCGGTAGCCGAGGATCTCATCGGCCCGGCCGAACAACTCCCGGGCCAAGGAATAATGCTCGTAAAAACTTTTTCCCATGCCGACGGCCTGGGATCCCTGTCCGGGAAATAAAAAAGCGAGGCGGCTCATAGGCTCTCCTTGTATTTTTTCAGGCAATCCATCCGGATCTCGATCTCGGCCTGCTTCCGGAGGTTTTTGATCCAGAGGGCGACCTGCGCTTCGGCCTTGACCCTTTTGATCTCCGATTCGATCGTGTCCAGCATGGCGATCATCGGCCGCGGTTCCAGGCCGAGCTTTTTTTGGGCCGGAACATAGGTCTCCGCGAAGTACGCCTCGATCTCCTTCAAACTGACGCTTGAGCTCTGGGCAAACCGTTCGGCAATGATGGTTTCGCACAATATTTTTTCTTCGAGATAGGGCTTGAGATCCTCGGGCGTCAGGCCGAAGGCGTCGAGCTCGGCCCGGGCTTTTTCGGGGCCAAGACGTCCGATGAGGCTCTCCAGTGAGTTTTCCACTTTCGCCTTCTCCGCCGCCTTGTTTCCCGCCGCAAGATCGAGCACGACTTTTTGGTCGATCAGCTTGTCAAGCAGACGGGCCGGTCGGTCGGCCGCCTCGGCTTTTTCTTCGATCTCATAAAGGCCGAACCTGTCGACCAACCGGAGATCCGTGAGTGTGATGATCTGCTTGTTGACGACGGCCACGATGCAGTCCACGATTTGAGGCTGGCTTCGAGACGGACCGGGGGCCATGAACAACAAAAAGCCACCCGCCATCAGCCCGGTGAGAAACGTCCATGTTCTCATGATCATTGCTAAAAAATAAACTGAAATATTCTCCCATGCCTTCCTTCGAGAGAGGGAGGAAAAGGAGGATTTTTTTCGTGGCGCGCAGGCGAGGGGCTTCTCTTTTTCATTCGTTCAAAAAATATTCCCGATGGTGATAAAGACAAGGGGCTGGGCTCGTCCCTGGGACGGATTCAAGTTCCAGCCGAAGTCGAGCCGGACCGGCCCGAGAGGCGTGCGGTAGCGGATGCCCATGCCCAGCGCGTCTTCCAGTCGGCCAAGGCGGAAATCGCTTCTCTGGTAAAAAATATTCCCCTTGTCATAAAAAACGGCCCCGGAAAGATTGGGCAGGCTGGGAAACAAGGGAAAGCGGAGCTCAAAATTAGCGATCAGGATGGCCTTCCCGCCGACCGGCATCTGCGAATTCGGGTCAAGGGGGCCGAGCCGGTCGAAGGACTGGCCGCGGAAGGAGTTGCTTCCCCCACCGAAGAATCTCTCATGGATGGGCATCCGTCCCATGCCCAGGCCAAAACGGGCCGTGAAGCTGAAATTCATCCGGGTGAAGACCGGATAAAATTGCTGGTACTTGACGAAGCTTTTCAAATAATCCGATTCCACTTTGAACAAGGGATAGGCCCACTCCGTGACGATGCTCAGGAAAGAGCCCCGCTCCGGGTTGAACGTGTCGTCGCGGCGGTCCCAGATCAGGCTTTCCGAAATGGAGGTCGTGGAGAATGGAAAAAACTGCCGGTCGACCTCGGATTCCGCGATTTCCAGAAAATAGAGCGTCGTGCTCGCCCAGCGCAGCGTGGTCAGCGAGACCCAGCCTTTGCCCAGGGATTTGATGCCGGTGAAGCTCGTCCCTCTCTGGTCATAGCCGTAGCTCACCCGCTCCTCCCGCTCCAGCCAGGCATTGAGCGCGGTCTGGACGGAAAAGCCAAAAAAGTAGGGCTGTTCCCAGGAGACCACCCCGCGCTTTACCTTCAGGCTGAATTGGGTGACGAAGCTGAGCTGCGAGGCGGTGCCGAAAATATTGCTACGGATAAACTCGATTGTCCCCCGCGGGCTGAGCTCGTTCTCCCAAATCTCCGCGTTCTGGGGAGCGTTCTTCGTCTCCAAACCCACCCCCAGGCTGATATAGTTCCGCTCGCCTTCCCTCAAGTTGATGATGAGGTTTTCCGCATCCTCAGAAACGGCGATCTCTTCGAGCTTGACCTCGGAGAAGACGCCTAATTTTTCCAGGTTTCTTCTCGTCTCCAGGATCCTGTCCGAATACGCCCAATCCCCCTCCTGGACCCGGAGCTCTCTCAAGATGGCGTTTTTTCGGGTCACGACGTTCCCGGTGATGGCGATTTTATCGATTCGGACTTTCCGTCCTTCCTGAATATCGAAACCCACCGCAAAAAGATTTTCGCCGGTTGTTGTCACCCGGGCCAAGACTTTTGTCCCCCGCACTCCCTGGTTGAGATAATAATTTTCCAACCGTTCGATGTCTTTCCGGACGTCCGGCTGGAAATAGGGACCGCCGCCGGCGCTCGTCATCAGGGACAGAAGCGTTTGGGGGCTGAACAGCAACGCTCCATGAAGGGTCACCCGATCGATCTTCTGTTGGCTTCCCTCTTCGATGTTGAAAATGGCCGTCATGTAGCCATCGATGAGCTTGAAATTCAAATCGACTTGGGTGTCCTTGAATCCTTTTGACTCGTAGAGCTGTTCGATCTGCTGGGGCATCTCAAAAACCTTTTCTCCGGCGATGCCGCCCAGAAACGGGATGTCCGGTCCGATTCCCAGCTCAGCCTTCATCTCGGCCGGAGTGAAATAACGAAGGCCCTCGAAGGCCGGCCCGAAAATCCGGTATTTTTTGCCGGTGTTGACTTCATGGATGACACGGATCTCGTTGGGCGCCTTCTCGATCGAGGATTTGGCCGTGGCGAAGATATACCCCTCGCTCCTGAGGGCGGAAAGCACCTTGGCTTCGGATTGGAGGAGTCCCCACTCCTCAAAAATCTTCTCTTCCCAGATCGGCCGGACCAGTCCTTCCGCGACTTTGGCGCCTTTGATGGTGATGATGATCCGCTCGTTGGGAATCACCTTGATGGACAGGCCCACGCTTTGGTTTTCCTCATGAAAGACCGGGTCGGCCAGGTTGACTTCCGCCCGCGGATATCCAGCCGAAAGAAAATAGTCCTTGAGCCGGACAAGGTCCTCATCCACCAGCCGCGGGATGTAGGGCAGTCCTTCGCGGCTCATGATTTTTTTCTTGAGATCCGCCGGCGCAACGAGCGGCTCTCCAGGGAAATCGATGCTTTGGATGACATAACGAGAACCGGGCACGATCTCAAAGACAACGTCCACAAACGGCTGATTCGGGTCTTTTCCGGCCTGGGCCTTGACCTTTGAGTTCAAATAGCCTTCCTTTTTCAAGGCTTCGACCAGCTCCCCTTCTGCCCGGCTCATCCGGTCTTCGGAATAAAAACCCTCCGGTCGCAAGGAAAACAAGCTGTCTCTCAGGGTTCTTTGGGACAGGCCCTTTTCTCCGCGAAAGGCGACCTTGCGGGTGATCAGTTTTCGAGTCAGGAGAAACGTCAGCTGGACCTCGGTCTGCCCTTCTTTAAGGACCTGGATGTCGGAGAAAAGCCCTGTTTTATAAACCTGCTTGATCGTGCTATCGATTTTTTTTAAAGAATAGGGCTCCCCGGACGAAATGGGAATCAAAGCGGCTATCTCCGGTCCAGCCGCCGCTCCGTCAACCTGGACCGAAATGCTGCCGATGGGGGGAGGAGGATCCTCGGCGGGCCGTCCGGCAGAGAGGCCCGTCACGGCTGCCAGCAACAGGGCCGGAAGCAGGGCCTTAGAACCTTTTTCGAATCTTGGCATCGAAGCTTAAGCGGCCTCGCTCGTCTCGCATGCCGACCAAAGAGAAGTTGTCCCGGAACTCCCATTCCAGGCGGACGATTTCTTCCCTTTGCGTCGTCAGGTTGGTCGAATAGAGGAGGATGATGTTTCTCGAGATTTTCTTGCCCACGGTCAGCCGGGCCGTCATTTCCGTTGAAGCACCCAGGACGAAAGGATCGATCCGGAAGCGGTCGAGGCTGAACAGCTTTTCGGCCCGTTTCTTGGCCTCTTCCGCAATCTGGAACGACAGCAGCGATCCCGTGCTGAGTTGGGAGCTCGTGTCATAAGAATATGTCCGTTTGAAGGACTCGCCCAAAGCCAGCAGGGCCAGGACATCTTCCGGAGGCAAGGGCGGGGATGAGGCAAATTCCGGCCGAAGATGGTCCACCAGCCCGGTCAAGGAAAACGTGACTCGGTAGTCCTTGAGAAAAGTCTCGCCGCGGAAATCCAGGTAAGGCTCGACCGTGGTCGGGTTGAAAAAACTCAGCTTGGCCCGCAAGACCCTGAATTTTCTGTCCTGGAAGTACACGTCTCCCCTCAATCCTTCTATATCGCCGAGGACGATCGGGGAGCCGGCGTTCCCGGCGATGGTCAGGTCAAAGCGTCCCTGGATTCTGCCGAGGGCGTTCTCGACCACGGCGCTATCGTCCGCCCGAAGGCGGATGTTCAAAGTCATGTCATCGAAGATGCTCGGTTCTTTTTTCGCCTCGATGTACGGCGACGAGGAAAAGCTGAATTTTTCGTCAAGCTCCCTGCGCCAGGACAGCTGCTTGATGAGGAACTCTCCCGAGAGCGCGAAACGGTTCTCGTCGCGAAGGAGCCGCAGCGAGCCGTCGGCCAAGGCGCGGGTCCGTTCCAACAGCGAAAGGATCATATCCTTGCCCTCGGCGCGGAGGTCCACAAACTCCAGCCCGCCTTTGCCGATCCGGATCTCTCCCGATCCGAAAACGTTGCCGCCTCCGAGCTTGGCCTGGAGGGAGCGGACCGAAACTTTGTTGTTCTGGATGAACACGAGGCCCGTGTAATCCGTCAGCGCCTGAGCGAAGTCCGGGAAAGGAAAAAGCGGGCCCTTGAAATCGATCACGCCGCTGAGCTGGGTGGAGGGTTTGGGTCCTTTGATCTCGGCCAGAAAATTCGCCTCGCCCTTCACGCCTTTCCAGGGCAAGAACAGGTCGAAGTTGGACAGCCGGCCTTTGAGGTTGAGCGAATACGATTTCTCCGCTTGAGGATAAGAGAAAGTCAGCGAAAAATCATTGTCGCCCGGCTCGAGCCGCCCGTCGAGCTTGACATTCAGCCTGTCGTCGATATAGCTGAGCTCGACGTCTCCGGCCGCACCCGCGCGTTCAAAGGAGGCCGCCTGCAGATCTTTGAGGTCAAACTTTCCCTTGGCGACATCCCGGCTGAAGAGCCCCTTGCCCTTCAGGCCGAAGCTCAGCCGCCCTTTGACAGGGGAATAAATGGAAGAAAGGCTCACATTCTCCGCCGTCAAATCGATGTCGAAATCTCTGTTTTTGAACCCGACCTGGAAAGAGCCTTTCGCTTTTCCCCCGTACAGCGAGGCGGCAATCTCGGGAAAAGCCAGCGTCTTCGATTCATCCGTCCACAACAATTTTCCCTTGACATCCCGAATGTCCTGGCCGGCCAGGTTGACTCGGGGCGCCGCAAAATCCCCCTGGACCAGGAGGTTTTGGCCCTTTTCCGTGACTTCTATATCGCCGGAAGCGCGGCCCTCGAGCGGGATGTTAAGGTCGAGGGCCGGAAGGATTTTTTCGACCAGGCCTTCGTCCAGGTGGATTTTCACGTTCAGGTCCTTTGGCCTGGAGAGAAGTCGGAGATCCCCTTTCATGCTCGAATCGTTGATCTTAAACAACCCCGACAGCTCGCCTTTGGCGATCTCGGCCAGGCCGCTCACAGACCCGGCCTCGAATTTGGCAAACCCGCCGGGCGCCAGGGAAAATTCGGCTTTGATCTGGGGAGAAGCAAAATCCCCGAGGATTTTGATCTCCGCTGTCCCCTGTCCCCGGATCTCCGGAAAATCGAACTTCTCGTTCAAAATCAGGGAGGTGAACTCGCGGCCCTGCTTGACATCGGCGACATCGCCTTGGATAGCCACTTTGACGTCTTTCCCGATTTCAATCGCCCCGTCCACATTCATCACGGCAAAGCTCGATTCGAGTTTCTGGGAAGTGAAGGAAATCTTTTTTTTGCCGTCCCAGTTAAAGTCCACGATGCCGCGGAAGTCAAACCTGTCGGGAGCGGCGGTCAAAAGGTCGTCGTTGAACTGGGCCAGAGCGTGGAGTCGTCCCTTCTCGACGGTAAAATTCCCCGTCACCGGCGAACTCACCGGCCAGGGCAGTCGAACATACTCGATGATCGGGTCTAAATGAAAATCCCTGGCTTTGCCTTCGACCTTTCCTTCCTTGAAGGTGATCTCCATATATTCTTTGGGGGCGGCCCTCTTCTGCATCACCAGCGCCACTCTCCCGCCCGTCTGCCCGCCGATAGCCACCTTGCCTTCCACATTTCCTAGAGCGATCGTATTTAAAACAAGGTCGCCGCTGGCCAGATCCGCCCGGAAGGCCACTTCGCTTTTTTTCAGGGTCAGGGTGCCCTTCCCATCAACGGTCCCCGTCCAGTCAAACGGGAGGTCGAAGATATCCTGGATCAGGCTCGTCTGGCCATGAAGAGAGGCCTGGATTTCGAATTCGGGCTGTTCGGGATTGGATAAGATGCCTTTGCCCTTGATGATGAACTCGGGACCGTAGGCTCGAATTCTGTTGATGGCGATCGTGTTTCCTTTTCCTTCCAGGGAAATAACGGCCTTCCCGGTCAAGGGATAATCCAGGGAATCCAGCAGCAGGGAATTTTCATCCGATTCGGCCCGCAGGACGAGACGGTCCTGGGACTGCCGGAAAAAAGCCTTGATTTTATAGGAGGTAAAGCTCGTCTTTTCTCCCCAGTAATAGAATTCCCCGTCTCGGATAAAGCCGTTTTCTATGGAAATCGGGAGAGGCAGCTTCAGGGCGATTTTCTGCTTCTGGTCCGGGCGGGGATTCTCGTAAATCCGCAAAACGGGGCGCTCGATAAAGACCCGGAGGGGCCGGTCCCTTTTCAGGAGCGATAAAAACGGAATCTGGAGGACGACTTGCTCGGCGGAAAAAAACGGCGACGCCGAAACCGTCCGGACATCCTCCATCACAATGGCGGGCGGGATGACGGTCAGACGAAGCCGGGCATAATGGAGGGTGGTTTCGATTTTTTTCCTGACCTGATGGAGGATCAGGTTCTTCAAGACGATCGCGCCCCCGAGCAGAAAGACGACCAGGAACGAAAAGGCGATCAGGGATTTTAGCCTTTTAATTCTCATTTTCTAAAATTTGAGCTAGTCTTCCTCTCCTTAAATATACCAAAAAAATTCGGGGACATGTACCGAATTTTTAAAACATGGTCAAAACCCTAAATATGAGATATTAATCCCCCTACCCGCTCGGCCAATCAAGGTGGTAATAAAAAGGTCGGTACGCGTCCCCAGAATTTTTAATCCGGCCAAAAGCGGATGAAACGGTAGAGAATGGTGACGATGGCGCAGAAGAGAATATAGGTCAGCGAGAAAATGATGGCTAGGCGCGCCTAGTCCTTGGTCATAATCGCCTTTGAATTCCGCTCCAGATTATCAAAAAAGCGAAACGACCGCCAGCCTCGGAAACGTTATTCTACAGAAAAAAGCAGGGCGCCGGTCTCGACATGGTCGCCGGGCTTCAGCCGGAGATAGGTCAGGCGGCCGGCCTGCGGCGATTTGATTTCATTCTGCATCTTCATCGCTTCGAGGACGAGCACGGCCTGCCCTTCCTGGATCTCCTCCCCTGCCGCGGCGAGAATCCGGACGATGCGTCCGGGCATGGTCGTCTTGATTTCCCTTTTCCGGATCTTGCTCTTGGCGCCGTTGAGAATTCTCAAGGCCGATTTTTTCTCGAGCTTGAAATACTTCTCGTTGACGAAGACCGAATGGGCCTGGGAGTCTGAATGGATGATGATATTGAACACCTGGCCGTCGATGTTCAAAAGGAGCTCATCGCCGCTCAGAAATTCCACCCGAACCGCATGCGCCCGACCGTTGAGAGCCGCCTGGAAAATGTTCTCCCCTTTTTCTTCTAGAGTCAGCCTGATTTCTTCCTGTCCGTGCCAAAAAACAAGGTTCATTTACAGCCTGCTCGCAAGATTCTGCATTCTCCCCTGGATCTTCCATGGACTGCCGCCGCCCTTTATGCCAGTCCGCTTTGGCTCGGCTTTGGCGTCCCGGAAGCTCTTGATCCCGGCGGCGATGAGGGCCGCCCGTTTCACATCGGGTTCCTCAACTCCGGCCTCCTTCTCGAGCTCGGCGATGAAGTGGGTATTATAGTTGCCGGCCTGAAACTTGGGATGGAGGAGAATCCGCCTAAAAAAGGGAATTGTCGTCATGATCCCGAAGACCTGGTACTCGGAAAGAGCTCGCAGCATGCGACGGATGGCCTCGTCCCGCGTCATCCCCCAGGTGATGAGCTTGGACAGCAGCGGGTCATATTCGAGCGGCACCGTATAGCCTTCATAGACCCCCGAATCGCGCCGGACGCCGAGCCCGCCCGATGGGGAATGGAGGTGAATGATTTTTCCGGGCGCCGGCATGAAATCGTTATCGGGATCTTCCGCGTAGATCCGGCACTCCAATGCCGCGCCCCGCGGCTGGATGTCGTCCTGGCCGAAGCGAAGCGGCAGCCCGGCCGCGATCTCGATCTGGCACTTGACCAAGTCGATTCCGGTGACCATCTCGGTGATCGGGTGCTCGACCTGGAGGCGTGTGTTCATTTCCAGGAAATAAAAATTCTGGTCTTTGTCCACGATAAACTCGACCGTCCCGGCGTTCCGATAGCCGATGCTCGAGGCGGCCTTCACGGCGACCTTGCCCATTTTTTCCCTAGTCTCTGCAAAGAGGAAGGGAGACGGCGTCTCCTCGATGACTTTCTGATAGCGCCTTTGGATCGAGCACTCGCGTTCGCCAAGATAGACGGTGTGTCCGAAGTGATCGGCCAGGATCTGAATTTCGATATGGTGGGGCTCTTCGATATATTTTTCGATATAGACGGACCCGTCGTCGAAGCTCGACAGGGCCTCGGATCGAGCCATCTCAAAGGCCGAACGCAACTCGCCCTTCCGCTTCACCAACCGCAGCCCCTTTCCTCCTCCCCCCGCCGCCGCTTTGAGAAGCACGGGGAAGCCGATTTCTTCGGCTTTCCGGGCCAGCTCTTTTTCACTCTTGATCGGCTCGACCGTGCCGGGAATGATCGGGATGCCGACGTCGGCCATCATTTTTCGCGATGTCGTTTTCGTCCCCATAATATCCATGGGATAGGAAGGAGGACCGATAAAGACGATGCCTTCTTGTTCACATCTCTGGACGAGCTTGGGATTCTCGGCCAGAAACCCATAGCCGGGATGCAGGGCCTCGGCTCCGCAGGTTTTGGTCACTTCGATAATTTTCTCGATGTTGAGGTAGCTCTCCAAAGGCGTGGCCGGCCCGATATGATAGGCTTCCTGGGCAAGTTTGACATGAAGAGCGCTACTGTCCACGTCCGAGTAAACGGCGACGGGGATGATCCCCATTTCGCGGCAGGCCCGGATGACGCGGACGGCGATCTCGCCGCGGTTGGCAATCAGAATTTTTTTGAACATGCCGCTTGATCTCTTTTCTAAATGTTTCTCTTCCATTTTGAATGGGGAAAAATGATCTGAGAAGAGATCCGAAAACGGCCTCGCTCCCCATCCGGGTTTTTCACGCCGTCCTCGGATCGTTCCTCCTTTCGACCCACACAAAATGGAAGGGAACCTTTTAATTTATCCAAGATATGCTTTAATCTCAAGTCCAAAAAAATTACTGGAGCTTATTACAAAGGGATGTTGCCATGTTTTTTGGGCGGGTTCTTGTCGCGCTTGTTCTCGAGCATCCGCAGGGCGGCGACGAGCTTGGGCCGGGTCAGCCGCGGCTCGATGATTTCGTCAAGATATCCTTTTTCGCAGGCGATGTAAGGATTGGCGAATTTCTCGCGGAACTCCTCGATTTTTTCCAGCCGCGCCTTGTCCGATTCTTTATGGCCTTCCAGCTCGCGCTTGTAGACGATGTTCACCGCCCCTTCGGGCCCCATCACGGCAATTTCGGCCGTGGGGTAGGCGAAATTGATATCCGCCCGGATATGCTTGGAGGCCATAACGCAATACGCCCCGCCGTAAGCTTTGCGGGTGATGACCGTGATCTTGGGGACCGTGGCCTCGGCAAAGGCATAAAGAAGCTTGGCCCCGTGGCGGATGATGCCGCCGTGCTCCTGGGCGACGCCGGGCAAAAACCCGGGCACATCCTCGAACGTGACTAGCGGCACGTTGAAGGCATCGCAGAAGCGGACAAAGCGGGCGCCCTTGTCCGAGGCATTGATGTCCAGGGCCCCGGCCAGGTGGTCGGGCTGGTTGGCGACGACGCCGACGGGCTTTCCGGCCAGGCGGCCGAACCCGATGACGATGTTCCTGGCGTACTCGGCCTGCACTTCAAAAAAGTCGTTTTCGTCCAGGACCTCCCGGATGATGCGCCGGATATCGTACGGCTGATCGGGCTCCGGGGGCACCATGGTATTGAGCTCGTCGCTCGTCCGGTCCTCGGGATCGTTCGTCGCCTTCTCCGGCGGGTCTTCCATGTTATTGTTGGGGATGAAGGAGAGCAGTTCTCGGATGAGAGCAAGGGCATGCTCTTCGTTCTCCGCGGCGAAATGGGCGACGCCGCTCAGGGCGTTGTGCGTTTCCGCACCGCCGAGCTCCTCCATGCTGACGTCTTCATGCGTCACGGCCTTGATCACGTCCGGGCCGGTGATGAACATATTGCTGATGTCCTTGGTCATGATGATGAAATCGGTGATGGCCGGCGAATACACCGCCCCGCCGGCGCATGGTCCCATGATCGCAGAAATCTGAGGGACGACGCCCGAGGCCAGAACGTTGCGCAAAAAGATGTCGGCATAGCCGGCCAGGCTGGCCACGCCCTCCTGAATGCGGGCGCCGCCTGAATCATTGAGCCCGATCAGGGGCACGCCCATCTTCATGGCCAGGTCCATGAGCTTGACGATCTTGGCGGCGTTGGTCGCGCTCAGCGAGCCGCCGAACACGGTGAAATCCTGGGCGAAGATAAACACCGTCCGGCCGTCGATCCGGCCGTGTCCGGACACGACGCCGTCGCCGTAGATCTGCTTTTTTTCCATCCCGAAGTCGCGGCTTTGATGGACGACCAGCTTGTCCATTTCCTGGAACGTCCCTTCATCGAGCAGCAGGTTGATGCGCTCGCGGGCCGTGAGTTTTCCGGCCTGGTGCTGTTTTTCGATCCGCTCCCGGCCGCCGCCGAGTTCGGCAGATTGAATCCTTTGCCTAAGGTCCGCTAATTTTTTTTCAATGGTCATGGCCCTCGGCCTCGCTCAATTATTTTTTCACCTTACCCCAGTCTTTCAAAAATTTCTCGATGCCGATATCGGTCAGGGGATGCCTGACGAGCTTATCCATCACCGAGTAAGGAATCGTGCAAATGTCGGCCCCGAGGAGCGCCGCCTCGACGACGTGGCGCGGATGGCGGATGCTGGCCACGATGATCTCGGTCGTGATCCGGTAATTGTCGAAGATCGTCGCGATCTCCTCAATCAAGGCCATCCCTTCTTCCGAGATGTCATCCAGGCGACCGATGAACGGGCTGACGAACTTGGCCCCGGCCTTCGCCGCGAGCAGGGCCTGGCTGGCCGAAAAGATGAGCGTCGTGTTGACCATGATCCCCTCGCCGGAGAGGACCTTGATCGCTTTGAGCCCTTCGATGGTGATGGGGATTTTGACGGCGATGTTCTTGGCCAGCTTGGCCAGCTTGCGGGCTTCGGCGATGATGTCCGGCGATTTGTCGGATACGCATTCCACGCTCACCGGCCCGGGAACGATCCGGCAGATCTCCTTGACGAGGTCCTCGAATTTCAGGCTCTCCTTGGCGCACAGGGACGGATTGGTCGTCACTCCGTCGAGGATCCCCCAGCTTGCCACGTCTCGGATCTCGTCAAGATTGGCCGTATCCAGGAAAAACTTCATGATCTCCTCCCTTCAAATTCGCGGCTCAGCCCGAGCCTCTATCTAACCGTTAACACTTGATTGGACAGTGTCCCGATGCCTTCGATTTGGATGTCGACGCGGTCTCCCGGCTGCATCGGCCCGATCCCGGCCGGCGTCCCCGTCGTGATGATATCGCCGGGAAGGAGGGTCATGACGTTGGAGATAAAACAGACGAGGAACGGGATGGAAAAGATCAGGTTCCTGGTGTTCGAGGACTGCCGCAGCTTGCCGTTCAGAAACGTCTTGATATTCAGCCGCGACGGGTCGAGGCCGGTGGCGATGCACGGCCCGACCGCGGCGAACGTGTCAAAGGACTTGGCCCGGGTGAACTGTTTGTCCTTGTCCTGAAGGTCGCGCGCCGTCACGTCGTTGAAGCACGTGTAGCCCAGGATATAGTCCTCGGCCCGGTCTCTCTCGTTCAGCTGATAGGCCTTTTTCTTGATGACGCAGGCGAGCTCGCCCTCGTAATCCACGCGCTTGGACATCCTGGGATACATGATCATGTCATGCGGGCCGATCACGGCCGTGGACGGCTTGATGAAGAGCAGCGGCTCTTCGGGCAGAGGACTCCCCCGCTCCGCGGCATGGTCCCTGTAATTCAGCCCGACGGCCACGATTTTTGAAGGCTCAACCGGCGGCAGGAGCATCACCTCGCCGATGGGGATTCCCCTGTCTTCGAATTGGAATTGATCGAAAATCGAGCCCGTCACCGGATAGAGGATCTCTTCCCTCAAGACGCCGTGGGCGATGAAGTCGCCGTGCTTAAACCTGTAGATTTTCATGGCCACCCATCCTTGATGATCTCAGACACGGTCTCCGACTTAGGGCTTTCATTTTCGCTGTGATCGAGCGCAGTTATAGCATATTCATAACGTTTGTCCTTTTCAACTGAAGTGTCGGTGTACGTGTTCTCGAGGATCGACTGGGCGGTCAGCGGGACAAACCGGTCCTGGCCGGCCTCCCGCCTCCAAACCTTATAACCGGCCAGATCCTTTGCGCGGCCGGCGTCCCAGATGAGGGTGATGAAGTTCGCGCCTTTAATGGCGGTCAATCCAGCCGGCGCGGCAGGAGGAAAGACGTCTTTGGGCGTCACTTCCGTCGTCGCCGAGTCCTCGCTCTCCTGGACAGGGGTTGCCTCCGAAGCCGCCGCCCGGACGAAATAGCGGTAAGTCTGGCCGAAGAGGAAATTGGCGTCGTTGAATTTCTCTTCCCGGACAAGACCGGGATTCAGGCGCTGAAGCTTATGGCTGCTGTCGATTCGATAGATGTAATAACCTTTCAAGCGGGCCGGCGCAGAATGATCGAAATTCTCCTGCGGCGCATCCCAGTCGATTTGGATCCGGTCTTCAAACACCTGTGTCCGGATATTCCCCGGCGGCAGAGGAAGAGGCTGCGGGCTGACGGCGGCGTGGTCGGAAAAATCCGAGAAACGGCCTTTTTTCGCTTCCTTGACCCTGACCGCAAAGAGCAGCCTGCCGGCCTTCAGGTCTTTTTCAGTGAGAAGATATTTATAGATCTGTTCTTTAGCCATCGGCGCTTTTTTTTTCGGCTCGGCCGAACCCGCTTTTTTCTGAGGTTCGTTTTTCCGAGCCGGAGGGGGCGGTTCTATCTGATCGATAACGGCCAGCCGCCGGGCTTTGGATTCGAACTCTCCGGCCGTAATGGCGGAAGCGCCGGCTTGGGGAGAGCCTCCGGCTTCATAAACCCAGACCTCGATGGCTGAGATGCCGGCCAGCGGCCTGCCGTCGGTGTAGGACTCCGGGTTGGTCCAATCGAGCAGGATATGCCGGCCGCGCTGGACGGCTTTCAGGTTTTCCGCTTTTTGAGGGACATAGACAAACGGGGGCAGGATTCCCCCTTTTTTTCCGCAGGCTGCGGCCGCCAGGAGCAGCACGACAACCGCGGCGGAAGAGACAATTTTCTTCATTAAAGAATGAAGCGCCTCAAATCCTGGTCTTTCATGATCTCCTTCAACTGCCCCTGGACATATTTTTTGTCGATGACGATATTCTTCAGCTTGACATTCGGGGCCTTGAACGAGATCTCCTCCATCACTTTTTCCATGACGGTATGCAGGCGGCGGGCGCCGATATCCTCCGAGTCGCGGTTGACCTCCTCGGCAATCTGGGCGATCTCGTCGATCGCGTCCGGGGTGAACTCGACACGGACGTCCTCGGTCTCGAGCAGGGCGATATATTGCTTGATGAGCGCATTCTCGGGCTCGGTCAGGATCCGGATAAAATCCTCCTTGTTGAGCGAGGTGAGCTCGACGCGGATCGGGAACCGGCCCTGGAGCTCCGGAATGAGGTCGGCCGGCTTGGCCACGTTAAAGGCGCCGGCGCCGATGAATAGGACATGGTCGGTCTTGACCAGCCCGTACCGCGTGTTGACCGTCGTGCCCTCGACGATGGGCAGCAGGTCCCGCTGGACGCCCTCGCGGCTGACTTCCGGGCCGTGGCCCGATTCGCGGCCGGCGATCTTGTCCATCTCGTCGAGAAAAACCATCCCGGAATGCTCGACCCGCTCGATGGCCAGGCGGGCTACCTGGTCCATGTCGATCAGCCGGCGCTGTTCCTCGTCAATCAGGAACTCCCGCGCTTCCAGGATTTTCATCTTGCGTTTTTTGGCCTTTCCGCCCAGAAAGCCCGGAATGATCTCCTGGATCTGGATGCCAATCTCCTCCACGCCCTGGTTGGAAAAGATCTCGAACGGAGGCGCCATTCTTTCCTTCACTTCGATCTCGACCATCCGCTCCTCAAGGGCGCCGTCCCGGAGCTGCTTGCGGAGCTTTTCCCTCGTTTCGTTGAACCTCTGGTATTCCTCCTCGCTGACCGAATTATCCCTCCGCCGCAGGGGAGGAAGAAGCAGGTCGAGCAGCTTTTCCTCGACATTGGCTATGGCTTTTTCCTGGACCTCTTCCATCTTCTCCTGCTTGACCATGTCCACCCCCATCCGGACCAGGTCACGGACGATGGATTCCACATCCCGGCCGACATAGCCGACTTCCGTGAACTTGCTGGCCTCGATCTTGAGAAACGGCGAGGCGGTGAGCTTGGCCAGGCGGCGCGAGATTTCTGTCTTTCCGACGCCGGTCGGGCCGATCATCAGGATATTTTTGGGGGCGATTTCGTCGGCCAGTTCGGATGGAACGCGGCGTCTCCTGTATCGGTTGCGCAGGGCGATGGCCACGGCTTTTTTGGCGGCTTTCTGGCCGATGATGTACTTATCAAGCTCGGCGACGATCTCCTGCGGGGTCAACTCTTCGTCGATATCGCGGAGTTTCTCGTCGGATTTTTCAAAGCTCTTGGGAAGCTGGATGGGCATTTAAAGCTCCTCGACGATGAACTGGTCATTCGTATAAACGCAGATCCCGGCGCTGATTTTCATGGCCTCCAGGGCGATCTCTTTGGCCGACAGGTCTGTGTGCTGGACGAGGGCGCGCGCGGCGGCCAGGGCGTAGGGGCCGCCCGTGCCGATGGCGATGATCCCGTCATCCGGCTCGATCACATCGCCCGTCCCTGAGATGAGGAAGGAGCTTTCTTTGTCGGCGACGATCATCAACGCTTCCAGGCGGCGCAGGGCCCTGTCCAGGCGCCAATCCTTGGCCAGCTCGATGGCGGCCCGGGACAGCTTGCCTTTATACTCCTCAAGTTTGCCCTCAAATCGAGCGAACAGGGCAAAGGCATCCGAAGTGGCGCCGGCAAAACCCGCCAGCACCTGGCCCTTGGACAGGCGGCGGATCTTGTTCGCCTTCTGTTTCAGGATGGTCTGGCCCATGGTCACCTGGCCGTCTCCGGCGATGGCGATCTTTCCATTGTGGCGGATACAAATAATCGTAGTTGATTGAATCATCGGAACTCCAAATTGACTTACCTATGATAAAGGATAGGAAAGAACAAGTAAAGATCAAGAAGAAAGCCCATCTGTCCCATCGCTATTGACTTCGGGCTTTTCCTGAAATATAAATAACCTGAAATTCCAAGGGCAGAAAAATTCCATTAAAAAGGGGGTCTTGATCATCACCGTCCCCATGACATATCCTAAACAAAATGGTGGATCAAAAGAATAGCTTTTTGACGAGGAATTTCCTTTTGTTCATCGTGTTGGGGCTTGCTTTTTTTCTAAGGATCTATAAAGCAAACTCTCCCCTTATCGGAATGCATGCCTGGAGACAAGCAGATACAGCGGCCATGTCCAGGAACTACTATGAGAACGGATACCATTTTCTTTATCCCCAGATTGACTGGGGAGGGGATTCCCCTGGCTATGTCGAGTCGGAATTCCCCGGTTATTCATTTCTCGTCGCCCTCTTCTATAAAATTTTTGGCGTTTCGGAGTTTATCGGAAGATTTCTTTCGATCATTTTTTCTCTTCTCACAATCTATACACTTTATCTGGTAGTTCTTAAATGGATAGATCAAAAAACGGCGGTATGGACGGTCTTTTTCTTTTCTGTGCTTCCTCCTAATATTTTTTATAGCCGAACTTTTCAGCCGGAATCGGCCCTTCTCCTGTCATTAGTCCTCGGCGTATATCTTTTTTCTCAATGGACGGATTCCGGAAAATGGAAATATTTCTTTCTTTCAGCGATTTTTATTGCCTTGGCCTGCCTGTTAAAAATTCCCAGCTTTTACATTGGCTTGCCGCTCCTCTATCTGGCTTGGCAAAAATTCGGCGGAAAAACCCTAACCCGATGGCACCTCTGGCTCTATGCTCTGTGCGTCACAGCTCCTGTCGCCCTCTGGTACGTCCATGCTCATCGATTGTATTTGAAATCCGGACTGACATTCGGCATCTGGGGGTACGGAAGCGACAAATGGGGGAATTGGAGCCTTGTTTTAACCTGGAAATTTTGGGATAAAATTCTTTTCCGAAATATTGCCGAGGATTACCTGACTTGGATCGGTTTTATTCTGTTTGGGATTGGATTATGGCTCAAGCGGACAACGAGAAAAGAAAAAGTGTTTGACTTCTGGATGGTGTCGCTCGTTATTTATTTCATTATTGTCGCCCAAGGGAACTTCGTTCACCTCTATTATCAGCTTCCCTTCACGATTCCGGCCTGCGTCTTCTTAGCCAAAGTCTATTCCCGCTATTGGACACGAAATAGCTTCGGAAATAAAAAATCCATATGGCTGACAGCCGGCCTTATCGGAATACTGGCCCTGAGCGCCGGGCGGTATCACCTCTATATGCAAAAAGAGAATATCCAGAGTTCAGATGTCCTGAAACTAGCCGAAGCCGTTCAGCATCATGTGAAAACTGGTGATCTTGTCATCGCCGTCGACAATAACGATCCCACCCTTCTTTACGTTTCTCATAGAAAAGGTTGGCATGCCACGCCTGAACAGATAGATGATTCTTTCCTGACGGAAAAGAGAATGCGAGGGGCAAAATATATTATCGGAATTTATGCCATTTTCAAGAATGCCGCAGGACAGAACGCCCTCCGATTTTTATCCATTCAATATCCTTGCATCTTTAGCGATAAAAAATCCTTTATTTTTAAATTAGCTGGAAGATAGCGTTCGTAATCCTCCCGCCCCCCGTTGCTAAAGGGGGAGAGGGGGGATTATTTTCATCGTTTGAAAGTGTCGATAATGTCATGGACAATTAGCTGAAATCCTTTTGAGTCGCTCAAAAAATATGCTAAATTATCCTCCAGAAGAAACTTTCATTAAGATTTAAGATTAAGGAGGGAAATCGTGGCTGATAAAATCGGAAGACGGGATTTCTTAAAGAAAAGCGCCGCGGTTGGGGCATCGGCGGTCTTGGGAAACCGCATAATTTCCAGTCTGGCGGAAGGTCCCCTGGCAGCGCTTGCCGCAGACAAAATCGATATCGCCGTCGCGTCGGGCAGCGACTATGCCGCGATGACGGCCAAGGCCGTCGAGCTCGTGGGCGGCATGGAAAAATTTGTCCATAAAGGTTCTAAGGTGGCCTTGCTCCCCAATGTCCAGAGCAAAAACCCCGGGACCTTCACCAAGCCCGAGATCCTGCGCTCGGTCATCCGGATGTGTAAAAAAGCCGGCGCTGGGGAAATCAACTGCCTGAGCTGGCTCACTCAGCAGCACTGGGATGGCGCGGGCCTGGCCCAGGTGGTCCAGGAAGAGGGCATAACGCTTAAGCTCATCCCGAGGGACGATGTCAATTTCAGGTCCGTCCCTATTACCGGCGGCAACGTCCTTCAAGAAGCCAAAATTTTGAATGAATTTTTCAACCATGACGTCTTCATCAACATGCCCATCACCAAGGACCACGCCGGCAACAAATTCACGGGAACCATGAAAAACCTGATGGGCTTGAATGCGCCCTCTTTGAATCGCGCCCAATTCCACAAGCCGAACTGGCAAACCGACCCGGCCGCCATCGAACATTTGGACCGTTGCATCGCCGATCTAAACACGGTCGTCAAGCCCACGCTCTGCATCGTAGACGCTACGGAAATCATCAAGACCAACGGCCCCATGGGCCCCGGCGAGCTCATCAAGCCGCTCAAGGTGATTGCGGGCGTGGACCGGGTGGCCATTGATTCCTATTGCGCAACGATTCTCGGACTGAAAGGCGAAGATATCGTTCATATCCGCGGCGCCTACCAGAAAAAGGTAGGCGAGATCGACTTGAAGAAAGTCAAAATTCAGGAAATTAAGGCCTAGCTTTGAAAAGGGCTTGGATTTTTTTGGCCGTCCTGGGGGCCCTAGGTTGTAACAGTTTGGGCGGCCCTCTGGCCGGGAGGCAGAATTTGGAAATCAAGCCCTCCCCTCCCCTCCAGAAGCTCGAGGTTTTTCTGCCGGACAAAGGCAAACTTCAAAACTGGAAAGCCGAGAATGCCCCGCAGCTCTACAAGGGTGAGGACCTCTATCTCTATATCGACGGCGGCGCCGAAATCTACCACGAATACGGTTTCAAACAGGTTCTCGTCCAGGACTACAAGAGCGCCGCGGGAAAATCATTGACCCTGGAAATTTTTGAGATGGCTAATTCCGAATGCGCCTTCGGGATGTATACCTTCAAATCCAGCGCCAAAGGAAAAACAATCGCCGTCGGGCAAGACGGTCAGCTCGAACAGTATTATCTAAATTTTTGGAAGGGAAACTTCCTGGTCACGTTGACGGGATTCGACGGCAGCCCGGAAGTCATCCAGGGGCTGATGCTCATCGCCAGATCCGTGGATGCAAAGATTAGGACGCAGGGCAGGCGACCGTCGCTCGTCGAAATTTTTCCTAAAGAATGGCTCCCCATCTCGGGGTTGAAATACATCAAAGGCGTCTTGGGGCTTTACAACAATTATTCGTTTTTTGCCCGGGATGTGTTCCGGTTTAGGGAAGCGGTCATGGGCGCGATCGATGAGGGGAAATTCACGATCTTTGTTTTTCGATACACGAGCCAGGAGGAATGCCGGCGTCGGTTTCAAGAAGTGAAAGCGGCCTTCGAGAAAAATCCCGCCTACAAAAACCTCAAAACTGTCCGGCCGGATCTCTTCAAGACAATGGACGATAAGGGGATGACTATCTTCGGTCAACCTGTCGCAGACTGTATCGCTTTGGTTCGCACCAAAGAAAGTGAAAAATCGGCCGCAGAAATCGCGGAAAACCTCAAAAATAATTATCCGAAAATAAAATAGAGCTGATATCGCAATCTTTTTTTCTATCGAATCCACCCGGCATTCCGATGAGTGCCGGGTTTTATTTTAATCCTTCACAGCAAGGCCCTACCTCGACACCTTAAAAATACAGCTTAAAAGGAATATCGTCAGGAACAGAGTGACAATGATAAGCCAGATAGCTCAAAAGACTTTCTTGAGGATCATCATTCTCTTTCCAAAGATATTTCGAGCCCCTCGTCGGCCACGTGGAATCCTTTCTCCAGGATGGATTTTCGCGCTTCGCCGTCTGGGTCAAGAGCCTGATTAGAGTGGTTGAAATGAGTGAAATAGATGACGGTTTTTCCTTTTTGGGCCGCTTTTTTCAGCAGGTCCATGCTGTCTTTTATGAAGGGATGGCCGATGCGGGACAAGTCCCGTCCAGGGAGCTCATCCGGGCTGTAGAAAGTCCCGTCGAGGAGCGCCGCATCGACCTCATCGACCGCCTCGATGACCGATCGCTCCCATGCCGCCCAGTTTTGGATATCAGGGATATACAGAATCTTTTTCCGGCTTCCGGAGATTATCAAACCCAGGGTGTCGGTGTATTCATCCCGATGAGGGACCTGGAAGGGAATCACTGAGACCTGAGGGGTCAGCGCCCGTTTGTCATTCGGGGAAAGGACCACTGGCGATATGTTGTCCTGCTTGATGAGCTGGCTCCAGGGGCCGTTATTGGCCAAAAACTCCTTCATCCGCGATGAACAATAGACCGGCAATCTGTGGGCTGCGACCGATTCGAAACCGAAAAACATCAAGCCGGTGTAATGTCCGATATGGGCGTGGGTCAGCAGGACACCTTGAGGGATTTTTACTTCCATAGAGACCTGTTCATAAAGTCGATCGCAAGCCCTATCGAATTGGGTCCGAATATCAGGGGTGGCATCCACGATAAATAACTGCTTTTCTTTGAAATCCAGGATGGCCAGCGAAGAAATCAACCGGGCCTGCCCGGGATCTTTTCGGGCTCGTGAGCAATTGGGACAATGGCAGCCGAGCTGAGGGATCCCCCCATCCTGGGCGGTCCCCAGGATTTTGACAACGACATCCGCAACATCCCGGGATTGATCGTCTGCCCTTTTTTCAAAAAAAGGCGGCCGTTTTTCGGAAAATTGCAGGCTCTCCAACCATAGCAAGCCGCCGCCAAAAGCGCCAAGAAAATGTCTTCTTCTCACCGCTTTTCACGACCTTACAGTCCGGCCTTTCGACCGGGAGGACGAACGCCGCGGCCTTTTGTTAGAGCGAGAGAATCGCCAAGCTCCAGCCGGGCCGTCTCGGCCAGCGCTTTCAATCGTTCAACGACCTCCGGATAGCGGATTGTTCTTACCTCTTTTGGACCTGATAACGAATGATCGTCCAATACTCGGCAGGACTGGCCGCCATGCCCGGGCCCTTTAAATATTCCTCTTCATGCGCACCGAAAATACGGTAGCCTTTATCCTCAATGAATTTTAAAAGCTTTTGGATGGTCGGAGTCTCCTCGCTGTAGGATCCGATATGTAAGATCTCTACGACGTCTCCGTACTCCCAGGTTTCGATGCGCACACCCGTGATGCCCTGCGGCAGCGATGTGATAGGATCCGGCAAAGGGAGCCCATAGAGCCCGCGCCACTCATTCTTAGGAGTATTGACGAAATTGAGCCAGCGGGCGCGCGGCGCGGCCATCCTTGCGCCTGGTAGGCTGAAAAAGGTCTTGTAGAGCAGCCCGAAGGCATTTTGTCCGACGATATTCGGATCGCCTTTCGCTTCGACGACGAGCATTTTTTGGGCCGGCATCTGGCGGATCTGCGGCTCCTTCAGCGATTCATATTTGCTCAAATCCTGAAGGCCGCCCAGGGCGAAAAGAAAGAGCGCCCCACTGGCTGTCAGACCGGCTATGACGAGAAGCCCTCTTTTCATCTGATACCTCCCTTGATCAAAGATCCCGAAAATTCATGATCTTCATTCAACCCCGACGGAAAGCCTTTGTCAAGTCGGCAGTCTCCTCCTCCTCGAGAATGGCGGAACTCCCCGGTTTTTTCTTCTCCATATTGCCTAGCGCAACTATTTCGGATAAGCTACTGTTTTACTTGCAAGGAGAAACTCATGGAGAGAAGACTCTTGACCGGCGCCGTCTTGATAGCCTGGATTTGTATTCTGACCACAGGGACAGGGATGCCCGTCGTTATGGGACAACGATCGTTCTCCGCGACGACGACGACCCCAGCCAACAGAATTCTCCATTCGCAGCCTGATTTCGGCAAGATGCCGCTGAATTTCATTCCCAACCGGGGGCAATTGGACGAGCGGGTCGCCTACTATGTCCAGGGAAAGGATAAAACGATCTACTTTAGCGCTGAGGGCGTGACTATTGCCTTGACTAAAGCGGAAGCCTCGCGCTGGGCGGTGAAACTGGATTTCCAGGGCGCTAATCCCGGGGTGAATCCGGTGGGCGCAGACGAAACAGGCGCGGTTATTTCCTATTTCCAAGGGGAGCCCGGAAGCTGGAAGGCTGGGCTTCCTACATATTCCCGGATCATTTACCCCAATATTTGGCCGGGAATCGACCTCGTCTTCTCCGGAACGATGGACAAGCTGAAATACGAATTCATCGTTCGTCCGGGGGCGGACCCGTCCCGGATTCGTTTGGCCTACCGTGGCGCGAGTTCAGTCCTTATTAATGATCAGGGAAGCCTGATCGTCTCAACACCTTCGGGCGGGTTCGAGGATGGCCTTCCCATCGCCTACCAAGAGCAAGCGGGAAAGCGGGTGGACGTGCGGATGGCTTATAGGATCTTGGACAGCGGCGACGGGAAAAAGGATGGGGCAGGCCTCCGGGAAGATGAGGAGAACATGGTCACCTATGGTTTTACGATCGGCGATTACGACCAGACCAAATCCCTCATCCTGGACCCGGTGATTCTGGTCTATTGCGGCTACATCGGAGGGCCAAGCTTTGATTATGGATATGGCATCGTGGCGGACCGCCTAGGCAATACGTATATCACAGGCTATACCTATTCGAGGGGAATCGCCTTTCCGGCAATGGTGGGCCCGGACCTGACTTTCAACGGCGGAAGCATGGATGCTTTCGTGGCCAAATTGAACCCTTCGGGGACGGCGTTCGTGTATTGCGGATATATCGGCGGCTCGGGAAATGATTACGGATACGGGATTGCCGTGGACCCCTCTGGAAACGCCTACGTTACGGGGTACACTTCTTCGAAAGAGTCCACTTTTCCAGTGTCGGTGGGCCCGAAGCTTATTCATAGAGGCTTATTCGATGTTTTTGTGGCCAAGGTCAACGCCAACGGTACGGCACTGGACTATTGCGGGTATATCGGCGGTTTAGGGAATGATTACGGAAGGAGCATTGCGGTGGACGGCTCGGGCAATGCCTATATCACGGGATATACGTCTTCGAATGAAGCCTCGTTTCCGGTATCGGGCGATCTGGACCTGTCTTACAACGGCGGCGCGAATGACGCTTTCGCGGCCAAAGTCAACGCCGACGGCACGGCGTTCGAATATTGCGGATATATCGGCGGTTCAGGGAGCGACTTTGGATACGGCATTGCCGTCGATGCCTTGGGCAACGTCTACATCACAGGATATACCTCTTCGACGGAGGCCTCTTTTCCGGTGTCGACAGGTCCTGACCTAAGCTTTGAGGGCGGCCTTTATGACGCCTTTGTGGCCAAGGTCGACGCCGAAGGCTCAGCGCTCGAATATTGCGGGTATATCGGTGGTTCAGGAAGTGATTACGGATACAGTATTGCCGTCGATCCTTTGGGAAACGCCTACATCACGGGCTATACGTCTTCATCAGATGGCACTTTTCCGGTGTCGACAGGCCCTAACTTGACCTATAACGGCGGCTATTATGATGCCTTTGTGGCCAAGGTCGATATCGGAGGGGGCTGGCTCGTCTATTGTGGATTTATCGGCGGGTCGGGATACGACGTCGGCACCGGGATCGCGGTTGACGGCCGGGGCTATGCCTTCGTCACGGGGTACACCTCTTCAAGGGAAGATACCTTTCCGGTTAAGGTAGGACCGGACCTAACCCATAACGGGAGCTTTGATGCTTTTGTAGCTAAAATAGACCTGTCAGGAAAAGGGCTTGTGTATTGCGGGTACATCGGCGGGTCAGACTCCGATATGGGAATGGGTATTGCGCTGGATGTCGACGATTCAGGGAATACGTACCTAACGGGGAATACCTATTCGCTGCAATCTACCTTTCCGGTAACGGAAGGACCGGATTTTTCTTATAACGGTAACAGGGACGGCTTCGTGGCTAAAATCTATGAAAACTCGATCACCGTGACCGCGCCGAACGGCGGGGAAACCTGTCATGTCGGACTTGATCAGGACATCACCTGGCTGACGGCGGGCAAAGTGGGGAATGTGAGAATCGAGTATTCGACGGATTCCGGCACGACCTGGACTGAGATTACGGCCTCGATTGAAAATGATGGAATTTTCACTTGGACAGTGCCCAATACAGTTTCTGAAACTTGCTTCGTCCGGATCACCGATACGGAAAACGGGGACCTGACAGATACGAGCGATGCGGTTTTTACAATCACGGATATTCCGGTCATTATCGTGACCTCGCCGAACGGCGGGGAGAGCTGGGTCGTGGGATCTTCGCATAACATCACCTGGCTCTCCGCGGGCGGGGTTGGAAACGTGAAAATCGAATATACGTCGGATTACGGCACGACCTGGATCGAGGTCGTGGCCTCGACCGAAAATGACGGGACCTACGCTTGGATCGTGCCCGATGCGGTCTCCGATACCTGCTTGGTTCGGATCAGCGAGGCAGAAGATGGAGATCCTGTGGCTACGAGCAACTCGATTTTTTCCATCATCGCGGCGACGGGCCCTCCTGCCATGAAGAAACAGGGCGCCGGATCAGGAGGCCCGAGTTGAGAAAAGCGTCGACAGCCATTTTCCTTTTGCTGCTCTTATTCGCTGGCGGAGTGTCATTCCTTCGAGCCCAAGACCCTGGAGGAACCATCCAGGGGAAGGTCACCGATAAATCAGGCAACTCCCTCGCCGGGGCCGTTGTCTATTTATCCTCCCCGGCTTCGCTCGGAATACAGATCTTTGTGACCGGAAAAACCGGAAGTTTCGATTTCCCCGCCCTAGCACCCGGCGTGTACACCATTTCTGCGGAAACGCCCGGGTATCAAACCCTCGTCCGCGATCGGATCATCCTTCACGCCGGCATGTCTTTTTTCTTTCCTCTCGAACTGGGCCCCTCGGAGCAGGAAGTGGAAGTCTCGGCCCAAGGCCCCGTACCGGCCCTGGATACGACTTCATCAAAGAGAGCGGCCGTCATAGATCAGGCTCTGGTGCGCCACATCCCGCTGGCCCGGAATCTTGCCGATGTCTTGAACTTCGCTCCCGGTGTCATCTCATCCGAATTCCCGGTTCACCAAGAAGCTTCCATCTACGGCGGCACGGTACGGGACAACGCTTACATCCTGGATGGAGTCAACCTGACCGACATGTTCACCATGGCTCCTCTCCTCAATCTCAGCCTCGACTTGATGGACGAAATCGAAATCATCTCCGCCGGGCAGCCCGCCTCCCAACTTCCCGCGGGGGGCGCCTATGTGAATGTGATCACCAAGTCAGGAGGCAATTCCTTTTCCGGGGAACTGGGCCTTTTTTTCATAAGCGAAGGCTTGAATAAAGATCTGTGGACGGCTTCTCAGATCAAGGACTTGGGCGTGGGCCCGGTGGTGGGCGATAAGAACCTCTTCGATGCGTCCCTAAGCCTGGGAGGTCTCTTCTGGGCCGAACGCGCCTGGTATTTTTTGAACGGCCGATACTTCAAGAAATCCCTGGCCGTCAATTTCATCGGCCCCTACCAAGACATTCTGGGCAGACAGCACGATACTTACGACTGGTCGCGCCGAGACACATCAGGATCCTTCAAGCTCTCGCTAAGGCCCATCTCCGATGCCAAATTCACAGCCTGGATCAATATGGGTGACGTCTATCAGCCGGTGTACGAAGATCCCTCGGCCCGCCTGCCCTACCTCTCTACAAAAATCTTGGATCACGAAAAATCTTTCATTCTTCACGGGATCCTGGACTACACCCTCAGTCCAAACGCTCAAGCCTTCGTCGGTGCCGCCTACATCAACAGGAATATTCCCACCCATCTCCAAGGGGAAGCCCTCAGTCTCTCCTGGACCGATGACGCGGGAGACCTCTACGGCCCCCTGAGCGGCGCCGATTACAATTCGGATATCAAGAGGCAGCGGATACAGGCCGACGCTTCCCTCCGGATATTCGCGGAGAATATCCTCGGAACATCTCATACGTTCAGCGCGGGTGCGGATTTAATCGATTCCACCTCGAACCTTGACTGGTGGAGGCAGGACAACATGCTTTTATACCTGGACAGCCGCAACGCGGGCAATTCTTATTATGAAGACCGCGGGCTTTTGGCCTTCTGGAATTGCGGCTCCGAACAGGGCTCCAGTCTCCCTTCGGGCCGGTCTGAGCAGTTGGGAGTCTACGTGACGGATTCTTTCACAATAGCCAAAAGATTGACCTTCAACCTCGGGCTTCGCTTCGAGCGTTCATGGGGATGGTTTCCTTCCGCCACCAAGACTATATCCGGAAATCCCTTATCGCTCTTCGTCGGGGATGCGCTTCTCAACCCCTATCTCAAGGCCTTCTATTCTGATTACTTCCCCGAAGGTTTCAACCCTTGGGGTCAGTTCGCGATGGCAGAGCTGGGAGGCATCATTTCCTGGAACGCCCTCTCCCCGCGGGCCGGGTTCGCCTTCGATATTTGGGGAGACAATAAAACTGTTTTGAAAGCCTCATACGCCCGCTATGCGGACGCACTCTCTCACCGCTATTTTTTGCCCCTCAACCCTCTCTATCCTCAGAATTTCCCCATCTATTGGTTGGACGCCAACGGTGACGGCCAGCCCGACGTGGAAGATGAGTTCGAACTCTCATCCCTGGATTATCGGTTTCTCTCGGGTTCTTTCGCTCAGAATCGGGTGGCGAGCACAATCAAGGCTCCGGTCACGGAGGATATCTCCATCGGCCTCGATCATGAGCTCGTCAAGGATTTCACTCTCGGTCTCCATTTTATCTCAAGGAAACAGACGAACATCCTCGAAGATGTCCTCTATGCCCCGGACACCGGAGAATATTGGTATGCTCCTGGCCAGGCCGCAACCCAGAAGTACTGGATCCCCTTCACGACCACCGTCCCCGGCACCGATTCCCACCCAAGCCAGACCGTCACGCTTTATGCCAAATCCCTTGAAGCCCCGCCGGTCTTCCTGCAGCTGCAAAACGTCCCCGAGCTCGAGCGAAAATACCGGGCCCTGGAATTCGTCTTTAACAAACGCATGTCCCGGGGCTGGCAGCTGGCCGGTTCCCTGGTCCTGAGTAAAACAGAGGGAAACCTCGGCGGCTTCGCCGACGAGACGACGGGCTTCACGGCAGCGGCCAACAGCCCCAACTTTTTTATCAACCGGTATGGGCGCCTGGACACGGACAGGCCTGTGCAGATCAAGCTTATGGGATCGGTGGAGCTCCCCTACCAATTCTGGCTCAGCGCCTTTTTTCAATATCAGAGCGGCCGTCCCTGGCAAAGATGGGCGCAGATTCTCCCTCCGGCCGACTGGTGCCTAGCCCACAATGTCGAAAGAATTTATTACACCATCAACCTCGAGGCTCCGGGCAGCCGTAGAGAAAAGGCCTGGTCCTCCCTCGACTTGAGGCTGGAAAAGGAATGGAAACTTTTTGCTTCGGGCAAAGTGGGATTGTTCATCGATGTCACCAATCTGCTGAGCTTTACGACCTCGTTGGTCGGGTTGAACGATATCGACCGCTGGGAGCCGGCTGGCGAGGGAGCGGGGCAGCCCGGCCTGAAATTTCTGCAACCCGATTACCAGCTCACGAGCGCCCTCTACGGCAAACGGACGTTCCGCCTCGGATTCAGGCTGGATTTTTAAAAGACTCCAGGTGATCCACCAAGAGCCGGCGGGCGATCCGGATCACGGCCGGCATCATTTCTTCTCCGACAAGATCCATGGCTTTGATCGGCTTGGCAAAAGAAATGTGGACATGGGTCTGGATGCTCCGCGGAAAGATCACCTGCTGGCTGATCTGAAGGACTTCGGCCAGCTTCTGCCTCGCCGGGGCGGTCTTCCGGATCCGAACGATAGGGCTGCGGACGAACTTCGGCAGTAGCACGCCGCTGGCAATGACCACCTGAAGCCAGGTCTCGGGAACTCTGCGGAGCATGATTTCAAGGCTGTGGGACCAATCTTGAATAGCTTCGTCGGCGCCCGGTCCCAGTTCCGGGTCGGGCTCAACATCACCATGAGCAAAAGTCAGCAGCGCCCCTCCTCTTTTGAGATGATCCATCGAAGCCCGCAGCGCCGTCCTTCGGCCGGCGGCATCCGGGGGGACGTAGATGAAGTATCGACGGGCGATGGAGAAGGCTCGGGTGAATGGAACATCCGAAAGAACGACCTTGAGGTCTTTCCTGGGAATACAGGACATGATGGCCACGGAATCAAACGCGCCGGGGTGGTTAGAGGCCACAAGCAGAGGTCCGTCGACGGGGATATTTTCTATTCCTCGACCGGTAGCCTTGACCGAAAGATCAGGCAAGATCCGGCGGGCGCCGCCGCTTAATCCCGAAGATCCGACTTCTCTATCCACACAGGCAGCCATCCGGCCGAATCGTCCGGCGGGATACCTGAATAAAGGCCCCAGCCATCGGCGCATCAGACCGCTGCGCGAGATGCCGAAGGCATAACAGATTTCATCGATAATTTTTTCTCTATAAGCGGAAACGTGTTCCGGCTCTGATGATCGGCTCGCACGTTTGGGAATCATGAATTCCGCGGGGCCGTCCCCCTTCAGACCAGACTAAACGGGTCGGGGAGATCGTCCGGCGGGACTTCGAGCTTCTCGGGATTCTCGACGAAATCGGTCAGGAGGGTGATCGTCGTCGCATAATAGACGCCGTCGGTGATGCGTTCATCGAGGCTGAATTTCATGTCCACGACCTCTTGGACTTCGAGCTCGCCGCGGTCATTGACGACCGGCTCCTTCTTCCGTTTGCCGACAACGACAAAGAACGGCGCGTTCCCCCATTCAAACATGTGGTGGAAAACGGCGTCGAGGCCGATGCTGCCGAGGTTGGCAAGATAGACGCTGGTGTAGAGAGCGTCCCCCTTGATGAACGACGCCGGCAGCCAGCCAAAGTAGTCGAGGGTCCGGACCGCCCAAAAGACGAGGCGGGTGGCGGTCCGGGGCAGCTTGGTGACGAAGTCGCTCATCTTTTCATCAGACGAGCTGCTGCTCCGCTTGGTCGCCTGGACGGCAGGAGCGACGCGGTCGACCACATCGGCGATCGTGGAACGCGGGTTGAAGCTGATCTTAACGTTGGTCTCGCTCGCTTGTTCGCTGAGCTCCCGCTTCACGACGAACGACAGGTCGATGGATCGACGCTGGTAGATGCGACGTCCGACGACAAAGCGATTGGCATCCGGCCTCAAGGCCAAGGTGCGCACGCCCGCCGCCAAGACGACATGGAAGAGCGTAATTTTTTTCTCCCGGCCGACATTGGCCCGGTCGAGCCAAGCCAGGGCATGTCCGATCTTCACCCGCTGGGGATAATAGATCGTCGACTCGGTGCGCGTCCGCATGATAAAAGGGAAAATCTTGCGAAAACCGGGCAGCTTCCGCAACAAAACTCCGTCACTGCGATCGCCAAAGGCCATGATGCCCTCCCCTTATCGCTTTGGGGGCCGGGATACGAACGGGACGTCGTCCCGGACATAAACCACGCCCGGCGCCCTGATCAGGCTTTGAAGCTCCTCGTCGGAAAGATCGTCCTTGATTTCGACCGAAATATGCTTCGCGAGATAAAGCTTTCGATTGGTCGAGTCGATGAGACCGGCGATCCGGATATAGGTCTTAGCCGAGGCCTTGTCCGTGGCGACCGTCACCAGGTCGTCCCGGATGATGACCGCCCGGACGACCGGATCCGCCGAGACCTTTTTTGTGAAGGAGGTGAGCTTGCGCATCTTCCTGTTCCGCATGCCTCGATAGACGAAAAAAGCGATGAACGCCATGCCGATCAGGTTCCCCCATTGGAGTTTCGTAAAAATGAAGACGCCCATCAGAACGACAACGGCGGCCAGGACGAGAAGCCCCCAGGTGCCGAAGGGAAACGACGTCCGAAGCCATTCCGCCCATCCTCGGAGGCGTTCCACAGGAGGGAGAGACGTGCGTGTTCCGGTCTCGAGGTCATGCTTCAGGTGCTTGAGATCGACCGCCAGGGCGTGAGCGTCCGGATAGCGGTCTTCGGGACGCTTCCTCAGGCAACGGGAAATAATGCGATGCAGCTGCGGCGGCATGTTCCGGCGAATGATCGTCACGGGTTTTGGTTCCTCGAAAGCGATAGCGTGCATCGTGTCCAAGGGAGTCTCTCCCTTGAAGGGCCGCTCTCCCGTCACCATCTCATAAAGGACGATGCCAAGAGAAAAGATATCGCTGGCCGGGCCCAGAGACTTGCCCCGCGCTTGCTCGGGGCTCATATAGTTGATCGTGCCCATCACCGCCCCGGCCAGAGTGTGGGCCTGTTCCATGGTCAGCGTCCGGCTAATGTCCGGCAGGTCTCCGGCATCCTCCGGGTAGGTCTCCAGGAGCTTGGCCAGGCCAAAGTCGAGGAGCTTGGCGTGACCGTCCCGGGTGACCTTGATGTTGTCCGACTTGATGTCCCGATGGATGATCTTTTGCTGGTGGGCACGGGCCAGGCCTTCGGCGACCTGAAGAGCGATCTCGACCGATCCCATGAGATCCAGCTCGCCGTTCGCGATCAATTGGGAGACGGTCTTGCCATCGATATACTCCATTGCGATGAACATCGTGCCGGCGTCTTCGTCGATGTCAAAGATCTGAGCGATGGCGGGGTGGCTGAGGGCAGCGGCGGACCGGGCTTCGAGAAGAAACCGCTTTCTCCGGTCTGCGTTCGAGACAAGATCCGGCTTGAGGACTTTTAAGGCAACCGGACGCTGGAGCCGCATATCCGTGGCCAAATAGACGACTCCCATGCCTCCCTGGCCGAGAAGGTTTTCGACGGCGTAATGTTTAAGAGTCCGGCCGATCATGGGATTCTCCTGGCTAATGACTCAGCCATAAAAATCCGCTTTTCATCGCCGGGGCTATTTTGCTCCCTTTGGCGATCAAATTCTCTGCGCTGACGTCTCGAGGGCAATATAATCCTCTCCCCAGCCGCCGTCAAGAAGACAAGTCTCCGTTCGAGCGGGGCTATTTTTTCGGCTCCAGGATCATGGTGATCTGATCCCTCAAGTCCTCCAGGTGTGTCTTGGTGACCGTATCAACGGCCGTGCCGGCCTTGTTCACCAGGAGGTTCTGGAGGGCTTTCAGTTCAGCGCGGATCGCTCCGCGGCTGTCGTCGCTGCGGAGGCCGGCGCTCACGACTGGCACGGCGGCAGCCGAGGCCGTGGCTTGAGCCGGGGCAAGGCGACTGCCGAGCAGCTCGATATAGGCACGCTGCAAGTTGCGCCGGTAGGGATCGATCTTCACGGCCTCGACCTGAAGCTCGGTGAAAACGCCACCACGCAGGTCCATCAGGAGCTGAGCGATGGTGTAGGCCTTATCGCCTAATATGGCCTCATGTTCCTGAAGGCGGCTCACCCGGTTCTGCCGGAGAAGGTTGTTCAAGACGCTCTGCTGGAGGGATGCCAACCGAGCTTGCCCGCTGGTCGGCTCCAGCTTGCCCAGAATCTCGGTGGGGAATAGCCAGGCGGGAGTCTGGAAAATATTCTCGTTGAGGAACGAAACGGCCTCCTGCTGGCGGGCCTTGGCCACGGGCGTGAAGCGCACGCCGGTCGCCAACCCAACCTTCGGCTGGCTGTCGAATCCGCCCACGATGTTGGCGACGTGCCCCAGCTCGTAGGAAAGCTGGCTCGAGACTGCGGCGTACATGTGATCCAGCTGGCGGTAGTCCTCTCCCGGTTTGAGCACGGCCCGAGGCAGCATATCCATCACCCGGTGAAGATTCTTGATGCCGAGCCCCGTGGCCTTAACGGCGTCGATATCGCCCACAGCCTCGGACTGCTCGCCAGGATCGGTGCCGAGGCTGCCGGCCGTGTTGAATCGCAGCCAAGGTGTGGTCTCCTGGACCTTGCACCATTCGCTGAGAACCGGCTTCTCTTCATCGGGGGTCTTGGCGGAGGGAATAGGCGTATATCCCCATTTGATCGAGAAAATATCATAGGGCCCGATCTTGGGGATCAGGTCGTCGGGATCGATGCCGTCCTCGGGCTGGGCCACGTAATTGAAGCGGCTGTAGTCCATCAGAGTCGGAACATGGCTGTTCTTCTTCACCCAGGCCTTGTCCCTGATCTTCTCGATAGGATAGGTAGCGCTGGCCTTGAAGTTGTGGGGCAACCCCAGAGAATGGCCCACCTCGTGGGTTACGACGTAAAGAAGGATCTTGCCCATGACCTCGTCCGGGACGGGCAGGGTTTTGCAACGCGGATCCAGGGGGCCCACCTGGGTCCAGTACCAGTCCCGGGCCAGCTGTTGGACATTGTGGTAGACCTCCACGTCGGCCTCGAGAATCTCGCCGCTGCGCGGGTCGGATACGTGAGGGCCCATGGCATTGGCCACGGTGGACGGCACCCAACGGATCACGGAAATGCGGGCGTCGTCGGCGCTCCAATCGGGATCCTGCTCCGGCGTCGGGGCTTCCTTGGCCTGGATGGCCTTGATGAACCCGGCTTCCTCGAAGGCGGGCTGCCAGGCCTCGATGCCCTTTATTATATAAGGCACCCAACGCTTGGGAGTGGCGGGGTCCACGTAAAAGACGATGGGCTTGACGGGCTCGCTCTTGGCCGTACCAGGATTCTTCTTCTCCAAGCGCCAACGGGCGATGAAATCCCGTCTCGTGGTCTCATGGTCCGGGCGGCCGTAATCCGTGTGGCTGTGAGTGAAGTAGCCTACCCGGGTGTCCGCCAACCGGCCCATCATGGGCCTTTCCGGCAGCTTGACAAAGGAATAATGGATGACCGCCGTGGGGCTGGGAGGAGACGGCAGGAGATAAGCCAGCTGAGGTAGAAAGCCGGCCGGCAACTGCGGCGGCGTGGGGTTGAAAGTCTGGGTCGCCTCGACATTCAAGTTGAGGGGATAGACCTTGACTTTGTCGAAGAAAGTGCGGGAAGCATCCAGCGAAGCGCCCTGGAGAAGTTTTTTCACCGGGATCTCGTTCACGTCGCTGGTAAAGAGCTTGGTCGAATCGATGACCGGCGCGCCGTCGGCGGCAAATGCCTCCACCGGAAAAGCCATGATGATGGTCGCGGTATTCATGGCATCCACGGCCCGGCTGATAGGATTGTTGGGATCTGCGATGTTGGCGTAGGAGACGGCCCGCAGCAGGACCTTGTTCTCCCGCAGCTGCCAGCGGACGACCATATTTCCCGCAGACTGACCGGGGTAGCTCGTGCCGCTCGGGCTTTTCTTGATCTGGACGACAAGCAGGAGATCCTTTTCCAGCTCCCCTTTCGGGATTTCGATCAGGACCTTCCCTTTGTTGGTGTGAACCTTGAAGAGTCCGGCCTGGCTTTTGAACTCGGGCGTGACGACCTGGTCATAAGGCTTGGGCTCGGTTTCACCGGGCCGGCCGGGCGCTGCCGGTGTCTGCTTGGTTTCTGCGGGCGGCTTGGCCGCCTGCGGATCTTTGGGCTTTTCCTGGGCAAACGCCCAGGCGGCCAGGGTCATGGTTAAGATAACAGACAAGAACCGCTTCATGAAAAACCTCCTTGTGGCAAAAGGTGAAATCCCCCACGCGTTTATAATCGCATCAAAATCTTTCTTGGACTCGGGAAAACCTGTTTTTTTCTTCTCGCATCGGGGACAGGAATGAAACATAGCACTCCGGCCGAACATCTGTCAACGACAAAAAAATCCGCGCCGGCCGGCTTGCAATCGTCCTTCTAAATGATTTACGATTCCGGCTAAGAATCGACCGGAGTCCGAACTCGAAGGAGGATTTCATGAAAAAAAGCATGACGGGCAGAATATCGCTGTTCGGAGGCTTGATGATCGGGCTGGCCGTCATCGGAATAGCCCTGACGGCGGCGGCCCAGGGCGCACCCCAGGCCCAGAAGCCCGCGGCCGCCGTGAAAGCGCCGGAGCACGCCAAACAATACAAGCGGCTCCTCATCAGGAACGCGATGGTCATCTACGGAAACGCCGAGCCTCCCTTCGGCCCCACGAACATCTGTGTGGAGGACGGGTTGATCGCGAGGGTCGGTGGCGTGCCTCGCGGCTGGGTGCCCGACGCCGAGATCGACGCTACAGGCAAGTACGTGATGCCCGGCATCGTCAACGGCCACATCCACCTCCAGGACGAACGCGGCGGCATCCCCCAGCCGTTCCAGTACGAGATGAACCTCTACTTGGCGGCGGGAGCGACGACCATCCGTGACGTCGGAGCCGACTGGAACAAGGCGAAGGAATGGCGCGCCCGGAGCGCTGCCCACACGCTGGTCGCACCGCGGATCCTGCTCTATGAACGCCTCTGGGCGTCGAAGGGATCTCACACGCCGGCCCTCGTCCGCGAGGGCGTTCGCTTTGCCAAGGCGGAGGGTGTCGACGGGCTCAAGGCCTCGGGCATGGACCGCGATCTGGCTGAGGCGCTGCTCGACGAAGCCAAGAAACAGGGGCTCCGGACCGCCGTCCATATCGCCGTCGACGAGACGACGGCCAAGGACTGGGCCGAGCTGGGCGTGACCTCCATCGAGCACTTCTATGGAGTCGCGGACGCCGCCCTGGACGGCATCCAGAATTTCCCGCCCGAACATAACGCCAGCAACGAAATCCACCGGTTCGGCCGCGCCGGCGAGCTGTATATCCAGCCGAACCTCAACAGGAAGAAGCTTTCCGACGTGCTCGACCTGATGATCAAGAACAATGTCTATTGGTGTCCGACGCTCTCGATCTACGTCGCCAGCCGCGACGTCATCCGGGCCCAGAACCAGCCTTGGTTCAAGGACTACCTGCACCCGACTTTGGAACAGTATTTCCGGCCGGACATGCGGAACCACGGGTCGTATTTCCTGGGCTGGACCAACACCCAGGAGGTCCGCTGGAAGAAGAATTACCAGGTTTGGATGGACGCCCTCAAGGAGTTCGGCGTCAAGGGAGGCGTCATCACCGTCGGTGACGACGCCGGGTTTATCTACTCGATCTACGGATTCGGCCAAGTCCACGAAATGGAACTGCTCGAGGAGGCCGGTTTTCACCCTCTCGAGGTCATCAAGATGGCCACCGTGAACGGCGCAAAATTGATCGGCATGGAGGACAGGCTCGGCCGGGTCCGCCAGGGCTTCATCGCCGACCTGCTGGTCGTCAACGGCAATCCCGTCGAAAACCTGCGGCTGCTGAATCCCGCCGGCACCGACGTGCTGACCTACGACGGCAAAGTCGTGAACAACTACGGCGCCATCGCGCCCGGCGACCCGAAAGTCAAGGCGGTGCGCGCCGGCGGCATCGAATGGACCATCAAGGACGGCATCCCCTACCACGTCCCGACGCTCATGAGGGAAGTGAAGGGGATGGTGGACCAGGGCCGGACGGAGAGGGCAAAAAAACGATGAGGAATCGGGACAAGAGTCTGCGATTCATGGCCAACGCTATTTTTCTCCGAGTCTTGCCAGAAACACCGCGCTTCGAATGGAGAAAATCAAACGGATGAATCCCTCTCGAGACGAAGACACGACGGGGAAGGGTCTCTGAGGCAGGCCGGCGCATCCTTGAATTAATATCAATGCAATAATTAAAATGACATCCCCGTTCGGGCGGCGCTTAGGCCGTCCGCAGCCCCCGGGCCCCGGGGAACCAGTCCCGTCGGTTCCCCCCGTCGGAAAAGCCGACGGGGCCCCCCTCCGCTACGAGGGCTTTAGGATGGCCTAAGCGCCGCCCATACATTGTCACTTTATTTATTACGTTTGTATTAGTTGAAGGAAGAGTAGCAAAAAGGATATAATTTTTTTGCCCCGCTTTTGGGAAGGACCATGAAACTCATCATCCAGATTCCCTGTTACAATGAAGAAAAAAACCTGCCGGCGACATTTTTGGACCTGCCCAAAACGATCGAAGGGATCGAGAGGATCGAGACGCTGATTATCGATGACGGGAGCGAAGACCACACCGTGGAAATCGCCCGCCGCATCGGGGTCGATCACATCCTCCGCTTTAAAAATCACAAGGGCTTAGCCAGAGCTTTTTCCGAGGGCATCGACAAGAGCTTAGAATTAGGGGCGGATATTATCGTGAACACCGATGCCGACAATCAATATGCAGGCCAGGACATCCCGCAGCTGGTCCAACCCATTCTCGAGGGGAAAGCTGATGTCGCCGTGGGCGCGAGGCGAATCGAAGCCATCCCCCACTTTTCTTGGTTCAAAAAGAGACTGATCCGCTGGGGAAGCGCCCTCATCAGGACTTTATCCCGGACGAAAGTCGAAGATGCGGTGAGCGGTTTCCGGGCTTTTTCGAAGGAGGCGGCACTTCGGATCAGCATCCTGTCGGACTATTCCTACACCATCGAGAATCTCATTCAGCTGGGACACCAAAAACTCAAGATCATCTCTGTCCCCATTCGAACCAACCCGAAGTCGAGAGAATCGCGGCTGATCAAGAACATCCCCCACTTCGTAGGCCAACAGGCGGCCACGATCTTGAGAGTCTATGCCACTTATCAAGCCTTAAAAGTCTTCATGACCCTAGGTTTGATCATCATCCTTCCCGGGCTGTTGGGATTTCTCCGGTTTCTCTATCTCTATGGGACCGGCCGGGGGCAGGGGCACGTTCAGTCCCTGATTTTTTCCGCCGCCATGTTTCTGGGTGGCCTCCTCATCCTCATCTTTGGCGTCATCGCCGATCTCATCGGCAACAATCGGAAGCAGATCGAAAAGGCCCTCTATAGAATAAAAAGAATGGAGCTCGAGAACGCCGAAAGAACCAAGGATGAAGATTGATCTCGTCGGGCCTTCGTATCCTTTCCGGGGAGGCATCAGCTATTACACGACTCTTCTTTTCAGGCACTTAAAAGCAAAGCACCGAACCCATTTCTATTGCTTTCGAAGGCAGTATCCCCGATTCCTCTTCCCGGGCAAGACCGATCGGGAAGAGAGCGGATTCTATTTGAGAGAAGAGGAATCTCAGCCCCTCTTGGATGCGCTCAATCCGTGGACCTGGCTGAAGGTGGCCGGGGGCGTGATCAGGGACAGGCCGGCGCTCACGATTTTTCCGTGGTGGGTCATGTACTGGGCTCCTCAATACTTGACGATGATCTTCCTCATCAAAATCTTCTCGAAAACCAAGATCTTGTTCATCTGCCACAATGTGGCCGAACATGAAGCAAGCTCCCTGAAGACCGTGGTCTCGAGATTCGTCCTTTCTCAGGGCGACTGCTTTATCGTTCATTCCGGGCAAGAAAAAGAAAACCTGAAAGCGCTCACCGGGAAGAGCATGATCACTGTGACCCACCATCCGACCTATGATGTTTTTAACACGGCCGCCATGCCCAAGACATCCGCCCGAGAAAAACTCGGCCTTTCAGACGAAAAAATCATCCTGTTCTTTGGCTTTGTCAGAGAGTATAAAGGCTTGCCTTACTTGATCGAAGCCCTCCCTTTAATCCTGGCCCGGTTCAAGGTCCGGCTCCTCATCGTCGGCGAGTTTTGGCAAGATAAGAAACGCTGTCTTCAACTCATCCGTAAAATGGGCGTCGAACAATACGTCACCGTTATTGACCGCTACGTTCCAAACGAGGACATGCCCGGCTATTTCTATGCCTCAGACCTGGTCATCCTTCCTTATACCTCTGTCACGGGAAGCGGGCTCCTCCAGCTGGCCTACGCTTTCGGCAGGCCGGTCGTGACGACCACGATCGGGGATTTTCCCGAAATCGTCGCAGACAAAAAGACGGGATTTCTTGTCGCCCCCCGAAGCGCCAAGGGAATTGCCGACGCGGTCGTGGATTTCTATGAGAACTATGACGGGGAGGAGATGAGCGTACGGATCAAGAAGGAAAAGGGCAAGTTTTCTTGGGATCACTTGATCCGAGCCATCGAAGGCTTTGTCCCATGACTATCTTCAGGCCGAGGCTTGGCAGCCGCTCGTCCAGAAAATATTTAGAAGTCTGAGAGCTATGGGAAAAGACACTCTCTACATGATCTTCGCCCAAATACTTTTTATCGCCTCGGCCACCGCGGTTCATATCGGCATGGGGAGGATCCTCGGTCCGGAGCCGTACGGCGAATTCGGAGTGATCATGTCCCTGCTGGCCGTGCTCGAGGTCTTTCTGGCCAGAGGCATCCACGATTCGGTGACGAAATACACGGCCGAATTCCCGGAAAAATCTCAAGCCATAAAGAGGCAAGGTCTGACCATTGAGGCCATTTTCGGCGGCCTCGTTTTTCTTCTGTATGTCTTGACGGCCAAGCCCATCGCCCTGGCTTTCCATAACATCAACCTCACCCGGCCCCTTCGAATCTCCGCCTTTATCATTCCCTTCATCGCCCTCTATTCGGTCTTGATTGGCCACTTGAGCGGAAAAAGGATGTTCGGAAAACGGGCTCTAGCCATGAATGTCCAATCTTTGGGAAAAGTCGCGGGCGTCTATATCCTCGTCTTGATGGGCTTCGGGCTTCAGGGGGCCGTGAGCGGCTACCTGATCTCCTATGCCCTGGCCTTGCTGGCGGCATTTTATTTTTCGAGAGAAGCCCGCCAAGAATCCGAAACCTTTCCCGCCTCGAAGCTCCTCTTTTTCGCCATTCCGATCGTTGTCTTTTCAAGCATTCTGTCTCTGCTCATGAATTTAGACATTTTTTTCGTCAAGACTCTAGTCAAGGAGGGCCAAGCCGCCGGTTACTATGCATCAGCGCAGGCATTGACCAGAGCCCCTTATCTGGTCTTTTACGCGTTCGCCATCACTCTCCTTCCTATCATTTCACGATTGACGTCCTCGAATCGTCTCCAAGAGGCCTCGCGGTATGTCAACAAATCCTTAAGATTCCTTCTGATTCTGCTTGTTCCCTTGGCATTTTTGACAAACGGTTTGTCCGGTCCGATCATCCAATGGATCTATTCTTCGCGGTACCTTCCCGCGGCCCGGCCTCTGGGCATCCTGATCTTCGGCATCACGTTTCTCACGTTTTTTTCGGTCCTGGCGGCGGTCATCACCGGGAGCGGCAAGCCAAAGACCTCGATGGCCCTGGCCTGTGCCGTCCTCCCTCTCGATTTTCTTTTGAATCTGCTTTTGGTTCCCCGATTCGGCCTCAGCGGCGCCGCCGCCGCAACCACGCTCACCAGTCTTGCCGGGATGATCGCCGCCGCCCTCGTCGTCCAAAAAAAATTCGGCAACCTGATGAGCGGATATTCATTCCTAAAAATCCTGTTGAGCTCATTTGTGTTTTTTATTATTCCCCGGCTTTGGCCCGTCTCAGGCTGGAGTCTCATTCCCTATGCAATGGGGCTCTTCGGATTCTACCTCCTCCTGTTGATTCTTCTCAAGGAAATCGGCAGGGATGACCTTAATCTTTTCAGAAACGTCTGGATTGGTATGATCAAAAAGAATCCCTGAGAAGCGCCTTGAAACGCGTCTATGGACATTTATCCCTCTCTTTGCTATTTTGCCTTGGAGACCGGTGGATGAAGGAGAGGCCTTTTGGCTAAGGATCGAAAACAGGAATTCCTTTTTGCCTTGGAAATCTCGGCCATTGCCTCTTTTCTCTGGCACGAGCTCATTTTTGAGCCTTGGAGCGCCTCAAAAAGATCATTAAGTTTTTCATTCGTGATCTTGGCGGGGCTCCTGATCGTCCTGGCCTTCGGTCTCTCCAGGATCCTGAAGGCCTATGTTTCCGTCCTGGCTTCACGGACTCAAACGGACGATGCTAAACTCAAAGCCTCCGTCATCCTGACTATCTCTCCTTTTCTTTTGCTCAACCTGACCTTTCTTCAATACTTGATCTATCTCAACGATATCGATCCAACGCTCCTGGCCGTTTCCTGCCTGGGCTTTATCTATCTCCAGATCGTCTTCTTGACTCAGCTGAAGAGCTCCCGGCCAAAGACGACGATGACCGCTAAAGCCTGGAACCGTTTGGCCTTCAGAGAATTGGGTGTCCAGCTGCTCTCGCGCCGCCTCTTCCTCGTGACTGTCCTGGTTTATGTTCTCTACCTCTCAGGGCTGATTGTCCCGGCTCTGCCCTTCACCGGCGATGAGCCGCATTATCTCCTGATCACAAAAAGCCTGCTCTCGGACGGCGATATCAACCTTTACAACAATTATCTGAACAAAGATTATCTCGAATTCTATCCCGGGGAATTGGACTCCCATGCTTATCCGGGGAAAAAAGGAGGGCGACACCTCTATTCCAAACATCAGCCCGCACTCCCCGTCCTGCTTGTCCCTTTTTATTTCTTGGGCGAAAAATTAGGGAAATTTGTTTTCGACCTCAGCGGAAATGCCGCCCAAGAGCGGAAGATCATTATCTTTTTTTCACGCCTTCCCGTCTGCTTTCTTACGGCTTTTCTCAGTATCGCCTTTTTTCTCTATGTCTTCGAGCTCACCCAAAAAAGGAATATCGCCATCCTCTCCTGGCTCGTTTTCAGCTTCACTCCTCCCCTCCTCTTTTATTCCCACGTGCTTTATCCCGAGATTCTCGTCGCCCTCATCCTTTTGTTGGTCTCCCTCCAGATCATCCAGAAAAAAAACTTCTCCCCCGGGAGTCTATTCGGGGCGGGAATCGGCATCGGCCTTCTGCCCTGGTGCGGGATCAAATATATCGTGCCCGCGGCAACAATTTCGCTCATCATCGTCTTTCTTTTTCTGAGATGGCCCGAGAAAGACGCCAAAAAAGCATTCGCCTTTGTCGGGCCGATTCTTCTCTCCGCCGGCCTTTATCTCTCTCTTCTCTTCAACTTGTATGGGAACCTCTCTCCTCAAACGATCTATAAAGGGACCGCCCCGGCGGGAAGCTATCGTCTCTCGCCTTTTATCGTCTCGGATCTTTTCGATTTCCTGATTCGGCTTCTGGGTTATCTCTTTGACCAGAGAGCGGGCGTTTTCGTCATCGCACCCGTTTATATCCTTCTCCTGCCGGGCCTCTTCCTCCTTGCTCGAAGATCTAAAAAAGAAACATTCCTTCTCGCCGGCCTTTTTTCCGTGTTCTGGGCTTTTTGCTCATTGACTTACTTTTACTGGGGCGGGTACAGCCCTCCGGCCAGGCCGTTGCTTCCGGTTCTGTGGATCTTGGCGTTGTTCATGGCCGGGGCATTCGCTTTCAGTCGGGATCAAGTGTCTCTTGTCGTCCGCAACGTCCTGGTGGCCATCGGTTTTTTCATGGCCGCTGTCTTCATTCGAAATCCCGGCCTCCTTTTCCACGAGAGTCTCACCAACCCCAGATCGAGCACCTCTCTTGGAATGACCAGTCATTTTCTCGCCCGATTCAGCAACATCTTCATCGATTGGAGAAAGCTTGTCCCGTCCTTGTCCGCCCCGCACCGTGAAAACATAAACTGGATCCCTCTCCTCATCTGGATTCCCATGATATTGGGAATGGCCGCTCTCTTTCTGCGCTCTAAGAAATCGAAAGCCCAGGAGTCGCCGCCCCGTTCCTTGCCGGTCCACCTCAGCGGCGTGGCTCTTCTTTCGGTTCTTCTCATCGCCAACGCCTTTCTCAACATCCGTCTCGAAAATGGATTTATTCTAAAGGGTAAGGAATACGAGGTTTTTGCCCAGGACGAAAACACCTATAAAACGGAACTGGGTGGATGCTGGATCAAAGGAAAAAGCAAAGCCGCCTTGATCATCAAAACGGCTGAGCCGGCCGCGAAGATCAGCCTGGCTCTCTCCTGCCCTACGAAAGGAAAGACAACGGTCCGGCTCGCCCGCCAGACAAAGCAGGTCGAAAGGAAATCGAGGACAGGCCTCGAACAGTCAATCGTGTTCTCGTCTCCGCAAGGTTTTTCCTGGAAGGGAAGTTATCTCTACCGACTTGAAATCGAGGAAAACAGCGGATTTTATCCTTCTAGGATCGATCGGGACAGTCAAGACAACCGGTTTTTAGGCGTTTTTATCAGAATCGAAGCGAGCTTTCTTCGTTCAAACCCGAAATAGCGTCCGGAGGCCTCTCCGACCCGGCCGAGAACTGGCCGTTCCTTTCGACATCCTCAAGTCTTCCGTTCAGAATCGCGTTCACGGAATCGTTAGTCCCTTTTTGAGCGCCCGGGCACCGGTTCGGCTCTTCTGTTTATTTATTTTCTCTTAAGCCCCGAGCAGCTCCCCAGCACCAGGCCAGTTTTTGGGCATAGACTAGAGGCGCCGTCCAAAAGTATTTGACAAGGCCCGAGTTGTTCGCGTAAATCTCGAGGGTCACCATCAGGGCGATCAGCGGAGCCGCCAGAAGAATGAGGCCCGGCGAGCGAAGCACGAACGGCGTATGCAAAAGCGAGTCATATTTGTTGCGGAGAAGAATCGTTTTTGAAGCGTGCTCCGAGGCGTTCTTGAGAACAGTCGCCAAGCTCGTCCGATCAGGATCATGGATGACAACGGCCCTGGGCGCGAAATGGACCCGGTGCCCTTTTAATCGCGCCCGGAGCATAAGCTCCATATCCGGAACCTTGCTCTTTTCGTCAAAGCCACCCAATTCTTCCAGAACCGGCCGTCTGATGCCCATATTGGCGCCGGCGATCGATCCCGCCCAGCCCTCCGTGCGGCGCTTCATGAAGGGATGAAACTGGGAGATATTGTGGCAGAGCTTGATGTAATTCGAGACAGGACTTTGAATCGCGCCCGCCGCAAGAGGATGCTGCTCGAGCGACGACGTCATGCATTCCACCCAATCCTCCTGAGCCAAGCAGTCGTCATCGATAAAGAGGAGAACCTCGCCCCTGGCTGACCGGAGTCCCCTATTCCCGGCAGCCGCCAGACCGAGATTTTTGCCCACGGCCACATATCTCATGTTTGACAAATCCCGTCCCGCCCTCTCACAAAGCGCCGCCGTCCCGTCGGTGGAACCATCATCGACCACGACAATCTCAAACTGCTCTGAAGCCACGGTCTGGCAGGCAAGAGATCGAAGGGCGCGTTCGAGCAGATGGACTCTGTTATAGGTGCAGAGAATGACACTGGTAAACATCACAGGCTGCTTCGGCCGGGAATTCCGATATTTTTTATCGCTTTATCCCCTCCAGCAAAAAGTAGGTCTTGCCTTTTCGATCCGCGAAAAACGGGCTTACCCGAAAATCCTCAAAATAGGCGGCATATCTCGCTCTGACCTCGCCGGAATCTCGGAAATATCTGACGTGAGAGTCGTAGGAAAAGTTGGGGACAATCGCATAAAATCTCGCGCCCGTCTTGATCCGCTGGATAACTTCAATATCCGCTTGGACATGGTCGAGAAGCTCCGCGCAGACAACGGCATCGGACGGAAATGTCGTAAACAGGTCTGTTCGGAGGGCGTCTTCGGCGACAAATGTAAAGTCCGGGCAGTTTTTTCTAGCCCATTCAATACGCTTTTGACTGAAGTCGATTCCGCAATACGCTTGGATGCCTCTATCGCGGAGCAACAGGGCAAATTGCCCGGACCCGCACCCGACATCGAGGACCGAGCGGACGCCATCACGAGTCATGAGGTGGGCGATCACCGACCACAAAAAATAGTGCTTCGACTCGGTGTAGTGCTTATGTGTTTCGATGGTCCTGGAAAACGCTCGATCATACCAATCGGGACTTCGTTCGCTCGGTTTTTCGTCCCTCCGCCGGATGAAACGGCCGAGAGTCTTCATCCCGGAGAGGAGAATCGGCGGAGACAGGGCTTTGCCGAGCTTTTTGATCTTATAATTCATGATTTTCGATTCACCTTCGCTCGTTCGGAAGAATTGATTCTGCCGTCATGGGCTGCTTCACCCCTCTTTCAGGCGGACAAGGGCTACGGTGCAGTCCTCAGCCACCCTGTTTTTATACGTACAATTTTTGCAGAGGTAGAAATCGTTATTTCCTTTATTGAACTTTTTGCGAAATTCCCCAGCCTGGGTCCCTTTCCAGATGGAAAGGGCCGATTTTCCACTCATCAGGCCTCCAAAAGAATGGACGTTTTTGTAATCATACTCACAGGGTATGATCTCTCCGAGCGCGTCGATGGTAATCCTCTTCCACGGCCGCATGCAGGTGAAAGGCTTCTTTTTGCGCTTGAAGCTTTCTTGCTCATATTCATAACGTTGATAGGTTCGGTTCCCGGGCGCAAAATAGCTGTCCAGGTTTTTGCCTAAAGCCGACGGCATATCCACGGTTTTGATGGCAAAAAAATCCACCTCGAGCTCCTCGGCCAGCCGATGGGCCAAGGGCAACTCCTTCTCATTGTGCTGCATGACGACAAACCTGAGGGTCAGGCGCGGGATTCTAGAACCTTTCCTTTTTTTTGTCCTGACAACGGTCTTGACGTTTTCCAGCACGTTCTCGAGGTTCCCGCCTTTTCGGTATTGGCCATAGGTTTCCTGCGTCGTTCCATCAATGCCGAACACCAGGCTGTCAAGACCGGTATCGACGAGCTGACCTGCCGTTGCCTCGTCGAATTTCACATGGCCGTTGGTGCTGGAATGGACCACGATATTTTTGGATTTGGCATAGGAGATCATTTTGAACAGATCCGGATTCAGGAAGGGCTCGCCCCAATTCCAGAGCACGATCAAGAGCAGGTAATCGCCCACATCATCGATGAAATCCTTGAATCTGTCAAAAGAGAGCAGGCCGGCGGGCCGCGCCGCCGTCTCCGACGTCGTCAAGCACAGGGGGCAAGAAAGGTTACAGAAATTCGCCGGCTCGACCTGGGCGATGACCGGGTACCCCAGAGGCCTTGGCGGCAGAAAAAATTGGTTGAGTCCGGCCAGAAAAAAGTTCCGGATTTTTTTCGGACCGAGACCTTTGACCTCGAAGGGAATCCGCTCGAACTCGAATTTCAACCGGCGCCGGACGAGGATGTTGGGCAGCTCCGGAAGGATGTCCTTGAATTTGAATATCTTCATCTCATTGGCCACTTGAATCGCCGGAGCCGAGCCAGCGGCTGAGATCTCTGTGGATCAGATCCTGAAGTTTCAAGATATCTTCCCGGTAGATGTTTTCCAGATATTTTCTTGTTTCGGCTTTCATCTCGGCCTTGGCATAGGATTTGGCTTTCAGCCGATCCCGCCATTTTATCCATCTGTCTTCGCTCAAAATGAGCTTGCCGACGCCCCTGGCCAGGTTTCGCAGTCGAGTCGGCTTTTCAAAGAGGCGGTTGATCATTTGAGATTTGGGAATACCGGATGTTTTATATCTCATGCTTGCGTCCGGGACATGAGATGAATCGACGCCTAAAAACCTGTAGAGATCCTGGACGAGTGAGCCCGGGTCTTTTTTCAAGTCGTCAAAAAGGCAGATCTTCACCTCGCCAAAATTTTCCATATAAGCTTTGACTCGTCGAAAGTAGAATCCGGTATCCTGATAAAACCAGATCTGTCTCCAGCCATCGCGCCTTCTTTTTTCTTCTTGCTCCAAGCCCTCCTCGAAGGATAAAAACTCCCTGTTTTCGCTGATGAGAAACGTATAAGCCGAGAATGCTCTTTCCTCCGGGTTTCTGAGCGAGATGATGATCTTGGGATTCCCCAGATACTGCTGGATGGTGGGAATGGCCTTCTCAGAATGATATAGGTTTTCCGTGCTGGCTTCGCCAATGGCCTTATTCTTCCCCGCCTTTTCGAAGAGCCGGCAATAATCATCAAAATTTTTATAGTATTTTTTTTTGTCGTCTCCGATGCCCTTTTCCGGAACCGGACTAAATTGGGCAAGGAAGAAGCTGGGCTCCTTGATCCTGCTCATGAAGACATCCGGGTGCTCTTTCAAGTAATGGTAAAGGGAGGTTGTGCCGCACCGGCTCGCTCCGACGATCAGGAAATTCGGCAACCTTATGTTCCTGCGTTTTTCCATGAATGGGCCCGCTTTTTCAAGCTCAAAGCGAGGATGTTTTTTTTCGGCTCAGCCAAGGCGAATTCTAAAATTGTTGCGTCTTTTTCAGACGGCGTCCCGCCTCGTTTTTTTATCACAGGGACAGATGGATGTCAATTCCAGCGCTCTACCCAAAATCGCCAATAGAAACGCCCGACGGGTCCTGTCGGACACTCTTGGGCTCTATAAATGAAATCGTCGATCGTCACAGTCCCCTTGCCCTTGACCAAAATCCCGACCTTCAGGCTGGAGAACCCGCCCAGCATGTTCTGGTGATATCCGGAGACCTCCAAGGAATTCGGACAGGGCGCCCATGCTTTCCCGTCCTGGGAGTAAAAGAATTGGAGGTCGAACGCGACCATGCGGATCTTCAAGTATTTGACGTCCGGGACCTTGAGCCTGGGACCGAATGGGGAGACGCCCTTGGCATAGCCAAAAACCGCTCCATCCTTCGTGCCGACCCCGGCGAATATTTTGTTGTTGTAGTAAGCGACGAGGCCGGCTTCGACGTCGCCTTCCAGCCTCAGCTTGACGGATGCCTCATAGGAATGATCGCCGACCGTGCTGTGAAGAACACGGTAATCGTCGGGGGATGCCGTCCATTTCAACTCGCCATCTTTCAAGGCATGGCTCTCAAACGCGCCGGGGCCGGAGAACTGCCACTGGAGCTTGAGCGCCGGCCCGGAGAAATCATCGGACTCGACCGTAATGTTCTTGAATTTGCTGACAGAGCCCTCCGTCTTTGGATCGCGGACGGTTTTGAACCAACCATCTTTCGTCCATTCGATGGGCTCGATCAAAGTGTTCCGGCCCAACGGGGCATAGCCATTCTCGTAGCCATGATAGACGATATGCCATCGCCCGGCCGCATCCGCGAAGATCGTCCCATGGCCCTTGGACCAATATCTCTCCGCCCGGCTCCAGGTGTGAACAACAGGGTTAAAAGGGCTGTTCTCCCACGGCCCGAGCGGATTCTTTGAGCGCGCGGAGACGACCATGTGGCTGGTCGAAGGCCCGGCCGTTCCGCCCTGGGCCGTGGTCAGATAATAATATCCATCTTTATACATCAGCTTGGGAGACTCGGAATAGAAACCTTCGACGACCCAGTCCTCGGGATATGTCCAGCCGTCGTAGACACGCGTTGGCTCGCCAATTAACGAAAGGCCGTCCGGGGCAAGCCCGACGACACGGCCGCTGTCGACATACAAAAATCTCTTTCCATCCGGCGTCGCGATGTGTCCCGGATCGATTCCCCGCAGATGAAGATCGACCGGCTCGCTCCACGGCCCTTCGGGCCTGTCGGCCGTCACAACCCAATTCGTGCGCGCCGCGGGGAAATAAATGTAGAACTTGTCCTTGTAGTGGACAAAATCCGGCGCCCAGACATCGCCGACAAATTTATGCAGGGCATGGCAGACCCGATCCCAGCGCTTTAAATCTTTCGAGTGCCAGATGAGAAGCCCCGGCATGTATGTATAGGAGGAATGCGTCATGTAAAAATCGCCGCCGACGCGAACGATCGTCGGATCGGCGTAATCGCCGGTTAACACCGCATGGATGAAAGGGCTTCCGGCCGAGGGTTTTTGAGCGGCTTTGCCCGAAAGAAGCGCAAAGCTGAGAAGGACACAAAAACCTGCCAAGAAAATTATCTGAAATTTGCTTTTTCGCATGGCGCCGCCTTTCTCCCCTCCCGCCGCTGAAATGGCCTCTCGTTCCCGAAAAATCATATCGTCCTGGGCTTGGGCCTGTCAAGTCTCTGAGCTCGTTCAGTCTCCGAGCGGGGTGCAATGTCGCTTGACATCTTTAGAGGCGGACGATATATTCTTTTAATACTGCTGAAACTAGAAAGTCATTGATGTCTTTAAGCAATATCATATTTTTAAATCTTTCATAAATAAGGAGTTAAACATGACAAAACCCGCTCTCAAACCCAAAAACGCCTGTTATTCCTCCGGCCCCTGCGCCAAGCATCCCGGCTTCAGCCTGGATGAATTGAAAGATGCGCCGCTCGGCCGGTCCCACCGCAGCAGTCTGGGCAAGGGCAAGCTGCAGGAAGCGATCGACAGGACAAAAAAAATGCTCGGGCTTCCCCCGGGCTATATCTGCGGCATCACCCCCGGCTCAGATACGGGGGCTTTCGAGATGGCCATGTGGTCCCTCCTGGGACCGCTGGGTGTGGACGTGCTGGTCTGGGAATCTTTCAGCCAGGGCTGGGCGACCGACATCCAAAAGCAGCTCAAGCTCCCCAATGTCCGAGTGTTCAAGGCGGACTATGGAAAGATGCCCGACGTCTCCCAGGTCAACTTCAACAACGATGTGGTCTTTGCCTGGAACGGAACAACGAGCGGCGTCAAAGTCCCGAACGGCGACTGGATCCCCGATGACAGGAAAGGGCTGACCCTGTGTGATGCCACCTCGGCCGTTTTTGCCCAGGATGTTCCCGTTCATAAGCTCGATGTGATCACCTTCTCCTGGCAGAAAGTCCTGGGTGGAGAGGCGGCCCACGGCATGCTCATCCTTTCGCCCCGTGCCCTCGCCCGCCTGGAGAGCTACACGCCGCCCTGGCCCATGCCCAAAGTCTTCCGCCTGACCAAGGGCGGAAAAATCCTGATGGAGGTTTTCGAGGGCTCGCCGATCAACACCCCCTCCATGCTGGCCAATGAGGATTATCTGGCCGCCCTGAAGTGGGCTGAGTCGGTCGGCGGGCTTCCAGGGCTCATCCGGCGCAGCAACGCCAATCTCGCCGTCTTTGAGGATTTCGTCCAGAAGCATGACTGGATTGCTTTTTTAGCCGAGAACAAAGACATCCGTTCCAACACCTCCGTCTGCTTCAAGGTCAGTCTCCCCGAGGATAAGGTCAAGGAAATGGTCAAGCTCCTGGCCAAAGAAGGTGTGGCCTACGACTGCGCTTCCTACCGCGAGGCTCCCCCAGGCTTAAGGTTCTGGTGCGGCGCCACCGTGGAGAAGTCCGACCTGCAGATCCTGACCCAGTGGCTGGAATGGGCCTATGAGCAGGTGAAATAAAAGACGCCTGCTCTTCAGAAAAGAAACGTATAAGAATATTTGATCATGACGGCCCGGCCGCTGTAGTAAGGCCGATAGGGAATATCGCGACCCCGATTAGTGTTGAGTCCTTCATTGAAGACCAGGCCTTTCCTGATGCGCCTCTCCCAGCCGATTCTGAAGCGGGCCGGATCGAGAGAACCAGGGTTGTTATCTTTGCCCGTTTCAAAAGACTGGGCCCAGTTCAAGAGGAGATAATCGTCTCCCTGAACCCGGAATGTTCCGTCCAAGCCGTAGACAGTATTGTAGGAGCCGTCCGCGCCGAGCCGGGTGGTGATCATTCCGCCGACGTAGGAGTAGGGGTTGAAAACCCTCCGCCGGGCCCGGAATACGCCGAAATTCTCCGAGGGCAGGCTTTCCTCATGAAGAGGCGCGGTCTGCATATCCAGAAAGCCCAGGTCCCAGGGGCCGAGCGGATTTCCATAATTGGGCAGAAACATGACCAAGGGCAGGGGCCTGATATCTTTCCAGCCGTCTTCGCGGCTTAGGCCGTCGAGGGTGACGGAGCCCGAAATTCTCTGGATGACAACAGGCTCTTTGGCCTGAGGATAGGATGCTGTTTCCCCGGATAACCTTTTATCGGCTGTCAACAAAAACGCGGCAAGTCAAAAGATAGCTCCTCTTCTAGATTTCAAGTTTGGCCTTTTCATGGATCGTCGTTTCTTGTTCGCTCCGCGCTATGGACCTGCCTGCCTCGCGGCCATCCTGCCGATTGACTGGGAACCGTAGCCTCGTCTGAGCAGCGATGTCAAGAAAGGCTCGTCTATCACCCGTCCATCGGATTGACAAAACCGGTCCGGACGAGAAGAATGAAGGCGAGGCGGAACATGAAATCGTTTTATAAGTTTTTGGCATTCGTGGTGATTCTTGCTCTGGGGACGGCCAGTTCCGATTCATCCTCCAAGGCGAAAATGTTCTTGGTGGTCAATTTCGATGTCGAAGATTACATCACCCCCGAGTCCAAAAGAATCGATGATATTCCCAAATGGCTTGCCGAAATCATGTCGGAAGAAGGCGTTACCGGGACATTCTTTGTCATCGGCGAGAAAGCCCGGTCCTTGGAGAAGCGGGGGCGCCGCGATGTCATCGCGGCCATGGCCAAGCACGACATCGGCAGTCATACGAACTTTGGGTCTATTCATCCCACCGTAACGGAACAACTCGAGAAGGCAAATTGGGAAAATGGGGTGCGTCAGATGTTCGACCAGGAATCTGCCGGCATCAGGGAACTGGAGCGCATTTTCGGCAGGCCCGTGACAACTCTGGCCCGACACGGCGGTTCCTACGGGCCGCAATTGATTGACGCCCTGGGCAAAATGAATATCGGATATGCCGGCTCGCCGGTCTTCCTTCCCGGAAGGAGCGTCGTCTGGTTCTGCAATGGCTTGAATTTCTACGGCCAATATGATGGATTCGATAACGCCTATTATCGGGACGATCTGTTTGAGCCGCTCTTCGACAAACTGAAGACGGAATTGCCCAAATTGGCCCAGACCGTCGAAGTCCTTCCCTTCTTTGCCGGCCACCCGACGAAAATACGCGCCGAACAGTTTTGGGATCTCAATTATTACGACGGCAAGAATCCCGGCCCCGGCGAATGGAAAACGCCCGAGCTGCGCCCCTTGGCGAGCATGAAGACGGCCCAAAAGAATTTCCGGAGAATGATGCGGTATCTAAAAAACCAGGAGGGTATCGAAGTCACCACATTTCGTTCTTTGATGGACCTCTATTCTTACCAAAAAGAATTTTTAACGGGGGCAGAGCTGCTCGAAATCGCCAGAGAAACCTTCGAGAAAAAGATGATCGTTATGAGTGAGTATTTTTCTCCAGCCGAGGCCTTTGCCGGTTTCGCAAAATCGATCGGTGAATATCAAGCCAATGGATCGCTTCCCCAAAACCTAAAAACGATTCGACCTTATGGCCCCCCGGAGATGCCGGTTTCCCAGCCGGAAATTTCTCAAGTCACTTTCAAGGATGTGCATGAACTGGCGCGGAAAGCGGATGAGTATATCCGGCAGGTCGGCTCCTTGCCTTCGTTTTTGACGGTCGGAAATACGCGAATTGGAACCGGTTCGCTATTCGCTCTTTTCAGCGCCGTCTATCTGGACATGAACTCAAAAAACCTGAAATCTAATTATGAAGTCCCCTCTTTTGATCCCTATCCCAAAACAAACGAAAATGAGATCATCAGGCAGATCAAAAGCTATAAATCTTGGCCGGTTCATCGCCGAAACCTCGATATGAACAACCTCGTTGAAATGACCAAGATGCAGCTCTGGACGCTCAAACCGGCGCATAAAAAATAGCAAAACCATCCCAAAGGCCTCAACGGCGACAAGCGCTATGATATGGACGATAAAACGTGTTCAGGGAAGAGCTCGACCTCCGGCTGGCCCGTGGCCTGGGAGATCAGCTTGTCGCCCCGCCTCAGGATCGTGATCGTGAAGCCCGGCGTGAGTTCGTAATCGCCCGCATAGCGGTCGAAGATTTTCGGGTCGACGGCAACCTCTTTCTTGGGAGAGGGGAACGGCCTGGCAGCTATTGAGTTCAGGAAGAAAATCACGGCCGCGAGACGGCAGGCGGACCTCGACCTCGCTTCCCTCATGGATAAATACGAATTGAGCCAGCGGGAGCGGGAAATCCTTGCCCTCTTGATGCGGGGATGGAAAAACAAAGTGATCGCTAAGGAGCTTTTCATCTCCGAGAACACCGTCAAGGTCCACGTCTACAACGTCTACAAGAAACTGGGCGTCAACAACCGTCTGGCGATCCTCGAGCTGCTGAAAAACCGATAGCATTGCTCCGGGCACGTCGGCTCCCATAAAGGCGACTTCACCGCCTCGCGACGGAAGCAGCTTCTCGGCGACAAACTTCAGTTTCAGCTTTGAAATTCCGAGCGATTTCTTTTAAGCTTTAGAATAGAGTGTCGAGTCAGGGAGAGATGCGATCGTGTCCTCTGAGTTCAGGGCCGGAAGAAACGAGAGGAGGGATAAAAAGGAATCTTTTCTCTAATCTGTTTAAGCCTTACATATATTATTCTGTTAATTGAGGAGGTCACTAAATGAAAAAAATACGTCCAATCGCCATTCTCATTTTTTTGGTGGGATCCATACTCAGCGTGCGCGGTATGGCTCAGGTGGGAAGCGCTGAAAAAGCCGGACAGGACGCCGAGACGAAAATCGTTCCATTGCCGAATCCGCGCTACGATAGTGAGACGTCCGTTGAGAAAGCCATGAACATGAGACGGTCGACAAGGACTTTTCCCCAGGAATCTCTCTCCCTGTCCGATATTTCTCAGATTCTCTGGGCGGCCCAAGGCATCACATTCAAGACGGAGAAACTTCCGACTCGATGGAATCCGAAATACGAATGGCAGGGCGGATATCGGACGGCTCCGTCGGCCGGGGCCCTCTACCCTATGGAGCTTTATTTAGTCGCGGCAAACATCAAGGGCCTGCCTCCGGGAGTCTATAAGTATATCCCGAAGAATCATTCTTTGAGGAACGTTTTTGCCGGCGACAAAAGGACGGCGATTTATAGCGCCGCTCTCAAGCAGAATGCGATCCAAGAGGCGGCCGCCCTCATCGTCATGGCCGCGGTCTACGAGCGGACGTCGTTCAAATATGGAGCGAGAGCGGAAAGGTATGTCCACATGGAAGTGGGATTCATCGGCGAAAATATCTGCTTGCAAGGAGCGGCCCTTGGTATCGGCACGGTCATGATCGGTGCGTTTCAGGATGAGGAACTGAAAAAGGTTCTCGACCTGCCCCAGGCCGAAAGTCCGCTGGCCATTATGCCCTTGGGAAAAATCCGGAAAGAGTGATCGTGAAAATCGGCATCCGGGCCGCTAATCAGAAGCCGGGCGCTTAGAGAAAAGCAGCCGAGCGGCCGGGGATTTCGCGGCCCTCTAAGTTTTTTGGGCCATCGGATAAATTGGCGGCCAGGCGGATGGCGCCGGCCGGCCCGCCCGCAGATTCTATGAGATAGGGGCCGTCTCCCAAAAGCCCTTTGACATGAACCGTTCCTCCTTTGAGGCCGATCGCTTTATGAAGCAGCTGCTTCCCCAAGTCATCGACCAGCTCGAGGTCATCGCTTTCGATGATCATGTTATCCAGGGCGCCTACGACAAGGGCATAGAGCTCCTTTTCGTTGGCCGTAAGTTCGATGTCCTTATTCCGGAGCAGGAGGCAATCGGGGTCGTTGAGCCACCATCGTTTATGCATGAAGTAGCGCATGATTGAATTTTTCAAGGCATAGAGTGCGTTCACCCCTTGGAACGGAGCCAGCTGGGAATTCCAGAACGGCGCGGTATCCTCCCCTATCCGCATCCCGTTGACAAGGCCGATGGACGGCAGAAGCGGCGCTCCGCAGCCGAGGAGGAAGCCGCCGCGGACAGCCTGACGGACCACCTCGAGGCCTTCCCGGTAAGCCTGGATGGGCGTCACATTTCTCGCCCGGGCTCCTTCCATGGCCGCCGAAAATATGAAGTCGATTTTGAAATAATCGAACCCCATTTTTTTAAGCGAAGAAAACATCTCATGAAGCCAAGTCTTCACTTCGGGATGGGATGTGTCCAGCGCATAGATTTTCTTCTTCCAGCCGTTATAGCATACCTTAGGCCGCCCTCCCTCGGAGACCATCCAGTCTTTATGGCGATTGAAAAGCTCCGACGTTTCCGAGGCGCTGAAGGGCGCAGTCCAGAGGCCCGCTGTAAATTCATGATCGCGGATGAGGCGGGCCAGGTCGGGCAAGGCGGAAAATCCCTCTTTGACCTGGGTCCAGTCGCCGATGTCCTTTTCGAAGCCGTCGTCGATCTGAAAGACCTCAAAAGGAAATCCGGCTCGGGCGATCTTGAGGTTTTTCTCGACGTCCTTCCAGCCCAGGTTCGTAAAATAATGATACCAGCTCGACCAACCGACCGGGTTCCAGCCCGGCACGCTCGCCCGGTTTTCGGCGGCCGCCAAGTCCGCATAGTTCTCCAGGAGTGTTCCAACAGAATTTCCCTGAAGGATGACCAGGGGATCGAGCGGCACGGGTTCGCTGAACAGCGTGTTGAAATATTCCAGGCAACCCACCAGTTGATCGTTATCGATGATGAAAAAAGGATGGGCCACTTTCGAGGTCAAAAAGCCGGCCACGGCGCCCTCCCAGGCCAAGAAATAATCGCTGACGAGGTGCGAGAGAATCGTGTCCGGAATCGGGGTGAAGACATAGCGGCTCTGTTTGGCCATCCTCGCTTCAAGGCCTTCCTGCTTTTGGCCCGGAGCCATTTTTTGCATCGGCCCCCAGGATTGCCAATTGTTGAGAAGAAACTCCTTGGGCACGGGGCACCGGAAAATTTCCACTCGCCCTGCCCGACCCTTAATAGCGCCCGTGACCTTGTATCCGTTTTGAATTTTTTCTATATCGCCGGTAACTCTGACGCGTCCATCGTTGAAATCGAAAGGCCGCCGGGCCAGAGGCTTGCCGAATATTTTCATGGCATGCGTCTCCGAATTCTTTATTGTTTGAGCTTTTTGACCCGCTTGGCGATCTTGTTTTTGATTTTATCATAGGAAGGCGGCGGCCCGGTCCTCACCGGCTTCCCGTCGATGAACACCGCGTCGGCAATTCCCCAATCTAAAAATGTTGCCCGGTCGATCGTCCGAATGTCCTGGAACTCCACTTGATCGCCGAATTCTCTGGCGGCCCGCTTCGCCCGTTCAAAGGTCATATTCATGGCGGGGCACCAGCCGTTGAAAAAAGCCGTGACAACGACTTTTCCCTCCTTCTTTGGCGGCCGCTTTTTCTCGCGGATCCATTTCGGCGCAACGGCGTCCTCCGCAAAAGGTTTCCACAGCAGCACCTGCATTCCAACCTTGTCGACTTTGACATATCCCTGCTTCCGAAACCAGGAAGCCTTCATGAAAAACGGAAGCGAGACGCCCCAGACAGCCAAGCTCTTGGCGCCCAGCGATTTGGCGTCCTCTTCGGCCGCCCGGAGCAGGGCTTTTCCGATTCCTTTCTTCTGATGGTTCCCGACACCTTGTTTGTGGCCGTGGACCCAGACGCAGTGGACAAAATAGGCATCTTGGCCCTCAGCAAATGAGTGTTCGATGGGCACATATTGGATCATACCGCAGGCTTTCTCGCCGTCCACGGCCAGCTTGACCCGAAGGCCGTTGTCTTTCATATGCTCGAACCAGGACTCTTTGTGGTTTCCCCCTTCTTTGATCTCGTCCGACCAATCTTCGAGGCAAACAAAGTACATGTCTCGATACTTTTCGTTGAGGTCGATGATGTCCATGCGGGCCCTCCTCTGTCCGAAGCATGCCGCGAAACGACTCCTTCTTCTAATGGAATCTTACAATAGATTGTCCGCAGAGTCGATTCCCATTTATTTGATAAAAGGCAAAAAGCCGGTCAACCGGTCATTCCGATCCGTTATTCCCGCCTGGATGCCGCACGGCGCATTTCGGTTTGACGAGCGGCTCCCCGTGGCTTGCCACGGGGAGCCGCTCGTAGAGGGTTCCAAGGGGGAGCCGCCCCCTTGGTCGCAGGGCGGGGTTTCATGCCCCGCCCGAGAAGGGGAGGCAGGGCGTCGGACGAAGTTCGACGCCCGTTGGAAGGGGTCTTCCCCTCCAAATTGACCTTCCTTTTTCGCTCTGGTATAAATCGAGGAGTTCATGAATAGAAATTCTATCTTAAAGGGGTTCGCATGAAAAAATATTTTGGGGCTATCCTCTTCTGTCTCCTCTTTGCTTCTTTTGCCTGTAAAACACCTCAAAAGGAAGCCAAGCCGGATTGGCTACTCAAACCGGAAGCGTTTAGGGCGGAAATCGAGTTGGCCGCCAACCGGGAAAGTCTTACTCTCGGCAACGGGCTTGTCCGCCGCACCCTTCGCCTTGTCCCAGACTGCGCCACCGTTGATTATCAAAACCTGATGACCGGAGAGGCTATCATCCGCGCCGTGCGACCTGAAGCCGTTCTCGTCATCGATGGGAATAAGGTCAATGTGGGCGGCTTGGAAGGCCAGCCCGATCAGGCCTACCTTCTGCCCCAGTGGCTCGATGCTCTCACGGCCAATCCGGATGCCTTTCATTATTCGGGATACGAAAAAGGCGAAACGCAGCCGCGATTCCCTTATCCGCGCAAACGATGGGCCGAGGACCGGCCTTGGCCGCCGCCGGGCAAATCTCTGACTCTGCATTTCCAACATGCCTCGCCGGACCTCCGGGGCATCACCGTCGATGTTCACTATGAGATCTACGACGGCCTTCCCTTGATCGCCAAGTGGCTGTCCGTTTCCAACGCCTGCCCAAAGCCCGTCGTCTTGAATTCCTTCATCAGCGAGAACCTGGCTGTGGTCGAACCGGAAGTATCCGTAGGAACCGTGGAGCAGTGGGATCGACCCAATATGCTGATCGAAAGCGACTATGCCTTTAACGGAATGACGCCGAAATCCGCCAACCGGACGGTTTACTGGGTCGAAGATCCGTCTTTCACTTCTCAGGTGAACTATGAGCTGAAGACGCCCTGCGTCCTCGAAAGCCGCCTGCCACTCGGCCCCGAAGAGACGATCGAGCCCGGCCGTACTCTTGAGACGTTTCGCACGTTCGAGCTGATCTATGACTCGACGGACCGCGAGCGAAAAGGCCTGGCCCTGCGCAAGATGTACCGGACGATCGCGCCCTGGGTGACGGAAAACCCGATCTTTCTTCACCTAAAATCCACAGACCCGGAGATTATCAAACAGGCCGTGGACCAGTGCGCCGCAGTGGGTTTTGAAATGATCATCCTCAGCTTCGGCAGCGGCCTCAATATGGAGAGCACGGAAGAGCCCTACATCCAAAAGATGAAAGAGCTGGCCGATTACGCCCATTCCAAAGGCATCGAGCTCGGCGGCTATTCGCTCTTGGCCAGCCGCCGCATCAGCGAAAAGGACGATGTCATCAACCCGAAAACCGGAAAAACAGGCGGCGCTATCTTCGGCAACTCTCCCTGCCTGGGAAGCTCCTGGGGCAAAGACTATTTTGCCCGGATTACGAACTTCCTCAAAAAAACAGGGTTCGACATTCTCGAGCACGACGGGTCTTATCCGGGCGATGTCTGCGCTTCAACCGAGCATCCGGGGCATGCGGGTTTGAACGATTCGCAGTGGAAGCAGTGGAAAATCATCGCCGATTTTTATCAATGGTGCCGGGAGCGCAAAATCTATTTGAACGTTCCGGACTGGTATTTTTTAGCCGGATCGAACAAAACCGGTATCGGCTACCGCGAAGTAAATTGGTCTCTTCCCCGCGACCGGCAGATCATGCTGGGCCGGCAGAACCTGTACGACGGGACCTGGGAAAAGACGCCATCGATGGGCTGGACATTTGTTCCGCTGGTCGAATACCAGGGAGGGGGCGCTGCCGCCACGCTCGAGCCCCTGTCCGAACATCTGGATTCCTACCAAGCGCATCTTGTCCAGAATTTCGGCTACGGCGTCCAAGCCTGCTACCGGGGAACGCGCCTCTATGATACCGACCAGACGAAAGTGCTCGTTAAAAAATGGGTGGATTGGTACAAAAAATATCGCGCCATATTGAACTCGGATGTCGTCCATTTACGTCGTCCGGACGGCCGCGACCTGGATGCCGTTCTGCACGTCAACGCGGGGCTCGAAGAAAAAGGGTTTGCGCTCGTTTTCAACCCGACCGGGCGCTCGATCGAAAAAACGTTGACACTGCCTTTGTACTATTCAGGCCTTAACGACAAGGCGAGGATCCGCGAACAAGAGGGAAAAGGGGAAATTTATCGGCTCAACAGAAAGTGCGAAGTTCAATTGCCAGTCAAGGTCGGGCCGAACGGCTTCACCTGGTTCGTCATCAAATAGCCCGAAAGGACAATCCATGACTCATATTCCTCGAAAATCGTCATTAAGAGAGCTCCAGACCATCCCGGGCGTCGGCCAGAAAACCGCTGAAAAATTTTGGCAGATGAACATCCGCTCCGTCCGGGATCTCAAGGGCAAAAACCCGGAAAGGCTCTTCAAGAAGCTCAGCGAAAAAAAACAAGCGCCCGTGGACAGATGCATGCTCTATGTCCTCCGCTGCGCCGTGTATTACGCCTCTGCAGAAAGGCATAAGCCTGCGCTATTAAAGTGGTGGAACTGGAAAGATAAAAAATAATCCGGCCGGTCGCAGACCTATCGTTTTTGGGGAGGGGCTGGCGGCCTTTGCCAAACGATCTTCATGTTGTGTTTGCCCCGGCTCGTGATATCCGGATTGACATCGAGCTTGAGCAGGCCGGGCTTGTTGCCGATGTCTATGGCGACAAGATAGACAAGCTTCGTCACTTTCTCCATTTTTCTGTAATCGGCTCTTTCCTCGACATCCGTTTCCTGGTGATAATCCTCGGTCGTGCCGCAGAAGAACCAGACGCCCGGAATGCCGTAGCGGATATACGGATACTGGTCGCTGCGGAAGAAGAAGCGGTCGGGATGCCCGGGGTCTTCAAACTTATAATCCAGCTTGAGATGAATCGAGCGGTCGTTCATGGCATGGATGCTTTTATCCAGCTCCGTGCTCACCTTGTTCGAGCCGATGAGATAAATGCCGCTAGGATCGTTCCGGGCAATCATGTCTAAGTTCAGGTTGGCGCTTATTTTTTCCACCGGCACGGGAGAATGCTGGACGAAATAGTAAGCGCCGACGAGCCCTTTCTCTTCGGCCGTATGCCAAACAAAGATGACCGAACGCTTCGGCCTTTCCACAACGAGCGCCCGAGCCAGCTCGAGCATGGCCGCGGCTCCCGAGCCGTTGTCGTCGGCGCCGGGAAAGATCCGGGCCTCACGCACGCCGAGATGATCATGATGGGAGCCGATGACTATGTATTCCTCCTTGAGCTTTGGATCGCTCCCAGGCAGATAGGCCACGACATTGGGCGTCGCGTCCTTGCGCTGTTGAAAGAACACGGCGACTTCAAGCGTTTTTCCCTCAAGACTCTTGGTGGGAAGCTGTTGCCCCTGAGCGATCGTTTCAAACATCTTGTCGATCTCGGCCCTGGAAACTCCTAGAACAACAGCGCCCGTTTCGTGGCGGACATCGACCGTATAAAACGGCGATGCGGGAGCCGCTGCCTGGGATGGAGCCGCGGGCTGCGACGCCGGGGTCGTCTGGGCTGTCGCAACGGGCCGCGGATTTGTAGTCTCGACGTCCAGAAATCTTAAGCGCTCGGACACGTCAAACGTCAACCCTTTCTGGGCAAGGTTGTTTTCGCGCTCGCGGCCGATGATAGTCACAAGACCCAGGGCTCCTTTTTCCCGCAGAATCCGGCTCCATCCTGCAGGAAGAATGCCGCTCATCGCTGATCTCTGTCCGGATGCCTCGACCGGACGAGGGATATCCAGATAAACGCAGATCTTTCCCCTGAGGTCAACATCGGCAAACACCTCTGGGTTTGGATTAGCCCCATACACGGCGGACCCGAGAAAAACGAGACCTCCGGCCGCCGTCCACTCCCCAGCGGTGCGGATATTGGTCGTGAACGCCTGGGGAAAATAATACCTCTGCTCGCCGGCTTCGCCCATAATACGCAGATAGGATTTGGCCGCGGAAATTGTTGTGACTTCGACCGGCACATCCTGATAATACGAGCCGTTGGGCATGAGCGGCTTCAAGCCAATCCTCTCGGCCGCGAGGGCGATATAACGGGAGGCGATATTGAGCTCTGTCGACGGCGCATTGCGGCCGCGGAATTCCTTGGAACTGAGGAATTTAAGGTACGGCTTCATGTCCTCGGCGCTGATGGCTTTCAGCCCTTTAGTCTGGGCCGCAAGCGGAATCGAAGATCCGAGAAAAAAGAGTATGGCCAGAAAAAAATGGAAAGTTTTACGCGTTCTCAATGCTTCCCTCCTTGACCATGAATTGCTTTCGTATTAAGTCTAATATAACAGGAATCCAGCAATGTCAAACGAATCAAGTTGCATCTATCGAAGGAAAGCCTTGATGCCAATACCGGCCAAAATATGTTAAAATATGTTGGGATATAAGAGATCCGTTGAAAGGGGGCTTGAGTCATGAAAAGGAAGATTTTCTTTTCTCTGGCTTCAATCTTGACAGCGACGTTATTGATTTTGCCGCCCCTGAGTGCACAAAAGATTGAAGTAAAAACCGTTGACGGGGTTCAGATCATTTCCAACCCCAAAAAACCAGCCCCTGCCAAAGGCGTTCCAACAAAGCTTACGCTCATTGAAGACCTAGCTCTCGGGGAAAGCGGAGAAACGGCAGAAATGTTCTCTGAAATAACGGCTTTTATCGTGGATAGGAATGAAAATATCTATATTGTCGACAGAAAAGAAAATCAGATCAGAGTCTTTGACCGGGCCGGAAAGCTCATCCGGTCATTCGGCAAACAGGGTCAGGGCCCCGGAGAATTCAACCAGCCCGTAGGGATTCATCTGACTCCAAGCAACGAGCTTTTAATCGAGGATGGCCTCAATCGGCGATTGGCCATATTCACTCCGGAAGGTAAATTCCTTAAAAATATCTCCCTAGGCAAAACGCTCGGCTTGCTCAATATCTATATCGATTCGAAAGGAAATATCATCGGACGAGAATTGTCCACGGCCGATCAAAAGTTCATGTGGCAGGTTAAAAAATACGATCGCGATTTAAATCCCTTATTTATCGTTGACGCCGTCGAGTTTCAAAATCCTCTTGCCGGAAAAATCAATCCTTTTCTCCATATGTTCATGTATGCGCTGGGAGGAAAAGACACGATCATTTACGGAAACCCAAAACGATATGAAATCAAAATATTTTCGCCCGCCGGGAAACTCATGAAAAAAATCTTGAAGGACTACGATCCCGTAGAAATCTCGGAGGAAGACAAAAAAGAGGGCCTCGCTAAAATCCCTGATTCCGGAATCGGCCTCAAAGAGAGACTTGAAATTCCAAAATATTATCCTGCGTATGTCAACTTTATCCTTGATGAAGAAGGGCGGATGTTCGTCAGGACTTATAAAAAAGGAAAAACTAAAAAGGAACATTTCTTCGATGTCTTTGACGCGGACGGCCGCTATATCGCAGAAATTCTTTTTAAAATCGATCCTGTATTATGGAAAAATAAAAAACTCTACGGCCAGGATGAGACAGAAGCTGGCTATAATGTTCTCAAGCGTTTCCGAGTCACCTGGGAATGAAAAACGTACCCGGAGGACGGGGTCAAACCTACTCGTTACGCAATATTCTCTCGGGGGCGGATGCGTAATGAGTAGGTTTGACCCCGAAGCGCTTATTCCAGTCTCTTGATAATATGCCAGCCGTATTTGGAGGTCCTCGGATCATAGACGGCCAAGCCGATGCCGTTGACGGAAAGGCCGAAGCTCACGTCGCCGAAGCTCTTGACCATCCCGGACCGTGAATACTCCTTTTTTGCCTTGTCCGGCTCCACTCCGAAGTTCGTCATCTTGTAGATTCCGGGATATTCATCATCCGTATATTGTTTGACCATGCCGTCAAAATTTTCGCCCTTCTTGATTCGATCCAGGATCTGCTCGGCCAGAGCTTGGGCCTCGTCCGGCGTCCGCTTGACCTTCTCTTCCGGAATCGATCCTTTGAAGGCAATCAGGATATGCTGGACGGCGATACGGTCCGGCTCTCCGGCGAGCTTTCGAGGCTTTGCGGCTGTGATCAGGTTCTCGACTTCGTCGATCTCTTTGGGAACATTTTTGGTTAAAATCTCGCAGCCGTCCTTCGTGATAAGCACAGTATCCTCAACTCGAATGCCGATATTCTTTTCCGGATAGTAGAGCGCGGGCTCGATGGCAAACACCATGCCTTCCTGAAGCGCCTGGACGCGCGTCCCGACATCATGGACGCACATACCGACAAAATGGCCGAATCCTCCCCTGAGGCCGCGGCTATCGAGTCCCTTTTTCTTCAGAACATCCTCCACGTGTTTCTGGACATCTGCCGGCGTGGCGCCCGGCTTGTAGGCTTCGATGCAGGCCTTCTCCACTTCGAGCACGACCTGATACACCTCACTCTGTTCCTGGGTGAAGTTGCCTGAGACAGGCCATGTTCTTGTAATATCCGTGCAGAGCTGATCGAGGTCGGCGCCGAAATCCATCAATACGAGGTCTCCGGCCGCGGTCTTTCGAGCGTTCTTTTCGTAATGCCAGACGCAGGTATTCGGGCCGGAGCCGACGATCGGCGGATAAGCGGGGCCCTTCGCTCCTCCTCTCAGCACCACCTGCATGGCAGCCGCCTCGATCTCATATTCGAAGACGCCGGGTCGCGAAGCCAACATGGCCTGCTTGACAGCCTCTGCTGAAATCTTGCCGTTCCGCCGCATCACACTGATCTCCTCGGCGCTCTTGATCATGCGTAGGGCGTCAATGTGCGGCGTAATATCCTTGATTTCAAAGGAGGGATATCGTTCTTTGAGCTTCTGGATGCGATTATTGTCGAGCGAGATCTGGTCGTTGTAATGGATGCGGTTTTTCCGCCCGATAAAGAGAGCGACTTCGCTGCGGGAGGTTTCCACGGTGTCCCCAGGCTGGAGCCGCAGGTAAGCCGGGGAAAAGCTTCGCATATTCCGAGAGATAAATTCATCGAAATACGTGACATCATAAAGATTGGCCAGCCCGGTCTTTTCCTTGGCTTTCTCGTCATTGAGGAGGTTCGGCCCGCCCACCATTTCTTCTCGGGCAGTCTGGCGGGGAAGAAAAAGATGGGTTTCTCCTGTTTTAGCGTTCATAACGAGAATAGCGCCCATGTCTTCGATGCCGGTGAAATAGAAAAAGTCATTGTCCTGCCGGAAATGCGCCCCCGGTTGAAACATGGTCTCGCCGAAAAGGACGATCATTCCTTCCTTGGCGCGGTCGGCCAAGGCTTTGCGCCGGCGCATGAATTCGTCTTTGGTATAGCCGGTCCGCTGGGCAAAGGAAAAAACTAGCATGAGATGTAAAAGAAATAAGGACACGAATAAATACTTGGGTGCTTTCTTGATTGTCATCAGTGCCTCCTTGCCCGAAGATCACGCCTTAGATCGTTTCTATTGTTTTTAAGCCATTCCTTTTCCGAAATCCGGCCATAAGACCAAAAAAAGAGAACCATGTGTTTCTTGTCGCTCAACTCGATCACGGATGATAAAACCCTTTAGGCCGCGGTCCGGGCGATAGAGATAATCTTGATCGGCGGCGTTAAGTTCTGGTTTTCCTTCGGCGATTGATGGATCTTTTTGACAACGTCCATGCCGGCGACGACCTTACCGAAAGCGGCGAATCCCTGGCCGTCCTTGTTGCGCCTGCCGCCGAAATCGAGCTCGGGCTGGTCACCGACGCAAAAAAAGAAGCTGGAGGTGGCGCTGTCCGGGCCTCCCCTGGCCATGGAGATGGCGCCGTTGATATGCTTAATACCGGTAACCGAGGTCCGTTCGAGCGGGATCGCCGGAAATTCCTTATCATTAGCAAGCTGGCCGCCCTGGATGACTTCGATCTTGATCTCGTCCTTGGGCTGATTGTCCATGGTCACCGTCCGAAAGAAAGCGGTGCCGTCATAGAGCTTATTATCGACATATTTCAGAAAATTGGCCGCCGTGATCGGAGCCGTATCGGCAAATATCTCAACGGTGATATCGCCCTGCACGGTTTTGATCAGGACCTTGGGATTCTGCGCTGCGTTGGCCATAGGAATTGCCAATAGCATAAGAGCCAATAACGGGAAAATTCTTTTCATTCGGGACCTCCTTCGGCGATGTTTCAGGAAAGGCACTTCCTAGAGTTTATTAAAGAGGGAAAAGCAAAGTCAAACTCCAATATCTGACCGTAAGAATCTCCGTTTATGTGATTTTTTATCGGTGCCGGAATCCCCCCTGAGGTCCCCATAGCGGAGGGGGGACCCGTCGGCTTTTCGACGGGGGGAACCGCCGGGACTGGTTCCCCAGGGGGCAGGGGGGGATTCCGGCACCGATAAAAAATCGCATAAAGGTTTAAAAACATTGATTTCAATCGTTCATCATCTTGCTCCCGGCTCCGATTATTTTTATAATGCCCCTAGAAAAGAAAATATGTCGGATCAGTAGTGCCCCATCTGTGATTTTAATAAGTCGCATATCATGCATATATTACACAGATTACGGCCGATTTACGGCGTAATCGATTTGAACTCAAATTCTATTTTCTTTCTTTGTAACTCCAATTATTTCAACACGTATTTTTGTATAATATTCTTAATGGGACAGCACTGATGTCGGATCATAAAGTGGAAGGGTCTGTTCATCCCAGCGACGGCCTCAAGCGCGGCCTCCCCATGGTGGAAGCGCGGGACGCTGAATCGCTGGAAGCGGAACGTCATTTTCTCCGGGAGATCGATGCCCGGCCGCATTTCTGGCAGCGCTGGCGGGGATATTGGAAGCTGACGGGCCCGGGATGGGTCCAGAGCGCTTTAACGCTCGGCGCAGGTTCCGCGGGTTCGACGATCATGGCCGGCGCCGTGTATGGCTACAAGCTGCTTTGGGTGCAGCCGGTGGCCATGTTTCTGGGCGTCGTCATGTTTGCGGCCATAGGTCACCAGCTTGTTGTCACCCGCGCCCGTCCGTATGACGCCTTCATGAAAAGGCTTCATCCAAGCCTGGCTCTTCTCTGGGGAGCGAGTGTCCTTCTGGCTTCGATCGTCTGGCAGTTCCCCCAATACTCGCTCGGGACTGCGGTGCTCAAAGATATTTTTGCGGTGGCCGGTCTCGCCGTCCCAAAAGGCATAATCGCTCTAGCCCTGCTTGGGCCGGGGACGGCGGTCTGTTGGAGCTACGGACGAGGAAGCCGCCGAGCGATCCGCGTCTTCGAAAGGATTTTGAAATACCTTCTCCTGTTCATGGTCGCCGCTTTCTTGCTCGTGGTCATTAAGACGGGCGTCAACTGGGAGGAAACATTCAAAGGCCTGTTCTACTTTTATATTCCGAAAAGCCGCGAAGGCATAACGATTGTCCTGGGCATGCTCGGCGCCGCCGTCGGCGTCAACATGACATTTCTCTATCCTTATACTCTCCTGGCACGTGGCTGGGGAAAGGAGCACCGGCGCCTCAAGAATTTCGACCTGGGCGTCTCGATGTTTCTCCCCTTTGTCCTGGCCACGGGCTTAGTCACGATGGCCTGCGCAAACACTTTGTTTGTCCAAGGGATCAAGGTCCAGGGTGCGGTGGACGCCGCCCATGCCCTCCAGCCGCTGGTTGGGCTGACCGTTGGCCGGATCGTATTTTCGCTCGGCATTCTGAGCATGTGCTTCACGACGCTCGTCATCGAGATGCTCATTTGCGGATTCGTCCTGAGCGAGATGTTCAATTTCGAGCTGCACGGCTGGAAGTATAAGGCCAGCACGATGCTGGCCAACATCGGCATTCTCGGCGCATTTTACGCCATGCCTTTTTGGCTCCCCGTCATCACCTCTTCGTTCAATCTCCTGATGATGCCGGTGACGTACATCTGTTTCTTCATTCTCCAGAACAAAAGGTGCTATCTGGGCGACGAAGCCTCCCGCTTGCGGAGCTTCAAGGACATCGCCTGGAATTTCCTGTTGATCCTGGCCATCCTGGCCGTCGCGGCGGGAGCGGCGGTCAAGATTATCTCCCTGTTTTAGGGAACGCCTGAGCTAGAAAGAAGACTTCAAAAACATTCTCTATTTTTTCTCCCGGATTCTCCGTTCGGCGGCTTCGGTTATCTCCTCAGGATAGCCGACGTGGCGCAACAGCTTGATCGCATTCCGGGTCTCGGCTGGGCCTTCGCGTAATTGATAATTGAAAAGGATTCCCCGTTCGCCGATTTCTTCCTGGAAATGATAATTGATGTAGAAATCGGTTACGAGTTGGGTGAGCTCAAGATCGTGCGTCGTGGCCAAGACCAGGCCGTTTTGCTTTGCCAAGTAGACAAGGACTTCCGCTGAAGCAGAAATCCTTTCGAGCGAGTTGGTCCCCCGAAAAACTTCATCGACGAGGCAAAGACAGGGAATTTCTTGACGAGAGGCACGAAGAATCCGCAGCAGGGCTAGAATTTCGTCCAGATAATAGCTTTTGCCTTCGATAATGTTGTCCTTTCGACCGATGAGGGTTACGACGTTGAAGAAGGAAGCGCTGAATTTTTTCGCCAGGCAAAAATGGAGGGTCTCGGCGAGAATCATATTGACGCCAAGAGCTTTCAGGAAAATCGTTTTCCCCGACATGTTGGATCCGGTGATCAGCACCCCTCCCTTTCTCAAGGAAATAGAATTCGGCACGGGCTTCTCCAACAAGGGATGGACGACATCTTCGATATCGAGGAAGGGGCTCGAATCCGTAAGCGCCGGCTCTACACATGCTTTCATTCCGTACCTATAGGAGGCCGCGGCAACGATCGCGTCCAGGAAGCCGATTGTTTCATAGAGGTCTCGAAGTTGGCTCTCGTATCTTGCCATGAGCTTCAAGAATGAATGAAAGGCTCGGACCTCGATCAAAAAAAGGATATTGAGATATTCAATCAGAGCATTATTCTCACCCAGACTCAATAAGGTTGTTTTCGGGGCGATTCGGGAAACTTTATCCAGGGCTAGCTTCAATCGTATCCGATACGGTTCCAGGACTGGATCCCGGAGGCTGCTGAGACGAGAGGCGCACTTGACCATCCTTCCTAAATAGCGGATGGAAGGAAGATCCTCGGAAAATTTTCGTTTGGTCCGGTAATGAATCACCATATTGCCTAACGATAGGGCAATAAGTCCAATCCAGCCCAGGCTGTAACCCAGCAGGCCCAGCAAAACAAAAAAGGGAACAAAGAGCAGAATCGCGCAATAAAGAAAAGCTGACTTATTGGGGGCAGGACGCGCGTCCCATAACAGGTCAACGAAATATCTTCCTCCGCCTTTGCCCAGCTTCGATAAAATGACCTGAATCCCTTCCCGCATAATCTGATCTTGGAGAACGTGGCTGATCATGCGGCTCCGCTCTTCAAGCGGGTTCTTGGAAAAGAGAGGATGCCGAAGCAAGGCATAAAGAACTTGCTGGCCCGGAATGGTCAAGGTCTGATTCAACTTTCCATAAATAACATCCATGTCCAGATCGTTCCAGGTCCGGTCGTCAACCTTATATTTTGAATCTCGAATTGCCGCTATTTTTTTGAAATATTTGCTGATCTCGGATGAGTCTGTTTCGTGAATATCGCAAACGCCCCATTTCTTCCTTAGAGACGCGAGCCGCTTATATTCCCGCGATTCCTGGAAACTTTTGATGATGAGGTATCCAAGAGGCAAAGCGACGATTGATCCTAAAAAATAGACACGGTTCAGGAAAAAGCCAAGCGCGGCTGAAGCCGCAAGAACGGCCACGATCACAAAGACAAGGACAGCGATCTTTTTGCGAAAATATCCCGTATCCTTCACCTTTGACAATATAATATATTATACGGAAAATATGCAGCAAAGTTGTAGCCGCTTGACTTTAGGTCGGCCAAGATATTTAATTTCAGGCAACAATATTTGGAGGAGGGAGACGCTATGCGATTAAAGTCATTAAACAGAAATTTCTTTATGGCACCGATCATCCTGGCGTCTCTGGCGCTGATCATCTCTGCAAATTATTGCTCCACCAGGCAGGCGCCGGCGGCCAAGATCAAGTTCGCCATCTCTTTTCCCCAGGAGCGGTCAAAAACTCCCCTCGACGGGCGGATGCTCCTGATCATTTCCACGAACGACGCAAACGAACCCCGGTTCCAGATCAACGACGGGGCGAACACTCAATTGGTCTTCGGCATTGACGTGGACGGTCTTCAGCCGGGTCAGGAGGCCGTGATCGACGCAAGTGTCTTCGGCTATCCGCTTAAAAGCATTACAGATATCCCTGCTGGTGAATATTACATCCAAGCGCTCCTCAACAAATACGAAACCTTCCGCCGCTCCGACGGCCACACCGTCAAGCTGCCGATGGACCAGGGCGAGGGACAGAGATGGAACGCCAAGCCAGGAAATCTCTATAGCACGCCGAAGAAAGTCGCTTTCGACCCTCAAAAAAACGAAGTCATCAAGGTCAGCCTAGACAAGGAAATCCCGCCCATTCCGCCTTCCCAGGATACAAAATACATCAAGCACGAAAAAATCCAGAGCAAGCTGCTGACCGAATTCTGGGGCCGGCCGATGGAGATCGGCGCCTGCATCCTGCTGCCCGAAGGCTTTGACTCGCATCCCGATGCACGCTATCCGCTCATTATCATGCACGGCCATTTCCCCCGCACATTCGGCGGATTTCGCGAAACTCCGCCCGACCCGGACCTCAAACCGGATTACAGCGAGCGGTTCAGTCTGGCGGGCTACAACAAAATCCAGCTAGAGTATGACTATCAATTCTACAAAGACTGGACGGGCAAGGATTTCCCGAGGGTGATCCTGATCGAGATCCAGCACGCCAACCCGTATTACGACGATTCCTACGCCGTGAACTCGGCCAACCTCGGGCCCTACGGCGATGCCATCGTCTATGAGCTCATCCCCTACATCGAGAAGAAATACCGCGGCCTCGGCAAAGGCTGGGCCCGGTTCATGTACGGCGGATCGACGGGAGGCTGGGAAGCGCTGGCCGCGCAGATCTTCTATCCCGACGAGTTCAACGGCTGTTATGCGGCCTGCCCCGATCCCATCGATTTTCGGGCCTACACGATCGTCAATATCTATGATCACAAGAATGCCTATTACGTGGACGGTCCGTGGAAAAAGACGCCTCGGCCGGGGCTGCGCAACTATCTCGGTGAGGTCAGCTCCACTCTCGAACAGATGAATCAAAGAGAGACGGTTATCGGCACGCACTCGCGGTCGGGCGACCAGTGGGACATTTGGCAGGCCGTATTCAGCCCCGCCGGCGAGGACGGCTATCCCAAGCCCATCTGGGACAGGATGACCGGCGAAATCGACAAATCGGTCGCCCAATACTGGAAGGACCACTACGACCTGTCCGCTATTCTTCAACGCGACTGGAAAACGCTCGGCCCGAAGCTCCAGGGAAAAATCCACATCTATGTCGGAGACATGGACAATTATTACCTCAACAACGCCGTTTATTTAATCGAGGCGTTTCTGGAAAGCACCAAAGACCCCTATTACGCCGGCGAGGTGGATTACGGAGACAGGGCCGAGCACTGCTGGAACGGCGACCACACCCGGCCCAATGCTCTCTCGCGGCTGCGCTACCACCAGATGTATATTCCCAAGGCCGTGGAACGCATGATGAAGACCGCCCCGCTCGGCGCCGACCTCAAAAGCTGGAGATATTAATACAAACGTAATAAATAAAGTGACAATGTAAGGGCGGTGGTTAGGCCGCCCTCAAGCCTCCGTAGCGGAGGGGGGCCCCGTCGGCTTTTCCGACGGGGGGAACCGACGGGACTGGTTCCCGGGGCCCGGGGGCTACGGGCGGCCTAAGCGCCGCCCGAACGGAGATTTCATTTTAATTATTGCGTTGCTATTAGTTAAAGCGGTATTTCATTAGCGCCGGACCGGATATTTCATCGGGTCGGGAAGAGGCTTGCGGGGCAGCATTTCCTCCCGCATGGCCGTCTGGTAGACGAAGGCAGCCATGATGACGGCCGACTGGATAAGGTCCTCGGGCACGAGATGGTCATAGACGTCCATGTTCGTGTGGTGGATGCGGGTCGAATAGTCGAGCGGGTCCTGGATGAACTGGAAGGCCGGGAGGCCGATATAGTCGAGCGCGCCGTGGTCCGAGCCGCCCGTGTCGCGCAGGACCGCTTGGGTCATGCCCAGATCGGCGAAGGGCTTCATCCACTCCTCGAAAATGGGCTTGACGGCGGCGTTGCTCTGGCAATAGATGCCGCGGATGCGGCCGCTCCCGTTGTCGTAGTTGAAATAGCCTGAGACTTTGGCGTGTTCGGGCTTGAGCGTCATGGTCGTGACATCGCCGAAGTGCTTCTCGACGTAGGCCTTTGAGCCGACCCAGCCCTTTTCCTCGGCGCTCCAGAGGACGACCCGGATCGTCCGGCGGGGCTTGACCTTGAGGGCTTGAAGGATCCGGACGGCCTCGAGCGAGACGGCGACGCCGGCCGCGTCATCGGCCGCGCCCGTCCCCGGGCTCCAGGAGTCGATGTGGCCGCCGAGCATGACGAGTTCGTCCTTCTTGTCCGAGCCGGCGATCTCGCCGACCACATTGTAGCCGCGGAGGTCCTTGTCGTAGAACTCCGCGCGCACCTCGACTTCCATGACCGCCGGTTCTTTGAACTCCTCGATGATGCGATGGACGCGGTTATAGTGTTCGGCGGCGAGGATGATCTCGGGCAGGGGGCGGGCCCGCTTCGGATCGCGGGCTTGCCGCACGCCGCTGGCCAGGACCGTCCCGTATTCGCGGAGGCGCGCCCCGCTCGACGAAACGAGCACTCCGATTTCCTCGACCCGGAAAAAGTCCTCGAGGTCGTCGGCAAAGCCGCGGACATAGTTGGGGTCAGGCGGGATCTTCGTTTGGACAGGAGTCTCGGCGAGCCCTTTTAGGCTCTCGGCATCGTGACGTCGGGCGTCGGGCGTGAACTGGGTCGGGACCGGCCTCGGCGGCTGATAGAGGACGATCTTGCCCTTGAGCTTGCCTTTGTATTTGGCGAAATCGGCCTTGGATTTGATATCCACATAAACTGGCTGTCCCGTGATCTGGCCCTTCGTGCTCGAGCCCCATTCGACCGAGATGGCGATAAGCGACGCGTAGTGGGGCCGGAGGAGATGGGCCGACACGTAGCGCAGGGCCCAGCCGACGCCGAAATCGTCGTAGGGCTCGAGGGCGACATTCGTCATGCCCCATTCCTTCATCTTGGCCGCGGCCCATTTGTTGGCCCTGTCGATCTCGGGCGAGCCGGTCGGGCGCGGGCCGATGACATCGGATAAGTAAGCGGCCAGCTTGGCCACTTGGCTGTGTTTCAGCCCTTCGAAGCGGATTTTATTGGCCATGTCCAGGTCGGCTTTGTCCTCGGCGGCGAAGGCGACCAGGACGAAGATGACGGCGGCAAGTGCCGGAAGGATCCAGCGACGGGATGAAGGTTGGCGGGTTGTCATCGAGCCTCCTTATTCAAAGCGCGAGTGTTTTTGATTATCTCGCATCGTGCCCCGCCGCGCAATCGTTTTCCTGTTCGCGTAAGCATCTCCGTTTGTGTAATTTTCTATAGGTGCCGGAATCGCCCCCGGGCCCCTGGGGAACCAGTCCCGTCGGTTCCCCCCGTCGAAAAGCCGACGGGGCCCCCCTCCACTAGGGGGCCTCGGGGGCGATTCCGACATCTCTTTGAAATCACATATTTGGAGGTGCTTCCCCTGTTCGCCGCAAGGGCACAACGCTTCCTTGATCTCGCCGGGCGGCCGGTCATATATCCCCTGCGTGGTCAAGAGGGAAGATTCATCGCCCAAAGCAGTCATTTCATACAATGGAGGTGGAGGCCAAAATGGACCCGGTTTCCAAGATCCCTACTTGATCAACAAGAGCGTCTTCTGATGTCCGTCGGCGAACTTGCAACCGGTCGGCGGAGACCAGCCTTTTGGCGTATTCGGGGCCGAGGGCGCCGACCAGCTTGTCTTTCAGTCCGGCCGTCAAATGATCTCCGTAATCCCAGAGCGGAGAGGTGTTGATGCCGATTTTTTTCGGATTCATCTTCTTGATCACTTCGAGGCTGACTCGGCCACCACATCCGAAAAGCAAACTCTTAATTTAAATTGCCCCACCCATCTCCCCCATCACGCGAAGCCGCGTGAGACAAGCCCTCTCTAATGCGCGATATTAAAATCCAAGCATATGCGCCCCTATTTGATTTCCTTTTCCATTGGTGTTATTCTTTTGCCAGGCAGTTGGATAGGGATATTTTCGTCATGCGGGTCTTAACAAACTTTTGACAACTCGGGGAGCGACTCTAAGGATAATGGAAAGTGGAAAGGAGGCAGGCCATGAAGCAAAAAACGGCCTTGGAATACCCGAAAAGCGACAAGTTCAAGGAAGCGATTTCTTGGGCCGTAAAGAGAGCCTTATTTGAATTGAAAGGCAAAACGAATCGTGCAATTTCAAAAGAATCAAAGGAACAAACTACGAAAGATGTAAAAGAAAAAGATTTTTTTTCGTCCGACATGGAAAGGGCCTTGTCTTGCAGGCCTAGGATCACTGAGCGGCTAAAGGATTTGAGGGCCAAGTTGGCTGCGGTTAGAGTCGCACAAAATGAACTAACCCGGAAGGAGTTTTCGACCAATAGAAAAGAGGCCATCTTAAGAGGGGGTCTTAAGTTTATCGATAAAGTTTACCCGCAGACCAGGGCGCAGTTGGAGGAATTCCAATCAAAGGCATTTCAGGACGAACTAAAAGAAATTCATTGCCTCGCGGCCAAACGTCAGGCGGCACTCGCGGAATACCGGCGTGATATTAAGCAGGCGATCCATAAATTCATGAATTAAACGGCACACGATCCTTTTTTTATTCACTGAAGAGAGATTTTAAAAACCCCAAAATTGAAATTTCCTCAGGATTATGTTAATGTTTTAAAAGGAACATTATGTCAGTAAAAATTAATGTTGAATATCAGCATGGCCTAACGATTTCGACTACAGCACGCCCAATTGATAAACTTCCAGATAATTGTCCGTTCTGTCATAAGGGGATAAAGCCGGAGTACAAAAGCGGATGGTTTAAATATCCCAAAATCCAAGCCATATTTATGTGTCCTTTCGAAAGTTGTGGAAATTTTTTTATTTCTTATTACACTTCTTCAGTCGAGAGCAGCTCCGAAAAACCTAAAACTATATACAATTATATCAGAAGCGTTCCTTATGAAATTCAAAAAAAGGAATTTTCAGAAACAATAGAAAAAATTTCCCTTAATTTATGTAACATCTTCAATGAAGCGAAAGAAGCCGAAGAGAGAAGGCTTATGGAAATTTGCGGGCCTGGCTACAGAAAAGCTCTCGAATTTTTAATCAAGGATTATTTAATTAGGGAAAAAGGTGAAAAGTTTGAAGCCGTAGAAAATAAATCCCTCGGCAAATGTATCGCAGAGTTTATTGATGACAAGAGGATAAAAGATTGCGCGAAAAAAGTGACATGGTTAGGGAATGGCGAGATCTGCTACTTTAAAAAATGGCAGGATAAAGACCTATCAGATTTGAAAGCTCTAATTGACCTTACAGTAAAGTGGATTGAAAGCGAAACCTTGACGAGAAAAATCGTCGAAAAAAGGCCTGAAAAGGACGCAAACGGCTAATAAATTAGGTAATCCCTGCATTTCGATTATCCGCGTTTGCGTCCCGCTATTTACCGGGAAGCTATGCCCAAGTGCCTCTGACTTCCCGCTCGCCTCTTTATTGTAACTTCTAACACGCCGAACAATTATCACATCAAGCCATATCAGCTATTACCCAGTCCGCCTTTTCTATTGACTATCCCCTCTTATACCACTCAAACATGTAATAACCAAGCCACTGTTCCTCTGAAGTTATAAACAGGTTCCTGAGTTTCACTCCAATTGGATATTCAAAATATCCCTTATCGTCGTCCGGAAAATGTTCAAGGCTATCTGAGGTCAAATTGATATTCGAGGCCAGCTTTTTCAATTGTTCCTCTGAAAGAAGCCAGTAACACTCTCTGCTCTCAATTTCAAAAATACTTAACGCCGGATCTAAACGATAAAATTTTCCGTTTCCTCGATTTCTATCAACCTCATTAACTCCTAGTGTAGCGTCTCAGTATTTCCTTTCATAAATTCGGCCTGATTTCGCCTGAAAAATATGTAAAGATATTTGTGAGACAGTACACTAGGATGAAATGAAAAGTTGTTGAATTTTTATGGTTTATAGTGTTAAATATATTCATATCAAATCAGTTAAACGATATTCCTGTCCGACGAGTTGATCATATTTGAAATTTTCTAAAGAGATTGATAGTAAATTCAGATTTGTGATTATTGCCTCAAAGAGAGCCAAGCAGCTGCTTTACGGGGCGAAGCCAAAAATAAAGTCAAAGTTTAGAAACCTTATACGGATCGCGCAGGAAGAAATTGAGCAAGGTGTAATCGGCTTTGATCTCGTCAGGTCAAAAAAAGAAGCTCATGATGTCAAGGATGAGGTTTTAATCAGCCAAGAATTAAAGAACGAAGAAGGAGAGACTGAAGAGGAAGCAGAGAAGGTCGAGTCGGAGAAGGACGAAGAAGGCTCTGAAGAAGAAGAGGAAGAAGAATCGGACGATGATCTTGCTGATGAAGCTGAGGAAAAGTAGCTAGAGAGAGGTACTTTAGAGAACGTCCCCAATTTTCATTGACGTAGAAGCTTTCCTTTGCTATTATTACTTACACGGTGAGATTGAAGAGACATTTTCATTTGAAAGAGCAGGCAGGAATAACGCGGGATCAGGGAAAATTTCAATAAAAAAAATTGTTTCCCTCCCTTATTAAAAGTCCAATATTATAAGGAAGCCAGAATGAATATTTATGTAGGCAATTTATTGCGAGAGGCTACTGAAGAAGATTTGCGACATGCTTTTGAAGCTTTCGGGCAGGTTGGATCTGTTAAAATCATCAAAGATCAGTACACCGGCGATTCGAGGGGATTCGGATTTGTGGAGATGCCAAACGGTCCCGAAGCCCAGTCCGCAATCTCCGGGCTTGATGGCAAAGATTTGAAGGGGCGCACTCTTAAGGTCAGCGAGGCTCGCCCTCGCAGTGACGACCGTGGAGGTGGATTTGGGGGGAGAAGACGCTTCTGATAAGCGGCGCTCGGATATTCAAGATCACAATCAATTTTTTCATTACAGCATATTTAGAGGTTGTTTGGTTTGCCCATTTGCACCTAAAAATTCGTAAACATACCTATTATTCCGATCAAAAGAAAGGAAGATTCTACCTGACAGTTAGTTGCCTAGCAATTCCGGTCTTGTCGTATTGAAGGATTGAATATGGCAGCCAATGATCATGGGATAAAAGTTTTCGACGAACCTGGAAGAGTTCGCTCTAATAGAAGTGATATCCAAATCATTTCGCTCGAGGAATCGGAGCGAACAACGGATCCCGTCAGAATCTACATGAAAGAAATGAGTAGAATTCCGCTGCTGACAAGAAAAGAAGAAATCGTCCTAGCAAAGGAAATTGAAAGGGGAGAAGAGATAGTCATTAAAGCCCTTTCAAAAACACGATTTATCCATAATGAAATTCTTTCACTGGAGAAACTGGATAAAGATGATGAAATCATCTTTGCTTTGTTCGATTCCATTGAAGAGGAATTCGCAAGAGGAATACTTGAGAAAAAAAAGCAGAAGATTCTAGCCATAATCAATGAAACAAGAAAGTTAAGCACCCACTTAGAAAAAATTCCTGTATCAGAGAAATATGCGGTTGCACGCGGGCGTCTCATCGTTAATATGAGTCGTCTCATCAAGGAATTGAATATCCACTCTGCTTACAGAGAAAAAATTGCCGAGAGTCTCAATGAAAAACTTAAGGGCATCGACAAATTAGAAACGAGTAAACAAGAATTGAATGCTCTTTTAACTAGCGCTAAGGGCAAGAAAGAAGGAGAGGAGCTGAAACTTAGAATCAAGAAAATCGACACGCTTCTGAGATTAAACAAGAAAGAGATCGGTTTTGATTCGCAGAAATCAAGAAAGACATTCCAAACCATCGCCAAAGGAAAGGAGATCTGCGATCGAGCGAAGAAAAAATTAGTCAACTCCAACTTGAGACTCGTGGTTTCCATAGCCAAGAAGTACAGCAACTACGGACTCCAGTTTCTTGATTTGATCCAGGAAGGAAACATAGGCTTGATGACAGCCGTGGATAGATTTGAATACCAAAGAGGGTATAAATTTTCAACCTATGCCCATTGGTGGATAAGACAGGCAATAACACGCGCAATTGCTGACCAGGCAAGGACGATAAGGGTCCCGGTGCATATGATAGAAGTCATCAATAAATTAAATAGAGTCTCAAGAAACCTTTTCCAGGAAAAAGGGAGAGAACCAACGGATGAAGAGATTGCGAAAAAAATGGGTTTGCCCGTCCATCAGGTGCATAAAATTATGAAAATTGCCCAAATGCCCCTTTCCCTCGAGACCCCTATAGGAGAAGGAGAAAAAAGTCAGCTGAATGATTTTATCGAGGATAAGGATACCCTCTCGCCTGTCGATGAGGTCATCAATATGGATTTGAAAGAGAAAATTGAGGAAGCCTTGAATGCTCACACCGAGAGAGAAGCAAATATTTTAAAACTGAGATTTGGGTTGGGAAACGGCAACGAGCATACCCTAGAAGAAGTCGGACAGCAATACAAGGTTACACGCGAGAGAATAAGGCAAATCCAAGAAAAAGCGATAAGAAAACTAAAGCATTCTAAATACAGTCGAAAACTAAAGTCCTTTTCTAAGTAGTTAATTCTATATCCTGGATTTAAGTTTTAAAGAACGTTTACTGACTTCCCACCTTATGGAATGATACCCTAGGGAATGTTCCCCGTTTACTCGATTTAAGATTCAAGACATTGTTAACAAAAATGAATTTGGAGTGAAAATAGGCGAAGCCATAGAGCTTGACAAGATATTCCTCAACTTGGGGAAAGACGCCGACCGCGGTATTCCCGAGGTTGAGGATGCCGGGAAGGGGCCGGCAGGGCTGAAGGGTCAGTGACTTTTGCATTGCTTTATTAGCTCATTCTTGAGAAAATTGGAAAGTTGGGGCTCAAAAGATATTGACGTGAATTCACTCCCCCCAGGAAAGACGGTTGAGAAGAAAGAAATGCTCAAAAGCGGAAAAAAACAATTTATGTATTAAAGGAGGTACCAGTGAAAGAACTCGTCGAGTTGATTGCTAAATCATTAGTAGACAACCCGGACAAAGTGAAGGTTTCCCAATTAGACGGGCAACAGAGCTCAATCATTGAATTAGAGGTTGCCCCGGAAGATATAGGCAAGGTTATTGGAAAACAGGGAAGAAACGCTCAGGCTATCAGAATTATTCTCGGTGCCGCTGGAATGAAACTGAAAAAGAGAGTAAATCTTGAGATAGTCGAAAAAAGGTAAT